>NZ_JBDFPL010000008.1:0-374790 GCF_039672565.1 Pseudomonas sp. Ps21-P2
GGAACCACCTGATCCCATCCCGAACTCAGCAGTGAAACGATGCATCGCCGATGGTAGTGTGGGGTTTCCCCATGTGAGAGTAGGTCATCGTCAAGATTAAATTCCAGAACCCCATTTGCGAAAGCAGATGGGGTTCTGTTTTAAGTGAAGGTCATACATTTTCGCTGGAACGTTACATCAGTAACGGATCGGCTACAGAATTTCTTGACGACCATAGAGTGCTGGAACCACCTGATCCCATCCCGAACTCAGCAGTGAAACGGTGCATCGCCGATGGTAGTGTGGGGTTTCCCCATGTGAGAGTAGGTCATCGTCAAGATTGAATTCCGAAACCCCAGTCTGCTTACGCAGACTGGGGTTTTGTCGTTTAAACCGCCGGCACTGAAACGCAGCAGGCCTAGGCTATGAGCGCATCACAGCTCCGGGCACATTCTTCATCGCACCATCAGCAAAGTCCTGTAAAAACTTTCTGAATCCCTCAGCGCTTATCGGGTTGGCATCTGTAGGCTCGGCAACGATGGTCCAAGTAGCGACGCAGCTTGCACGGCCTTTGGGGGCGACCGTCATCGCGGCCCAGAGCCTGCTAACACCTAGATTGTTGTAGATGGTCGTCCATGTCATAAACATCTCGTCGTCGTCACGAGAGTTGAGTTGCTCGACAACCCGCAGACCACCCTCCTTGAATTTCTTGTAACGTATCGACCCAGGACCTTCGCCAACCACTTCGATGCTTTCCAGTTGCGGTATGAAATGGGTGAAACCACCGAAATCGCCTACGATCTTCCAGACCTCACGCGCAGGTGCGTTGATCGAGATTGCAGAAACCACAGGTTCTCCTCCAGGATTGGTAATCAGCGTATCGGGCGAAAGGGAGCCAAGGGTGTTGAGCGGCTGAATAGCGTTCATGTTGTTCTCCATAACTTAAGGGGGAGTTGCGTTGGGGTGTATCAGATGAAGGCAATCTCTTTCAGGTACTCGCAGCCTTTGCGCAGCAGTGCCGGGGTTTTCGAGGGGTAGCTTTCGCCCATCCGTTGAACACCCGCATGGGCGTTCTGGTAGGCGATCATTGATATGTCTCCGATGTCTTCCTCAAACCCATCGAGGTAAAAGCCGAGCACGCCGAATAAAGCGTTGCCGCTGTCCACGCGGTTCAATTGGGTTTGCCACTCACTGACGCTGACCATCTCGAAATCACTGCCCGCTTCACGGAACGCGCTGACGTAATTGCTCCAGCTCAACGGCTCCGGGTTGTGGAGGTTGAAGACTGCGTGTGCCGGCTGGTAACGACTGGCGTGAAAGCCAATGAATCGGGCGAGGAAGTCGACAGGCATCAAGTCGAAGGTCATGGAGAAATCCGGGACCTGGCCCAGTTGCATCGACCCCTTGAGCATCAGCATCAGGCGATTCTTGTGCGGCTGGCAGACACCGGTGGTGCTGTTGAAGGCGATATTGCCGGGCCGGTAGATGTTCACCCACGCGCCTCGCTCACGGGCTTGCTGCAGGATCCGCTCGGCGACCCACTTGGAGAGGTTGTAGCCGTTCTTGATGTAGATTGGCGGAGTCTCGGCAGCAGGCGCTTCGAGGACGCGACCGTCAGTCCCGACGGCGCTTGAAGCAGAGAGCGTAGATACGAAGTTGAGCACCTTCTTGCTGCGCCCTTCACACAGCTTCAGGCATTCGAAAATCGGCTCGACGTTACCCTTGGCCAGCGTCTCGTAGTCCTGAACGTGGTTGACGTTGGCCGCGTTGTGCACCAGCGCGCCAAACTCGCGATCAAGCCGTTCGTATACCTCGTTGCTCAACCCGAGCTGCGGCTGCGTGACGTCGGCGGCATAAACCCGTACTCGCGCCAGATCCAGATGCTCGAGACGGTTTTCGCGCAGTGCCTGCATAAAGCGGTCTTGGACCGTCATCCCTGCGCTTTCACGTACCAGGCAGGCAACCTCGGTTGCGCCCCACGCCAACAGCGCTTCGACGATGTGAACACCGAGAAAACCATTGGCGCCGGTGACGATGACTTTGTGTACGTCGCCCATGCGCTCCACAGGCAGTACCGGCAGCTCGAAGGGCGCCGAAGCATCCCGGAAGGCTTGCGGGCTGACGGTCCATGAGGTGGTGCCGTCGCTGTCGAGCAGTGACGCCAGATTGGTCAGCGTTGGCGCCTCGATGAAGCGGTTGATCGGAATGCTGCGGCCGAACCGTTCGCGAATCCTCAGCAGCATCTGCGACAGCAGGATCGAATGACCACCCAGATTGAAGAAGCTCTCGTCAGTTGATATTTCGTCAGGCGGAAGCTCAAGCAGATCGGCCCACAACGTAAGAAGAAGCCTCTCGTTTTCGGTGTCGGGCAAACGGCGTGGGGCTTGCTCCAGCAGGTTCACTGGCAGCTGCAACAGCGCCTTGCGATCGACCTTGCCGTTGCTGGCAAACGGCATGCTCGCCAACTCCGTGAAGGCGGTCGGCCGCATATAGTCGGGCAACAACCCTGCGACATGGTCCTTGAGCAAATGCCGGGCGGCGTCCGGCTCCACGCCGTGCGGTTGCGCGAGAAAAGCCAGGATGCGTCGCTGGTCGTCAATCACCACCGCGACTTGTCGGTACAGCTGGCTGTCGCGCAGGCAGTGCTCGATCTCCTCAGGCTCTACCCTGAATCCGCGGATCTTTACCTGGTTGTCACGTCGCCCGGACAACTCGATGCCAGCGCTCGTCCATTTGCCGATGTCCCCTGTGCGATAGGCGCGCACGCTTTGGCCATCACCCAGCGCGACATTCACGTAGCGCTCATCGGTAAGTCCAGGATTGTTGATGTAACCGAGGCACACGCCTGGACCCACGATGTAGAGCTCGCCGGGTGTCTGGTCCGCGACGGGCTGCATATCCTCGTCGAGAATCAGAACTTGGCTGTTGGCGATCGGGCGACCCAGGTTGCGGTTGCTGCCGCCGGGTTGGAACCGGCCGGCGGTGATCAACACCGTGGCCTCGGTCGGGCCGTACAGGTTGTGGAAGTGACATTGCGCTGCCAGGCGCTCAATCACGTAGGGCTCGCAGACATCACCGCCGGTGCACAAGTGCTTGAGCTTCAGCGGTCGGTCAATCGGCAGGATGCTCAACAACGCTGGAGGCAGAAACGCGTGGCTGAGATTCTGATCCAGCAGCTCGAACAGTTGCAGCGGATCACGACGCTGATCGTCGTTCGCCACGATCAGTTCAGCGCCGCTGAGCAGGGTGGGGAATATGTCGATGACCGACGAATCGAAGCTCAGCGTCGAGAACTGCAGCACCCGGCTGTGTTCGGACAGCTCGACATAGTGGGCGTACCAGGCCGTGAAGTGGCTCAGGTTGCGCTGGCTGAGCATCACGCCTTTTGGGTGTCCGGTCGTGCCCGAGGTGTAGAGCGCCATGCACGGCGCGTCGGTCTCCGGGCGATAGCGCATCAGCGACTGCGCCGTCGGCACGATCTCGATGTGGCTGATATCCAGCCCCGGCACAGCAACCCCCGCCAGCGGGTGAGTCCCATCGTGCAACAGTAAACAGGCATGCGCGTTTTCGAGGATGTACTGCTGACGCTGGAGAGGCTGGCTGGGATCCAGCGGCAGATACACCGCTCCATTGCCCAGAATGGCAAGTATCCCGGCGAACAGCGCCGCAGATTTCGGCATACAAATGCCAATCACCACCGGTTCAACTGAAGCGCGCGGCAGCATGGCCTGAATCTGCGCCTGGATCGCGACGCCGTGTGCGCGGAGTTGGTCGTAGCTGATGCGCTCGCCGTCGATACTCAGCGCAGTGCGCCCTGCGAATTCGCTAAAGCTCCGATCCAGACGTGCGACCAGCGTCTCCTCGGCAACACGCAGCAACTCTGGCGCCGCAGTGAAGTTGAAGCAGTGCTCGAAGGCCAGTCGGTCCAGTCGTAGCAGGCTTTCCTGGCGCTCCCCGTGCGGCGGATCGATGCGTTCGGCACGCGCGAAGTACTCCGTATCACGCGAGAACCGGCTGATCAGCAGCGCTACGTTGTCCACCAGCGTTGCGACCGCCGCGTCCCGCAACCCGCGGCCGTTGCCGGAAAGCGTGGCAGCCACGGCATGGCGTGCGATCAAGCGCTGCGCCGTAGCTGTCCCGAGCCAGCACACTATTTCCAGTTCAGGCAGTGCCCGCTCGCTCCCCGGTGTAAGTCCTACCCGGAGACCAAGATGCACGGCTGCCTTGAACGCGCCCCATTCTGCATGGGGCAGTTCCAGCGTGCCGTCCTCAATGATGATCGACGCGTCCTTAAGCGCTGTCAGCGTCAGCTCCAGCGCGGCCGCATCGCGCAGGAGGTGTATCGAATGCCCATGGGCGTCCAGTTCTGCACTTAGCTCACTCATCGCCCGGCTGTAACCGATGAGCACAATTTCCAGGCGCTTCATTGCAAGCCTCCGGCCGGCAGATAGTCGGCAAGGGCGTGCTGGACGCAGAGGGAGTCGAGCATCGAGCTTGAGGTGAAGAAGCGCATGATGTTGCCCACCAGCGGATGGTGGCGATTGATCGGGAAGCACATCGCCCGTGTTTCTTGCTTCAGCGCCTGCTTGATCGGCTCGATGACCGGCAGGCTGTCGATCAGAACGAAGTCAAAAGACTTCTGGATGTCATTGGTCAAATACTGAGCAATGAACACGGGGAGGATCTGCGCGATCACTTCCTTGTCCTGTTGGGGCGCTGCGTGCCAGTAGATCCTGACCAGCCGCGACCAGAAGCCGGAGTGCCGTCCTTCATCAAGAAGGTGGTCGGCCATGAGGCCTTTGACGGACTGCTTCACCGTGTCGTCCTTGGCGAACGCGGCTACGTCGTTGGTCACGGTGTTCTCGGCAATCGCTACGCAGATAAGCTCGACCGCGCTGCGCAAGTGGCCAGGCGCCAATGCCAGTGCAGCGGGGATGGCTCTGCTGAGTTCGATTTCCTCCGGCAAAGGGATCGGCTGGATGCCGGTCAATGCGATGGTTTGCTGCATGAAGTCCATTGCCACCAGCGCGTGGTAATCCTCGTCGACGACCACGGTCATGGCGTCGTAGCGGCAAGCGAAGGGAAAGCGAATGGCGAAGTTGTCTTTGGCGATGCTTCGCGCGGTCTTGTCGACGATCTCGGTCTCGAAAATCACGACGTCGCTGATGAACTTGTACAGGCTCTGTACCAGCGCCAGATCGCGCAGATGAGCGCATTCGCGAGTGAACGTCTCGCTTAGCACCAGTGGCTGGCGGCTGAGCGGGTAGATCAGTTTTTCATCGTTTTCGACGATGCGGCGCGGGCGTGTCCGAATCGTCGCACGGCCTTCCCAGGCATCAACGAATGACAAGTAGTCTTCGGCTTTCATGATGGCGTCCTTGTGTGGGTATCGAGTCGGTGGCGGAGGAGGGAAGGGCTCATGCGCTGACTTCCCGCGCCGTTTCACGCAGGGTCAGTTGCACGGCGTCCCACAGCGCGATGCGGCTGTCGACTGCGGCGACGGCGGCGGCATAGACCTCGTGCTGGTGCTGTTCATTGCCCGCGACTAGTCTGGTCAGCAACGATTCCGCAGCCGGGCCGTGGTCTTCGGAGTCCACCTCAATGTGGCGTTCCAGGTAGTAGCGAAAGGTCGGTGCCTTGTCGGCAGTGATGCCCCAGTCGTCAAGAATCCGCTGGAACATCTGTGGGATAACGCTTTCGCGACCGTGCAGGAACGCGGCAGCCACGCAATGCGCCGGCGCATTCAGCGCGATGTCGAGGGTGTCCCGGACGAAGTGTGTGGCCGCTCGGCCTGCGCCGACGCTATCGAGCGCGGTTTTGTAGTGAATGCCTTCGCGCAACAGTTCGACGAAATGCTCAATGCGCGCGGTGCTTGCGCCGATCTCGCGCATGGCATCCAGGTAGAGCTCGAAGTGGCTGTAATGATCGTGGCGTCCCGGGCGATCATCCGACTCCTCACCCAACACGATTTCGTTGATGAGCCGTGCTGCCTTCGGGTCTCGCGGCGGCAACCAGGGGAGTCGGGTGCAGGCCAGTTCCTGCTGCAGCCGTTTGGTCAGTGACATAAAGTCCCAGACCGCGAAAACATGCACCTCCATGAACCGCTGCAGGGCGTGCAGCGAATCAATTTCGGAAAAAACAGGGTGCGCGCCGAGTACTGATTTCTTTGCGATAAGTTGCTGTTTTAACAGATCCATTTTACGTCCTTGATGAGATTGAGTGCGTCACACACTCTTTTAATTGCCGCAATTAACGGTCGTCTTAAGTGCCCGTAGAAGAGCGGCCGAAATGGACTCCCGTAACTATCGGGCAACAAGAGGCTGCGAACGTTACTTCGTTAATGGTCAACAATCGTGCAGGATTTAATAAGGCATGCTCACGCGGTCTATGCCCTCGCTGACCAGCGTTTGTGGACGAATGGCCCATAAGCGTTGCCGGCCAGAAAACGTTAGAACAGTTTCAAATGGTTTCGCAAATACTTTTTAATATAATTAACGGCCTATATAAATCGTGCCCGAGCGTAGCCGATAAAACTTCTTAATTAAGTTTTATTAGGGCGAACGCAACCCTTCCGGCTCATTAAGGCCAGAATTGAAATTAATGAACGAATACCTCGTTCAGCGTTGCGCTTTATCGGGCTAATACAGTTTTTTGAGATTTTTTGGTTTGGGCGACATTCGGGGTTTCACTTCAATGTCTCCGCCCAGGGCAATGCTCCTTTTGCCGCTCCATGAGAACTGCTTTCCCTGAACCGGCTGCAGACCGATTCGTCGTTCGAGTGTGCCTGAACACGGCGGTGCACCGCGTCAACGACGGCCAAGTTTTACGATAGGTGCATTAGCGACGGCCGAGTGTGGGACGGCCGGCTTTTAGTCGTAGGAGAGATCAGAAGGAGGGCGTGAGGAGTCGATGCAGAAGGAGAGGGCGGCGATGTTTCTTCAGCCGCCCAGCAAGCCGAGGTGCGTATTGATGATGTGCAGCAGGCGGTCGCGTTGCGAGCTGAGAAAGTCATGAGTGCCGCGGACTTCGATCAACTCGAACTCGCGACGCGTGAACTCCCGCCATTTCATCATGCTGGCGGCTGTAGCGACCGGATCATCGCTGCCGTACAGACCGGTCAACGGGATGTTTAGGCCCTCATCGGCGCAGTGCGACCAGATCTCCGACAGCTTTACGTCGCTGCGCACGACAGGCTCCAGCAGCTTGAGGCGTTTCTTATCCTGCGCGAACGTGTTCGGGAGCACGCCCAACTTGATAAGCGCTTGAATGAAGTCGTCTTGCGGCAGCGTGTGCAGATACGGCCAGGGTTGTCGGCTGTCAGGGCTGCGGCAGCCGGACACGAACAGATGGCGTGTCAGATTCGGGTAATGATTCTGCGCCAGCCTGGCCATTTCATAAGCGACCCGACCGCCGAAGCTATGGCCGTAAAACGCGTGGGGTTCGCTCAGATAGGGCTGCAAGGCGAAGAAGGTGTCTTGCAACAAGGGCGCCCACTGATCGTAGGGCGTTTCCTTGAGCCGACTGCCGTGACCGGGCAGGCGCAGCGTTACCAGCTCGATGTGATCGGCAAGTCCTTCGGACCAGTCACGAAAATGCTCAGGATCGCCTCCTACGTGAGGACAGCAAATCAGGCGTGTTCTGACGGGTTGTCCGGAATTGACGACCATCAGCCATTTGTTCTTTTCGGCTTGCACTCAGCTTCCCCGAGCCTTGATAAAGGCGTCATAACCGTGGAGCCGGGTCCTTCGGCGCATACGCCGTCATGAACGGCGTTCGTTGATCCCTTGTGCTTCTCGGCCGATTAGCCGGTAGCAAGCAAGGTCAAGATTGAATACAGCGGTAAATGTTACTGGGTGACGGCACGTTTTCGTGAGGCCGCTGCAGGTTTTGCTTCTTCCGCCTTACGGGCGCTCAAGTAGGCGTTGATGGCCTCAACACCCCGATTCAAGTGATGAGTCAGCGCCTCGATCGTGGCGTCCACGTCACCGGCACCGGCCATTTCCAGCAATTCGTAGTGGTCGTGCTGGGACACCTTGCCCAGGTTCATTTGCTTGAGATTGAAGCGCAGGAAACGCTCTTCCTCGTTCAAGCCGTCCTCGACCAGTTTGAGCAGACGCGTGTTGTGCGCCCTGGAATACAGCGCCATGTGGAACTGGCGGTTGAGCGTGCCCATGATGCTGTAGTCGGTTTCGACCTCAAGCTGTTCGATGTACCCACGCGCAGTGCTGATGTCTTCGCCGGTCAGGAGCGGGATCGACTGGCGCAAGGCCTCGGACTCCAACAGGATGCGCAACGCATAGGCATCCGTGGCATCCTCGTTGATCAACGGGGCAACGACCGCACCTTTGTGGGTTTCGACGCGCAGCAACGATTGAGCTTCCAGCTGACGCAGCGCCTCGCGGACGGGCATGCGGCTGACACCGAAAAGCGTAGCCAGCTCTTGCTGGCGCAGGGCGATGCCTGCCGGGAGGCGTCCTTCAAGAATGGCGCTGCGCAGTTTTTCTTCGATGAGTGCACGCGCCAGATGCGCAGGCGGCTGCTCATCACCCAGGGTTTCCCGCAGAAATTGCTCTTTCTCAGTCCTGCGCATGCTTGATCTTCTTCGGCTGACCAGTTATTGGATCCAATGAAACACTAGAGACCGCTGCTGCCCTTGTCAAACTTTGATACAAGTTTAGCAGGCGGTCTCGGCGCGGCATTCTACAAGGGATTGAGCGTACAGGTATTGCCATCAATCGGGGATTGAGAACGGGATGCCCGGCCTCGATGACGCAAGTCCTTCGCGGCAACCGAGGCTGGCTTCACAGTCAATCTGTGTCAGATATAACGGCCCGTCACGAAATGCTGCACATCATTGAAACCCGGCGTGGACGCATGCCCGGGTGTCACGAGGGAGTCGATGAACGCTTCGTCCTCGGCAGTGATGTTCACGCTGAGCGCTTTGGTGTAACTGTCCCATTGGTCCTCGGTGCGGGGCCCGACGATGGCAGAGGTCACGGCCTGATTGTTCAGCACCCAGGCGATCGCGAACTCCACCAGACCCACGCCTTTGGCCTGGGTATACGCCTGCAGTTTCTGGGCGATGTGCAACGACTCGCTGCGCCACTCGGTTTCCAGAATGCGCTTGTCCTGACGGCCGGCGCGGGTGCTGCTGTCCGGCGTTACGTCGGGGGCGTACTTGCCACTCAACACGCCGCGGGCCAGCGGGCTGTAGGGCACAACACCCAAGCCGTAGAACTTCGCCGCAGTGATCTGTTCCAGCTCGGCCTGACGGTTGACGATGTTGTACAGCGGTTGGCTGATCACCGGTTTGTCGACGCCCAGGCGCTGAGCGACGCTGACCACCTCAGCGATGCGCCAGCCGCGGAAGTTCGACACGCCCCAGTAACGGATCTTGCCCTCGCGGATCAGATCGCCGATGGCAGACACGGTCACCTCGAGTGGCGTGTTGTGGTCTTCCTTGTGCAGGTAATGAATGTCGATGTAATCGGTGTCGAGACGGCGCAGGCTGGATTCAATTTCATTGAAGATGTGCTTGCGATTAAGTCCACTGGAGTTAGGGGCGGTATTGCCCGAACTGCTGCCGACTTTGGTGGCGAGTACCCACTCGCTGCGCCGTTTGGCGATGGCCTCGCCAACGATTTCCTCAGACCGGCCGGCGTTGTAGACGTTGGCCGTGTCGATGAAATTGACGCCTTCATCCCAGGCCTTGTCGATGATGCGCAGGGATTCTTCGGTGCCCGTCTGCACGCCGAACATCATGGAGCCCAGTGTCAGCGTTGAAACCTGGAGGCCGGATTGGCCAAGGGTGCGGTATTTCATTGCTCGATATCCTTTTCGTCGGGGAAGTGGAAATCAGGACAGTCTGGGACAGGCTTGCAAGGCGTCTCGTAAAGACCGATCAGACCGACAGCTCAAGGCCGGACATACTCACCTGTTTGGGCGGGTTTTGAAAAGTGACAAATTGACGGAACTGCGTGTGGCGAGCGCGGGCTCAGAGCGCGATGTCTGCGTGAGCGAGCTTCGCGTGTCGTCCGGCCAGGAAGCACAATGTGCCGCCCATGGCCGTCAGGCACGCCAGGACATAAAACATGGTCGGAGCCGGGCTATTGATCAATAGGTAGCCGCAGATCACCGGGCTCAATGCTCCGCCGAAGGCCGCCAGATTCTGCGCACCCAGGTAGCTGCCGCGAAGGTGATCGGGCGCAATGGTGTCGACGAACAGGTATTCGGCGGGGTAGATGATCATCTCGCCTAACGTGAAGACGAACATCGCAGCGCACCAGGCCAGGGTCGTTTCGGCAAAACTGAAGCCGATGAGTCCGATCGCAAATAAAGCTGTGCCGAGGCAGATCCAGTACCGCAGTTGCTCGCGCTTCAGAAAACGGCCGATCTGGTACTGCATCAGGATGACTGTTACCGCGTTGCACGCCAACACGGCTGACAGGATTTTCAACGCCTGTTCCGCCGTATGCGTGACCAGCAGAAACTGCGACAGGTACAACGTATACCGGCCATGCACGATGGTGCTGAGCAAGCTGCCGCCCGTGAACAGAATCAGTGTGCGGTCGTTTTTCAGCGTGATCAGGGTGTCGAGAAAGCTGCGCGGTGGGTGTTCGGTATCAGCGACTGTGCGCGGGATGCCAAGCATCAGAAAAAGGCTGCAGAACGCGATGGCGCTGGCGATGAAAAACGGCGCCAGCGGCAGGTGCCCGGCAATGACCACGCCGAGCATCGGGCCTGTGGCGTAGCCGATGTTGGTGAGGGTGTAGCGCAGCGAGAACACCTTCGCCCGCTGCCCGATGGGCAGGTTTTCGCTGATGATTGCTTTGGAGCCGATGAGAAACAGCGCCGACGCCGTCTCAGTGATCACCAGCGTGAGTGTCGTCAGGTAGACGTTGTGGGCGAAGGTCAGCAGCGAGAAGCCCACGGCACTGGACAGCATCGCCAGGATCAGCAATTTGCGCTTTTCCAGCCGGTCGATGATGTAACCACCGTACAGCCCCAGCAGCGTAGCGATGAACACCGCGATGCCCATCAGCAGCCCGACGTCTTGCTGGTTGAGTCCCAGTCTTGTGCTGAGGAACAATGACAGCAACGGGCTGGTCATCGCCCGGCTCATGACGATGGTCAGCGAGCAGATCATCAACCGGCGGATGACGAGGGAGTAAGTGGCCACTGGTGTTTTTCCGTCCTTGTTCAAGCCTCGGTACAAATCCTTTGCGGGAGCACCGGTAAGGCGCTCCCACATGGGCGGCGTCCGCTGTCCGACCGTTTACTACTGACCTTGATTCATCCCGACCTTGGTCACCGCGCCCTGTTCCAGCTCCCACTTTTTGAGGATCTTGCCGTAGGTGCCGTCGTCGACCATGGCCTGCATCGCTTCGGCGATGGCCGCCGCCAGTTCAGGGTTGGACTTGCTGACGCCCAGGCCGGTGAACTGTTTCGAGATCGCCAGACCGAGCGGCTTGTACGTGTCCTTCTCCTGGGACATCAGGTACGGAATGGTTTCGCTGCCCTGCATCGCGGCGTCAAGCCGGCCCTGACGCAGTTGCGCGCGGGCATCGGCGGAGCCTTCGGAGCCACTGACGATGATCGCCGGCTTGCCTTTCGCTTCGCAGTTTTCCTTGCTCCACGCTGCGATTTCCGCAGGCCAGCTGGTACGGCGGCTGGTGCCGACTTTCTTGCCGCACAAATCGGCCGGCTCGTTCAGATCAGCGTTTTTGGTCAGCGTGTACAGCTGCGGGCCGCTGGCGAAGTAGTCAATGAACGTTACCGACTTCTGCCGCTCGGCCGTGTCAGTCATGCCCGACAGAATGATATCGAAGCGCTTGGTCACCAGGCCGCTGACCATCTGCTCGAAGGCGGTTTCCTGCCATTTGATCTTGACGCCAAGGCGCTCGGCCAGGGCGTTGCCGAGATCCACATCCAGGCCGGTCAGCATATTGGTGCTGGTGTCTTTGAAATCCATCGGCGGGTAGTTCGGCACGATGGCGGCGGTGATTTCGCCCTTGTCCTTGAGGCTGGCGGGCAGCGCGGCGAACACTGACGCGGACGCCATCAGGCCGGCGAGCAAACTGGGGATGAGGATCTTTTTCATGGTCGTTCTCGTTTGTTCTGGTTTAAGTGCGAACGGCAGAAATGAAGCTTTGGGTTCTTGGGTTTTGTGGGCTTATTAGTATGTCTTCCGGGGTGCCGGCCTCCACAATCTGGCCGCCGTCCATGAACACCATCCGGTTGGAAACTTCGCGGGCAAAGCCGAGTTCGTGTGTCACGACGATCATGGTCATGCCGCTGTGCGCCAGGTCCCGCATGACCGACAACACTTCGCCCACCAGCTCCGGATCGAGGGCGGAAGTGGGTTCGTCGAACAGCATCAGCTTGGGCCGCATCGCCAGTGCGCGAGCGATGGCGACACGCTGTTGCTGACCGCCGGAAAGCTCGACGGGATAGGAATGACGCTTGTCCGCCAGCCCGACGCGTGCCAGCAACTCGGTGGCTTCCTCGGTGGCCTCTTTGGGCGAGCGCTTGAGCACCTGGATCGGGCCTTCGATCACGTTCTGCAAAGCGGTCATGTGCGGGAAGAGATTGAAGCGCTGAAACACCATGCCGGTGCTCAAGCGCTGACGGGCAATCTGAGCGTCCGTCAGCTCGTGCAATTTATTACCGACGATGCGATAGCCCACCAGTTCGCCGTCGACCCACAAACCGCCCTTGTCGATTTTTTCGAGCTGATTAACGCACCGCAGCAGGGTGCTCTTGCCCGAGCCCGAGGGCCCGATAATGCACAAGACTTCGCCTTGCTCGACTTCAATGCTGACGTCTTTGAGGGCGTGGAACTGGTCGTAGTATTTGTTCAGGCCGACGGCTTTGACGATGCTTCTCATGCTGATTCTCCTGGGCCTGATTTACGAACGCTTGCCGGCGCCGCGGGCAAAGCGCAGCTCCAGCCGGCTTTGGCCGAATGACAGGACAGTCACCACCGCCAGGTACCAGATCCCCGCGACGATCAGCAGCTCCATGACCCGGGCGTTGGCGTAGTAGATGTTCTGCGCGTTGTGCAGCAATTCGGAATACTGGATGACGCTGGCCAGGCTGGTCATCTTCACCATGCCGATGAATTCGTTGCCGACCGGCGGGATGATTACGCGCATGGCCTGGGGCAGAATCACCCGGCGCAGAGCCTGCAGGCGCGGCATGCCGATCGACTTTGCGGCTTCGTACTGACCGGTGTCCACGGAGAGCAAGCCTGCGCGCACGACCTCTGCGGTATACGCGCCCTGATTGATGCTCAGGCCCAGCAGTGCGGCAACGAAGGGTGTCATCAGGCTGACCGTGTCGATCTCGAACACGCCGGGAATGCCGATGACCGGGAAGATAAGCGCCAGGTTGAACCATAGCAGCAACTGCAGAATCAACGGCGTGCCGCGAAACAGCCAGGTGTAGGTGATCGCGACGTAACGCAAAATCGGATTTGCCGACATGCGCATGATGGCCGTGACCACGCCGATCACCACCCCGAGCACCATCGCCAGAATCGACATGACGATCGTGTTCAGCAGTCCCCACAGAATGGCTTCGGAGGTCAGGAACTGGCCGATGTAACTCCACTCGATCTGCCCGTTGGCAAACGCGCGGGCCAGGCCGGCGAGGGCAATGATGATCAGGGCCGCGAAGAAAATGCGCCCGTAATAGCGGCGCGGGACGTGTTCGTACTGGGTGATGTCGAACGCATTTTCGGTTTTCCTGCGCTCGGCTTGCAGCTGCTCCGCCTGATTCTGATTCATGTGTCTCTCCGAAGCTGTATGCAGACCGCGCCTGCCTGATCTGGGCAACCCCACTCAGCCTCCCTGCCACGACGCAGTTCCGGCGTTGCAACATGGAATCGTCCTGGATAGGGGGCAGTTAGGTATTGAAAGTCCTGATCAAAGTGTCAGGTTAATTAATGTTGGATCCGCTTTCGGCTTATGAAGCGGAGTACCCCGTATGCGGTTGCCAATCAGGTTTTTCTGTGTTCATTATTATCAATCGGGCACGTATTTGTTGTGAGTCAGAGCCTGTTGAATCCAATAGGCGAGGTCAATAAGCATTATGGAAACTCCACTTTCCAATTCTGGAAACGTGCCGCCTAAGCCGGGAATACGCCCCCCTCTTACTCTCAGCGGAATGGACTTCAAGCTGTTGCGGGTGTTTCAGGCCGTGGTGGAGGCGGGTGGCTTCAGCGCCGCCCAGAACGAGCTGAACGTGGGCCTTGCAGCCATCAGCAAGCAGATTTCAGACCTTGAAATCCGTATTGGCATGCGCCTCTGTACACGCGGCCGGGAAGGGTTTCATCTCACTGAAGAGGGCAAGCTTGTCTATCAGGCGGCTATCGAACTGTTCGCCTCGGTGGACAGTTTTCGTGACCGGATTAGTTCAGCGCAGAATGAGTTGATTGGCGATTTGAGTGTCGGCGTAATTGATAACACTCTGACCGATAAAAGTTCGCCGCTAATTGCCGCGCTTAGAGTAATGCACGATGAAGCGCCCAAAGTCAGACTGCGCCTGCAAGCGTCCCAACTGGATGAAGTCGAGCGCGCAATGGTCGAAGGGCGGGTGAGTCTTGGCATCGTGCCGGTGTATCAGCGGCGCGAAGAGTTTGATTATTTCGAGCTGTACGAAGAGACCTCCCACGCGTATTGCGCAGTGGGGCATCCGCTGTTCGAGGCGGATGACAGCGCCCTGGGCATCGACAGCCTGCGCGCGTTCGACATCGTGAATCATCGCTATGCGATCCATCGCGACAAGGCGAGCTTCGTTAATTCGGACAGCCAGTGCGCATCAGCCTCTCAGGTAGAAGCGGTGGCCATGATGATCCTGACCGGCCGCTTCATCGGCTTTCTCCCCGAGCACTACACGCGCAATCTGATCCGCGACGGCCTACTCCGCGCCTTGCGCCCCGACCTGATCTTCCTGCGCACGCCTGTCAACCTCATCCTGAGACACAACGCCCCAAGAAGCCCGCTGGTCAAGGCGTTCGCGCGGGCGTTGGGGGTGGATTTGAGGGTGGGGCTGTAGGGTAAATGTCACGCGATTGCCGCGAACGTGAGCCCGGTGGCGTGTACCACTTGGCGCATGGTTTTCAACGTGGGATTGCCTTTGGGGGATAGCGCTCGACGAAGGCTTTCATGAGGTATGCCGGCTTTCTCTGCTATGAATGCTATTCCGCCTCGAGCCTCAACAACATGTCTTAACGCTGCAAGAAAGCCGGCATCGCCGCCTTCTTCGTCCAATTCTTCAAATGCAATTCGCAAATACTCCGCTGCGAATGCGGGGTCGTCCCGAATCATCGCAATGACTGTTTCGTCGTGATCACGTGAGCTCGTCATGGCCTTCTCCGCTGAAAGTCGTGCCAGCAATCAATGGCTTTAACAATGTCAGATCGCTGGTGGCGCTTATCGCCTCCCAGAAGCAGCAAGATTAGCTGCTTACCTGCCTGGGCGTAGTAAACCCTATAACCCGGTCCGTGATCGACCCGCAATTCCCACACGCCACTTCCCATAGGCTTGCAGTCGCCCAATGCACCTGCAGCGACCCGGTTGATGCGCGTGGTGATTCTGGCTTTCGCGGATCGGTCTTTGAGCTCATCAAGCCATTGCTGATAAAGATCGTCGCCGTTTGCGCTGAGGTAATGTCTGACCTGATTCATGGCGCGAACGATAGCGTTGAAGCAATCGATCAATATGCCCGTCTGAACGGATGTGCCCGGTAGGAATTTTCAGCGCGAACGCATGGCCTAGATTTTTCCCCTCCAGGAATCTAGGCCAACCGCGCCTCCGCATGCGCAGTTAATCAGCTGCTAAAGCCCGGTAAACCCCAATCTTCCAGCGGAAACTCCGTCAGCGAACCCAAAATCAGGTCGGCGTGCGCGTATTGCTCGATCGGCATGTGCGAGTCCGGCACGGCCACGGCGTACATCCCTGCGGTCTTGGCAGCGGTGACGCCGAAAGGCGAGTCTTCGAACACCACACAATCCTTCGGGTCCACGCCAAGGTGGCGCGCGGCAGCCAGGAAGATGTCCGGCGCAGGCTTGGCCGCCGTGACCTCGGCGTGATCCGCCGTCACCACGTCTTTAAACAGCTCAAACCAGGCGCGATGATTGCTCGTCTTCGCGTGGAAGTAGTGAAGGGAAGAACTGGTGCCCACCGCGATGGGGATGTTGTGCTCGGCAAGGTGACGCACCAGTGCCTCGGCGCCACGCATCGGCTTGGCGTGCGGAAAACGCTCGTCCAGCATCGGTTGGCGAACGGTCAGGAACTCCTCGGGAGACATCGGCAGCTCGAGCGCGCGGATCACGTATTCGGCGAAATCCTGGGAGCCGCGGCCAATGGAGTGCTGCTTCACGGCCCAGTCGAACGTCTTGCCGTGCCACTTGGCGATGGTGTCGGTCACTTCGGTGTAGATGCCTTCGGTGTCCAGCAGCAGGCCGTCCATGTCGAAGATCACCGCCTTGACCGGACCCTTGGGCTTTTGCACTTCGCTCATCTCATCGATCCCGTTAGCAAATTGGCGTCCAGCCTAACGCTTCGGCGAACGTCGTGGCTAGGCGCAACGGCTGCAAAACGTTCTCGCCAAGTGCTAATCTCGCCGGGCTCTCGGCAGCGCAAGGTGCTGCACGGCCGCTCTGCGTGGCGCCGAAACCCTCCGGGGTCAAGGAAGGCAAGACCTCTCTTCAAGAACGGACATCTTCGAGTCGACACATGAAAAAATCAGTCAACATCGCCGTAGGCGTCATTGTGGTTGCGGGCGTCCTCGTCACCGCTGGCGCCTGGTACACCGGAAAACGGCTGGAAGGCGCGCTCAACGACGCCATCCAGCAAGGCAATCAGCAGCTTCAAGCCGCCTTCGTCGGGCATGAAGGCAAGGCGAGTGTTGAGCTCCTTTCTCTGGACCGCCACTTCTTCACCAGCACCGCGCACTACAAGCTGAACATCCAGGACCCCCAATTCAATGAGGGCAAGCCGGTCGAGCTGCTGTTTGTCGACAACATCGAGCACGGGCCATTGCCGTGGAGCCGCGTGAAGTCACTGCAACTGGTGCCGGTGATGGCCGCCAGCAACGTGCAGATCGAGAAGAACGCCTTCTCCGAAAAATGGTTTGCCATGACTAACGGCCAGCCACCGCTGACCGGCCACTTCAGCATGGGCTACGACCGCGCCGCGTTGGGGCGTGTGGAGTTGCTCCCCTTTGAATTCACCGACCAGACCGGCGCGTTCAAGTTTTCCGGTTTCACCCTGAATGCCTCCGGCTCGGGTGATGGCCAGAAGCTTGAAGCCAACGGTGTGCTGGGCAGCGTCGACGTCACCGCTACTTCTGAAGAAGGTCCGGTGCACCTGACGCTCAAGGATTTCACTTTCAACACCGGTGGCACCAAGGGCAAATCGGGTTTCTACCTGGGCCACACCGACGCGAAAATCGCCTCGGCCACGTTCCAGGCGGCGGGCCAGCCGGCCATTCAGCTCAAGGACTTCGTCAACACCAGTCTGTTGCAGGAAGTGGAAGGCAACCTGAATGCTCAGGTGAGCTACGACATCGGCAATATCAGCTTCAATGGCAACGACATCGGCGCCATGCAGATGCTCTGGAAGTTCGGCAATTTCGACATCGCCTCAACCCAGGCGCTGATGAAGATCTATCAGGAGAAAGTGCAGCCTCAAGCCCAGGCCGCCGCGGCGGTGGGTGAAACCTACACGCCACATTTGAGCCCGGCTGATCAGGCGCTGGTGCAGGCCGAAGTCAGTAAGCTGCTGAGTGCCAAGCCACACATCGAGCTGGAAAAGCTTTCGCTGAAAACAGCCAGCGGCGAGAGCCAGTTCAACCTGTCGATGGACTTGGGCAACCCTTCGGCGCTTGATCAGCCGGGCGCGGAATTGCTCAAGCAGTTGCTGACCCAGCTGGACGCCAAACTGGTGCTCTCCAAGGCGATGATCAAGGACCTCGCCGCACTGCGCGCCAAGTCTGCCGGCCTGACCGATCCCGCCGCCGTCGCGCAACAGGCGCAGGCAGCAGCAGAGTCGGTGGGCGGCATGGCGGTCATGTTCCAGGTGGGCAAGGTCGAGGGCGACAACATCGTGTCCAGCCTGCATTACGCCAACGATGTGGTGGACTTCAATGGCGTGAAGATGCCGGCGCAGCAGTTTGCCGCCATGATGATGGGCAAGTTCGTAATGTTCAGCGGCGGCCAGTGAGTCTGTTCCGGCCACCACTAGTGGCCGGGCAATTGGGTCTTATCTGTCTTCAGACTGGCGGCTGACGAGCAATTTCTGTCGGCGCTTCGTGGCCTTCGCGCTCTGGCTGTACGGTGCGCGAAGACATCTCCGCACGTAGTTGCGGCAGGCATTGCGGATATTGCCGGGCAACGAAACTGATCAAGCGCTCGCGCATGTGGCATCGCGCATCCCAACTGCGCGATGAATCCGCCGAGCTCAACAACACCCGCAGTTGCATCGCTTTGTCGGTGGTGTCCGTGACCTGCAACACGCAGACGCGGCCATCCCAGAGGTGCGGAATTTCCTTGCAGATACGCTCCGCTTCCTCGCGCAACTCCTCCAGCGGCAACGCGTAATCCACCCACAGAAACACCGAGCCAATCAGGCTCGACGTGCTGCGCGTCCAGTTCTGGAAGGGCTTTTCGATGAAGTACTGCAACGGAATCACCATCCGCCGCTCATCCCAGATCTTCAGCACCACGTAGGTGCCGCTGATCTCTTCGATGCGTCCCCACTCGCCCTCAACGATCACCACGTCATCCAGGCGAATCGGCTGAGAGATTGCGATCTGCAGGCCCGCGATCAAGTTGCCGAGCACCGGCTTGGCGGCGAAACCGGCGGCAAGACCCGCGAGCCCTGCCGATGCCAGCAGGCTCGTACCAATCTGCCGCACCGGCGGGAAGCTCATCAGAATCAGTCCGGTACCGAACAGCAGCACCAACACATTCAGGCAGCGCACCAGCACCCGCACTTGCGTCTGGATGCGGCGGGCTTGCAGGTTGTCTTCGATGTCCAGCGGGTTGCGGATCGCGACCGCTTCGCCAATGGCCTTCACGCAACTCAACGCCAGCCAGGTAAATCCGGCCACCACCAGCATGCCGTTCAGGTGCCGAACGCCGTTGATGAACATCAGATCATCGGGGGCAGAGGTCCAGACGGTTTGCAGGGCCAGCAGTGGAATCAGCCACAACGTCGGCGGCTCGGCACGATGAATGAGCTGTTGAGCGAAGACGAAGGACTTGGCGACGCGACGGAGCAATATCAGCGCAATCCAGCGCCCCAACAGCGCGATGCCAATGGCGACGGCGGCGGCCACGAGGGTATTGAGCCAGGGCAACGGCAGCGCGTTCAGCCAGGCTTCCGGGAGTACGTGTTCCATAGAGGGGGTCACCAACAGGACGGTTCAAAGGCAAGAGGTGTGAGCTCCCTCGTTGCTCAATGTTCCCTGATCCACCCGCCGCCGCTGAAATCGTGACGGGCTGGAATCAGCGAGCCAGAGCATCCGACACGTTTACTACATGTCGAATGCGCTGACCAGTTCAGGCTAATGTCGGGCGACGCCTGAATGTCTGGCTCATGCTGTAGCGGCCATGGCATTGCTTGCTCGCAACACCATGGCGAAGGCTCGTCTTTCACGCACGCTGAGCAATGAAAGTTACGACGCTCTTTGGTCTGTCTCAGCCTCAGCAGCCTTTGAACGGATTCCAGCCTTGTTCGCCTTTAATTTCCTTGAGGTAATAGGCGTAGTTTGTGGTCCTTGCATAAAAGGCGTTTATGGCGATACCTACAGCAAGATCCAACTGTTTGGCGTAGGCAAAGTCGGTGGCCGAATAGAAGATTTCCGACACGACACTGACGGCCAGCAAAATGCCGATCATCGTCAGGTTTTTTTTCCACAACCCCAGAACGAACAGGTAAATCGGGCCGAAAAAAAACGCAATGATGTTCGCGTTGATCTTGATCCTCTGCCGGAGAGGCAGCTTCAGCCATGCGGGCTTGAACGTTGGTGAATTCGGCGCGCCATGCTCGTCAAAAAATGCGAAACGTTGCTGCCATTTCTCGCTGTAGCCTTCACGGCTTTGTACCTGATCTGTCGTGCTCATTTGAGATCTCCTTATGGTCCTTGAGTGGTGTTTTTCTTCCCGGATATCCTGGATGTTGCTTGTTGTTATGCGTGGCTGACTCCTCGAAGTTCTTGAAGAGCGGCGAAACGCTCACGAGCGTGGCGAAGGCTCCATCGCGCGTCGCTGCAGCCTCATGAGTAGGAATATTCCTACAGGTGGGGAATTTTTTCTCATTTTTTTTACAGATTACAAAAGCGTCCAGACGCCGGCCAGGCGTGGCCCTCGCCGAAGCCCGCGAGGCCTTTACCGCAGCAGACGAAAGGTCTCACGCACATGCTCGGTGAGCGTTGCTGGGTTCTCCATGGCAGCGAAGTGCCCGCCGTGCTCGGCCTCAGCGAAGAATCGCAGGTCGTCGAACCAAGCCTCTGCCCAGCGCCGTGACAGGCGGAGCTGCTCGCCCGGGAACATGCTCACCGCCGCTGGGATGGGTACGGCGGTGACAGGGCCTTGCTGCTGCATTTCGCTCATCCCTTCCCCATGTGGGCCACGGCATTCTCGAACATGCGTTGCAACCCGATACCCTGGCAATGATGTGCGCCTGATGATAGCCACTTCCAGTCGGAACCCGCTGCTGGATGGAGACCGGTTGGCGTTGGTTCAGGCCGCCGGTTTGCTGGAGTAAATGTTCCGGGCTCTAACGGCTGACCAAACAATGGGTCTGAACGCTAGAAACCTCGCGGGAGTTAAGGGGATATCAACTAATGGCGACCAGTGTGAGGACTGATTTGTTCAACACTCGCGGCACTAAATCTTTAAGTTAAAAGTTGCCATGTGGTGAGCGGTACCCACACTTACTGGAAAGAGTAAGTGTCTTTCGGGTCTGGCTTAACTTGTCCCATCCACTGAATGGGAAAGTTTCATGAGTCATCAGCCCTGAGAGGCGCAATCCTGCCGCCTCTGGCTTGGGCCGAGCACCGGTCGAATCCGCCAAAGCCCGGCTGGATCCGAAGTCTCCGGCCAACACAGCCGTTCAGTGGGCTCACAAAAAAATGGCGAATAGGTTGAACTTATTCCCTGAAATAGTTTCGGCGATGAAAATAAATTATTAGTTCGATAGCCTCTTAAAAAGATGCTTTTTCACTAAAGTTTCTTTGCGGGTGGCCGAATGTTATGGGGTTAGGAATGGCATGGAGTGGCCCTCTCCTATGTGAATACCTATAACTTTCAGAGGGCGCCATGCTAAAGAATATTTTGATCAATATGACCGTCAGGTCAAAGCTCGTACTCGGCTTCACCCTGGTGATCATATTTACTGTCCTTATTGCCCTCACGGGTTGGACAGGAATCTCCTCACTCAGTGAGCGAAGCGAGCGCGTGTCTGATATTGCGAAGCTCACAACCCTGACCCGGGACATGCGCATCGCCCGGCTGGTCTACGGCCAGAATTCTGACGACGCTAACGCTGCCACCTGGCTAAAAGCCTATGACAACCTCGACAGTCATTTGGCGTATTTGCGCGAAATACTCGACTCCGAGCTCAATATTCCCCACGTTAAAACCGCGACCGCCGCGATGACGGTTTACAAGGGCTTTTACAACGACATCATCAATGCGACCCATACGCGCGAAACGAGCCGAGCCGTGTCTGGCAGCGCCGCTGATGAGGCATTGGAGGTGCTGCTGCGCTTAGACACGCTCTCCAATTCGCCCGAGGGCACGGCCGCACAGCGAGATGCAATCGGACAAGCGCTGACGCTTTTTCAGAAAATGCGCTTTGATGTGCGTGGGTACACCTTCACGCTAAAGCCTGACGCGCAGCAGCTGGCGAACGCTTCAATCGCTGCGGCCGTAAACAACGCCCAATCCCTGCAAGCCGCTGGATTTCAACCCGACGCCATCAAAGGCTTTCAGGCTTCACTGAATAGATACCAGGCTGCCATTGCCCAGTTTTCGGAAGCACAGGCCGCCATTAATCAGGGCCAGGCAGGTATTACCAAAAACATCGAAGTCCTGCTGGCCTCCGCCGATCAGTTGGCACAGAACCAGGTCTCGCTGCGTATTGAGGACGTGGGTCAAGCCAACAAGATGTTGATCATATGGCTCAGCATTGCGCTCATCATCAGCGCACTGGCTGCATGGGTCATCACCCGCCTCATCGTGGGTCCGCTTCGCGAAGCGCTGCAATTGGCTGATCGGGTCGCCAACGGCGATCTGACCTACAGCGAAGTAACGGCGAGGCGAGACGAACTGGGCCTGCTGCAAATCAGCATGCAAAAAATGACCACCAACCTGAGGCAGTTGATTGGCGGCTTGCGTGATAGCGTCACTCAAATTGCGAGCGCTGCCGAACAGTTGTCGGCGGTGACCGAGCAGACCAGCGCGGGCGTTAACAGCCAGCGAACCGAAACTGATCAGGTCGCCACAGCCATGAATGAAATGGCCGCTACTGTTCAGGAAGTCGCCAGGAACGCAGAGCAGGCGTCAGATGCGGCGGTCAGCGCCTCGAAAGAAGCTCGCGATGGCGACGCAGTTGTGGCCAAGGCAGTGCTCCAGATTGAAAAGCTCGCAACCGAAGTGGGTCATTCGAAAATCGCCATGGATGAGCTCAAGCAAGAGAGCAACAAGATCGGCGGCGTGCTTGACGTGATCAAGGCGGTCGCCGAGCAAACCAACTTGCTGGCACTCAATGCGGCCATTGAAGCCGCGCGGGCTGGCGAAGCCGGACGAGGTTTTGCGGTTGTAGCGGATGAAGTAAGAAGTCTTGCGCAGCGCACCCAGGCGTCGACCGAAGAAATTGCGACGTTGATTGGTGGTCTGCACAGCCGAACCGCACAGGTTGCGACCACCCTGGAAAACAGTCGCCTCTTGACTGACAACAGCGTGGAGCTGGCGCGGGATGCAGGGGCTTCGATCGGCAACATTAGTCGCTCAATTTCAACCATCGAGTCGATGAACCAGCAAATCGCCGCTTCTGCCGAGGAGCAAAGCGCAGTGGCTGAAGAGATAAACCGCAGTGTTCTCAGTGTGAGGGACATCTCCGAGCAGACCGCGTCCGCCAGTGAACAGACAGCAGCGTCAAGCGTTGAATTGGCGCGCTTGGGTGTGCATTTGCAGGGGTTGGTGAGCAAGTTTGTGGTGTGAGCGGCTGGGAAGGTGATCATCCAGTCACTGGGAGATCGGGGAGCATCAAACTCCAGCCTATAACTCATCCAGCGAAACCTTAACCCGCTGCGGCGCGGCAAGGCGCTCGCGCGCCACGGAGATCAACGCTTCGTCTTCTTGAGTGAGGAGGACCGGCCGGAACGGGAGTTGACCACGCTCGGCGACGTACTGCAGGGCTTGGCGCATAAGGTCGGACGGAGTAACGCCTAGACGCTCCAGCTCTCGGTAGGCGCGAGCCTTGAGTTCGTCGTCGACGCGAACATTAATGGGAAGCCATAGTTTGAGCTCGTAAAGACAAGTGTCGTTACGGTAGATGCATCGTACATCGTCCATCGTTGGCAAGGCGGTGCGACGGATAGCGCGTACCTTTGAGGATGGATCTAGCGTGGGATTGAGCCGGACACCTTTTACGAACGCTCAGGTACAAAAAAGCCCGCTCAATGGCGGGCTTCTTCGTCTGTAGCGGATTTCCAGAACGCATTGCGCGAACTGGAATCAATAATGGTGCACCTGACGGGATTCGAACCCATGACCCCTGCCTTCGGAGGGCAGTACTCTATCCAGCTGAGCTACAGGTGCAATGCGGGCGCCATAATACTCATCTGGCCCTCGTGCGTCCATGCCGATGACCCGCCGTTCACAATTTAGTGGGACCACATCCAACCGCTTAGGCACCCGCGCATGACGACCGCATACGCATGCTCCCGGTTACGCTCATCCGATTAACCCCCACCCCAAGCCCCACCCGTTCTTTTTTTCGAACGCACTATTGTCCTTTACCCCTGTTGTCCCTAGGATTCGTTTGAGATTTCAAACGCCCCGCCCGGCCTTTCTTCTCTTCTTCACCCTGGGCCGGCGACAGTTATACCCGGCGGCGGCCTCGTCCGAGGCGCCCGCACACAACCATTCGCTCCGCCGCGCGCGGTGCTGTTCAGGAGGCCGCAATGCAGCTCAAAGACTCGAAGTTGTTCCGCCAGCAGGCGTACATCAATGGCGCCTGGGCTGATGCCGACAGTGGCCAGACCATCAAGGTCAACAACCCGTCGACCAACGAGATTCTCGGCACCGTGCCGAAGATGGGCGCTGCTGAAACCCGTCGCGCCATCGAGGCCGCTGACAAGGCGCTGCCGGCCTGGCGCGCGCTGACCGCCAAAGAGCGTGGCGCCAAGCTGCGTCGCTGGTTCGAACTGATGATTGAAAACCAGGACGACCTCGGTCGCCTGATGACCCTGGAGCAGGGCAAGCCGCTGGCCGAGGCCAAAGGCGAAATCACTTACGCTGCTTCCTTTATCGAATGGTTCTCTGAAGAAGCCAAGCGCGTCTATGGCGACGTGATTCCGGGCCATCAGCCGGACAAGCGCCTGATCGTGCTCAAGCAGCCGATCGGCGTGACTGCAGCGATCACGCCGTGGAACTTCCCCGCTGCGATGATCACCCGCAAGGCCGGCCCGGCGCTGGCGGCAGGCTGCACCATGGTGCTCAAGCCTGCTTCGCAAACCCCGTATTCTGCACTGGCGCTGGCTGAACTGGCCGAGCGCGCGGGCATCCCGGCTGGCGTGTTCAGCGTGGTGACCGGCAGCGCCGGCGATATCGGTAGCGAGCTGACCAGCAACCCCATCGTGCGCAAGCTGTCGTTCACCGGCTCGACCGAGATCGGTCGCCAGTTGATGGCTGAATGCGCCCACGACATCAAGAAGGTGTCGCTGGAACTGGGTGGCAACGCGCCGTTCATCGTGTTCGACGACGCTGACCTGGATAAGGCCGTTGAAGGCGCGATCATTTCCAAGTACCGCAACAACGGCCAGACCTGCGTGTGCGCCAACCGCATTTATGTGCAGGACGCGGTCTACGACGCGTTCGCCGAGAAGCTGCAGGTTGCCGTCGCCAAGCTGAAAGTAGGCGATGGCCTGGCTGAAGGCACCACCACCGGTCCCCTGATCGATGAAAAAGCCGTGGCCAAGGTCAAGGAACACATCGCTGATGCCTTGAGCAAAGGCGCGAAAGTGTTGAGCGGCGGCAACAGCCTGGAAGGCAACTTCTTCGAACCGACTATCCTCGTCAACGTGCCGAAAAACGCAGCCGTCGCCAAGGAAGAAACCTTCGGTCCGCTGGCTCCGCTGTTCCGCTTCAAAGACGAAGCCGAAGTGATCGCCATGGCCAACGATACCGAGTTCGGGCTGGCGTCGTACTTTTACGCGCAGAACCTGAGCCGTGTGTTCCGCGTGGCGGAAGCGCTTGAGTACGGCATGGTGGGCATCAACACCGGCCTGATCTCCAACGAAGTCGCGCCGTTCGGTGGCATCAAGGCGTCCGGTCTTGGCCGTGAAGGCTCCAAGTACGGCATCGAAGATTATCTGGAAATCAAATACCTCTGCCTCAGCATTTGAACCGGCTGAGTGGCAGAGTGAAGTAACTGTTCTACAACCTGCGGGACGCGAGAGCGCCGTTTCGCAGGTTTCAGTGGCACCAACTTATTGGTGGCCGGGAGGCCGCGACAGTCGATCATCGTATGCTGTTGCTGTTGACCCCGCTGCTTGATCCTTGAACCGCGCCGCCCGATGAGCGGCGAATGAGGAAATGATGAGCAAAACTAACGCATCCCTGATGAAACGCCGCGAAGCTGCTGTCCCACGCGGCGTTGGTCAAATTCACCCGATCTTCGCTGAATCCGCGAAGAACGCCACCGTCACCGACGTCGAGGGCAATGAGTTCATCGACTTCGCGGGCGGCATCGCGGTACTGAACACCGGTCACCTGCACCCGAAAATCGTCGCCGCCGTTCAAGAGCAACTGACCAAGCTGACCCACACCTGCTTCCAGGTGCTGGCGTACGAGCCCTATGTAGAGCTGTGCGAGAAGGTCAACGCCAAGGTCCCGGGCGATTTCGCCAAGAAAACCCTGTTGGTCACCACCGGTTCCGAAGCGGTTGAAAACGCCGTCAAGATCGCCCGCGCCGCGACAGGCCGTGCAGGCGTCATCGCCTTCACCGGCGCCTACCACGGCCGCACCATGATGACCCTGGGTCTGACCGGTAAAGTCGTGCCGTACTCGGCCGGCATGGGCCTGATGCCGGGCGGTATCTTCCGCGCCATCTACCCGAACGAGCTGCACGGTGTCAGCGTTGACGATTCGATCGCCAGCATCGAGCGCATCTTCAAGAACGACGCCGAGCCGAAAGACATCGCCGCGATCATCATCGAGCCGGTGCAGGGCGAGGGCGGTTTCTATGTCGCGCCGAAGGCGTTCATGGCGCGTCTGCGTGAACTGTGCGACAAGCACGGCATTCTGCTGATCGCTGACGAAGTGCAGACTGGCGCTGGCCGTACCGGCACCTTCTTCGCCATGGAACAGATGGGCGTGAGCGCCGACCTGACCACCTTCGCCAAATCCATCGCCGGTGGTTTCCCGTTGGCCGGCGTGTGCGGCAAGGCCGAGTACATGGACGCCATCGCCCCGGGCGGTCTAGGCGGCACGTACGCGGGTAGCCCGATCGCATGCGCGGCTGCGCTGGCGGTCATGGAAGTGTTCGAAGAAGAGCACCTGCTGGATCGTTGCAAAGCGGTTGGCGAGCGTCTGGTCACTGGCCTGCGCGCCATCCAGGCCAAGTACCCGGTCATCGGCGAAGTCCGCGCGCTGGGCGCCATGATCGCCGTCGAGTGCTTCGAGAATGGCGACACCCACAAGCCGAACGCTGCTGCCGTCGCACAAGTGATCGCGAAGGCCCGTGACAAGGGGCTCATCCTGCTGTCCTGCGGCACCTATGGCAACGTATTGCGCGTGCTGGTCCCGCTGACCTCGCCGGACGAGCAGTTGGACAAAGGCCTGAAGATCATCGAAGAATGCTTCGCTGAAATCGCCTGACTTCATGCCGATGAGCTGCGGCACGTTTGATCAAATGTGACCGCTTCGTCAGAAAAAACCTGCTTCGGCAGGTTTTTTTGTTTTTGACGTCAGGAAATTCTCTTTCGGTTTGTCTCCCTGCGCAGTCTTTGACTATGGTGAAGAGACTGATGCCGGAGAGTCATGATGACCGTTGTAGAGGCGCTAGCCGTTCCCCGCGTGTTGATCGCTGAATCGGACCCTTGGGCCCGCGAGATGCTCAACGAATTGGTCCTGGATGTGCGTTGTGACGCGCAGCTGGACATCTGTTCCAACGGCCGGGAGGCCATCGAGCGGATGAGCGGGTACATCCCCGACCTGGTCATCGCCTCCCGCGAGCTGCCGGGCGTCGATGGGCTCAGCCTGCTGCGCGGGCTGCGGCAGCTGCGCCGTCAGCCGCCGGTTCGTTTCATTCTGCTGAGCAGTCGCAGCGACAGCGTCAGCGTGCGTGAAGCCGTGCAGCTGGCGCCCACGGCCTACCTCACCAAACCCCTGAACCTGGAAGGCCTGCGCCAACGGCTGGAAACGCTGCTGTTGCAGGACGGTGCGCAGGTTGCCTGTGCGGTGCCAGGTCTGGCGCCGGGCGTCGGGCTGGATGCGTTTCTGGAACAGCGCCGGGAAGTCGCAGACGGCGGACCCCTGTTCGTTGACGTGGCTGCGGCGGTGGCCAGCAGTCGCGGGGCGTCGGGCGTTGATCTGACGTTGCTGGAACAGGCGTTGACTCACGATCCCCACGTCACCGCGCTGTTGATCGCCGCGGCCAACAGCGCGTCCCACCATCAGGGCAAGCCCGTGCAGACGCTGGCGCAGGCGCTCGCCCTATTGGGCGGTACCCAGAGCGTCAATCTGGTTCAGGGTCTCGCTCTCAAGCGTGGCGCGGTGCTCACGGATGCAGCGTTGCTGCTGCAAGCCAGCGAAATCTGGGATGTCTCGCAACGCACCGCCGAATGTGCGCGGACGCTGGCGCTCAAGCTGGATCTGAATCACGAGCGCTGTTACTGCGCCGGTTTGCTCAGGGGCCTGGGCGAATTGACGGTGTTGCGCTGTTTGCAGGACTGGCTGATCGCTGGCGGCGCGCTGGATGAGGCCACCATTCGCCGCACGTTGGCGCAGTATTCGGCCTCGTTTGGCTCGGCATTACGGACGCGCTGGCGCTTGCCGTTGGAGCTGCGTGAGCTGATTGCGGCGGTGTACCAATACAACACCGGCGTGTTCACTCGCGAGGTCCTGGCGATGAATGTGGCGGGACAGATGGGATCACTCGGACTTGAAGACCCGCTGGAGGCACTGGCGAAAAGCAAATCGGCGCGGCTCTTGAAGGTCAGCAGGTCAGATCTGGAAGGGGTGCGCAGCAAGACGGTGGCTTAGCCGGGATGTGGATTCGGAAAAGCAGGCTTACACCAGCACGATCTGATTCTTGCCCTGGCGCTTGGCCTGGTACATCGCAGCGTCCGAGCGTGCGTAAAGCGCTTCGAGGCTCTGGTCCTGGTCGCCGAGGTTGGTCAGCCCCTGGCTGGCAGTGATGCCGAAGGTTTTGTCATTGCACTGAAAGCTCAGGCGCTGAATCTCCCGCTGCAACCGCTCGGCAATCTGCTGGGCCATTTCCGGCGCACAGCCCGGGAACACGGCGGCAAATTCCTCACCCCCAATTCGTCCGAACAGATCACCACGCCGCAGCGTCTTGCGCCCGCATTCGGCAATGCGTTGCAGCACGAGATCGCCTTCCTGATGGCCGTAGGTGTCGTTGACCAGTTTGAAATCATCCACGTCCAGCAACAGGAATGCCATCGGCGTGCCCTGCAAACGGGCCTGCTCGAATTCCCGCTGAGCGCATTCGAAGAAGTGCCGGCGGTTACTGCTCTGGGTCAGAACGTCGGTGGTGGCCAGGCGCTGCAGCTCGTCTTCGAGGTGCTTCTTCTCGGTGATGTCTTCGGCGATACCGACCACGATCAGGCGCTGGCTGTGCTCGGCCTGATGACTGACGAAGCACTTATCACTCAGCCAACGGACCTGGCCGTCGGCGCGAATGATGCGGTACTCGCGGTCTTCGATGGAGCCCTTCTCAAGCACTTCGCTCAGGCTGCGCTCGGCGTAGTCCAGATCGTCGGGGTAGATACTGTCGCGCCACTCGCTGTAATCGGCGAGCAGCAAACCGGCGGAACGGCCGAAAATGCGCTCGTAGGCGGGGCTGACATAGATCATGCGTTGCGTCTGCCAGTCGAACGCCCACAACACGGCGTTCACGCTGACCAGCAGGGAACTGAACAACTGCTCGCGCTCGCTGAGACGCGCCACTTCCGCCTGGGCATGCATCAGCGCCAGAAGGGTTTCTGCTGCGGCGGGGGTCTCAACGTGGGGAGTCTGGTTGTCCATGAGCACTGCATCTCGGAATAAGGTGCGGCGCATGCCACAACATGTCACACAGCATAGTGCGAAGGTGTTAATGAGATAGGAGTAATGGCACTAAGTTCCGATCGGTGTCACTCGGACGAATGGTCACCGATCAACGGCATCAGGCGTGATGAGGCCGCAGCGAGTAGGTTTTGAGCTGATCGGCGAAGTCACGCAGCGACTGAATACCGCTGGCTTCCGCTTCGTGGACCCAGTCCTTGATGGCCGCCAGCATGTCGTGACCATTGCTGCTGGTCTTTGCCCAAATCTGCTGCAGCGCCAGGCGTTTTTCGTAGATCACTTTCAGTGCCTGACTGTGCTCCAGCATGGTCTGGATGCGCGCCTGATGCTTGTCTTCCAGCAGGCTTGGCTCGCGGGAAAGCAGGCGTTTGGCGCGGCGGAACTGGTGACGCACGGAGGCATCGGCTTTGGCCAGTTCCTGCGCGACCAACGGCGCGATGACCAGCTTGCGGTACTGAGCCATGATCTGGAAACGGTTATTGAGGATGGCCATCGCCGTGTCCATGTCCAGATGGCCTTTGCCTTCCACACGGTGCGCGATCGGCGCGACCCGCTGCACTTTCGCCAGGCGCAGCCAGCTGAACACTTTGATCCACGCCCAGCCCATGTCGAACTCCCAGCGCTTGACCGACAGCTTGGCCGAGTTGGGGTAGGTGTGGTGATTGTTATGCAGCTCTTCGCCGCCGATCAAAATGCCCCAGGGCACCAGATTGGTGGCAGCGTCCCGGCATTCGAAGTTGCGATAGCCGACCGCGTGGCCGAGGCCATTGACCACACCCGCTGCCCATACAGGAATCCACATCATCTGGATCGCCCAGACGGTGATGCCGATGACGCCAAACAGCGCCAGATCGATCACGCCCATGAGCGCGACGCCTAGCAGTGGATAGCGCGAATACAGGTTGCGCTCGATCCAGTCCTCGGGGCAGTTTTTACCGTAGATGCGCAGCGTCTCGGGGTTCTCCGCTTCGGCGCGGTATAGCTCGGCGCCTTTGCGCAGCACGGTCGACAGACCCTTGATGACCGGGCTGTGCGGATCATCGACGGTTTCGCATTTGGCGTGGTGCTTGCGGTGGATAGCGGTCCACTCGCGGGTGTTCTGCGCCGTGGTGAGCCACAGCCAGAATCGGAAAAAGTGCTTGAGCCCTGCGTTGAGTTCCAGGGAGCGATGCGCTGAATAGCGATGGAGATAGACCGTGACGCCGACGATGGTGACGTGTGTCATCGCCAGGGTGACTGCGACCAATTGCCAGACGGAAAGGTCGAGCAGACCGTTGTTCCACATAGGCTGAGTTGCCCTCGGTTGTTACGCGTGCAATGTACGGATCCGCCTGAGCAGACCCTGAGACAGAAGCGGGCATTATCACTTAGCTCACAGATAAAAACAGTCGGTCTTTCAGAGAAGCGTCGCAAGATGTTTCTTGTTCTATAATTTCCGACTTTCGCAAGGTTGTTTCTTTCTATGTCGAGCATTACCCGGGATGCGCTACGCACCGCAACGTTGTACGGGCTTTTGTCGATGGTGTGGCTGGCGATCAGTGACTACTTACTGCCGCGGCTGATCGAGGACGCGACCGTGCTGGCGCGAGCGCAACAGACCGGCGGTTATCTCTGGCTGGCCGTCAGCGCAGTGCTGATCTATCTGGCTCGCTCGCGGCTGCTGCGATTCATGGGCGTCACCGAGCTGGCGCGCCGGCATGAGGACATGCAGCGTCTGCGACTGGCAGCGGCCGTATTCGACACCACGCTGGAAGGCGTGCTGGTCACTGATGCCACGGGCGTGATCGTCCACGTGAACCGTGCCTTCAGCGAGATCACCGGGTATCAGCAGGACGAAGTGGTGGGTTTGCGGCCGAGCACGTTCAAGTCAGGCCGCCATGGCCCCGAGTTCTACGAACGGATGTTCAAGACCATCCTCAGCGCCGGGCAGTGGAGCGGCGAGATCTGGAACCGGCGTAAAAGCGGCGAGATCTACCCGCAGTGGCAGAGCATTCGTCCGATCCGGGACGAGGAAGGCGAAATCACACAGTTCGTCGCCGTGTTTTCCGATATTTCTTCGATCAAGCATTCCGAGCGAGAGCTGGCGCATCTGGCCCATTACGATCCTTTGACCGGTCTGCCCAATCGCCTGCTGTTCACCGACCGTGCCGAGCAGGCTCACACCCACGCACGCCGCAATAAACGCACCCTGGCGCTTCTGCTCGTCGATCTCGATCACTTCAAGCACATCAACGAAAGCCTCGGCCACAACGCCGGGGACGAAGTGCTGAAAGCCGCCGCCGAGCGGTTGCAAATCCATCTGGAAAAGGGCGTCACGCTGGCGCGGCTGGGCGGCGACGAATTCGCGATTCTGCTCGAAAATGCCCAGCAGGTCGCGCAATCCGCCGAACTGGCGCAGAGCATTCTGGAAGGGCTGCGCGAGCCTTTTCTGGTCAGCGGGCAATCGCTGTTTCTCACCGCCAGCGTCGGCATCAGCATCTTTCCCCAGGATGCGCTGACCGCCGAGCAGTTGCTGCGTAATGCCGACGCCGCGCTGTCACAGGCCAAGCATCAAGGCCGTGAAAGCTACGCGATGTACACCGCTGAACTGACCGCCCACGCCCAGCGCCGCGTCGAGTTGGCGGCCGAGCTGCGGCAGGCCGTCGAGGAGAACGAGCTGCGGGTGTTTTATCAGCCGATCCATAACCTCCACAGCCGCTGCATCGAGGGCGTCGAGGCACTGGTGCGCTGGCAGCACCCCGCGCGCGGCATGGTCTCGCCGGGTGAATTCATCCCCATCGCCGAGCAAAGCGGGCTGATCGCCGACATCGACAACTGGGTGCTGACAGAAGCCTGCCGGCAGATGGGCGAGTGGCTGGCGGAGGGTGTGAATATCGCCTTCGTCGCGGTCAACGTGTCCAGCCGGTTGTTCGGACGCGGTGATCTTGATCGGCGAGTGGCCAAGGTGTTGAACGAAACTGGTCTGGCACCGGAGTTTCTGGAGCTTGAGGTGACCGAAAGCGCGATCATGGACGACCCTGATCAGGCCATCGAGCAGATGCACCGTCTGCGGGATCTGGGTCTGAAACTGTCCATCGACGATTTCGGCACGGGGTACTCGTCACTGCTGCGGCTCAAGCGCATGCCGGTGCAGAAACTGAAAATCGATCAAGGGTTTGTGGCCGGGTTGCCGGACGACGATGACGACATCGCGATCGTCAACGCCATCATTGCCCTGGCGCGCGCCATGGGCATGCGCGTGCTGGCAGAAGGCATTGAGCAGGCCAGTCAGGCCGGTTTTCTGCTGAAGCACAACTGCGAACTGGGGCAGGGCTATTGGTTCGCGCGCCCCATGCCGGCGGAACAGATCAACTGGCAGCATGCGCCGGTGTTTGTCTCTGCCTGACACAGCCGTGTGGCGCGCGCCACACGTTCAGAACCGCTTTCTCGGTCGTTCCCGGCCAGCCTCAGGCGCAAATGCCTTTTGGTTATATCTGCATTCTTAAATAGTATTTTTAAGAATATCTCTGCCTCTCTAATATCGCGCTCACGCCACAAGCAGCGTTTGCCCCCACGCTGCGGCAAATCTTTCAAGGAGCACGAACATGAGCGCATCTCTACGTAGCGTTGACGGCCAGGACGAAGCAAGCATTTTGCGTGAAATTCAAAGCGCGCTGCGTGACCTGCGTTTTGGCGCGGTTGAAATCACGGTGCACAACGCGCAAGTGGTCCAGATCGAGCGCAAGGAGAAATTCCGTCTGCAAAACCCGAGCAACAAGCAGGGCTGAGGCACGCTCCCGCATAACGAACACCGCATGACCTAAAACTAGAAAAAGCCAACAACACACATTTGTCCAGGAGCCTGATTCATGTCCATTCGTCGTTATGCGCTGGCCGCGCTCGCCAGTGCGGTGTTTGCCGGTTCTGCTGTCGCCAAGGATTTCACCCTGCTGAACGTCTCGTACGACCCGACGCGCGAGCTGTATCAGGACTACAACGCCGAATTCATCAACTTCTGGAAAAAATCCCATCCGGGCGACACCGTGAAGATCAACCAGTCCCACGGTGGCTCGGGCAAGCAGGGCCGCTCGGTGATCGACGGCTCGCCTGCCGACGTGGTCACCCTGGCCCTGGCCGGCGACATCGACGAAATCGCCAAACTGGGCAAGACCATTCCTGAGAACTGGCAGACCAAGTTGCCGGACGCCAGCACCCCGTACACCTCGACCATCGTGTTCCTGGTGCGCAAGGGCAACCCGAAAGGCATCCATGACTGGGGCGACCTGATCAAGGACGGAGTATCGGTGATCACGCCAAACCCGAAAACCTCGGGCGGCGCGCGCTGGAATTTCCTGGCGGCTTACGGTTACGGTCTGAAATCCAATGGCGGGGATGAAACCAAGGCCAAGGATTACATCGGCAAACTGTTCAAGCACGTTCCGGTGCTGGATACCGGCGCACGCGGTTCGACCATCACTTTCGTCAACAACGGTCAGGGTGACGTGTTGCTGGCGTGGGAAAACGAAGCGTTCCTGGCGTTGAAAGAAGACGGCGGCGCGGACAAGTTCGACATCGTCGTCCCTTCGCTGTCGATTCTGGCCGAGCCTCCAGTGGCCGTCGTCGAGAAGAACGCCGAGAAGCACGGCACCACCGAAATCGCCACCGAATACCTCAAGCACCTGTACAGCAAGGAAGGTCAGGAAATCGCGGCGAAAAACTTCTATCGTCCTCGTGACACGGAAGTGGCCGCCAAGTACGAAAAGCAGTTTCCTAAACTCAATTTGCTGACCATCGACAAAGACTTCGGTGGCTGGAAATCGGCTCAGCCCAAGTTCTTCGATGACGGTGGTGTGTTCGATCAGATCTACATTCCGCAGTAACCGCAGCGCCCCACGGAATAAATGGACCCGGACTTGTTCCGGGTAACGTGTGTAAACCAAGGACTTTTATGTCTCGACGCATATCCCCCGTCATACCCGGCTTCGGGCTGACGCTGGGCTACACATTGGTGTACCTCAGTCTGATTGTGCTGATACCGCTTGCGGTCATGTTCATCCACGCCTCCCAGCTGAGCGCCGTTCAGTTCTGGAATGTTGTTACGGCGCCTCGCGTGCTTGCAGCACTCAAGCTGAGTTTCGGCACAGCGTTTTTCGCGGCGATCATCAACGGCATCATCGGCACGCTGCTGGCCTGGGTGCTGGTGCGTTACACCTTCCCCGGTCGCAAGATCATCGACGCGATGATCGATCTGCCCTTCGCATTGCCCACCGCCGTTGCCGGTATCGCGCTGACCGCGCTGTACACGCCGACGGGTTTCATCGGCCAGTTCGCTGCCGATATGGGCATCAAGATTGCCTACACCCCCTTCGGTATCACCCTGGCGTTGACCTTCGTCACCATGCCCTTTGTGGTGCGCACGGTTCAGCCGGTGCTGGCGGACATCCCCCGGGAAGTCGAAGAAGCCGCGGCCTGCCTTGGCGCCAAACCTCTTCAGGTGTTCCGTCACATCCTCGTCCCGGCCTTGTTGCCTGCCTGGCTGACCGGCTTCGCGCTGGCCTTCGCCCGGGGCGTGGGTGAATACGGCTCGGTGATTTTCATCGCCGGCAACATGCCGATGAAGACCGAGATCCTGCCGCTACTGATCATGGTCAAGCTCGACCAGTACGACTACACCGGCGCCACGGCGATTGGCGTGATGATGCTGCTGGTGTCGTTCGTGCTGCTGCTGCTGATCAATCTGTTGCAGCGACGCATCGAAACCCCTAACTGAGGAGGCGCACGTATGTCTGGTTCATCGCTCATTGCTGCGTCCTCCGCCAATGCTGCCCGTCGTGGCAGCGCGGTGTCGCGGCGCATTCTGATCGGCCTTGGCTGGCTGGTCTTCGCGTTCTTCCTGCTACTGCCGTTGGTGGTGGTGATCGGCCAGGGTTTGAGCAACGGCCTCGGCGGATTCTTCGCGGCCATCCTGGAGCCCGATGCGCTGTCAGCCCTCAAGCTGACCGTGTTCGCGGTGCTGATTTCGGTGCCGCTCAACGTCGTCTTCGGCGTCGCGGCGGCCTGGTGCGTGAGTAAATACTCGTTCCGCGGCAAGGCGATTCTGGTCACCCTGATCGACCTGCCGTTCTCGGTCTCGCCGGTCATCGCCGGTCTGATTTACGTGCTGATGTTCGGCGCCCGTGGCGTGTTCGGCCCCTGGCTGCAGGAGCACGACATCCAGATCGTCTTCGCCCTGCCGGGCATCGTGCTGGCGACCATCTTCGTGACCGTGCCGTTCGTGGCCCGCGAGCTCATCCCGCTGATGCAGGAGCAGGGCACGCAGGAAGAAGAAGCCGCGCGCCTGCTCGGTGCCAATGGCTGGCAGATGTTCTGGCATGTGACCGTCCCCAACATCAAATGGGGCCTGATCTACGGCGTGGTGCTGTGTACCGCGCGGGCCATGGGTGAGTTCGGTGCGGTGTCGGTGGTCTCGGGCCACATTCGCGGCGTGACCAACACCCTGCCGTTGCATGTCGAGATTCTCTACAACGAGTACAACCACGTGGCTGCATTTGCCGTGGCGAGCCTGTTATTGATCCTTGCGCTGTTCATCCTGCTGCTCAAGCAGTGGAGCGAAGCGCGCATTAGCCGTCTGCGCAAAAACGCGGCGGAGGAATAATTCATGTCGATCGAAGTCCGTAACGTCAGCAAGAATTTCAACGCCTTCAAGGCCCTCGACGGCATCAGTCTGGATATCCAGAGTGGCGAGCTCGTGGCGCTGTTGGGCCCGTCCGGCTGTGGCAAGACCACGCTGCTGCGCATCATTGCCGGGCTGGAAACGCCGGACAAAGGCAGCATCGTGTTCCACGGCGAGGATGTCTCCGGCCACGACGTGCGCGATCGCAACGTGGGGTTCGTCTTCCAGCATTACGCGCTGTTCCGCCACATGACGGTGTTCGACAACGTCGCCTTCGGCCTGCGCATGAAGCCGAAGAACCAGCGCCCGAACGAAAGCCAGATCGCGGTCAAAGTGCATGAGCTGCTGAATATGGTGCAACTGGACTGGCTGTCGGATCGCTATCCGGAGCAATTGTCGGGCGGTCAGCGTCAGCGGATTGCCCTGGCCCGCGCCCTGGCGGTGGAGCCCAAAGTGTTGCTGCTGGATGAGCCGTTCGGCGCGCTGGACGCCAAGGTACGCAAGGAGCTGCGTCGCTGGCTGGCGCGGCTGCACGAAGACATCAACCTGACCTCGGTATTCGTGACCCACGATCAGGAAGAGGCGATGGAAGTCGCGGACCGCATCGTGGTGATGAACAAGGGCGTGATCGAGCAGATCGGTTCGCCCGGGGATGTTTATGAGAACCCGTCCAGCGATTTTGTTTATCACTTTCTGGGTGACTCGAACCGTCTGCATCTGGGCGAAGACAACCACGTGTTGTTCCGCCCCCACGAAGTGTCGTTGTCACGGCATGAAGTGGAAGGGCACCACGCGGCGGAAGTGCGGGACATTCGCCCGTTGGGCGCCACGACGCGGGTAACGCTGAAGGTCGAAGGGCAACCCGAACTGATCGAAGCCGAAGTGGTGAAAGACCACGACAGCCTGACAGGGCTGGCGCGGGGAGAAACGCTGTTCTTCAAGCCGAAGGCCTAGCAGAAGCGGGAGAGTATTTAGGGCGCTCTCTGATCAAGAGTATTTAAGCGCTCTCTAATCAAATGGACAGCTCGGCCACCGCGCTGTCTGGGGATAAATACACATCTTGTGGGAGCGAGCTTGCTCGCGAAGAGGCCATTACATCCGCTAGATTTTCAGCGGCTGGAATCCAGCCTTCGTGAGCAAGGTGGAGCGCCACCCCGGTCACTCCCACATTCCTTCATCCGCAGGGAAATCAGCGATGTCCTTCGACGATCGATCTGATTGGTTGTTAAAACACAGTTCTAGACCGTCGCTTTTTTCAAATCCCGCCGGTGCGTCTTGCCCACCCGCGCCTCGATGGCGTGTTGCAACTTCTTTCTCATTCCCAACAAAAAAGCCGCTTCGGCAACGACAAACAGCGGGCCGATGATCAGGCCTGTGAGGTCGTCGACAAACGCCGGCTTGCGGCCCTCGTAATAATGGCCCACAAACTGAATCGCCCAACCGAGCACGAACAGCCCGACGCCGGCGCTGAGCCAGACCATGGTGGTCTTTTGCGCCAGGCTTGCGCCGAGCCACAGGCACAGCGCGAGCAGAGCGCCCATCAGCACGCCGAAGAAGGCATCCAGCCGCAGGTAGAAAAACGTCGCCGCCAGACTCACCAGCAAGGCCGGCGACACCCAAAGCCCGCCGAGGGACCAACTGGTCCAGCCGGGGCGTGACAACAGTACGGCCACGGCGATCACGATCAGGGGAATGCCGACGAAGTGGGTAACGATATTACGGGTGTCGCGGTGGTAGGCCGCGTACTGGCTGAGGTGATCGACGAGGTTTTTCATTGTTATTCCTCTCTGGATACATGGATCATGCCGCTGATTTTTTTTGGCTGAGGCCGCTGCACGGCTCAGCCTGCAACAAAACGCCGGCTATCAAAAGGAGATTCACATGACGAATGGAACCCAATGGCGCTCATGGTTTATCAACGACCGATGGTTCCGCGATCTGCCTGCGTTGTTGCAGGATAGCTTGCTGATCGGCATGCGACAGCGCCGGGTGACGCCCGGCAAATCGATCTTCCAGCGCGGCGATCCCTCGCCCGGCCTGTATGCGTTGCTCACCGGCTCGTTACGCATCAATCCCCTTAAACCGCAGCAAGCGGACATGCCCCCGGCAGAAGGCTATCGACCGTTCTGGTTCGGCGAAGCCTCGTTGTTCGACGACTTGCCCGCGACCCACGATGTCTTCGCTCAAGGCGCGGTCATTCTCCTGCGCATGCCCCATGCGCCACTCAAGCAACTGCTGGCTGAACACCCGGCCTTGTGGCGGCATTTCCGTGATTTGCTGGGGCGCAAGCTCGGGCTCGCCGTCCCCGCCCTTGAAGACATCACCCTGATGCCCACCGAGGAACGCGTGGCGTTTCGGCTGCTGATGCTGGCCGAAGCCTACGGCGAGATGGATCGTTCGGTGCGCAGCGTGCCTCTGTCCGACATGGCCTCCAATCGCTGCCTCGGGCTGAGCGCTGAGGTGGTCGAACGGGTACTTGGGGAGTTCGCCGAACGGCAAATCGTGCGCCGCGATCACGACCTGATCCATGTGCTGGACACCGAATGGCTGCGCGAGACGGCGCTTCATCGCCTGACCGGCGCAGGCGCGTGATGGCGTCACCGGTCAGCGATTCATCCCTTCGCGGTACTGGCTGGGCGTCATGCCGGTCCAGCGCTTGAACGCGCGGCTGAAACTGCTGGTGTCAGCGAAGCCGAGCAGGTAGGCCACTTCACTGAGCGAGCAGCCGGGGTCGCGCATGTGTTGCAGCGCCAGATTCTGCCGGCACTGATTGAGCAGCAGATCGTAGCGACAACCCTCGTCGGCCAAATGGCGCTGAAGACTGCGCAGGCTCAGGTGCAGAGTGTGGGCGATGTGCTCGGCGGACGGCTCGCCTTCCGGCAATTGAGTTTCGATGGCGCCGCGCACCTTGCGCTCCCAAGTCAGCGCGCTGAGTTGCTCGAGGGTGCGGTTGAGCACGGCCTCGTTGTGCTCGGCCAGCTCGGGATTGGCGTCGTCCAGATGGCTGTCGAAATCCTCACAGGAGAAGATCAGCAGATTCTCCGCCGCACCGAAGAACAGCGGCGCACGGAAGACGGCATGCCAGGGCTGCGGATCTTCCGGTTGCGGCCGCATCAGGTGAACGGCCAGCGGCGCGTAATGACGGCCCAGGCGGTTGCGGCAGGTGCGCACGTAGATTGCGGCGAAGGCGTCCATCGCCTCATTGGCCGGCATCGGGCTGCCGTCGGGCACGCGGAAACGAAATTCGTAACGCTCGTTCACGCGTTCAAAACTCATGACCAGCGCGTCGCTCACCACCGGGTGATAACGCACGATGCGCTCGAACACCTCACGCAACGACCCGCTGGCAACCAGCGCATAACCGAGCGCATGAAAGGTCGTCGGGCTGACGAACCGTGACACTCGCAAGCCCAGCGCCGGATCGCCGCTGGCCTGCACGGCCAGTTCCCAAAAACGGGTGGTGACCGTCACCGGGTATCGCGCGTTGGGATCATCCATCAGCTGCGGATCCAGGCCCGCAGCCCGGCTCAGTGCGAGGCTGTCGAGGCCGAGGGCATCGAGTTGCTTGCGCAGGGCGCGGGTCCAGCTGGCGAGGATGCTCGGCTCAGACATACAAGTTGGCGCTTCCGGTCTACAGATTGGCGTTCACGGTCAGGCAGCTTCCGGCTTGAAGCGGCACAGTGGTGCCACGTTTTTCTATCCTGAAACCGGAGAATGGAAGCATGCACGACACTTCTGCAAGTGCTGCCGGACTGAATGCACAACAACGATCAGCGCATATTCGTGCGGTGGTTTCCGCCCATGGCGCCGCGCTGCGAGAGCGCTATCCGCTGCTGCGGCACCAGGATGCCATCGGCGCCGGCATCCTGTGCTTCGCACTCGCCGGCATGATTGGCAGCGCGACGCTCTATATCGGGGGTTACCTGGCCTGGTGGGCGTGCCTGCTGCTGAATGCGTTCTTTGCGTCGCTGACCCATGAGCTTGAACACGACCTGATCCACAGCATGTATTTCCGCAAGCAGCGCGTGCCCCACAACCTGATGCTGGCGCTGGTCTGGATGGCGCGGCCGAGCACGATCAATCCCTGGATTCGTCGGCACCTGCACCTCAATCATCACAAGGTCTCCGGCACCGAGGCCGATATGGAAGAGCGCGCCATTACCAATGGCGAGCCGTGGGGCCTGGCGCGGTTGCTGATGGTCGGCGATAACGTGATGTCGTCGCTGATCCGCATGCTGCGGGCGAAAACCTGGGCGCATAAATTCAGCATTCTCAAGCGCACCCTGCGTGTTTATGCGCCGCTGGCGCTGCTGAATTGGGGCGCGTGGTACGTGTTTCTTGGCTTCCATGCCGCCAATGGCATTGCCGGTCTGATGGGCAGCTCGATTGACTGGTCGGCGAACACGCTGGCGGTCATGCACGTCATCGACGTCGCTGTCGTGGTCCTGGTCGGTCCGAACGTGCTGCGTACCTTCTGTCTGCATTTCGTCAGTTCCAACATGCATTACTACGGCGACGTCGAACTGGGCAATGTCATGCAGCAGACCCAAGTGCTCAATCCGTGGTGGATGTGGCCGATGCAGGCGTTCTGCTTCAACTTCGGCAGCACCCATGGCATTCATCACTTCGTGGTGAAGGAGCCGTTCTATATCCGCCAGATGACGGCACCCGTTGCGCACAAAGTGATGGCTGAAATGGGGGTGCGGTTCAATGATTTCGGCACCTTCGGGCGGGCCAACCGCTTTGAACGAACGACTGAAAACGACGCGGTCCTCAAGCCTGCACGCGGTTGATACCTGGCGGCCCATTGCGCCAGTCTCGCCGGCTTGTGGGAAATTTCTCCGGATAAAAATTTCTGTAACAACCGCCCCTTAATCTCTGCTCATCCCCGGCGAGCTGGGGGCAGACAGCGTGATTCTCAGGGTCACCCCTTTAAGGCAGGGGGTGGCCCTCTTTTTTTTGCGCCTTTCCCTGAAGCTGCGGCATATATTTTCGAGCTATTAATAAATAGCTTCTTATTCTTTTTCGAATATATGTCCGATCCCTATACTCGCCCCCATGAACGCAACATGCAGGAGGCGAAGGCCATGCATAACGAATCGATCCGTTACCTGATCGTGCCAGGCTGGCAAGGATCTGCCGACGACCATTGGCAAACCCATTGGCAGAACAGTCTGCCCAATAGCGTGCGTGTGGAGCAGGCCGACTGGCTCAAGCCGCGCCGAGAAGATTGGGTGGGCGAGCTGCAACGCGCTATCGCCTCTGCCAGCACCCCGGTGATTCTCATCGCTCACAGCCTGGGGTGCGTGACCGTCGCCCATTGGGCGCAGCTGGCGCCACTGGCGAGTTTGCGTCAGGTGCGCGGGGCCCTGCTGGTGGCGCCCGCTGACGTCGAGCGCCCCAATTGCCCGCCGGCGATCCGCAATTTCGCGCCGATTCCCGAGCACCTGCTGCCGTTCCCGACCCAAGTGGTCAGCTCCGATAACGATTCAGCCGTCAGCGCATTGCGTGCGATGGAAATGGCCCGCAACTGGGGCGCCGAAATCGGCATTCTCAGCGGCGCGGGTCATATCAACGTGAAGTCCGGGCATCAGCGCTGGGAACAGGGTTTCGCTTATCTGTATCGGCTGCAAGGGCGCATCGAGCATTTCAACCGCCGCCGCGCATGACCATCGCGTTTGCAACGGTCGTTGCGCCTGAGACCTCTTTTCTCACGATCACTTTCGCCGCAGTGAACCGACAGGCGCTGCGGCCTTTTTTTTAAAACGCTTCGGTCAATGGATGGCCGGGGCGGGAGCCTGCCATGAGCCTTTCCGACCTATCGAGCAACCCGCTGTTGACCTTCCCTGATGCTGAAAAAAGCCCGCTGAGCATCCGCGCCAAGGCCTTGGTGTTCATCGATCCACGATCGCGGCAATTGCGCGAAGAGATGGAACTGCTGGCGCCGCTGGACTTGCCCGTGTTGATCCGCGGCGAATCCGGCACGGGAAAGGAATTGCTGGCGCGTCATATTCATCGAGGTAGCGACCGGGCCGGGTTATTCGTGTCGGTCAACTGCGGCGCCATCAGCTCGACCTACGCCGACGCCGAGCTGTTCGGTTACGCCGCCGGCGCCTACAGCGGGTCCGCCAGCAGTCGGGCAGGCTGGTTCGGCTCGGCAACGGGCGGCACGTTGTACCTGGATGAGATCGCCGACCTGCCGATGGCGATCCAGATCAAGTTGCTGGCAGCGCTGGAAAACCACGAAGTCACCCGCGTCGGTGCTACGCAACCCAGCCAGGTCGACGTCAGACTGGTCGCCGCGACCAGCATCGATCTGCGCCTGTCAGTCGCCGCTGGCAAATTCCACGAGCGGCTTTATCGCTACCTGAACGAAGGGCGCCTCGACCTGCCGGCGTTGCGCGAACAGCCCGGCAACATCCTGCCGTTGGCCGAGTACTTCCTGGGGATTTACAGCCAGCGCTTCGATTTTGAGATGCCGCTGATCAGCGAAGACGCGCAACGAGTGCTCGAAGCCCATTACTGGCCGGGCAACACACGGGAGCTGGAGAATGTCATTCACTTCGCGTTGCTGGTGAGCAGCGGCGCGGAGATCCTGCCTGAGCACCTGAATCTGCCGGTCCGGTAATGGCTCTTGAGCTCACTGAGCAGGTAGCCGGGTGGCAAAATGCCCGCTGATAGCGAAAAGGCATAACCATCCGACTAAAAAGTATTGTCTCGGAATAAAAAATCTCGGTACTGTCCGCATCAGCCGCTCCCCTGCCAAGGGTCGATCCCGCGGCAGACCGAAAACAAAGTCGCCCACGAGGCGACCCGATTTCTATTAAGGACATCGCATGAAGAAGACGTTTTTGTTCACCGCACTGGCGGCTGCTCTCTCTCTGGGCATCAGCGCTGCACAAGCTGCCGAGAAGCTCGTCGTGGGCGCCACCGCTGTTCCGCACGCCGAGATCCTCGAGCTGATCAAGCCTGAACTGGCCAAAGAAGGCGTGGACCTGCAAATCAAGGTCTTCACCGACTACGTGCAGCCGAACGTGCAACTGAACGAGAAGCGTCTGGACGCCAACTACTTCCAGACCAAGCCTTACCTGGACGGCTTCAACAAAGGCAAGGGCGCTACCCTGGTGACCGGCGTCGGCGTACACGTCGAACCGTTCGGCGGCTACTCGAAGAAGTGGAAGTCCATTGACCAGTTGCCAGAAGGCGCAACCGTTGCCATTCCGAACGAAGGCAGCAACGCCGGTCGCGCTCTGCTGCTGTTGCAGAAGAACGGCCTGATCACCCTGAAAGACCCGACCAACGCCCTGTCGACGCCGAAAGACATCGCCACCAATCCGAAGAAACTGAAGTTCCGCGAACTGGAATCGGCTCTGCTGCCCCGCGCGCTGGATCAGGTCGACCTGGATCTGATCAACACCAACTACGCGCTGGAAGCCAAGCTCAGCCCTAAAAAGGATGCGCTGATTCTGGAAGGCTCCGACTCGCCGTACGTGAACTACCTGGTCACCCGCACCGACAACGCTCACACCGACGCGATCGAGAAGCTGTCCAAGGCGCTGACCAGCCAGCAGGTCAAAGACTTCATCAACAAGAAGTACGACGGCGCAGTTATCCCGGCGTTCTGATGAAGGCTTGAATGCGCGATTGCAGCGCATTCGTATACAAAACGCGCTTGCCCGCCGTTGCTCCCGCTCCGCTGACGTACTGTCATCGGGTGCATGGAAGTGACGGCGGGCAAGTGCGTTTTTGCGTTTCGAGCGTAGCGCCTGTGCATAAGTCGGCTTTTAGCTGCCTCGCTGATCAGTAATGGCCAACGGCCGTCGCTAGGTCGTTCGGCGCTATGCATATGCTCTAACGATATTTAAAATTCGCTTCTTATAGCTTTAAAGTCCTCCCTCCTCAGCCACACCTTTTGGAGTCGGAGTTCTCATGCCAGCAGCCTCCCACGCTTCGTCCGCGCAAGCGCCCGGTCAGCAGTTCGATGTGCGTCCATTCGCCGAAAAGGTGGGCGCGGAAATCGTCGGTCTGGATCTGTCCCGTCCGCTCAACGACGCCGATTTTGCCCGTGTGCATCAAGCGCATCTCGATTACCACGTGGTTGTTTTCCGCGGTCAGCACATCACCCCGCAGCAGCAGATCGATTTCAGTCGCCGTTTTGGCGTCCTGCAGATTCATGTGCTCAAGCAATTCCTGCTCGCCAATCATCCCGAGATTTTGATCGTCTCCAATATCGTCGAGAACGGCCAGCCGGTCGGGCTGGGCGATGCCGGCAAATACTGGCACTCGGACCTGTCCTACAAAGAACTGCCGAGCCTGGGCTCGATGCTCTACGCCCAGGAGCTGCCAAGCGAAGGCGGTGACACCCTGTTCGCTGACATGCATTTGGCCTGGGACACGCTGCCCGAGCATCTGCGCAAAGCCGTCGAAGGTCGCAATGCGGTGCACAGCTATACGTCCCGCTACAGCCATGGGCATAACGCTGATAACTGGCGCCCGACCCTGAGCGCTGAACAGTTGGCCCAAGTCGCAGTGGTCAGCCATCCGATCGTGCGCACCCACCCGGAAAACGGGCGCAAGGCGCTGTTTGTCAGCGAAGGCTTCACCACCCACATCGTCGGCCTGCCGGAAGACGAGAGTCAGGCAATTCTCACAGAGCTGTACGCCCACAGCGTTCGCCCGGAAGGCGTTTACCGCCACAAGTGGCAGGAGAACGACATGGTGTTCTGGGACAACCGCTCGCTGATTCATCTGGCCGGCGGCACGCCCGATCACCTGCGCCGTCGCTTGCACCGCACCACCATTCAGGGCGATGCGCCGTTCTGATCCAGGAGAGCTCCATGAATGCTGTTCTGCAAAGCCACACGGCTAGCGATCGCTTGAACGCGCACCAGGCCAATCAGCCCACCGCTGAAGCGCTGCTGCAAGTACAAGGCGTCAGCCTTGAATACCGCACGCCGGAACGCGTGGTGCGGGCCACCCATCAAGTCAGTTTTGAAATCGATCCTGCCGACCGTTTTGTCCTGCTCGGCCCGTCGGGCTGCGGCAAGTCAACGCTGCTCAAGGCCGTGGCCGGGTTTATCCAGCCCAGCGAAGGGCAGATTCGTCTGGCCGGCCAGGAAGTAAAGGAGCCGGGGCCCGACCGCATCGTGGTGTTTCAGGAATTCGACCAGTTGCCGCCATGGAAGACGGTGATCCAGAACGTCATGTTTCCGCTGCTGGCCTCGCGCACCCTCAAGCGTCGTGAAGCCGAGGAACGTGCGCGATATTACCTGGATAAAGTCGGCCTGAGCGCTTTCGCTGACGCTTACCCGCACACCTTGTCCGGCGGCATGAAGGCACGCGTGGCAATTGCCCGGGCGCTGGCGATGCAGCCCAAGATCCTGTTGATGGATGAGCCCTTCGCCGCGCTCGACGCGTTGACCCGCCGCAAGATGCAGGAAGAGCTGCTGGAGCTGTGGGAAGAGGTGCGCTTCACGCTGCTGTTCGTGACCCACTCCATCGAAGAAGCGCTGGTGGTGGGCAATCGGATTCTGCTGTTGTCGCCCCATCCGGGCCGCGTGCGCGCCGAGATCAACAGCCATCAGTACAACTTGAAAAGCCTCGGCGGCGTCGAGTTCCAGGCGTCTGCCCAGCGGATTCACCGGCTGTTGTTCGACGAGGGCGAAGCGCCTGCAGTCGAGCCGGATCTGCGGTTTCAGGATGTTCGAATTGCCTACTGATAGCGGTTCGCCAAGCTGCCCCATCGAGAGATTGCACCCATGAGCCTTTCACCCCCTCTGCGGGAAGAATACGAAGTCGTGCTGGAGCCTTTCACTCAGGAAGATCTGGCCCGCGACATTCCCCTCGCGCAACGCATCTGGCAGGTGAGCTGGGTGCGCAAGGCCGTCATCCTCGTCGCCCTGGCGATCATCTGGGAAATCGCCGCGCGCATTCAGGGCAACGACCTGCTGCTGCCGAGCTTTCTGCAAACCGCTTCGGCGTTTATCGACGGCATCGCCAGTGGCGAATTGCTGACCAAGGTCTGGATCTCCCTGACGGTCCTGGTCAAGGGTTACCTGATCGGCATCGTCCTGGCGTTTGGTCTGACCACGCTGGCGGTGTCGACCCAACTGGGTCGCGACCTGCTCGGCACGCTGACGGCGATGTTCAACCCGTTGCCGGCCATCGCGCTGCTGCCGCTGTCGCTGCTGTGGTTTGGCCTCGGTGAAAACAGCCTGATTTTCGTGCTGGTGCATTCGGTGCTCTGGGCGTTGGCATTGAACACGTACGCGGGGTTTCTCGGTGTTTCGGAAACCCAGCGCATGGCCGGGCGCAATTACGGCCTCAAGGGCCTGCGGTTCGTCTGGTACATCCTGATTCCGGCGGCGCTGCCTTCGATTCTCGCGGGCCTGAAAATCGGCTGGGCCTTTGCGTGGCGAACCCTCATTGCCGCAGAACTGGTGTTCGGCGCGTCCTCGGGCAAGGGCGGTCTGGGCTGGTACATCTTCCAGAACCGCAACGAGCTGTACACCGACAAGGTATTCGCGGGTCTGGCGGCGGTGATCATCATTGGTCTGCTGGTGGAAAACCTGCTGTTCAGTAACGTCGAGCGCCTGACCGTGAAGCGGTGGGGCATGCAGCGCTGATCTGCTTTATCAAACGAACGCTCCGCCTTGTGGCCGCTGAATGGGCCATGAGTCCGTCACCCCTTTCGCCTTCATCGTGAGAAATGTATGGAATTTCTGAAAACAGCTGCACCTTTCAAGCGCCCGACACTGACCGCGCTCGCCGCCGCCCTGGGTCTGGCTGGCGCGTTGTTGAGCAGCGGCGCTCACGCTGAAGGCAAGATCAGCATCGCCCAGCAGTTCGGCATCGGTTATCTGATTCTGGACGTCGTTCAGCAGCAGAAGCTGATCGAGAAACACGGCAAGGAGCAGGGCCTGGACATCAAGGTCGACTGGAACAGCATCTCCGGCGCCACCGCGATGAATGAAGCCCTGCTGGCTGGCGCGCTGGACGTGGTATCGGCGGGCGTACCGCCGATGCTGACCATCTGGGACCGGACCAAGGGCAAGCAGAACGTCAAGGCCATCGCCTCGCTGGGCTCGATGCCCAACTACCTGCTCAGCAACAACCCCAACGTGAAGACCCTCAACGACTTCACTGAAAAGGACCGCATCGCGGTGCCGGCGGCGGGCGTGGGGTTCCAGTCGCGTACGTTGCAGATCGAAACCGCCAAGCTGTTCGGGAACGACAATTTCAAGAAATTCGACAACATCTCCGTCAGCCTGCCGCACCCGGACGCCACGTCGGCGCTGATTGCCGGCGGGTCGGAGATCAGCGCGCACTTCTCCAGCCCTCCGTTTCAGTACCAGGAGCTGGAAAACCCCAACGTGCATAAAGTGCTGAGTTCTTACGATGTGCTGGGCGGCCAGGCAACGTTCAACGTGCTCTACACCACTCAGAAATTCCACGACGAAAATCCGAAGACCTACAAAGCGTTTTACGACGCACTGGCGGAGGCCGAAAAAATCATCAAGGCCGACAAACCTGCGGCGGCGAAAACCTACATCGACGTCGAGAAATCGAAACTGCCGTTGCCGCTGGTGGAGAAGATCGTCTCCGACCCGGAAATCGACTTCACCGTCGTGCCCCAGCGCACATTCATCTACGCCGAAAAGCTCCACGAGCTGGGTGTGCTGAAAAACAAGGCTGACGGCTGGAAGGACTTCTTCTTCGAAGAAGCCCACGGTGGTGCCGGAAGTTGATCCTCAGCGTTGGTCGGGCTGTTTAGACCGGCCTGATGGGGGGCGGTGTGTCAGCCACACCGCCTTCGCGACCGTCGTAACCTCCGATGGCTCCTACAGTGGATTTGCGTGCGACCCAGATATCTGGCGCGCCGCGAACCTGTGGCATATCCCGTCGTCCAGACGACGCGCTGTCTGGCATCAAACACACCCCCTGTGGGAGCGAGCTTGCTCGCGAAGGCGGCGATTCAGGCGCTAAAGATGCAGCGGGGTGTCTCGACCCCTTCGCGAGCAAGCTCGCTCCCACAATTTTTGTGTCCACAGGTAGAACTGCGGCGTTGTCATGTTCATGAGAGTGAGCTTGCTCGCGAAGCCAGTGTGTCTGCCAACATCGATGTCACAGACTCCCCCCATCGCGAACAGGCGTGCTCTAGCGTAGATTGGCGTGCGCTGTAGATGCCGGCAGAGTTCGGTGCCTCAAGGAACCCTGATGTAAGCTCACAGTCGCATGATCACATCGCAACGGCGTCCGGCGGCGCGGTGTCGCAACGGCATTGGCACAAGGAGCTTGCATGCCCGCCCAACCCTTCTTTTTTCATGGTCGTCTGACCGTTCTTTCCCTCGGTCTGTGCCTGGCCGTGCTTGCTGGCTGCGGGAAGGAAAAGCCCCAGGAACCGGTGCGCGCACGCGTGCAGGCCCAGGAGGTCAAGACGGCCGATTTCGCTGCGGACGTCGCGCTGACCGGCGATGTCCAGGCGCGGGTGCAGACCCAGCTTTCATTCCGGGTGGGCGGCAAGATCATTCAGCGCACGGTCGACGTGGGCGATCGGGTGTCGGCCAAACAAGTGCTGGCCAAACTCGACCCCAAAGACCTGCAGACCAACGTCGACTCCGCCCTCGCTGCCGTTGCCGCCGAGCAGGCGCGCGTGAAACAGACTTCCGCCGCCTTCGTGCGTCAGGAAAAGCTCTTGCCCAAGGGCTACACCAGCCGCAGTGAATACGATTCCGCCCAAGCCCAGCTTCGTGGCAGTCAGAGCGCGCTCAAAGCCGCCCAGGCGCAACTGGCCAACGCCCGCGAGCAACTGGGTTACACCGCATTGATCGCCGATGCGCCGGGCATCATTACCGCGCGGCAGGCCGAAGTCGGCCAAGTCGTGCAGCCCACCGCGCCGATCTTCAGCCTGGCCCGCGATGGCGAGCGCGACGCCGTGTTCAACGTTTACGAGTCGCTGTTCGTCAACCCGCCGACCGACCAGCCTGTCGAAGTGACGCTGCTGGACAACCCGAAGGTCAAGGCCGTCGGCAAGGTGCGCGAAGTCACGCCAGCCGTATCGGCGCAGACCGGCACGCTGCAAGTGAAGATCGCCCTAACCTCGCTGCCGCCGGGCATGGACCTGGGTTCGGTGGTCAGTGCCGCGCTGAGCGTGCCGGCCAGGACCAGCGTCGAGCTGCCGTGGTCCGCGCTGACCAAAGGCCTGGGCGATCAGCTCGGCAAGCCGGCGGTGTGGGTGGTCGATGGGGATAACAAGGTCAGCCTGCGCAGCGTCACGGTCGGGCGCTACCTGACCGGCAAAGTGATCATTGTCGACGGTTTGAAGAATGGTGAAAAAGTGGTCGTTGCCGGTAACCAGTTGCTGCACCCGGACATGCAGGTGGAGCTCGCCGACGTGTACCCCGATGCCTCGAAACAGCTGACAGGAGCCCAGCAATGAAACGATTGTCGGGGGTTGTGCTGGCGGGCCTGTTGTTGAGCGCATGCAGCAAGGAAGAGCCGGCACCCGAGCCGGTTCGGCCGGTGCTGTTCATTGAGGTGAAACCCCAGGCTCAGGAAAGCCTGGGTCGTTTCGCCGGCAACATCGCCGCGCGCTATGAAAGCACTCTGGGCTTTCGCGTCTCGGGTCGCATTGCCCAGCGCAGCGTCGACGTCGGCGCACAGGTCAAGAAGGGCGACATGCTCACCGTGCTCGACCCGACGGACCAACAGAACCAAGTGCGCTCAACCCAAGGCGATCTGGCCCGGGTCGAAGCCCAGTTGATCAACGCCCAGGCCAACGCCCGTCGGCAACAAGAGTTGTTTGATCGCGGCGTTGGCGCCCAGGCCGCGCTGGATGTCGCAGTCACCGACCTGAAAACCACGCAGTCTTCCTACGATCAGGCCAAGGCCGCGATGCAACAGGCCAAGGATCAGCTGAGCTACAGCGAGCTGCGCGCCGATCACGATGCCGTCGTCACCGAATGGAAAGTCGAGGCCGGCCAAGTGGTCAGCGCGGGCGAGCAGGTGGTGACACTGGCGCGCCCGGACATCAAAGAGGCGGTCATTGATTTGCCGGCGCAACTGAGTGATCAACTGCCCAGCGACGTCGTGTTCAAAGTCGCCAGCCAGCTGGAGCCAGAGATCAACACCACCGCAACCGTGCGAGAACTCGAGCCCCAGGCCGAAAGCACCACCCGCACCCGTCGCGCACGTTTGACCCTGGCGGATACACCGGCGGCCTTCCGTCTGGGCACAGCGATCAGCGTCACCCTGAGCTCGGCGATCAAACCGCGCATCGAATTGCCCGCCACGACCGTTCAGGAGATCGACGGCAAGACGCAGATCTGGGTCATCGACATGCAGAACCAGACCGTTTCCCCACGCGTCGTCACGGTCGTCAGCCGCAGTGATGATTCAGTGGTGCTGGCCGGTGGGGTCAACAACGGCGATCGAGTTGTGACCGCCGGGGTCAATAGCCTCAAGCCGGGGCAGAAAATCAAAGTCGATAAGGAAAGCCCGCGATGAAAGGGAAGTTCAACCTCTCCGATTGGGCGATCAAGCATCAGTCTTTCGTTTGGTACCTGATGTTCGTCGGCCTGCTGATGGGCGTGTTTTCCTACATGAACCTGGGTCGTGAAGAAGACCCTTCGTTCACCATCAAGACCATGGTCATACAAACCCGCTGGCCGGGCGCGACCGTGGATGAAACCCTGGAGCAGGTCACCGACCGCATCGAGAAAAAGCTCGAAGAGCTCGACTCCCTCGATTACGTGAAGAGCTACACCCGGCCGGGCGAGTCCACTGTTATGGTTTACCTGCGCGACACCACCAGCGCTGAGGCCATTCCCGAAATCTGGTACCAGGTTCGCAAGAAGATCGATGACATTCGCGGGCAGTTCCCCCAAGGTATTCAGGGCCCGGCGTTCAACGATGAGTTCGGCGACGTTTACGGATCGATTTACGCCTTCACCTCCGACGGCCTGACCCTGCGCCAGTTACGCGACTACGTGGAACAAGTGCGCGTCCAGATTCGCGACGTGCCGGGTCTGGGCAAAGTCGAAATGATCGGCGAGCAGGACGAAGTGCTGTACCTGAACTTCTCCACTCGCAAACTGGCGGCACTGGGCCTTGATCAGCGCCAGGTCGTGCAGAGCCTGCAATCGCAAAACACCGTGACGCCCGCCGGGGTTATCGAGGCCGGTCCGGAGCGCATTTCCGTGCGCACCTCCGGCCAGTTCGCCTCGGAAAAAGACCTCGAAAACGTCAACCTGCGCCTCAACGATCGCTTCTATCGCTTGAGCGACATCGCCGAAATCACCCGCGGCTATGTGGATCCGCCCAAGCCGTTGTTCCGCTTCGACGGCAAGCCTGCCATCGGCCTGGCCATCGCCATGAAGAAGGGCGGCAACGTTCAGGAGTTCGGCAAACAGCTGCACGAACGCATGAGCGCCGCGACCGCCGACCTGCCGATTGGCGTCGGCGTGCATGTGGTGTCCGATCAGGCGCAGGTGGTCGAGAAGGCCGTCGGCGGCTTCACCAGCGCGCTGTTTGAAGCGGTGGTGATCGTGCTGATCGTCAGCTTCATCAGCCTTGGCATGCGTGCGGGGCTGGTGGTGGCCTGCTCGATTCCGCTGGTGCTGGCGATGGTCTTCGTGTTCATGGAGTACAGCGGCATCACCATGCAGCGTATTTCCCTGGGCGCCCTGATTATTGCCCTTGGCCTGTTGGTCGATGACGCGATGATTACGGTGGAGATGATGGTGTCGCGCCTTGAAAAAGGCGAAACCAAAGCCCAGGCCGCGACCTACGCCTACACCTCGACGGCCTTCCCGATGCTCACCGGGACGCTGGTGACGGTTGCGGGCTTCGTGCCGATCGGCCTGAACGCCAGCTCGGCGGGGGAATACACCTTCACCCTGTTCGCGGTGATTGCCGTTGCCATGCTGGTGTCGTGGGTCGTTGCCGTGCTGTTCGCCCCGGTGATCGGCGTGCACATCCTTAGCGAAAACGTGAAGAAGCACGACGAAAACGCCAAGCCCGGACGCATCGCCAGAGCCTTCAACGGGTCGATGTTCTGGGCCATGCGCCATCGCTGGCTGACCATCATCATTACGATTTTGCTATTTGCCACGTCGCTGTTCTGCATGCGCTTCGTGCAGAACCAATTCTTCCCGTCATCGGACCGCCCGGAGATTCTGGTCGACCTCAACCTGCCGCAGAACGCATCGATCAACGAGACGCGCCGCGCGGTGGACAAGCTCGAGGCGACCCTCAAGGACGATCCGGACATCGTCAGCTGGAGCACCTACATCGGCGAAGGCGCGGTGCGTTTCTACCTGCCGCTGGATCAGCAGCTGGAAAACCCGTATTACGCACAGTTGGTGATCGTCAGCAAAGGGCTGGAAGAGCGCGGCGCGTTGACCGAGCGCTTGCAAAAACGCTTGCGTGACGACTTCGTCGGGATCGGCACTTATGTGCAGGCGCTGGAAATGGGGCCGCCGGTGGGGCGCCCGATTCAGTACCGGGTCAGCGGCGAGAACATTGATGAAGTGCGTCAGCACGCCATCGAACTCGCCACGCTGTTGGACAAAAACCAGCACATCGGCGAGATGATCTACGACTGGAACGAGCCCGGCAAAGTCCTGCGCATCGACATCAACCAGGACAAGGCGCGGCAGCTGGGCTTGTCGTCCGAGGACGTTGCGCAGTTGATGAACAGCGTCGTAACCGGCTCGGCGGTGACCCAGGTGCGCGATGACATCTACCTGATCAACGTCGTTGGTCGCGCGGTGGATGCCGAGCGAGGGTCACCGGAAACCCTGCAAAACCTGCAGATCGTCACGCCCCGGGGCACGTCGATTCCGCTGCTGGCGTTTGCCAACGTGCGCTACGAGCTGGAACAGCCGCTGGTGTGGCGTCGTGATCGCAAACCGACGATCACGCTCAAGGCGGCCGTGAGCGACGACATGCAGCCGACTGACCTGGTCAAGGAGCTCAAGCCCGAGATCGACAAATTCGCCGCCGGTTTGCCGGTGGGCTACAAGGTCGCCACGGGCGGCACGGTCGAGGAGAGCGGCAAGGCCCAAGGGCCGATCGCCAAGGTCGTGCCGTTGATGATTTTCCTGATGGCGACGTTCCTGATGATCCAGCTGCACAGCGTGCAGAAGATGTTCATCGTCGCCAGTGTGGCGCCGTTGGGATTGATCGGCGTGGTGCTCGCGCTGGTGCCGACCGGAACGCCGATGGGCTTTGTGGCGATCCTCGGGATTCTGGCGCTGATCGGCATCATCATCCGCAACTCGGTGATTCTGGTGACCCAGATTCATGAGTACGAGGTGGCGGGCTATCTGCCGTGGGATGCGGTGGCGGAAGCCACGGAACACCGGCGCCGTCCGATCCTGCTGACCGCTGCGGCGGCGAGCCTGGGCATGATCCCGATCGCCCGCGAAGTGTTCTGGGGACCAATGGCTTACGCAATGATCGGCGGGATCATCATCGCGACCCTGCTGACGTTGCTGTTCCTGCCGGCGCTGTACGTGGCCTGGTACAAGATCAAGGAGCCGAGTGAGGAGGAGCGGCGCAAACATCAGGAACGCCAGCAGGAAGAGCAACACCGCCGTGATGACGATACGGACGACGGCGCCTCCTCTCCCGCGCATTAATACCTATGGTTCAGGCGGAAGCGGTCGGGTGGCCACTTCCGCTTTTTATCGGCGCACCGGTGAGGGGGTTGTCAGGTCAGCTCGAAATCTTTGAAATGCACCTGCCCTGCCTGAGTTTTCAACTTTTCCGGATCAGAGACGGTGTGTACCTGCACGGTCACCGTAGTGGCAGGGATCGGTTTGCGCTTCATCTCGAGAGTGACTTTCTTCCACTCCTCGGTTGCTACCGAAATGTCACCAAACGCCTCGGCGCTCCCGACCGTACTGATCAGCACCCCATAACTGAATAGTATGGAATCGCCGGGCTTTATGATTTCCCCGGCCCGCACATAAAAACTAAATTTGCTGGGTTTATAATTGCCCTCCGGGAGGGACTGGGACAGACCGGCTGCCTTTGCCAGCTGCACGTAGTAAACCGACCCCTCTTCCTTGATCTCTCCAGTGACCTCACTGGAGGTGATGGTCCAGGGTTCTAATTCGCCGGATGCGAAGTCATTGTTTTTCAATAAATTACTCATCGTCATTCCCTTGCTGATTGGCGATTGGCAGCCTGTGTTCATCAGGCAACCGGATCGTGGTTGGCACTCATGGCGCGGGTCCAGTGTGTGCGCGGGGACAGGAAGGGGCTACTGTCAGAAATGACAGTCCCGGACCCCGTCAATTGAGCGAGCATTTGCGAGGTGGGGCAAGGCCAGTCGTGATTTAGGAACGGTCCGACAGACACTCGTCGGTCCCTGCCTTACTGTGCCCCGCTGAATCGCTTCGCGGGGCTCGACATGTCTTTTTCCTTGGTACGCTTGTGTGTCTGCCTCTTGTTGGGCTGGATGCTCCCATTCGGCAGTTCGGCTGAAACGTTGGAAAACGACTTCTGGCGGGTGGACGTTGATCCGCAGACACTCGCGGTCCGCGTCTCGCCGAGCGGGCAACCTGCCTTGCAAGCGTCAAGCGGGGTCAAGGCGCATCGCGTCAGTGAGCTCAAGACTTCGCAGGACTACCTCGCGTGGCAGTGGGACGAGGGCGCCTGGCATCTCGAAGTCCGGCTGCAGCAACGTGACCTCTTGCTGACCATCAAGGCCCGGAATGCGGGAGTGCTGGAGTTCCTGAATCAGCCGGGCGACGCCATGGGCAAAGCGCTGATCTGGCCGATGGCCGAGGGGCATTATGTCCCTCGGGGGAACACTGTCTGGCAGCAGTTTCTTGCGACCCGGGGCGAGATCAACACCACACAGGACTTGAGCCTGCCGCTGTGGGGCATGGACCACGGCGCATTCACCCTGACCTGGCTGTTGACCCATCCATTCAACAACCGCCTTCGTTTGCATCCCCAAGGTGACGCCCTGGGTTTGTCCGCCCGACATGAGTTCACGGCGCTGGATCTCAGCACGCCAATGACCTTTCGCCTGTCGCTGGATGCCGCCGATCCGCTCGCTGGCGCAAGTCGTTACCGGCAGTGGCTCATCGACAATGGCGAATATCAGACGCTGGATAGCAAGTTCGAGAAAACCCCAGAGGGGCGCAAGCTGCTCGGCGCCGCCCACGCCTATCTGTGGGGCAACGACCTGTTGGCCCTTGATGATATTCAGTCCTGGGGCCGTCTGACTCAGGTCCTTGCGTCCGACGACCCACTGGCCGTGCAGTTGCGCAACCGGCTCGATAAAGAAGCCCTGGTTTTGCTGAGTGACAGCCAGGGACAATTGCAGCGCTGGCAACAGGTCGCCCTGTTGCGCAGTCTGAACAGCGCGTTCAACTCGGTCGCAAGACAAGCATGGCAACGTGATGCCCAGCCCGACGTGTCGCGGTTGACGTCGCGTTACGGTGAGCTTCGCGGGGAGGTCTCCCGTCTGTTTGCCGGCGCTCTCGCGGATGACCCCTCGACATGGGGCGGCGTGCTGTCCCTGAAGGGTATCGAGAGCCTGCAAGCATCTGGTTTGCCACGACGGTGGCTGGGGCTCGGCGAAGGTTGGGAGGGAGGTCTCTGGCATCCCGAAGCCGTTCGCGCCGCTGTGCAGGCGGGGTATCTGATTGCGCCTTATGACTCCTACGAAACGGCTCTGGCGACCCATGAAAACCCGGACTGGGTGACCGCTCACCTGGGCAGCGACGCACACCGTCAATGCGCCATTGTGCTGAAGGACGGAACGTTCAAAGCCGGTTTTCAACAGTCCGGGCATTACACCGATCCGCATTGTGTCCGGCCTTTAATGGAGGCGCGGGTTACAGCTGTCCAGGCCGCTGCCGGTTTCAATAGCTGGTTTCTGGACGCCTATGCCACGGGGATGCTGTTCGACAGCTATCGGCCCGGCGCGACCATGACCGAGATGCAAAACGCCGCCGCTAATGTCAGTGCTTCGCAGTGGCTGGCTGAAGCCCGAGCGCTGCCCTCAGGTTCCGAGGACGGCAATGCCGTCACCGCCCAAGGCATCCTTTTCGCCCACGGCATGCAGACGCCGGTGATCGGATGGGGCGATCCGGAGCTCAGCCAGCACAAGTCCTCCCGCTGGTACCTGGGCAGTTGGTACCCGCCGGAGCAGCCGGACGTGTTCTTCAAACCGGTACCGATCAAGGAGCCTTATCGCACCATTCACTTCAATCCGACGACCCGCCTGCCGCTCTATCAGGCCGTGTTCCATGGATCGGTCATCACAACTCACCACTGGCTTTTCGACAGCCTGAAACTGGTCAATGTCAGGCAGGAGAACGAGCTCGCTCAGTTGCTCTACAACGTGCCGCCGCTGTATCACCTGAGCAGCGCGACGCTGGGCGAGCGGTTGCCGGTGATGCAGCGTCAGGACCGGTTTTTCCGGCCACTGCATGAGCGCCTTGGTACCCAGGCGATGACGGCGTTCAGTTGGCTGACGCTTGATCGCCAAGTTCAGCAGACCACGTTCACGGACGGAACCAGACTGGTGGCGAACTTCGATGGTGGGACCCGTGAGGTAGGGACGACCCGGTATGCAGGGCATAGCGTGACGGCGGTTGCGCCTGACGGAGCGGTCAGCGTCTATCACGCAAGGGACGAGGGCGGCTGATACGCCAGGTTTTCCGAGTCTCGCTACGGGAGACCTGCAGCGGTCAGACCTTGCGCCACACGCTCGCCAGCCACGGCTGTTGATCTCTCGGCAATCCCGGCGGTCGGTAGTAATGCTCGACTTCGGTGAACCCGGCCTCGGTCAGTAACGCGCTCCACGACTCCAGATCATGGAACGCGCCATAGCGCTCGCCTTTCCAGCCTTCCTGATTGTCGCCTCGGGGATTGGAGCTGAACAGCACGCCGCCGGGCTTGAGTGCGGCGCGCAACTCACGCAGCACCCGAGGCAACTCCTGACGCGGCACGTGGAACAGTGAGGCATTGGCGAAGATGCCGTCGAAGCGTTCGGCGGGCAGATCAAGTTCCAGGAAGTTCTGGTGCAGCACCTCGCAGCCGCTGTCGGCGCGGGCCATCTCGGCAAAGCGTTCGGAGCCATCCAGGCCAGTGGCGATGTGGCCCATGGCAGTGAAGGTCTGCAGATCACGGCCAGGCCCGCAGCCGAAATCCAGAATCTGAAACGGCGCCGGGCCTGTGATATTGCGCAGCAGCGCATCAATGTTCTGGCTCACATCATGGTCGCGGGTCCCTTCGCGAAAACCCTCGGCGACATCGTTGTAATTGCCGAGAGTAGTGGCCGTGATCTGGGCGAGGTCGGTTTGATCAAGTTTCATGAGGTGGTTGTCTGGGCGAATAAGGCCGCCAATATACCCCGCTCCCGAATTGCAATCTCCTGGCGGGAATGCATGCCGTTAGTAGGACCGGCTTCAGCCGGGAAGGGGCCCGTGTCAGCGCCATCAACTTTGCAGGGTGACGCCTGACGCTTTCCCGGCTAAAGCCAGTCCTACTGAATGAACGCATGCCGATAGTGGGACCGGATTCAGCCAGTCCTGCAGGGAAGGCGCTCTTTGATCAGCGCTTGTTCAGTCGCAATGCCAATCGATCCCCGCCCAACTGAATCACCGCTACCAGGATCACGAGCAACACGATCACGGTGAGCATCACCTGCGTATCAAACCGCTGATAACCGTAGCGATAAGCGATGTCGCCCAGGCCGCCCGCGCCGATGGCACCGGCCATGGCCGACGAATTGATCATTGTCACAATGGTGATGGTAAATCCGCCGACGATGCCCGGCAGCGCTTCGGGCAACAGCACGTGCCAGACGATGTGCCACCGGCGGCAGCCCATCGCTTGTGCCGCTTCGATCAGGCCGTGGTCCACCTCGCGCAGGCTGACTTCCGCAATACGCGCGAAGAATGGCGTCGACGCGATGGTCAGCGGCACCACCGCCGCCCACACGCCGTAGGTCGTGCCGACGATCAGCCGCGTGAACGGAATCAGCGCGACCATCAGAATCAGGAACGGCACCGAACGAAAAATATTCACGAACGCGCCCAGCACCCGGTTCACATTGGGCGCCTCAAAAATGCCTCCCTTGCCGCTGGTGACCAGAATCACCGCCAGTGGAATGCCCAGAATCAACGCAATCAGCGACGACATGCCCACCATCAGAAAGGTGTCGATGACGCCCTGCCACAGACGATCAAGCCACATAACCCAATACCTCCGCGTGCTGCGCGTGTTTGCGGGCACGATTGAGCAATTCGTCCGCCGACAGCGGCGAATGACTTACCGCCAGCAGCAGGTGACCCAGCGCACGCCCCTGAATGCGTTCGACGCCGCCATGCAGCAGGCTCACCCGCCCGCCAAATGCATTGAACAGTGCCGACAAATCAGGCTCCTTGCCGTCGCTGCCGGTGAATTGCAGGTCCAGCACAACGCTGACGTGTTGTTCGGATGGCTGCGGCTGCAAGCGCGCCTGCAAATCCTCCGGCAGCGCATGTTGCAGCGGCGCCAGCAGCGTCTTGCTCACTTCATGCTGCGGGTTGCCGAACACCTGCCAGACCGGGCCCTGCTCGACGACCTCACCTTTTTCCAGCACCACCACCCGGTCACAGATCTCCCGGATCACCGCCATCTCGTGGGTGATCAAAATGATCGTCAGGCCCAGGCGCTGATTGATCTCGCGCAGCAGGCCGAGAATCGATTGCGTGGTTTCCGGGTCGAGGGCCGAGGTCGCCTCGTCGCACAGCAGAATCGCTGGATCATGCACCAGCGCCCGGGCAATGCCGACGCGCTGCTTCTGCCCGCCCGACAATTGCGCGGGATAGGCGGTGTGCTTGCCTTCCAGCCCCACCAATGCCAGCAGCTCGGCGACTTTGCGCTGACGCTGCGCCTTCGGCACGCCCGCAACCTTGAGCGGCAGCTCGACGTTCTGCCAAACGGTCTTGGCCGACATCAGATTGAAGTGCTGAAAGATCATGCCGATGCGTCGGCGCAGCGCCACCAGCGTGTCTTCGTTAAATTCGCCGATGTCCACCTGATCGATCAGCACGCGCCCGCTGCTGGGTTTTTCCAGGCGATTGATGGTGCGGATCAGCGACGATTTGCCTGCGCCGCTTCGGCCGATGATGCCGAACACTTCACCGCGCTGGATATCCAGATCGATGCCCGTAAGCGCCGGCACCGGCCCTTGCGGACCTCCATAGACCTTGCCCAGATTGATGAAGCGCACATGGGCGCGTTGCTTCTCAGGATGCAGTTCTGCTTGCTCGGCGGCATGGGGAGCCGCAGCACCCTCAAGCGTCAAAGCGCGTTGCGCGGATGCCGTCATGATCAGTTCTTCCAGCCAACCTGATACAGCGAGCCATTGACCTTATCCAGCGAGGCGCGCACGACCGGCGAGTGTTGGTAGATGTCGATGAACTTGGCCAGACGCGGGTCATCCTTGTGGTCGGGCTTGATGACGAACTGAATCACGTACTCCGGGTGATCGAGGCCGTCGAACAGAATCGCCGAGCCGGCATCGAAGGTCTTCGACAAACGAATGTAGGCCGGGTAGCCCTGCACCAGATCGGCATCGTCATAGGCGCGCACCAGTTGCACGGCTTCGACCTGAATCAGCTTGATCTTCTTCGGGTTGGCGGTGATGTCGTCTTCGGTGGCCTTGTAGCCCACGCCCGGTTTTAGGGTAATCAAGCCGGCTTTGGCGAGCAGCTGCAGGCCGCGTCCGCTATTGATCGGGTCATTGGCGATTGCGACGGTGGCGCCGGTTGGCAGCTCATCGAAGCTTTTGTACTTCTTCGAATACAGCCCGACATTGTTGATGATGCCCGGCGCGTACGGCACCAGATCAAAACCCGACGCCGCTTTGGCGTTTTCCAGAAACGGGATGTGCTGGAAGTAGTTCACGTCAATGTCGCCAGCGTTGAGGCTGACGTTGGGCGCGATCCAGTCGGTGAATTCCACCAGCTCGACCTTCAGGCCTTGTTTATCGGCTTCGGCGACGGCCGCTTCCAGCGGGATGGCGAACGCCGCCGTGGTGCCGACTTTGAGCGGTTGATCGGCAGCGTGGGTGACGCCGGCAAACAGGCCCAGGGACAGCGCGAGGGTGAGGAGGGTTTTGATCATTGAGGGGTAATCCGTGTCAGTGGTCTGGTTTGAATTTGGGGTGCTTGTAAGGCCGTCTCGCGAGCAAGCTCACTCCTACAGATTGCTACGTGTTCTATAAGCCGCCCCCGCATGCCGTTCCGGCAGTCGAGCGTCGCCGTCCTCAAACAGCTTCTCGCGCAAGGTGCCGTGCTCGTAGGCGGTCTTGTATGAGCCGCGCCGTTGCAGCTCGGGGATCACCAGATCGATGAAATCCTCGTAGCTCTCCGGGGTGACGATGCGGGTCAGGTTGAAGCCGTCCAGGCCGGTTTCGGCGATCCACGATTCCAGCTCGTCGGCGACCTGCCCGGGCGAGCCGATCAGCGTGATGTAACGGCCGCCGAGGGCGTGTTGATCAAGCAGCTTCTGGCGGGTCCAGTCGTTGTTCTTGAGAATCTTCGTCGCTGACTGAATGGCATTGCCTTTCACGTGCTGGATCGGCTCGTCGAGCTCGTAGTCGGCGAAGTCGATGCCGGTGGACGCAGCAAAATGCGCGAGCCCGGCCTCGGCGCTGGCGTAGTTCAGGTACTCCGCGTGCTTGGCCCGCGCCGCTTCTTCGGTGGGGCCAACGATGACGTTGAGGCCCATGAACACTTTGATGTCATCGGGGTTGCGCCCGGCCGCCACGGCACTGGCGCGGACCTTGTCGACCTGCTCGCGGGTCGCGGGTTTGTTCTGCGCGCTGATGAACACGCACTCGGCGTTGCTGCCGGCAAACTGCAAACCGCGCTCGGAACTGCCCGCCTGAAACAGCACCGGCGTGCGCTGCGGCGACGGCTCGCACAGGTGATAACCCTCCACCTGATAGAACTCGCCGCTGTGCCGCACGTAATGGACTTTTTCCGGCTGGGCGTAGACGCGCGCCTGACGGTCCTCGATGACTGCGTCGTCCTCCCAACTGCCTTCCCACAGCTTGTACAAAACCTCCAGGTATTCATCGGCCTGGTCGTAGCGGCGGTCGTGTTCGATCTGCTCGGTCAGGCCCATCGCGCGCGCGGCGCTGTCCAGATAACCGGTGACGATGTTCCAGCCCACGCGGCCGCGCGTCAGGTGATCCAGCGTCGACATGCGCCGGGCGAACAGATACGGCGCCTCGTAGGTGAGGTTGGCGGTCAGGCCGAAGCCGAGGTTTTTGGTGACCGCGGCCATGGCCGATACCAGCAACAGCGGATCATTCACCGGCAACTGGATCGATTCCTTCAGGGTTACGTCCACCGACTTCTGGTAGACGTCATAGACCCCGACGATGTCCGCGATGAACAACCCGTCGAACAGCCCGCGCTCCAGCAACTGCGCCAGCTCTGTCCAGTATTCCAGGGTCTTGTACTGGGTCGACGTGTCCCGGGGGTGTGTCCAGAAACCGTGATTGATGTGGCCGATGCAGTTCATGTTGAACGCGTTGAGCAGGATCTTTTTCTTGCTCATCAGATCGTCCCCCGGCGTGGCGGGTTGACGTCATTGAGGTAGTAGTTGCCGATGGCGTGATACTTCCAGCGCACCGGGTCGTGCAACGTGTGGACTCGCGCGTTGCGCCAGTGCCGGTCAAGGCCGTGCTCTGCCAGCGTGGCCTGGGAACCGGCGAGTTCGAACAAGGTGCTGCCGGCTTCCAATGAGATGTCGGTGCTGATCGCCCGCGCCTCCGCGACCGCTATCGATGCCTGGGCCAGATTGTCGGCTGTGGTGTCGGCCTGGGCCCGATCCAGGAATTCCCCCGAACGTTCGAGCAGGGCTTCGGCGGCGTGCAGGCGAATGCCGAGCTTGCCAAAGCTGTGCAGTGTCAGCGGGTCATCGACGGCTTTTTCGATGCCAGAGTCGATCCAGGGCCGCGTGCGGGTGCGCACGAAATGCAGCGCGTCTTCAAAGGCCGCGCGGGCGATGCCGGTGTCGATGGCCGCATGGAGGATTTGTGCGAGAGGGCCGACGGTGGTCGGGCGCTCGAAGGCGGTCTGAAACGGCACCACGTCGTCGGCGTCAACGTACACGTTATCGAACACCACCGAGCCGCTGCCCGTGGTGCGCTGGCCGAAGCCGCTCCAGTCATCGATCACGCTCAGCCCCGTTGCGTTGGCTGGCACGAATGCCAGCTGCTGCACGCCGTTTTCATCGACCACCGAGGTCGGTATGCGTTGGGCGTAAAGCGCGCCGGTGGCGTAGAACTTGCGGCCGTTGATGCGCCAGCCGTTGCCGTCGCGGCTCAGTCGGGTGGTGCGGTCGTGGGCGGTTTTGGTACCCAGTTCAGCCAGCGCGTTACCGAAGCGCTGACCGGCGAGGACCTCGGCGTACAGACGCGCCTGCTGCGCCGGGCTGCCATTCACGCGCAGCACTTCCAGCGCGTAAAAGTGGTTCTGTGGAATTTGCCCCAGAGAGGCGTCGGCGGCAGAGATGATCCGAATGACCTCGGCCAGGGTGACATTGGACACGCCAGCGCCGCCAAAGGCCTTTGGCACGCTGATGCCCCACAGTCCCGAGCGGGAAAACGCTTCCAGTTCCTGATGGGGCAGGCGCCGTTCACGATCACGGGTGGCGCTCTGTTGTTTGAAATCTTCCGCCAGCGTGCGGGCGATACGCAGCGCCTCGGCGTCGTCACGAATGATCGCGGTCACGGCGGTCGCCTGCGTGTCACGCGGCAAGGTTTGAAGGCTCATAGGTGTGCTTCCAGTGGTCTGGTTATATCCAGGAGTGACGGGCGGGCAGGGCGCCGTTCAGGTGCCAGGCGCCGACGGCGTGGACCTTCCAGCGCACCGGGTCGTGGAGGGTGTGAACCCGCGCGTTGCGCCAGTGACGATCGAGATTGAATTCGGCCAGCGTCGCGCGACTGCCCGACAGCTCGAACAGCTTTTCGCTGGCCTGCAGGGCGATTTGCGTGGTCAGCACCTTGGCTTCGGCGACCACGATGGACGCCCGCGCCGCTGATTGTTCGTCGATGGGTTCGGCGGCGATGTCATCCAGCGCACGGCCGGCCTTGCGCAGCAGCGCTTCGGCGGCGTGCAGCTCGAGTTTCAGCTTGCCGATGTCAGCGATCACATACGGATCGTCACCGGCGCGCTCGACATTGGCGTCGATCCACGGCCGCGAACGCTCGCGCACAAAACGAATGCTTTCGTCGATGGCTTCCCGGGCAATGCCCGCATCGATGGCGGCCTGAATCAGTTGCGAGACCGCGCCCTGAATGTTCGGAGACAGGCCCAGCTTCCAGTTATCAACAACCAGTTCGCCACTCACGCGCACGTTTTCCAGCAGCACGCTGCCGCTGGCGGTGGTGCGCTGACCGAAGCCGGACCAGTCGTCGATGATGTGCAGCCCCGGCGTCCCGCGTGGCACGAACACCAGCACTTGTTTGCCGTCGTCATTGATGGCCTTGACCGCCACCCAGTGGGCGAACAGCGCGCCGGTCGAGTAGAACTTGCGGCCATTGAGCAAAAACTGATCACCGTCCGCAGTTATTCGCGTTCTGACGTCGAGGGTGTTTTTGGTCCCGCGTTCGGGGCCGCCGTTGCCGATACGTGCGCCGCCGAGCACGCTGGCGAACAGGGTTTCTTTCTGCGCCTCGGTAGCGCTGCCGATCAGCGAGTTGAGAATCCCGAAGTGGTTTTGCGGAATCTGGCCCACGGCAGGGTCAGCCGCCGAGAGGATGGCGAAGACCTCGGCCACGGTTACGAACGACACCTGCGGCCCGCCGTATGCGCGCGGTACCGTGATGCTGCCCAGGCCGCTGCGGCTGAACAACTCGATTTCCGACCAGGGCAGTTGCCGCTCGCGGTCTCGCGTGGCGGCATTCGGGCGCACGATCGCGGCCAGTTCATGGGCCGCGGCAAGGGCATCGGCGTCGTTGCGCAGTACGTTGGCAGGGAGCAGGGGAGGAGCCACGTCCAGGGTGTGCTGGACAGAAAGGGCGTTCAGATCAGTCATGGTGGTGACCTTCACGAGCGCGAGCACTGGGGTCGTTGTGCTTGACCATTCGAACCTCGAATCAATACCGCGATAGCGGCGGGAAAATTGACGATGGTCCGGTGGTCCGGTGCATATACCCTAAGCGTGTATAAACATTAAATAAACTCACATTTAGGAATAAGCATAGAAGGCGAAATGGCGGCTGCTGTCGCCAGCGCCGTGGCTTGCGTGTAGGTCAGGCATGAACCGAAGGCCAGCGCCAGAATCATGTACTTGACCAAATGTCTGAAGGGCATGGCGAACACCTTGTGAGGGGTTTCACCGCAGGCTAGCAGCCCGTTCCCGCGTATCCAGGGGGAAGCTGTAGGACGCTGATGGAGATGATGTGGGAGGTTTCTTCTCTGTGGCTGATCCGTGGCGCCGTTCACGGTTGCAGCACGCCGGGCGGCAGACGTATCGCGGCACGCCGAGGGTGCGCCGCGACAGCGTCTTGAGCGGGGTCGATATCAAGCTCCGACCTCATCGGTCATGTCGGTCGATACCTTGATCAATCGCGCCGGCGCCCAACGCGAGTTATTGCCGACCCGGTCAATCACGCAATAGCTCACCTCCAGGTGCGGATCATCGCCCGCCTCGCGCACCAATTCTGCTGGTACTTCAACCACGATGGGCAGGCCGACCTCTTCTTGGGTGAGCGCTGGCAGATCCAGACGCATGTCGCCCCAGCGAAGAGTGATTTCATCGTAGGCATCCATGTTGGGATAAGCGTCGAGGGTGAGCTGTACGCCCTCATCGAAGTGGCGCGCAGTCAAACCGTCCTGCATGACCGACTCGGCGAACGTCACCGGTGCCAGTCCCTGATTCTCATCGCCCTCGCCGCTGACCAATTGACCGCCGGGAATCTCCAGTTTGACCCATAGCTTGGCGCCGGGAGATTTAATGGGTTCGCTGCCAATTTTGGTAACGCGATAGTAGGTTTTCACTTTTCCACTTCGAAGAAAACTTTCGGGTACATGTAGGACGGATGTATGCCCGATGTCGGACTCCGATAAAAGTTTTGAGGCGGCATAACAGCCTCCCCAAAACAATTCGATCAAATCACCGCAGTCCATCTCTGGCCAAGGGTCGATGTGCACTCGCAGATCGGCCGCCGCCAAGGCGCCAATCCCGTGCTTGTTCGACTGCGGAAGATACGGCGCCATCAACTTGAAAGACTGAGTCATTACAGGGATACGGATCATCTTTTAATACTCTTCGAATGCGTGCCTGGATCAAGGCAAGTCAGGTGATTAATTCACTGCAACTGCAGCGTGATAACGACTGGCACTAGTACACGCCGGGATGCATAGGCATGGCAAACATTACAAACGGAGGTAATTAGTGGGTTGCTGTTCTGGAAAAAGAATAAACCGAGAGCGATTTCAGCTAATTGTGTTGCGGTGTTTGTGTCAACGGTAATTAAGTTTTTAAAGTGTGTGTAACGCAAATGCAGAAGTTTCCTACAGTTGGGCGTTGCTTATGGGGAGGGGGGTGCGACTGTGGTCCTACCTGAGCCGCCGGGCGCGCCATATTCCGCAGTCAGTAAGCTAATGAAAAGTGTCAGCGACAGTTATTTGTGGGCGAGGAAATGGTCAATCAACGTTGCGGGGAAGTAGAGACAGTGAGCGCTGTTCGTATTGAAAAAACAGATAGATTGATTACGGCTAGCCGGCGTCGAAATAGTAGGACTTTTAGTGAGTCAACGCTTTTCTAAATATGAACGACAAAGAAAACGGCGCCTATGGGCGCCGTTTTAAACACATAACGTGTCGGACTAATTCCTGCTGCGCTCAAGAAACTGCCTTGTGCGTTCTTCTTTGGGGTTGGCGAACAGCTCTTTCGCTTCGCCCTGTTCAACGATGACGCCCTTGTCGATGAAGATCACCCGGTTGGCGACGTCCCGCGCGAAGCTCATCTCATGGGTCACGATCACCATCGTGCGTTTCTCCAGAGCGAGGGCGTGAATGGTATTCAGCACCTCACCCACCAGCTCGGGATCGAGCGCCGACGTCGGTTCATCAAACAGAATGACCTCCGGCTCCATGGCCAGCGCCCGGGCAATCGCCACACGCTGCTGTTGACCACCGGACAGACGACGCGGATAAGCGTCTTCTTTACCCGCGAGGCCGACCTTCGCCAGCAGCGTGCGGCCCAGCTCGATGGCCTGTTCGCGCGGCATCTTCTTGACCACAGTGGGGCCTTCGATGACGTTTTCCAGCGCGGTGCGGTGGGGGAACAGATTGAAGTTCTGGAAGACGAACCCGACATGCTGGCGCAGTTGCCGGATCAGACCCTGCTGCTGGCTCAACGGGCGGCTCAAATCGACTTTGATGTCGCCCACGACAATGCTGCCGCTCGTAGGCACTTCCAGCAGATTCAGGCAGCGCAGCAGCGTCGTTTTACCCGAACCGCTAGGGCCGATGATCGCTACCACTTCGCCCGGCTCGACCGTCAGGTCAATGCCCTTGAGCACTTCGTTGCCCTTGAATTGCTTGGTCAGTTTTTCAACCGTGATCATGCCTCAGGACTCCACATCGTGGCGGTTGGCCCGTGCTTCCAGGCGATTTTGAAAATGCGCCAGGATGCTGCACAGCACCCAATAGATCACCGCAACGGTGAAATACATGGTGAAGATCTCCAGCGTCCGCGAAGAGATCAGCTGCGCCTGGCGGAACACTTCCGGCACCTGAATGGTGGCGGCCATCGCCGTGTCCTTGACCAGTGAAATAAAGCTGTTGCCCAAGGGCGGCAACGCGGTGCGTGCAGCTTGCGGCAGGATGGCGCGGCGCATGGTCTGGGCGCGCGTCATACCAATGCTCGCAGCGGCTTCCCATTGCCCCCGGTCCACCGAACCGATCGCGGCCCGAAGGATTTCGCAGGCATACGCGGCCATGTTCAGCGACAGGCCGATCAGCGCTGCGGTGATCGCATCCAGTTCAATGCCCAGGTCCGGCAAGCCGTAATAGATCATGAACAGCTGGACGAGCAGCGGCGTGCCACGGAAGAACGAGACGTAAACCCTGGCGACGGCGCTGATGACCCAGATCTTCGACAAACGCATCAGTGCCAGGCCGAAGCCCAGCACCAATCCGAAAAACATCGACCCCAGGCTCAAGCCCACCGTGTAATACGCGCCCTTGAGCAGGAAGGGCGCGGAGTCCAGCGCGAGCTGAAGGCTCTCTGGAATCATTTGGTCACGTCAGCCTTGAAGTACTTGTCCGACAGCTTGGCGAGGGTGCCGTCTGCGCGCAGCTTGTCGATGGCCTTGTTGATCGCGTCCAGCAGTTCAGGCTCGCCCTTGCGCAGTGCGATACCGGATTCCTGACGAGAGAACGGTTCGCCGGAAACGGCCAGCTTGTCCTTGGTCTTGGCGACCAGTTCCAGCGCAGCGAGACGGTCGACGAGGATGGCGTCGATACGGCCGACACGCAGGTCCTGGTATTTGGTCGGATCATCGTCGTAGGTTTTGACGATGGCATCAGGCACGTTGGCTTTCAGCCATTCTTCGTAGTTGGTGCCCAGGCCGACGCCCACTTTCTTGCCTTTCAGGTCTGCGGCCGTTTTGATCACGCCGACGTCTTTGGTCTGCACCAGCGCTTGAATGCCCGACACGGTGTAGGGTTCGGAGAAGTCGTACTTCTTTTTACGCTCGTCGGAGATGGTCACCTGATTGACCACGACATCCAGACGCTTGGACTCCAATGCCGCCAGAATGCCGGCCCACGGCGTGGCTTGCAGCTTGACCTTGACGCCCAGTTCCTTGGCCAGTGCTTCGGAGAACTCCACTTCGAAACCGGTCAGCTTGCCGTCTTCACCCACGAAGCTGAACGGGGGATAAGTGCCTTCCAGGCCGACATTAAGGGTTCCGTTCTTTTTGATGGTTGCCAGTTGATCGCCAGCGACAGCCTGGCTGACCAGACCCGTGCCCAGCACCAGGCTAAAGGCCGACAACAGAAAGGTGCGGCGGATTGCAGACATGTTCATGAAAGTCCCCTGTTTTAATTGGAATGTCAGGCAAGTATCAGACCCGACGAAGCTACGTTGGCATCACGCGTTTATCCAGCTTTTTCAGTCGCCTGCAAGGCTCTGCACGCCGGCTGGCGGCGATCATAAGACTCGAGCCCAACGATGAAAAATAATAAAAAGCGGATCGGTTATCAGTTTCTGGAATATGGCGTTCACGCGACAGTTTGCGTGGCAGCGGGACGAAGGCCCTATCCCGCCGAAAAGACGTCTTGATACGCAAACAAAGCTGGCGCGCCGCCGGTGTGGAGAAAGACGATCGGGCCGTCTTCGAAGCGCTGCCGGCCAATGCCGTCGAGCAGTCCAGCCATGGCTTTGCCGGTGTAAACCGGATCCAGCAACAGCCCTTCATGGCTGGCCACCAGCCGGATTGCCGCCAACGTCCCGGCATTCGGCTCGCCGTACCGTGGGCCGAAGTATTCATCCCACAGCTGCACCTTGAATGCGGCGGGCAACGATTCTTCCAGCAGTTCGACGGTTTGCTCGGCCAGGCGCTGAACCTTGGGCGCCTGGGTTTCTTCCGGACGCGATACGGTCACGCCTATCACCGGAAGCTCAGGCAGTTCTTCCGCCAGCGCCAACGCCAGGCCGCTGTGGGTGCCGGCACTGCCCGACGCGAGCACGACGGCCGCGAATGACAGGCCGCTTTGCTTGATCTGCTCGGCCAGTTCAAAACCGGCCTGCACATAACCCAGCGCGCCGAGGGCATTCGAACCGCCGATTGGCACCAGATAGGGCCTCTTGCCGCTGAGGCGAAGTCGGCTGGCCAGGGCTTGTAACTGGTCGTCGGCGTTGTCGAGGTTCTCGACCAATTCGACCTTGGTATCGAACAAATCCAGCAGCAGGCGATTGCCGTTGCCCAGGTAATTGCTGTCGTCGGTTGCAATCGGGTTTTCCAGCAGCGCCACACAACCCAGGCCGAGGCGGGCGGCGAGGGCAGCCGTCTGACGCACGTGGTTGGACTGAATGGCGCCCGCGGTGATTAATGTGTCGCATCCTTGAGCCAGGGCATCGGCCGCGAGGTATTCCAGCTTGCGCAGCTTGTTGCCGCCCATGGCCAGCGGGGTGACGTCGTCGCGTTTCACGTAAATGTCGCGCCCGGCCCAGGTCGAAAGGCGTTCGAGCTTTTCAAAGGGCGTCGGACCGCCGAGCAATTCCAGACGATTAAAACGGGCGAGCTGTTGTTTGATCATGGTGGCGTCGACAGGTCTGCAATTGAGTCGCAGGACTATAGGCAGACGTTTCCCACAGGGCAACCGCCCGGCGTCCTCCATCCCCTGCACAGAAGCCCCACGAAAATAGTTATTTTTTTGCCGCGAAGGGATGTCGTAGAGTGATTCCACTTCGGCCGTTACAGCCTGACTGGCCGTTGAATTGAGGAGAAATCTGCGTGAGCACTATTCCCGACCTGTCCCCGGAATCCTGCGCCGAGGGCGTGACCGGCCACTGGCAACTGCAGCGGATTGTGGGCGAATTGCGCGCCGCGCGTGATGACTGGCGTACCAGCAACGGCCGAATCAGCGGGGAGAAGGGCGGCCGCGAGCTGCCTTCCCGCGAGGCCATGCGCGACATTCTCGATGCGCTCTGCGGCGCGCTGTTTCCAATGCGGCTGGGGCCGGTGGACCTGCGCGAAGAGAGCGAGGACTTCTACGTCGGCTACACCCTCGACGTGGCATTGAATTCGCTGCTCGATCAGGCGCGGCTCGAACTGCGCTACGCCGCCCGCCAGAAAGGCCAGGATGCCAGCTGCGCGGATGTGCATGCGGAACGGCTGATTCAGGATTTCGCCAGCGCACTGCCGACGATTCGCCGCGTCCTCGACACCGACGTGCTGGCGGCGTACCACGGTGACCCTGCCGCGCGCAGTGTTGATGAGGTGTTGTTGTGCTACCCGGGCATTTTGGCGGTGATTCACCATCGTCTGGCCCATCATCTGTACCACAACGGTTTGCCCCTGCTGGCGCGCATCAGCGCCGAACTGGCCCATTCCGCCACGGGCATCGATATCCATCCCGGTGCGCAGATCGGCCCGAGCTTCTTTATCGATCACGGGACCGGCGTGGTCATCGGCGAGACCGCGATCATCGGCGAGCGCGTGCGCATCTATCAGGCCGTTACCCTCGGTGCCAAACGCTTCCCCTCCGATGAAGACGGCCAATTGCTCAAGGGCCATGCCCGTCACCCGATCGTCGAAGACGATGTAGTGATCTATGCCGGCGCCACGATTCTGGGGCGCATCACCATCGGCAAGGGCTCGACCATCGGCGGCAACGTGTGGCTCACGCGCGGCGTCCCGGCGGGCAGTAACGTCAATCAGGCGAGCCTGCAGCATGAGGATGGCTGTCCGAAGTAGCCCGTCATATCGCAAATTTCAGGGTGAGCACACTGGCCTCTTCCCGGCTGAAGCCGGCCCCACTAATTGACCGCATAGCTCTTGTAGGACCGGCTTTAGCCGGGAAGGCGTCAGTCGTTATGTCGCAAATCTTCGGGTGAGCACACTGGCCTCTTCCCGGCTGAAGCCGGTCCTACTAATTGACCGCATAGCTTTTGTAGGACCGGCTTTAGCCGGGAAGGCGTCGGTCGCCATACCGCCAAGCCTCCATAATTTTCCAGCGCATTGAAAACCCTCCCGAACCCACGGAACGAAAGGCTTTCGTCGTCCGTCCTACTCTCGCCTGATTAAGCGTCACGCCACCGTGCATTAGTCTCCGGCCGTCTATTCGTGCTTTAATTGAACGTTCAATCAAGTTAAACCGGTGGTTCGCTGCCCGCTGATCTCAGGAGGCCTACCTTTGCCGCATCTACGTTCCATGATCGATCCCCTCGCCCGCGCGGCGGTATTCATATGAATAATTCAAGCGCTTCGAACAGCTCGCCTGTTCGCATGAATGGCCCTGTTTTCTACTTCGCTGCCAGCTTCATCCTGATCTTCGGACTGGTCGTGATCGGCTTCCCGGAAGCCTCAGGGGCCTGGTTGCTCGCCGCGCAGAACTGGGCCGCCAACACCGTTGGCTGGTACTACATGCTGGCCATGACCCTGTATCTGCTGTTCGTTGTGGTCACTGCACTGTCCGGCTACGGCAAGATCAAGCTCGGCGCCGACCACGACGAACCCGAATTCAGCTATCTATCCTGGGCCGGCATGCTGTTCGCCGCCGGGATCAGCATCACGCTGTTCTTCTTCTGCGTATCCGAGCCGCTGACCCACATGCTGCAGCCGCCGCAGGGTGAGGGCGGGACCACCCAATCGGCCCGTCAGGCCATGCAGCTGCTGTTTCTGCATTGGGGCCTGCACGGGTGGGGCGTTTTCGCCTTCGTCGGTATGGCGCTGGCCTACTTCGCCTATCGCCATAACCTGCCGCTGGCGTTGCGTTCGGCGCTGTATCCGTTGATCGGCAAGCGCATCAACGGCCCGATCGGTTACGCAGTCGACGGTTTCGGCATCATCGCCACCATCTTCGGCCTCGGCGCCGACATGGGGTTTGGTGTACTGCACCTGAATTCCGGGCTGGACTACCTGTTCAACGTGCCGCACACCCAATGGATTCAGGTCGGTTTAATCACTCTGATGATGGGCGCGGCAATCCTGGTGGCCATTGCGGGCGTCGACAAAGGCGTGCGCGTCATGTCCGACATCAACATGCTGCTGGCCTGCGCGCTGCTGCTGTTCGTGTTGTTTGCCGGACCCACGCAGCACCTGCTCAATACGCTGGTGCAGAACATCGGCGATTACCTCGGCGCGTTGCCGGTCAAGAGCTTCGACGTCTATGCGTACGATGGCCCGAGCGACTGGCTGGGTGGCTGGACCGTGTTCTATTGGGCGTGGTGGATTGCCTGGTCGCCGTTCGTGGGTCTGTTCATCGCGCGTATCTCCCGTGGTCGCACCATTCGTGAATTCGTCTGCGGCGTGCTGCTGATCCCGCTGGGCTTCACCCTCGCGTGGATGTCGATTTTCGGTAACAGCGCCATCGACCTGGTGCTGAACCACGGCATGGCTGCGTTGGGCCAATCGGCTATCGACGATCCGTCGATGACCCTTTACCTGATGCTGCAGACGTACCCATGGAGCCGGACGGTCATTGCCGTGACGGTGTTCATCAGCTTCGTGTTCTTCGTGACTTCGGCCGACTCCGGCACCGTGGTGCTGTCGACGCTTTCTGCCAAAGGCGGCAGCCCGGACGAAGATGGCCCGAAATGGCTGCGTGTGTTCTGGGGCGTGATGACGGCGCTGATCACCAGCGGCTTGCTGTTCTCGGGCAGCATCGATGCGCTGAAGTCGGCGGTGGTACTGACTTCGTTGCCGTTCTCGCTGATTCTGCTGCTGATGATGTGGGGGCTGCACAAGGCGTTCTACATGGAGTCCCAGCGCCAGATCGCTCAGCTGTATTCACTGGCACCGGTCTCCGGATCCCGGCGTGGCGGCTGGCGTCAGCGTCTGACTCAGGCCGTGGCGTTCCCGTCCCGTGATGAGGTTTACCGCTTCCTCGACCAGACCGTACGCCCGGCGATTGAAGAAGTGACGGCAGTGTTCGTCGAGAAGGGCCTGACCGTCGTGACTCAGCCGGATCCGGCCAACGACACGGTGGGCCTGGAAATCGGCCACGGTGAAGAGCGTCCGTTTGTGTACCAGGTGACCATGAGTGGCTATTTCACACCGTCCTTCGCACGCGGCGGCATGGGCTCCAAACAGCTGAACAACCGCCGTTATTACCGCGCCGAAGTGCACTTGAGCGAGGGCAGTCAGGACTACGACCTGGTGGGCTACACAAAGGAACAGGTCATCAACGACATCCTCGACCAGTACGAGCGCCACCTGCAGTTCCTGCACCTGGTGCGTTAAGGCGCTTGCTTTTACACCTTCGATTTCTACCTAAGCCAAGCCACCATTGGCCCGCAGCACCTGCCCATTCACCCAGCCTGAATCCGGGCCGGCTAGAAAGGACACGACGCTGGCGATATCTTCCGGCTGCCCCAGGCGCTGCAACGGCGGCATGTTGGCAAAGTGCTGGATTTGCTCCTCGGTTTTGCCTTGCAGGAACAGCTCGGTCGCCACCGGCCCCGGCGCGACGGCATTCACCGTGATATTCCGCCCGCGCAGCTCCTTGGCAAATACATGGGTGAAGGCTTCGACGGCCGCCTTGGTCGCGTTATAGATGGCATAGCCCGGCAGGTTCAGCGCCAGCGCAGTGGTGGAGAAGTTGATGATGCGACCGCCGTCGTTCATCCGCGCGCTGGCCTCGCGCAACGTGTTGAAGGTGCCTCGGGTGTTGATGTTGAACGCCTGATCGAATTGCTCATCGCTGGTGTCTGCCAGCGGCAGTGCCTTCATGACGCCGGCGTTATTGACCAGCACATTGACCTTGCCCAGCTTCGCTTCCGTTTGCTCGAACAACTCGCGGACCTCGTCAGCCTGGGCAACGTCGGCTTTCATCGCGATGGCCTGACCGCCCTCGTCTTTGAGCTGCGCAACCAGGGCGTCCGCTTCTGCCGCGCTGCTGGCGTAATTCACGACCACCGCGAAACCGTCGTGGCTCAAGCGCCGGGCGATTTCCGCGCCGATACCACGGGAGGCGCCGGTGACGATGGCGACCGGACGGGGGATGTGTGGAGTGGACTGCGTCATGGTGAGGCTCCGATTCATTTGAAAGTGAGTGCAGCTTCACATGGCAGACCGCGTTGATAAACGCCGCAGAAACGCCTTCATTGTTCTGCTGCAGCGAACAATGCAGTGGCCGTCGCTTTCCTTCAGCGCTGGAGCGTAGCGTTCGTCCACTCTCTTGAACCCCCTCGCCGCAGAGAAATCCGAGTAATCTCGCAGGTTCGTTTTGTGACTGACTTCCATACAAGAAAGAGAGGACTGGATGACTTACATCGCTGCCGAAAACCGTTATGAACGCATTCCCTATCGCCGTGTAGGCCGCAGTGGGCTGGTGCTGCCAGCGCTCTCCATGGGTCTGTGGCACAACTTCGGTGACAGCACGCCGATCGACACCCAGCGTGCGATGCTGCGCACGGCCTTCGATCTGGGTATCAACCACTTCGACCTCGCCAATAACTATGGCCCGCCGTACGGCAGTGCCGAAATCAACTTCGGTCGCCTGCTCAAGGAAGACTTCAAGCAATACCGCGACGAACTGATTATCTCCAGCAAAGCCGGCTGGGACATGTGGCCAGGGCCTTACGGTCAGGGCGGCGGATCGCGCAAATACGTGCTCGCCAGCCTCGATCAGAGCCTGCAGCGCATGGGCCTGGACTACGTCGATATTTTCTATTCCCACCGCTTCGACCCTGATACCCCGCTGGAAGAAACCGCGAGCGCACTGGCCACCGCTGTGCAGCAGGGCAAAGCGCTGTATATCGGGATTTCGTCGTATTCGGGCGCCAAAACCCGCGAAATCGCAGGCCTGCTGAAAGAGTGGAAAGTGCCGCTGCTGATTCATCAGCCGGCCTATAACCTGCTCAATCGCTGGGTGGAAAAAGACCTGCTGGACACCACCGAAGAACTCGGCTCGGGCGTCATTGCATTCACCGCGCTGGCCCAGGGGCTGCTGTCGGACAAATACCTGAACGGCATTCCAAAAGACGCACGGGTCAACCGTCCCGGTGGCGGGTCGCTACAGGCGGCGCATTTATCGGAGCAGAACATCGAGCACGTGCGTGCGCTGAACGAGATCGCCAAGCGTCGCGGTCAGAGCCTGGCGCAGATGGCACTGGCCTGGACACTGCGCGATCCGCGCGTCACGTCCGCACTGATCGGTGCAAGCCGTCCGGAGCAGATCATCGAGAACGTCGGGGCCCTCGACAATCTTCAGTTCAGTCAGGAAGAACTGGCCGAGATCGACCGGTTTGCGGTGGAAGGCGGAATTAATCTGTGGGAGAAGCCATCTTCGGCTGAGTAAACCCGCAGCCATCGTGGGCGCTCTTGCCCGCGATGGCGTCCTGCCTGCGGCGAATCCGTCTTTCAACTGACGCCATCGCAGGCAGGCGCTGCTGCCTATCGCAGGGATTAGCCCTCGTCACCCTCGTCGTCATCCCCGCCATCGATCTTCATGCCCAACTCCTTGATCTTGCGGGTCAAGGTATTGCGGCCCCAGCCCAGCAGCACGGCGGCGTCGCGACGACGGCCGGCGGTGTGCTTGAGCGCGGTCTCGATCATGATGCGTTCGAACGTCGGCACGGCACTGTCCAGCAGGCTGGATTGACCGCGGGCCAGCGCCTGATCGGCCCATTGGCGCAGCGCTTGTTCCCAGTTGGTCACCGGGGCAGCGTCCTGGGGCAGACTCAGCAGTTCAGGTGGCAGATCGCTGACATGCACTTCGCGGCCCGACGCCATCACCGTGATCCAGCGACAGGTGTTTTCCAGCTGACGGACGTTGCCCGGCCACGGCAGGTGCTTGAGGTATTCCTCGGTTTCCGCCTTCAGCAGCTTGGGCTCAACCGCCAGTTCCTGCGCAGCGCGGCTGAGGAAGTGGCGCGCCAGCGTCGGAATGTCTTCGCGACGGTCGGACATGCGCGGGATGTGAATGCGGATCACGTTCAGGCGGTGGAACAAGTCTTCGCGGAACTTGCCGGCCTGGACCAGGGTTTCCAGATTCTGGTGCGTCGCCGCAATAATGCGCACATCGACTTTAACCGGCACGTGGCCGCCAACGCGGTAGAACTCGCCGTCAGCCAAGACGCGTAGCAGCCGGGTCTGGGTATCGGCTGGCATGTCGCCGATTTCATCGAGAAACAGGGTGCCGCCGTCGGCTTGCTCGAAACGCCCACGACGCAGGTTCGCCGCGCCGGTGAATGCGCCTTTTTCGTGGCCGAACAGCTCGGACTCCATCAAGTCTTTCGGAATCGCTGCCATGTTCAGCGCAATGAACGGCGAAGCCGAGCGTGGGCTGTGGCGGTGCAGGGCGTGGGCAACCAGCTCTTTACCGGTCCCGGACTCGCCGTTGATCAGCACGGTGATGTTGGAGTGGCTCAAGCGGCCGATGGCGCGAAACACCTCCTGCATCGCCGGCGCTTCGCCGATGATTTCCGGGGTGCGGGTCAAGGTTGGCGGAACGGCCAGGCCCTGCTGCTCCTGAGCGTGCTGATTGGCGCGTTTGACCAGCGAAACGGCTTCGTCAACGTCGAACGGCTTTGGCAGGTACTCGAACGCACCGCCCTGATAGGACGCCACGGCGCTGTCGAGGTCCGAGTGAGCGGTCATGATGATGACCGGCAGGCGTGGATGCTGTTCGCGAATGCGCGCCAGCAAGTCCAGGCCGCTGGCGCCGGGCATGCGGATGTCGGAAATGATCACGTCCGGTTGCTGACGGGCCAGGCGGCTCATCACGCCATCGGCGCTGTCGAAACTCTGCGTGGTCATGCCCTCTTGCTGCAGGGCTTTCTCCAGTACCCAGCGGATGGAACGGTCGTCATCGACGATCCAGACAGTTTCACTACGGCTCATGTCGACGCTGCTCCTTGTTCCAGCGGCAGGAAGATCGAGAATGTTGTATGGCCAGGGTGGCTATCACACTCGATCAGCCCCTGGTGCTGACTGATGATGTTCTGGGTAATGGCAAGGCCCAGCCCGGTGCCATCCGGGCGGCCGCTGACCATGGGGTAAAAAATGGTTTCTTGCAGCTCCGGCGGAATGCCGGGGCCGTTGTCGATGATTTCGATCTTGCTGACCAGACGATGGCGCACATGGCCGATGGTGAACTGGCGCATGGCGCGGGTGCGCAGGCTGATGCGGCCCAGACGCAGCTCGTTCTGGCTGCTGATGGCCTGCATGGCGTTGCGCACGATATTGAGCACGGCCTGAATCATCTGCTCGCGGTCAATCAGCACATCGGGAATGCTCGGGTCGTAGTCGCGCACGATGGTGATGCATCCCTGGCTTTCGGCTTCGACCAGGCTGCACACGCGCTCGAGCACTTCATGCACGTTGGTCATCGCCAGCATCGGCAGCTTGTTCGAGCCCAGCATGCGGTCGACCAGATTACGCAGGCGGTCGGCTTCTTCGATGATGACGTTGGTGTAGTCCTTGAGGCTCTCCTCCGGCAGCTCGCGTGCCAGCAACTGCGCGGCGCCGCGAATCCCGCCAAGGGGGTTCTTGATTTCATGGGCCAGGCCACGCACCAGCATTTTGGTGGTCTCCTGCTTGGACAACTGAGCCTCTTCCTTGGTGATCCGCAGCAAGCGATCACGGGGGTGGACTTCCAGCAGCAGCATGGTCTCGGCCTGGGAAAGAATCGGGGTGACGGCGTAATCGACCGTCAACGTCTGGCCGGTGAGGGCGGTCAGCATCGCTTCACGTTTCGTGAACGGGTGCGCCTGTTCCACCGCCTGACGAAGCGAACTGAGCGCTTCGGCAGATTCAGTGAACAGCTCGCTGATGAATTGGCCGTGGCTACGTTGACCACTGATGGCCAGCAGCATTTCAGCGGCAGGATTCATGTACTCGAGGCGCAGGTCCGAGTTGAGCAGAATCGTGGCAGTGGTCAGGTTGTCGAGTAACAACCGATGCAACGCATCGCTGATAGTCATGAATCCCGGTGACCTCTTTTGGCTCTATGCACTCGGGCTGGGCCGTGAGTGCAGGCTCTGATTGGTCTTTGCCAGCGTATGGAACCGCTAGAACGTGTGGTGTGCTCGCGCATTCATTACAAAATGCAAAAACCAAACCAAGGCTCCGAAAAGAAGCGCGGATTGAGTAATTACGAACGTTTTTTGGACGGCAGGCCCGGCGACAGTGCATGGATTTCTGAACGCTGAACCAAAATGGGCTTTTTACGCGAAAGCTCGTTCAGGTTGTGCACCAGAATAGAGCATAGGCGGTCGGGCAGGGTTTAGCGGAAGAACGAAAAGAAACTCGATTCTTCTTCCGGCTTGTCCTTGATAGGGCATTCGGGGCGCACACCGTAATCATCGTTTTTACAGGGCTGTGCGAGCCGCTTCTGGGCCAGAGAGATGCGGATGAGGTGAAAGGGTTGATTGGGGGTTCGCTCCAGCACTCGCCCGTACTGATCAATGATCTCTACGGACAGCTGGTGAGTGCCACGGTCGATGTTCGTCAGCGGGAAAACCGGGCTGCGCGTCGGCTCGCCGTAGGGTTTGCTGTCAAGCAGTAACCTGTACAAGTGATCCGGCTGCAACTCGGGATCATTGCTGACGGTGACATTCAGATTGCCTTCAATGTCGCGGATCGTGCTGTCGGGTTCCGGCGCCAGAATCCGCAGCAACTGATAATGGAAGATGGGTCTCGCCGCTGGCTTCGGTGTGGATGCCCGACTGGGCGCCTTCGTGGGCTGATCGACCCGGTTGGTCGGCGCTATGTCGACCTTCTTCGCATTGCGGTGAGGCTGATCGGTGAAGACCCGATTGCCGTCTGCATCGACGTAGGTATACACCTCCGCCAAAACGGCCTGGCTCACGCTGAACAGCAGGCACAGAGCGACGGCCAACTGGCAGACGAATTTAAGGCCGGCCGACATGGACTCGCTGCACTGTCAGATTGACCGTCTCGCTTTGCTGGATCGAACGCTGATTTTCCAGCACCTGAACCGAAAAGCTGTGTTCGCCCCGATCAAGCTCCATGACCTGTAGCCGCGGAATATTGGTGGGCTGGCCATAGGGTGCGCCGTCCACCACTAACTGCAACAGGTGCCCGGGCTGCAAACGGGGTTCTATGGCCACGCCAACGGTGAACGAGCCGTTATTGGCACGAAGCGCTTCGTCTTGGGGTAGGTCTTTCAGCGCGAGCACCTGATAGGCAGCGGCGCTTTGCTGGTCCCGGTTTTGGTTTTGGTTTTGGTTTTGGTTCTGCGTGGCGGGCAGTGGCGGCGGCGGTGCAGGGACGACGGTCTCGACACTGTTGAGTGGCGGCAGCTCGACGGTTTCGGCTTTGGTCCCGTTCGGCGGCTGGTTGCTGTACGCCGTATTGCCGGAGGCATCGGTGTATTTGTAGATCTGCGCGGCAGCGGGCAGCGCAAATACCAGCAACAGAAGGGCAAGACATTGACGCATGAACACTCCAGTGCAGCGATCAGGACAACCAACAATGGTGCCGCGCTAAATCCATGACGCGGCATGGATCAGCATAGAGGAATACTGATCGACGGTGTCATTCGAGAAGCGGACCTGCGCACCCGCTCACGGGCTTGGTGTGGTCCGGCAGAGGTCGCCTCCCGCCCGTTGCAGCGCGGTCTCAATGACGGGATCACTTGCCTGTCGCTGGATTTCCGACTGCACCCAGCCAGCGCATTTGGCATCGCTGCGGTAAGGCTGAAACGCCGAGTAACTTTGCATCAACACCGGCAGCAGCGTATCCAGCCGACCGCGGATGCCATCGGTCAGGTTGACGTCTGGCTTCTCCGGAGAGTGGCCGGTTTCGCGCCACTGTTCGAGGCGCGCGTATTGCACCATTTTGTTGGCTTCCATCTGGGCGGTCATGAAATCGCGTACGTCGTCGGCGCCCAGCTTGAATTCACTCGCCCGTGACTCGGCGTTCTCAATCACCTGGCGCTCGCGCTCACTGTCCTGAACCGGCTTGCCGCTGTGCCATTTGCTGCGCGCCACGTCATTGGCGATTTCCAAGCGTTGCTCGATGGCCGCGATGAGCAGTTGAAGCTGTGCGGGAGGCTGCTGAGTGTTCGCTGCATAAAGGCCTGGCGCAAACACGGCCAGCGCGAAGAAGGTGATCTGAATCAGCTTGGGCATAAGGGTGTGTTCTCGCATGAGTAATCTGGCTCGCGATCGTCGAGGCACGTATTCGGAAAAGTCGGAGTGCTGACTATATTGCCTCAACAGGTGATCTCAACTGCGTTACATATGTATGTACGTAACGCGGCGAAAGACGAGCACAAAAAAGGCCTCCCGAAGGAGGCCTCTTGTTCACGCGGCTCTCGCCGGCGCGACTGGATCAGCAGCTGTAGTACAGCTCGTATTCCAGTGGGTGTACGAACGTGCGCACTTTGATTTCTTCTTCGGATTTCAACGCGATGTAAGCGTCGATGAAGTCGTCGCTGAATACGCCGCCTTTGGTCAGGAACGCACGACCTTTGTCCAGCTCTTCCAGGGCTTCCTTCAGGCTGCCGCAAACTTGCGGGATCTCTTTCGCCTCTTCAGGCGGCAGGTCGTACAGGTTTTTGTCAGCCGCATCGCCAGGGTGGATCTTGTTCTGGATGCCGTCCAGGCCAGCCATCAACAGGGCAGCGAAGGCCAGGTACGGGTTGGCTGCCGGGTCCGGGAAACGTGCTTCGATACGACGGCCCTTAGGGCTGTTGACGTAAGGAATACGGATCGACGCCGAACGGTTACGAGCCGAGTAGGCCAGCATGACCGGCGCTTCGAAGCCTGGAACCAGACGCTTGTACGAGTTGGTTGCCGGGTTGGTAAAGCCGTTCAGGGCCTTGCCGTGCTTGATGATGCCGCCGATGAAGTACAGAGCGGTGTCGGACAGGCCGGCATAACCTTCGCCTGCGAAGGTGTTCTTGCCATCTTTGGAGATGGACATGTGAACGTGCATACCCGAACCGTTATCGCCGTACAGAGGCTTTGGCATGAAGGTAGCGGTGCGGCCGTAAGCGTCGGCAACGTTGTGCACGACGTATTTCAGGGTCTGAACTTCGTCAGCCTTTTTAACCAGCGTGTTGAATTTCACGCCGATTTCGTTCTGGCCTGCGGTTGCCACTTCGTGGTGGTGAACTTCGACGACCTGGCCCATTTCTTCCAGGGCGTTGCACATTGCGGTGCGGATTTCGTGGTCGTGGTCGAACGGTGGAACCGGGAAGTAGCCGCCTTTGATGCCTGGACGGTGACCCTTGTTACCGCCTTCGATGTCAGCATCGGACATCCACGAACCTTGTTCGGAGTAGATTTTGAACATGGAGCCGGAGATGTCGGACTTGAATTTCACTTCGTCGAAGATGAAGAATTCTGGCTCAGGGCCGGCGAATACAGTGTCACCGATACCGGTCGACTTCAGGTATTCCTCGGCGCGGTGAGCAATGGCGCGTGGGTCGCGATCATAACCTTGCATGGTCGAAGGTTCGATGATGTCGCAAACCAGGATCAGGGTAGGCTCTTCGGTGAACGGATCCAGCACGGCGGTTTCGTCGTCCGGCAGCAGGATCATGTCGGAGGCTTCAATACCTTTCCAGCCCGAGATGGAGGAACCGTCGAACATTTTGCCGACTTCGAAGAAGTCGTCTTCCAGCGCATCGCGGGCCGGCATGGTCACGTGGTGCTGAGTGCCTTTGGTGTCCGTGAAGCGCAGATCAATCCACTTTACGTCATGATCTTTGATGAGTTGAACCGACTTCGACATGTTGTCCTCCGGGGTGGATTAGGGCCTGAGTAGTGGTTGGCCCTTCAATTTGGGTGATGCCGGGCGCGATACTCGACCAAGGCAACCTGCCTCACAAGGGAGCAATTTGCATGCCAGTGCCCTGTGTTGGGTTTTCCGCGGGAATACCTGTCTTTAACCGCGTTAAACGTCGCATATTCGAAAACCGACGCACCCTTATGGTGCCAAGTAATTGTATACAGGGCCGTTTTGGTGCGCGGACGATTGGCCGTACGATAACTGGTTAAACCTTGAGCAATTTCCGCTATAATCCGCGCCCCCCTTTTTCGACCGGGACCTAGCGCGCTGTTTTCATGAAATTAATCGTCAAAGTCTTCCCAGAAATCACTATCAAAAGCCGGCCTGTGCGCAAGCGCTTCATCAAACAGCTGGCCAAGAACATCCGTACGGTGCTCCGCGATCTGGACCCGGCGTTGGTGGTGGATGGTGTGTGGGACAACCTTGAGGTCGAAACCAGGGTCGAGGATGCCAAAGTCCTGCGCGAGATGACCGAGCGGCTCAGCTGCATGCCCGGCATCACGCACTTTCTGCAGGTTGACCAGTATCCGCTGGGCGACATGGAAGACATCTACGAGAAGTGCAAGCTGCACTTCGGCGACGCGCTCCCCGGCAAGATTTTCGGGGTGCGCTGCAAGCGTGCGGGCCATCATGACTTCAGCTCCATGGACGTCGAGAAGTACGTCGGCAGCAAGCTGCGTCGTGAATGCAACGCCGCCGGCATTTCGCTGAAAGCCCCGGAAGTCGAGGTCAGAATCGAGATTCGGGATCAGCGCCTGTTCGTGATCCACAGCCAGCACAACGGCATCGGCGGTTATCCGCTGGGTTCGCTTGAACAGACCCTGATCCTGATGTCCGGTGGCTTTGACTCAACCGTGGCCGCGTACCAGATCATGCGTCGCGGCCTGATGAGCCATTTCTGCTTCTTCAATCTGGGCGGACGTGCTCACGAGCTGGGCGTGATGGAAGTCGCGCACTTCATCTGGAAGAAGTACGGCAGCTCTCAGCGGGTGCTGTTCGTGAGCGTACCGTTCGAGGAAGTTCTGGGAGAAATTCTCGGAAAAGTCGATAACAGTCATATGGGCGTAGTATTGAAGCGTATGATGTTGCGCGCTGCGACCAACATTGCCGACCGGCTGGAAATCGACGCGCTGGTGACCGGCGAGGCGATTTCCCAAGTGTCCAGCCAGACGCTGCCCAACCTGTCGGTCATCGATTGCGTAACGGAGAAGCTGGTCCTGCGACCGCTGATCGCCAGTCACAAGCAGGACATCATCGACCTGGCCGATCAGATCGGCACCGGCGATTTTGCCCGGCACATGCCCGAATACTGCGGTGTGATTTCGGTGAATCCGAAGACCGCCGCCAAGCGCAATCGGGTCGAGCACGAAGAAAAATCGTTCGACATGGCCGTGCTCGAACGTGCGCTGGAAAACGCTCGTCTGGTACCGATCGATCGCGTGATCGAGGAATTGGGCCAGGACGTTCAGATTGAAGAAGTCAGTCAGGCGCTGGCGGGGCAAGTGGTCATCGACATCCGTCACCCGGATGAAGCAGAAGACCGCCCGCTGGCGCTGACTGGCGTCGAAGTACAAACGCTGCCGTTCTTTGCATTGAACAGCCGTTTCAAGGAACTGGATGACACGCGCCAGTACCTGCTCTATTGCGACAAAGGCGTCATGAGTCGCCTGCATGCTCATCATCTGCTCAGTGAGGGGCATGCCAATGTGCGCGTTTATCGACCGAGCTAAGTGCCCGGGGCTGTTTGCCTGTGGCTTGCGTCACCGGCCCCCCGACACCAGTCGTCAGCCGTAACGGCTTTCGCCGGCTCCACCGTTCATAGCTGCCTACAATCAGACAGCTGACCGAATCCTCTGATCGAGATACACAAGTGATCGAAAATCTACGCAACATCGCCATCATTGCTCACGTTGACCACGGTAAAACTACCCTCGTCGACAAGCTTCTGCGCCAGTCCGGCACCCTTGAGCGCAACGAGCTCAACGACGAACGCGTGATGGACTCCAACGACCAGGAAAAAGAGCGCGGTATTACCATTCTCGCGAAGAACACCGCGATCAACTGGAATGGCTACCACATCAACATCGTTGACACCCCGGGCCACGCCGACTTCGGTGGTGAAGTAGAGCGCGTGATGTCGATGGTTGACTCCGTTCTGCTGCTGGTCGACGCTCAAGACGGCCCTATGCCGCAAACCCGTTTCGTGACCAAGAAGGCTTTCGAAGCCGGCCTGCGTCCGATCGTGTGCATCAACAAGGTTGACCGTCCAGGCGCGCGTCCGGACTGGGTTCTGGACCAGATCTTCGACCTGTTCGACAACCTCGGTGCCACCGAAGAACAGCTGGACTTCAAAGTCGTCTACGCCTCGGCCCTGAACGGCATTGCCGGTCTGGATCACACCGACATGGCTGAAGACATGACCCCGCTGTACCAGTCGATCGTCGACAACGTACCTGCGCCGAAAGTCGACCGTGACGGTCCGTTCCAGATGCAAATCTCGGCACTGGACTACAACAGCTTCCTGGGCGTCATCGGTGTTGGCCGTATCGCTCGTGGCCGCGTCAAGCCGAACACCCCGGTTGTCGCGATCGGTGCTGACGGCAAGCGCCGCAACGGCCGTATCCTGAAACTGATGGGTCACCACGGTCTGCACCGCATCGACGTAGAAGAAGCTGCCGCTGGCGACATCGTCTGCATCAGCGGTATGGACTCGCTGTTCATCTCCGACACTCTGTGCCACCCGGACGCAGTTGAAGCGATGAAGCCGCTGACCGTTGACGAACCGACCGTTTCGATGACCTTCCAGGTCAACGACTCGCCGTTCTGCGGTAAAGAAGGCAAGTTCGTGACCTCCCGTAACATCAAGGAGCGTCTGGACAAAGAGCTGCTGTACAACGTTGCTCTGCGCGTTGAAGAAGGCGACTCGGCTGACAAGTTCAAGGTCTCGGGCCGTGGTGAGCTGCACTTGTCGGTACTGATCGAAACCATGCGTCGCGAAGGCTTCGAAATGGGTGTCGGTCGTCCTGAAGTGATCATCCGTCAGGTAGACGGCGTGAAGCAGGAACCGTTTGAAAACGTGACCATCGATACCCCGGAAGAATCCCAGGGCAAGGTCATGGAAGAGATGGGTCTGCGTAAGGGCGACCTGACCAACATGGTGCCGGATGGCAAAGGCCGTGTGCGTCTGGAATACAACATCCCTGCTCGTGGCCTGATTGGTTTCCGTAACCAGTTCCTGACCCTGACCAACGGTGCTGGCATCCTGACCTCGATCTTCGACCGCTACGACACCATGAAGTCCGGCGACATGTCCGGTCGTCAGAACGGCGTTCTGGTATCGGTTGAAACCGGTAAGGCACTGACCTACTCCCTGGAAACCCTGCAGGCGCGCGGCAAGCTGTTCGTCGAGCACGGTCAGGAGATCTACAACGGTCAGATCGTTGGCTTGAACAGCCGCGACAACGACATGGGCGTCAACCCAACCAAAGGCAAGAAGCTCGATAACATGCGTGCTTCGGGCAAGGACGAGACCATCGCTCTGGTTCCACCTGTTCGCTTCACACTGGAACAGGCTCTGGAATTCATCCAGGACGACGAGCTGTGCGAAGTCACCCCTAAGTCGATCCGTCTTCGCAAGAAGATCCTCGACGAAGGCGAGCGTACCCGTGCTGCCAAGAAAGCCAAGGCGTAACTAGCCCCGGCTGAACGAAAACGCCCCCGGTCGAAAGGCCGGGGGCGTTTTTGTTTGTCTGGGGTTTGGTTTGGCCGGGTCGATGTTGCTCAATCCGGCCCCTTCCCGGCTAAAGCCGGTCCCACTAAAGCCCGCGCGCCTTTGGTAGGACCGGCTTTAGCCGGGAACGCGTGCGCGAACTCTGTAGGGGCTTAGAACTTCAACGGCACACGGCCGGAGTTCGAGTTCAGCGTGCCGGTGCTTTCGCGCACGACTTCTTTCGGCTTGTACGCGCAATAACCCGGGCGTGGGCCGATCTTCGGGTGATTGCGGCAGGTGTCGGGGCGCTTGTCGTAGATCGTGCACAGCCGGCTCTTGCGATCCAGGTACAGGCAGTCGTTGTTGCTCATGCGCTGGAGGGTGAAGATCCCGGACTTCTGGTTGAAGCGCTCGACGATCCCGTCCTTCTGCAACCGCTTGGCGATGTTCTTCGGGTTATCCCCTTGTTCGAACTCGTCAACGATGCCGATCCGGATCAGGTCCTTGATCTTCACTTCCACAGGCAGCGTGCAGCAGCTGGAAACGCAGCCCCCGCACATATAGCTGGAGTATTTCTGCCAGGTCTCGATGCGGTCGAGTTCTGCAGCGGCGATCAAGGTGGGTTTCATGCGCGTGTGCTTCCGGGTGTATCGGGCGCGCGATCATACCGGTCCGCGCGCAATTCCCCTACCGCAAAATGATTGAAGCGACTGTCGGCAGCTTGCCGCCCGATCAGTCGTGTGGCTCATTTCAGACGAGCACGGTTTTCGCCAACGCCTCGACTTGCTCCTGCCGCTCGCTTTGATTCAGCTTCGCCCCCGGATTCAGCGACGACCATTGCGGATGCGCTCGCGCCTTATGCAGCGCCTCCGGCAACTTGCCTTCGCGCCAGGTTTTGTCGAGAGGGGCCGTCAGTTTGATGCTCTCTATCGCGGCATGACCCCGCACCTCCAAGGCTTGCAGCAGTTGCCGTTGGCGCAGCGCCAGCAGTCGGAGCACGGCATCGTCGACCGTCAGTTCGCGCTGCCCCTTGAATTTGTCCATCAACCGGCTGCCATAACTGCGCGCTGTTTGCAGGGCGCCGCCGGCAATCGCGCCGACCAGTGCCGCCGCACCCAGCGTGATGCCGCCAACCAGCAAATCCACGCCAGCACCTGCGGCCGCGCCCGCAGCGATACCGCCACCCACGCGCACGCCCAGCAATTTCAGGGTTTCGGGATTGAACAGATCATCGCCCCAACGGCCATCCATCAACGGTAAATCGCTGGCCGAGGCGTCTTCGCGACGAAAGGCGTAGAGCTTGAGCAGCGACTCGACGCAACGTTGTTCGCGCTGGCGCACGGCCTTGCGCAGGTCATCGATCGCCGCCTGGACCTGACCGGAATCGGTGGCGACACTTCGGCGGCAGGCCGCGCAGTCCAGCAACAGTTCGGCGATCAACCTGGCTGCGCTCTGCTTGCGAGCTTCACGCTGGGCCTGTTGGTCTGCGATGAGACGCTCAAGTCTTCCCCGTGAGGTTTCCAGCAGCAGGGCGAGGCTTTCATACAGACGGCGTTCGCCATCTTCGGGCGGGGCGACGCTGTCGAAGCGTACCAGCGCATGCAGCCCAAGACGCGCCAGCGCTTCACGCCAGTCCGGTTCGCGCTGCTGCGCACTGCTGACAAAATTGAGCACGGGCAGCAAGGGTTTGCCGCAACTGGCGAGCACCGCCAGCTCGTCGCGATATTTGGCGAGCACCGGCTCTCGCGCGTCGATCACGTACAGGCCGGCGTCGGAGGCGAGCAACTGACGAAGCACTTTGGCTTCCTGTTCGAAACGCTGGCGCGCCTCGCTGCCCTCCAGAAAACGCCCGAGCCGCGCCGGGCCGTCGAGCCGTTCGCCGGGTCTGTCCAGCCGCTCGAGATAATCCAGCAGGGCGATGGCGTCTTCCAGGCCGGGCGTGTCGTACAGCTCCAGCAGCGCCTCGCCATCCACCGACAGCCGCGCGCCTTCGACGTGCCGGGTGGTGCTCGGACGATGGGAGACTTCGCCGAAGCCGAAATCGCGCGTGAGCGTGCGCAACAGCGAGGTTTTGCCGACGTTGGTGTGGCCAACCACGGCCAGTTTCAGCGGTCGAATTGCGTCCTTGTCAGTCATGTCCGCTCTCCAGCCAGGTCACTGGCGCACTGTCGGTCCAGTTCAGTTCAAGCTGCTGCAGCGCCGTGTGCCAATCCTCCAGTCGGTCGGCGTCCAGCGCCTGTCCGGTGGGGGCCGGCAACAGCCAGATGCGTGTGGAGGTGGCGCAACGCGCGAGTTCGGCAATCAACGCCAGGCTGCCGCGGTCTGGCGAGCGACGTGGGTCGCAGGCAATGGCAAGGCGTGCGGGCGGATAGCGTGTCAGTTGGTCAAGCAGTGTGCGCCGTGATTCCCGGGAGTCGAGAACGCCGGCGTTGACCACGTTGTCGGGAAGCTCGGGCGGCCATGGCTGCTGATTGTCCAGTTCGATGGCGACCAGCAGCGCGCCCTGGCTTTCGCTCGCCGACGGACCGGAGGTTACCGCGTGAAGCTGAGGAGGCGCTGCATCGTTGATGCCCAGCCGTTCACTGCTGGGCATCAAGCGCTCGCGCAGTTCGACGAAGCCGGGGTGATTCAGATCCAGTGCCAACCCTTGTCGACCCACGCGCCAACGCAGGTAACACAGCACCGTCAGCAGAAAACGCGGCACAATACCGAACACCACCAGCACGCCGACCAGCCATCCGGCCCAGGCCTGACGGGCGTTTTCGATGGCGAGGGCGTTGTCGCCGCTGGCACGAATCATCGATTCGGTCGGCACGCTGAAACCCAGCAACGACGGAATCGCCCCCAGGCCTCGGGTCAGGCTGACAAAAATGTCACTGCCCAAAATGGTCGTTTCCCAGACGAAGCCGTAGCGCCGCGTCGCCATCAGTAACAGCAGCAGCGTCAGGGCGCTGAGCAGGGCGAGCAGCCACAGGCCATTGACGCAGATGCCCAGCACCCAGCGGTTCAGACGCTTGCGTTGCAGCAGCAATATCAACGCCGGCGCGAGCTGCGCGGCCTGGGCATCGCGTGCCAGCTTCTCGCTGAGCCACATCCAGAGGCGACCGAGGCCAGCGGTACTTTCCCCGACGAAGAGCAGGCCCATCGCCCAGCTTGTCAGCAGAATCAGGTTAAGTCCGAGCAGGCTGCCCAGCGCCCAGAACACATTGACGGGTGTCTGTCCGTCGCCCAACGCAGCGAAAGCCAGTCCGGCGCCGCTGACCACCGCGAACACCGCCAGCACGATCAGCGCCAGCCGCGCGCCTTGTTTCCAGTGGTGCAGGGCCTTGCGCATGCCGTCGCGTTCGGCAAGCCACAGGGCGCGGTGTTTGATCCGGGTTTGCAGGTCGCCCGCAGCGACGCGAGCGCGGCGATTGGCTTCTTCGTCTTCGAGCGCGCCGGCGTGTTCTTCACGCAGGCGCACAGCTTCGGTCAGCCAGAGTTCATCAAGGGGAGTCAGTGCAGTCACGCGGCGTCTCGTCGGTAAAGTCGTGGGTGAGCATAACCGGTGTGGCTGCGATCGCGCATTGCCAAGGGTTCGCGTTGTTTGGACAACCGCCATCGCGAGCAAGCTCACTCCTACAGGTTCGTCGTTCGCAATTTTCCGCCATCTGCGGCCATTGTAGGAGTGAGCTTGCTCGCGATAGGGTCCTTCCGGGCGATGGTCATTCGGCTCGCACTCCGGGGAAGGAATCCGGGGGTGGCCTCTGATATCCTCGCGCCATGAAAAAACATCTCCCCCTGAGCTTGATCGCCGCACTCGCTGAAAACCGGGTCATCGGCGTCGACAATTCCATGCCCTGGCACCTGCCGGGCGATTTCAAATATTTCAAGGCAACCACGCTGGGCAAGCCGATCATCATGGGTCGCAAGACCTGGGATTCCCTGGGCCGTCCGCTGCCGGGTCGGTTGAATCTGGTGGTCACGCGCCAGCAGGATTTGCAGCTTGAAGGCGCCGAAGTATTTACCTCTCTGGACGCGGCGGTGCACCGCGCGGAAGAGTGGGCACGCGAGCAAGGTGTCAGCGAAGTGATGCTGATCGGCGGCGCCCAGCTCTACGGGCAAGCCCTTGAGCACGCTGACCGCCTGTACCTCACCCGCGTTGCGTTGAGTCCCGAAGGCGATGCGTGGTTTCCGGAATTCGATCTGGCGCAGTGGAAACTGGTTTCCGACACGCCAAACCCGGCGCTGGATGACAAGCCTGCGTACAGTTTCGAGGTTTGGGAGCGGGCCTGATATCGCTATCGCGAGCAAGCTCACTCCTACAGGGGAATGCGATCAACTGTGGGAGTGAGCAGCCCAAGCGCTGTCACAAAAACGTCGTTTTCATGTCATCTGTCGCGAATGGCGCCTGAGGTGACGCGGTGAGAACGGACGCTGTCGCTGACGCATCGAAACAGTCATGGCTTTTTGTTACGGTCCTCCTCGAACCAAAAAAGGGGAGGGGATCACCATGAAATTCGTACCAACATTATTGGCCACCGCGCTGTGTATGGGCCTGGCCGGACAGGCACTCGCCACCGAGCTGACCCACTGGCCTGCGACTGCCGCCAAGCAGCTCAACGCAATGATTGCGGCGAACGCCAACAAAGGTAATTTCGCCGTTTTCGACATGGACAACACCAGCTACCGCTACGATCTGGAAGAGTCACTGCTGCCGTTCATGGAAAACAAAGGGCTGATCACCCGCGACACGCTCGATCCTTCTCTGAAGCTCATCCCGTTCAAGGACACCGCTGACCATAAGGAAAGCCTGTTCAGCTATTACTACCGGCTTTGCGAAATCGACGACATGGTCTGTTATCCATGGGTCGCGCAAGTGTTTTCCGGCTTCACCCTCAAAGAACTCAAAGGCTACGTCGACGAGCTGATGGCCTCGGGTAAACCCGTACCAAGCACGTATTACGAAGGCGACGTGGTCAAGACCATCGAAGTGCAGCCGCCCAAGGTCTTCACCGGCCAGGCCGAGCTGTACAACAAGCTGATGGAAAACGGCATCGAGGTCTATGTGATGACCGCAGCGTCAGAAGAGCTGGTGCGCATGGTCGCTGCTGATCCCAAGTACGGCTACAACGTGAAGCCGCAGAATGTCATCGGCGTGACCACGCTGCTGAAGAACCGCGAGACAGGCGAATTGACGACCGCGCGCAAGCAGATCACCGCCGGCAAGTACGATGAGAAAGCCAACCTCGGCCTGGAACTGACGCCTTACCTGTGGACCCCGGCAACCTGGATGGCCGGCAAGCAGGCCGCGATCTTGACCTACATTGATCAGTGGAAAAAACCGGTGCTGGTGGGCGGCGACACCCCTACCAGCGACGGTTACATGCTGTTCCACAGCGTCGATGTCAGCAAAGGCGGCGTTCATCTGTGGATCAATCGCAAGGACAAGTACATGACTCAGCTCAACGGCATGATGAAGACCAACGCCGAGGCTCAGGCTAAAGAGGGCTTGCCGGTCACGGCGGACAAGAACTGGGTAATCGTCAAGCCGGACGAGATTCAGTAAGCCGTCTCATCGCGGCACGGTGATTTGCCGTGCCGCGCACTGTCAGGCCCATAACCTGCGGTATGCGCCGTCGGCATCATGTTCGTCCGCTTGCTTCGTGGTGTTAAAGCGCCGACCGCCCCTGGGGTCCGTTCCGTAGCCGGTGATGTACAGCCAGTTACCCTGATTGCTGTAGACGTCGTAATCCACCAGCTGCGCTTCGAACCAGGCGGCCCCGGCGCGCCAATCGCCCTTGAGGTCAAAAATCAGGTAACTGGCGACGATCTGGCGCATTCGGTTGGATAAGTAGCCGGTTGCTGCCAATTCCCGCATGCCAGCGTCAATCAGCGCCTCTCCGGTTTCACCCCGACACCAGCGCGCGAACCCCTGTGGGTCGTGGCCCGGCTCGCTGCCACCTTTCAGGCCGCTGGCGCGGTAGAGAAACCGGCCGTATTTCAGATGCAGCAAGCGAAAGTAATCACGCCAGAGCAATTCGAAATATATCCAGTACGTGCTGTCGTTGGCGCCGTGTTCGGCCTCGAAAGCCTTCAACGTCTTATCAATCTGCGGCGCTGACAGCGAACCCCGTGCAAGCCAAGGCGAAAACTTGGTGGAGTCGTCCACAGCACTCAGGTTGTTGCGGGTGGCTTTATAGCTGTTCGCCAGACCCCGACGGAAATACTGCTGCAGATGTTCGATGGCCGCCTGCTCGCCGCCTTGGAACGTCTGGTTTTGATAAGGAAACGCCGAGCGGATGTCCAAAGCGGGAGGCGTCTGCAGCGTGACCGGCTTGATGCTCAAGCCTTGGGGCAGCGCAGGAATCGTCGTTGGCGACGGTATGACGGGGCGTGCAGAAGTGTGGGCTTTTTCCACAAGACGACGAAAGCTGCTGAATACGTCGGGCAACTCCTCGACCGCCATCGGCAACTTATCCAGCGAAAACAGCGTCGACTGCCAGTGATCTTCCACGGTCAATCCCGCTGCGCGAAGGCCCTGCACCTGTGCTTCCTCTTCCGGCGCCGCGATGCGTTCGCAGATGACCGTATCGATACCCCATTCGTGGGCCAGGGCGACAAGCCGTTCAACCGGATCACCCTCGACCTGCATCAACCCACTGCCGTGAGCCCGCAATTGCTCGGCCAGTGCGCTGACCGCTGATTGCTCGAAATACTGGCGGTGGGCGCCGATGCGCTCGAATCCCCATGGCGACGAAGTCGTCACGGGTGTGCAGTAAACCGGCAGCAGCGTGTCAGCAATTTCACATGCGTGATTGAACGCTGGGTTGTCGGCAAGTCGCAGGTCCTGACGGAACCAATAGATCAACGTATTCATATGAAGGTCTCAGCGTCTAGGGATCAAGGCCTTGATCAGTTGGTTTGAGGACGTGGTCCTTTTTCCGTTCGAGCGAAGAGAAGCTAAACAGGATTGCGCTTTTGAGCGATAGTCTTTCAAGTAAATGACTGGAAGGGGCTCAAATGAAAGCGTTGTCGCTGTCTTCGTCGCCAAGGTATGTCGCCCTGCTGGGCTATGGGGGGTTGCTGCCGTTCGTTGGGCTGCTGTTGCTGATTCTTTTTTCAGTCGAATATCGCCCTTTCTTGACGCAAGCGCTGGTCGCCTACGGGGCGGTGATCCTGAGCTTTGTGGGCGCGCTTCATTGGGGGTTCGCCATGACCCTGCAAGGGTTGAGTGCCGATCAATGTCGCGAGCGGTTCATCTGGAGTGTCATCCCGGCACTGATCGCCTGGCCCGCTCTGCTATTGCCGGCACCGCTGGGGCTTTTGCTGCTGATTTTCGGGTTCGTCACGCATTACTGGCAGGACCGGCGTCTGGTGAAGGCGACAACACTTCCCGCCTGGTATTTGCCGATGCGTCTGCGTCTGACGTTGGTCGCCAGTCTTTGCCTGCTGTTGGGTGCGATCACCGTAGCCATCGGCTCATGAACCGCCGGTGTCTGGATCTGTTGCCGGCGAAATTGATGGGCCCGGGTGGATGTTCGACGGATGGTCGAGCCTTGCCTCTTTAAAGCGGCCGGCAGACAAAAAAACACCCCGACAGGCGGGGTGTTTTTCAGTGCGGGGCGATGCTTACGGCACCAGCTTGTCCAGCAGGGCCTTGTCACGCACGGCACCTTTGTCGGCGCTGGTCGCCAGCAGGGCGTAGGCCTTGAGGGCGGTGGTCACCTTGCGAGGGCGCGACTCAACCGGCTTCCAGCCTTTCTTTTCCTGCTCGGCGCGGCGTTCGGCCATTTCCGCGTCGTCGATCATCAGGTTGATCGAGCGATTCGGAATGTCGATCAGCACCTTATCGCCGTCACGAACCAGACCGATCGCGCCGCCGGCTGCGGCTTCAGGAGAAGCATGGCCGATGGACAGGCCCGAGGTCCCGCCCGAGAAACGCCCGTCGGTCAGCAGCGCACAGTCTTTGCCCAGGCCTTTCGACTTCAGGTACGACGTCGGGTACAGCATTTCCTGCATGCCCGGGCCGCCTTTCGGACCTTCGTAACGGATGATCACGATGTCGCCGGCCTTCACCTCGTCCGCCAGAATGCCGCGAACGGCGCTGTCCTGGCTTTCGAAAATCTTGGCGTTGCCTTCGAACACGTGAATTGACTCGTCCACACCCGCAGTTTTGACCACGCAGCCGTCAAGCGCGATGTTGCCGTACAGCACGGCCAGGCCCCCTTCTTGAGAGTAGGCGTGCTCGACGCTACGGATGCAGCCGTTCTCGCGGTCGTCGTCCAGGGTGTCCCAACGGGTCGACTGGCTGAAGGCCGTCTGGGTCGGAATACCGGCAGGGCCCGCTTTGAAGAAGTGATGCACCGCTTCGTCGTCAGTCTGGGTGATGTCCCACTTGGCGATGGCTTCTTCCATGGATTTGCTGTGCACGGTCGGCAGGTCGGTGTGCAGCAGGCCGCCACGGGCCAGCGAGCCCAGAATGCTGAAGATGCCGCCGGCGCGGTGGACGTCTTCCATGTGGTACTTCTGGATATTCGGCGCGACCTTGCACAGTTGCGGCACGCGGCGCGACAGGCGATCGATGTCGCGCAGGTCGAACGGAATCTCGGCTTCCTGGGCAGCGGCCAGCAAATGCAGGATGGTGTTGGTCGAACCGCCCATGGCGATGTCGAGGGTCATCGCGTTTTCAAAGGCCTTGAAGTTGGCGATGTTGCGCGGCAGCACCGAGTCGTCATTGTCTTTGTAATAGGTTTTGCACAGGTCGACGATGGTGCGGCCGGCCTGCAGGAACAGCTGTTCGCGGTCGGAGTGGGTCGCCAGCGTCGAGCCGTTGCCCGGCAGTGCAAGGCCCAGGGCTTCGGTCAGGCAGTTCATCGAGTTGGCGGTGAACATCCCGGAGCACGAACCGCACGTCGGGCAGGCGCTGCGCTCGTATTCAGCGACTTTTTCGTCGGACGCGGTAGAGTCGGCAGCAATGACCATGGCGTCAACCAGGTCCAGGCCGTGGCTGGCGAGCTTGGTCTTGCCGGCTTCCATCGGACCGCCGGAAACGAATACCACCGGGATGTTCAGGCGCAACGCAGCCATCAGCATGCCGGGGGTGATCTTGTCGCAGTTGGAGATGCAGACAATGGCATCGGCGCAGTGGGCGTTGACCATGTACTCGACCGAGTCGGCAATGATCTCGCGGCTTGGCAGCGAATACAGCATCCCGTCATGGCCCATGGCGATGCCGTCATCCACCGCGATGGTGTTGAATTCCTTGGCGACGCCGCCTGCTCTTTCGATCTCGCGCGCCACCAGCTGACCCATGTCCTTCAAGTGGACATGGCCCGGTACGAACTGGGTGAACGAGTTGGCGATGGCGATGATCGGCTTCTTGAAGTCGTCGTCCTTCATGCCCGTGGCACGCCACAAGGCGCGGGCGCCGGCCATATTGCGGCCGTGGGTGGACGTTTTCGAACGGTAATCAGGCATTGGAACACTCCGGCTAATCGGCTGAATAAGGAAGGGAGTGAGCTTCTAGTGACGTCGTGTGCAAAAGGCAGTGACCGGATGCAGCGAAGAAACCGAACGGTACGGGATCACCGTACGCCCAGCCTGAGCTCATAAACCCGCCGGGGATGACTGGCGATGAATAGCGCTGATTCTACACCTGTGAGGGCGGGAGGGAATGGCGGGAAGTGGGGCTGCGGATTCATCGGTCTGATTGCCAACCGGGTCGGTGGGGGATCCGACCTCAATCGCGAGCAAGCTCACTCCTACAAAGATGCCCGCTGATTCGAGCGATCAATGGTCCCGGCGCAATTGCAAGGTCCGGTGCGGAACCCCTGTAGGAGTGAGCTTGCTCGCGATAAGGATCTTGTAGACACATCCGGAATCTCTGTTTGACGGTTACCCCTCAGGCACTGTTCTAGCCTTTCCGGCAATCACCAACAGGAGCGAATGATGCCGGAATTACCGCGTGGAAAATGTTTAAGAAACGGGAGGTTTTCGGAGTCGGGACGGATTTACCTCGTCACATCGGTCACCCAAAACCGGGAGCAGATTTTCAACGACTGGAAGCTGGGGCGTTTGGTTGTAAACGAGTTCCGCGCTGTTCAGTCCTCGGGGGCTGCGGATTCGTTAGCGTGGGTCATCATGCCCGACCACATCCACTGGTTGCTTGAACTGACGGGAGGTGAATTAACTCGGGTTTTGCAGGGTGTGAAGTCGCGAAGCGCTCGCGCAATCAATCAGTCGCGAGGGACGCACAGGCAAGTCTGGCAGAGAGGTTTTCACGATAGAGCATTACGACGGGAGGACGATCTTTTGATGATGGCCAGATACATCGTCGCCAATCCATTGAGAGCTGGATTGGCGAAGCGAATTGGAGATTATCCGCTTTGGGACGCGAGTTGGTTTTAACGCAGAATCGCGAGCAAGCTCACTCCTACAGGTACCGTGGATCACATGTAGGAGTGAGCTTGCTCGCGATCTGTTGCGAAGCGACAGTAATCCTGTAATGCATTCCGTCAGGCATATCACTGTCGTCTGATTTGCTGCCCGGTCCCGGCAGATCGCGGCACAAGCCACGCTCCTAAAGGTTCTGCAGATTGCTTGTAGGAGCGCGCCAGCTCATTACGCCGAAAATCTTTAGCTGTTCGGCAGCAACCGGCAGGTTATGCTTTTGATGTAGCGGGTCTCTGGGATCGCAGGGTGGACCGGGTGGTCCGGGCCCTGGCCTCCGCGCTCGAGCAGCTGGATGTTGCGGTCCAGATGGCGGGCGCTGGTCAGCAGGATGTTTTGCAGGTCGTCTTCCGGCAGGTGCATCGAGCAGGAAGCGCTGACCAGAATGCCGTCCTTGCTGAGCAGGCGCATGGCTTGCTCGTTCAGGCGGCGGTAGGCGCCTTCGCCGTTTTTCATGTCTTTCTTGCGTTTGATGAACGCAGGCGGGTCGGCGATGATCACGTCGAAACGCTCTTCAGCGGCTTTCAGCTCCTTCAGCGCTTCAAACACGTCGCCTTCGATGCAGGTGACCTTCTCCGCGAAGCCATTCAGCGCCGCGTTACGCTCTACACCGTCCAGCGCAAAGGCAGACGCATCCACGCAGAACACTTCGCTGGCGCCGAACGCACCGGCCTGGATGCCCCAGCCGCCGATATAACTGAACAGGTCCAGCACACGCTTGCCCTTGGCGTAAGGCGCCAGGCGCGCGCGGTTCATGCGATGGTCGTAGAACCAGCCGGTCTTCTGGCCTTCCATCACCGGCGCTTCGAATTTCACGCCGTTCTCTTCCAGCGCGACCCACTCCGGCACCAGGCCGAACGCGGTTTCAACGTAGCGGTTCAGCCCTTCGGCGTCGCGCGCGGCGGAGTCGTTCTTGAGCAGAATGCCGCTCGGTTTGATCACTTGAATCAGCGCAGCCAGCACGTCGTGTTTCAGTTGCTCCATGGCGGCTGACGCCAGCTGCACCACCAGAATGTCGCCGAAACGATCTACAACCAGACCCGGCAGCAGGTCGGAGTCGCCATAGACCAGGCGATAAAACGGCTTGTCGAACAGACGCTCGCGCAGCGACAGGCAGACGTTCAGGCGATGAACGAGCAGCGACTTGTCCAGTGGCAGCTTGACGTCGCGGGACAGCAACCGTGCGCAGATCAGGTTTTGCGGGCTCATCGCGACGATGCCCAGCGGCTTGCCACCCGCGGCTTCGAGAATGGCTTGAGCGCCAGGAGCAAAGCCGTTGAGCGGGGTGGCAGCGACGTCGATTTCGTTGCTGTAGACCCACAAATGACCGGCGCGCAGGCGGCGATCGGCGTTGGGCTTGAGGCGCAAGCTAGGCAGGGACATGACGTCGCTCCGGAAAAAAGAGCGGGAGTATAGCGCGTCAGTCGGCTGGCGGGCGCGCCGTGCTCTGTTACCGTCTGGCTGTCCGTCGGATCCGTTGAATCGTCATCCAGTTGTCGACCCATGGCCGCGAGGGGTTAGAATCGTGGCCTGACCCCGAGTGTGAAGTTATGTCCCAAGAGCTTACGTCCGAGCAGATCCAGCAGGCGTTACAAGGCATCAGCGTCCCGCCCCAGCCGCAAATCATGGTGGATTTGCAGATGGAGCAGTACATGCCCGACCCTGACCTGGGTGCCATCGCCCGGTTGATCGCCCAGGATCCGGGGCTTTCCGGCGCGCTGCTGAAAATCGTCAATTCCAGCCATTACGGCCTGAGCAATAAAATCGCTTCGATTCAGCGGGCGGTGAATCTGCTCGGCAGTCGCTCGGTCATCAACCTGATCAACGCGCAGTCGATCAAGGGCGAGATGAGCGACGAAACCATCGTCGTGCTCAACCGTTTCTGGGACACCGCCCAGGACGTTGCGATGACCAGTCTGACGATCGCCAAGCGCATCGGCTCACAAACCGTGGACGAATCCTACGCGCTGGGTCTGTTTCATGACTGCGGCGTGCCGCTAATGATCAAGCGTTTCCCCGATTACATGAGCGTGCTCGAAGAAGCGTATTCCAACGCCACCGCCGAGTGCCGCGTCGTCGACACCGAGAACAGGCTGCTGAACACCAACCACGCCGTTGTCGGTTATTTCACCGCCAAGTCCTGGCGTTTGCCTGAACATGTGAGCAACGCCATTGCCAATCACCACAACGCGCTGGCGATTTTTCAGGACGACTCGGGTCGCAACGCGCCACTGAAAAACATGCTGGCCGTGCTGAAAATGGCCGAGCATGTGTGCGAATCTCACCGCGTCCTGGGCAACGAGCCCGTCGACCACGAGTGGAACAGCATTGGTCCTCTGGTGCTCGACTACGTCGGCTTCTCTGACTATGACTTCGAAAACCTCAAAGAAAGTATTCGTGAGCTGAGTGCGCACTGACCCTGCGCACCTGACCTCACCCTTCATCGAGCGGCCCCATGCCTGAATTACCTGAAGTCGAAACCACTCGTCGGGGCATCGCACCGCATCTGGTGGGCCAGCGCGTCAGCCGGGTGATCGTGCGCGATCGTCGCCTGCGCTGGCCGATCCCCGAAGACCTCGACGTGCGCCTGTCTGGGCAGAAAATCGTGGCCGTCGAGCGCCGCGCCAAGTATCTGCTGATCCAGGCGGAGGTCGGCACCTTGATCAGCCACCTCGGCATGTCGGGCAATCTTCGCCTGGTGGATGCCGGTCTGCCGCCGCTCAAGCATGAGCACGTCGACATCGAACTCGAGTCCGGCCTGGCCTTGCGCTACACCGACCCCCGTCGTTTCGGCGCCATGCTCTGGAGCCTTGATCCGCTCAACCACGAGCTGCTCGCGCGCCTGGGGCCGGAACCGCTGACCGAGGTGTTCGATGGTTTGCGTCTGTTCGAGCTTTCTCGCGGCCGGGCGATGGCAGTCAAGCCTTTCATCATGGACAACGCAATCGTGGTGGGCGTCGGCAACATCTATGCGACCGAAGCCCTGTTTGCCGCCGGAATCGATCCGCGCCGTACCGCCGGGAGTGTTTCCAAGGCGCGCTATATAAAGCTGGCCATTGAAATCAAACGCATCCTGGCCGCCGCCATCGAGCGAGGCGGGACGACGCTGCGGGATTTCATCGGCGGCGACGGCCAGCCCGGCTACTTCCAGCAGGAACTGTTCGCGTACGGCCGCGGCGAGCAGCCGTGCAAGGTCTGCGGGACCACGCTGCGAGAAGTGAAGCTGGGTCAGCGGGCCAGCGTTTACTGCCCGAAGTGCCAGAAATAATTCCCGACAGCGACAGGAAGTACTGACCGCCGCTTGGTCGCCAGGGTTTATCCGACGTCTCCTACAGGGCGTGTGTCGTCAGTGAGACACGCCGCCCCTTGCGTAAGCCCGCGCCCTGTTTATAGTGAACAGCTTCATATCTGCCTTAGCCTGAAGGACCATGCCATGAGCCCGTTTCGCATGCTTGCTGCCACGTTGGCCGTGTTCTTCGGCTTGCAATTCACGCCTGCGCTGGCTCAGGACGCGACAGGCAGTGGTGATCCCGTCTACGAAATCGAAAGTCCTCCTGCCTACGCGATGATCGGCGACCTGCTGATTGCGCGGCCGATTCTCATCGTTGCCACCGTCATTGGCGCCGGGTTGTTTGTGGTTGCATTGCCGTTTACCGCCGCCGGTGGCGGCATTGGCCGCACCGGCAAGGCCCTTGTCGTGGATCCGGGCAAGGCGGCATTTGTCCGCTGCCTGGGTTGCACCGGCGATGGTTACGGCAAGCAGGACTGATCGGCGCAGGCGCGCATCAGCTTCAGCGCGCCATCGGGTTTGAATATCGTCGAAACGCCGATGCCGCGTGGATCACTGGCCGCTTCAACCCGGGCACTGTTCTTGTGCCACAACAACACCTGCTGGTTGCCAAAATCCTTCGCCGTCTCTTTCAGCGTGTAACCGCGCTCGCGCAGGTCAGCCAGTTCCTGCTCAGTGAAAGTCCCCGGCTCGTACTCGACCACATCCGGCGTGTACTGGTGGTGATAGCGCGGCGTTGATGCCCAGTTGGCAATCGGCTGATCATCAAGGTATTGCAGTATCGACAGCAGCACCATGCTGGGGATACGGCTGCCGCCCGGGGTGCCGAAGGCTGCGAGGGACTGCGGGCCTTCTATGAAACTCGGGCTCATGCTGGAGAGGGGCCGCTTGCCCGGCTCAATGGCGTTGGCGTGACCGCCTGCCGCCGCCGAGGTGCTTTGGCCTTTGGGGTCGATGGCAAAGTCGTCCATTTCATCGTTGAGGATGATCCCGGTGCCAGGCACGGTGAACGCGGAGCCGAAGGGCAGATTCAGCGAGAGTGTCGCCGTGACGGCGTTGCCTTCGTTGTCCAGTACGGCGAAATGGCTGGTGTTGTCGCCCTCACGCCAGCGCGGGGCGGGTGGCAGGATGTTGTTGGGCGTGGCGCGGTGGGGGTCGATGCTGGTGGTGAGTTGCAGCAGGTAGTCGGGGGAGAGCAGTTGAGCCACCGGATTGGGCACGAAGTCAGGGTCCCCCAGCAATACGCGATCACGGTAAGCGCGGCGCAGTGCCTCGATCACCAAGTGCGCCCGCTGGATTTTCCCTGACGACCGCCACGGCAGCTGTTGCAGCATGGACAGGCTTTGCGCCACAGCGATGCCACCTGCCGAGGGCGGCGGTGCGCTGATCAGCTCCCGTTGATCGGCCATCTGAACGCGCAGAGGCGTGCGCGTGACGACTTCATATTCTTCGAAATCGTGGTAATTCCAGATGCCCCCTGCGCGGCGAACGCCGCTGACCATCGCCTGCGCCACCAGACCGCTGTAGAACCCTGCGCGGCCATTGTCGGCAAGGCGCTCCAGCGTCTGCGCCAGTTCCGGCTGGGTGATGACGTCACCCAGATTTGGCACATCGTTGTTGCGCAGAAACAGGCGCGCACTTTCCTTGTTATTACGCAGCGCGAACAGCCGCCAACTGGCGCGTTCGCGATAAACACTGTCCACTTTGAAACCGCGATAGGCGACCCGGATTGCCGGCGCGAGTGAAATCGAAAGCGGCAATCGGCCATAGCGTTCGGCGAGCTCGACTAGCGCAGCGGGAAGCCCGGGAATCGCGGCCGCCAGAGGTCCGTTGAGGGACAGGTCCGGCTGGAGGATGCCTTTGCGGTGGAACATTTTGGGTTTGGATTTGAGCGGCGCCTTTTCGCGCGCGTCGAGAAACTGATACTGAACGGGGTCGCCGGATTGGCGCAGCAGGAAAAACCCGCCGCCGCCGAGGCCCGACCCGTAGGGCTCCACGACGGCGAGGGTCGCGCTGATGGCGATTGCGGCATCGAATGCGTTGCCGCCGTCGACCAGGATTTCCTGACCGGCGGCCGTCGCAATGGGGTGCGGACTGGCAATGGCGGCCTGATCAGGGTGATCGGGGCTGGCCTGGGCCGAAAAAACGCACAGCAGAAACACTGCGCCTGACAAAACAGGTATCCGTTCCAGCATAGAGATCATGCGTATCTCGCTCAATTCAACAGGCGTTAAGCCAGTGTCTTCGGCGAAAGCACGTATGCCGACAGGATATGCGTTCGGTTATGCCTTGCTTGTGATCAGGTTGTACTTGGCCATGAGCTCGTCCTTGCTCTCCACGTGGTTTTCATCCAGCGGGATGCAGTCCACAGGGCAGACTTGCTGGCACTGCGGCTCGTCATAGTGACCCACGCATTCGGTGCACAGGTTGGGATTGATCACGTAGATCTCTTCACCCTGGGAAATCGCTTCGTTCGGGCACTCGGGTTCGCAGACGTCGCAGTTGATGCAATCGTCGGTGATGATCAGGGACATGGATACTCCTGCCACGGTCGACACCGGGGCATATCAAAACGAATGCGGCGGATTGTGCCGCATTAGCGCTCGGTATGCACCTCGCCTCGACGCAAGGCCTCAGGCTTTTTTGAAGCGTTCGCTCAGCGCCTGGGCCACGGCGGGGTGTACGAATTTGGTGATATCACCACCTAACGCTGCGATTTCCCTGACCAGCGTAGATGAAATGAACGAATAGCGTTCGGACGGCGTAAGAAAAAGACTTTCGATGTCCGGGGCCAGTTGCTTGTTCATGTTGGCGAGCTGAAATTCGTACTCGAAATCCGACACCGCGCGCAGGCCGCGCAGCAGGATGTTGGCGTTCTGTTCCTGGGCGAAGTGCGCCAGCAGTGTCGAGAATCCTACGACTTCCACATTGTGCAGGTGTTTGGTCGCTTCGCGGGCAAGCGCAACCCGTTGCTCCAGCGGAAACAGGGGATTTTTCTTGGGGCTGGCGGCGACGGCAATGACCACTTGATCGAACAGGCGCGAAGCGCGCTCGACCAGATCGCCATGACCCTTGGTGATAGGGTCGAAGGTGCCGGGGTACAACACTCGGTTCATCGCGTCGTCCTGGTCGGAGTTCGTTGGGGACTGGATGGTAGCGCAGCACGCTGAGCCGGCCAAGTCGCGCAAGTCTGGAGTGGGCCTGCCGGTGTGATAACCCTTGGGTTTACGGCGTGACGCTAAATGCATTCCCGGCTAAGCCGGCCCCACAATGTTCCACAGCCATTCCCGCCGATTGCATGCGGTCTCATAGTGGGGCCGGCTTCAGCCGGGAAGAGGCCGGTGTGGGCGCCAACAGATTTGCGGTGTGACGCCAAATGCAGTCCCGGCTAAGCCGGTCCCACAATGTTCCACAGCCAGTCCTGCGGGGCGCGTTGTGTCGGTGTGAATTCGTACACGCATCAGCGCACGAACAGTCGCTGAATCAATTTCTGGATCGCCTTTCCATAGGGCGGGTAGATCAGGCGTGCGGCGTTGAAGCGTTGTTTGATCAGCACGCCTTTGGCATGACTGAACGTCAGAAACCCTTCGTGCCCGTGGTAATGGCCCATGCCCGACGCGCCGATGCCGCCGAAAGGCAAGTCGTCCTGAGCGACATGCAGCAGGGTGTCATTCAGGCAGACGCCGCCCGAATGCGTCTGCTCCAGCACGCGGTTCTGTTCATGTCGGTCGTAGCCGAAGTAGTACAGCGCCAGTGGCCTTGGGCGTTGATTGATGTAGGCGAACGCGTGCTCGATCTGGTCATAGGGCACGATCGGCAGCAGCGGTCCGAAGATCTCGTCCTGCATGATCAGCATGTCGTCGCTCACATCCAGAATCAGGCTGAACGGCATTCTGCGGTCCTGCCCCTCGGCGAACAGCTGTACCACCCGGGCACCCTTGGTTTGCGCGTCGGCGAGATACGAATTCAGCCGTGCGACATGCCGCTGATTGATGATTGCGGTGTAGTCCGGGTTGTCGGCCAGCGTGGGATAAAAACGCGTGACGGCTTCTTTGTAGGACTCAACGAATTCGTCAACGCGGTCCCTGGGCACCAGCACGTAGTCGGGTGCTACGCAGGTTTGTCCGGCGTTGAGGGTTTTGCCGAAAGCGATGCGTTCGGCGGCGTCCTTTAGCGGGATGTCGCGGGACACGATGGCGGGGGATTTACCGCCCAGCTCCAGCGTCACGGGCGTGAGGTTTTCCGCCGCCGCGCGCATGACATGCCGCCCGACGCTGGTGGCGCCCGTGAACAATAAGTGATCAAACGGTAACCTCGAAAAGGCCGCGCCGACCTCCGCCTCGCCCAGCACAACCCCGACGTGATCCTCCGCAAACACTCGTGCCAGCAGGCTTTTTAGCAAAGCGCCGGTGGCGGGCGTGGATTCGCTGAGCTTGAGCATCACGCGGTTACCCGACGCCAACGCGCCCACCAGCGGCCCGATGGCCAGATACAGCGGGTAATTCCACGGCACCACCACGCCAATCACGCCTAACGGCTGGTAAACGACTTTCGCGCTCGCGGGCTGGAACGCCAAGCCGACGCTTCGGCGGGAAGGCCGCATCCATTGCTTCAAATGACGCTGGGCATGGCGGATGTTGTGCAGGCAGGGCATCAGCTCGGCGAGGAGCGTTTCATCGGCGCTGCGGTGGCTGAAATCAGCGCTGATCGCGTCAATGATCGCCTGACGCTCGGTGCTGAGCAGCCCGTGCAGGCGGTCGAGCCATTGCTTGCGTTCTTGCAGCGTCGGCATCGGATTGGCGGCGAATGCGCGACGTTGTTCGTCGAATACCTGCTCCAGGCTGCTGCGAAAGGGAGGGGCATCGTCTGCATAGGGCAGAAGCTTGGATTCGACGGGCATCGCAGCAGTCCTTATTAACGTTATGCAGGGGTTTTTAGAGTCATTGCTCTACGAAGTCAACGGTCCTTGCATTCGCTCGCAGACGCACGCCAGACTGTCCCGGCTAAAACTAAACTGCCGCCCTGCAACACCTGACACGGAGTCTCAATGCGCACGGACTATCTGGCGTTTTTCATTTCCCTGTTTCTCTCCCGCCTCGCCGATCAGGTTCTGCTGTTTCTGGTGCCGCTGATTGTCTTTCAAACCACTAACAGCGCGTCCCTGGCGGGGCTGGCGTTCTTCGTCGAGACATTGCCGCGCTTCCTTGCATTCCCGATTTGCGGCGCGCTGTGCGACAAATACTCGCCCATCCGGTTGCTGCACATCAGCCAGATCTACCGCGCCTTGATCTGTCTGGTCGCGATGGGGCTGTACGGCCTGTTTGGCGGCATCGGCTGGCTGATCGGGCTGTCGGCGATCTGCGGCGTCCTGACCACCCAGGGGATCATGGCCCGGGAAGTGGTCATGCCGCATATTTTCCCGGATTACCGCTACGGCAAGACGCTCTCCTACTCTCAGATCGCCGACCAGACCGGCCTGGTGCTCGGGCCTTTGCTGGCCGCGCTGGCCCTGGAAATCTGCCCGTGGTGGGGCGTTGTCATCGGTGTGGCGCTGGTGTTCGTTGCGGCGGATCTCGCCATGGGCGTCTGGCAACGCAAGAGCGACGTCACGCTGGAGCGCTTTGATCAGCACGCAGGCCGCTGGACCCAGCCACTGAAAATCGCCTTCGGACACATCTTCCGACTGGCCGAACTGAAGAAGATCATTTTGCTGGCGGTCGGCGTCAACCTGATCGTCGGCGTCACCCTGGCCAGCTCGGCGGCCATGGCGATCGGCTCGTTTGGCGAGAGCAAAGATTTCTACGCCGGTCTGCAGGCGGCGGGCGCCTTGCTGACCATCGCGATTCTGTTTGTTCTGGCCCGGGTCAGCCTGCCGCTGAAACTGCTCGGTGTGATGTCATACATCGCCTTGCTGCTGGGCGCATTCATTACCGCCACGAGCGCGTCATCCGAGGTCTACCTTGTTGGCTTTCTGCTGATCGTCGGCTTCGACAAGATGTTCAACGTCTACATGCGCAGCATTCGTCAGCGGGTCATTCCGGCGCGGGACTTCGGCAAGACCGTCGGCGTCATCACGCTGCTGAACAACCTGTCGCAACCGCTGGCCGGGTTACTGGTGGGAGTGCTGACGGCGCCGATCGGTCTGCGCGGCGTCATTTTAATCAACGTGCTGGCGGCAGCCGTGCTCGGTGTTGGCGTCGCAGCGGTGGTTCGGCTCAGGGTGGCAACGGCCGTGGAGCGATGAAGTCTGCAACGGGCCCAACGCTTGCGTTAAGATCCGGCACATCCCTGTTACGTTTCGACGTTCGAGTTGAACATGGCGCCGCGCATCAAAACCGTACGCATCAACACCCGTGAACGCATCGTGCACAGCAGCCTGGAGCTGTTCAATCAGCAGGGCGAGCGCAGCGTCAGCACCAATCACATCGCTGCGCACATGGAAATGTCGCCCGGCAATCTGTACTACCACTTCCCCAACAAGCAGGCGATCATCGCCGAGTTGTTCACCGAATACGAAACGCTGGTCGACAGCTTTCTTCACCCGCCCAAGGGCCGTCTGCCGGGTGTCGAAGACAAACGCCATTACCTGATGGCGATCATCGACGGCATGTGGCGCTACCGTTTTCTGCACCGCGACCTCGAGCACCTGCTTGAAACCGATCCCGAGCTGGCAGTGCGTTACCGACGCTTTTCCCAACACTGCCTGATCAAGGCGATGTCCATTTACAGCGGCTTTGTCGACGCGCAGATTCTGAGCATGGACAAGGTCCAGATCGAATCGCTGACGCTCAATGCGTGGATCATCCTAACGTCTTGGGTGCGTTTTCTGTGCACCACCCGGGAGAACGCCGCTCACCTGAATGAGGACGCGATACGTCGCGGCGTTTATCAGGTGCTGATGCTGGAACTGGCCTACGTCACGCCCCAGGCGCGGGAAGCAGTGAATGCGCTGTGCGCGGAGTTTTACGTGCCGTTGGCCAAGGCACTGGAAGACGCTGGCTGACTCGGCCCGGTTGTCTCACTCGATTGTCGTATCGCCCTTTTTTACTGCCTGCAGGAGCCTGTCATGTCCATCGCGCAATTGATCAGCCCGCAACAATTGTCAGAACGCCTGACCCAGCCCGGGCTTGTGATACTGGATTGTCGTTCGTCGCTGGACGATCTGGACTACGGCCAGCGCAGCTACGCAGAGGGCCATATCGAAGGCGCTTCTTACGCTGACTTGCTCAATGATCTCAGTGGTGCCATCACCAAGGGTGTGACCGGTCGCCACCCGCTGCCGGATCCGCAGACACTGATCGAGCGCTTGCGGTTCTGGGGTGTGAACAACCACAGCGATATCGTGCTGTACGACGATGGCCCGGGTGCGCATGCCGCCCGAGCCTGGTGGTTGCTGGCGTGGCTGGGCAAGCGCGACGGCGTGTATGTGCTCGATGGCGGGCTCAAGGCCTGGCATGGGGCGGGTCTGCCGCTGAGTCTTGATCCGCCGCACCAACCCGAGGGTTCATTCGACGGCGTGCCAGATGAATCGATGGTGCTGACGGCCGAGCAACTGCAGGCCCGCATCGGCGATCCCGCCATGACGCTGATCGACGCACGTGCCCCCGCGCGGTTCCGGGGTGAGGTCGAGCCCATCGACCCTATTGCGGGGCACATTCCGAGCGCACAGTGCGCGGCATTCACCGACAACCTCGGGCCGGATGGCCACTTTCTCCCGGCAGAGCAGCTGAAGCAGCGCTTCGCCGAGGCACTACAAGGCCGTCCTGCCCATGCGCTCGTCGCTTATTGCGGTTCCGGCGTGACGGCCTGTCACAACCTGTTTGCCATGACTCTCGCCGGGTATCCGTTGGGGGCGCTGTACGCGGGGTCATGGAGCGAATGGATCAACGACCCGCAGCGGGGCGTCGCGACCGGGGACTAAGGTAGCGGCGTATGTGCCTCACATCTGGCCCATCGCCCAGCGCAGCAAGAAGAACACCAGCAATCCGCCGCCAATGGTCGCCAGAAGATTGCGGCTGAATGCCGCAATGCCAATCGACACGATCCCGGCCAGCAAGTAGGCGTTGTCCAGGGACAACTGCCAGTGCGCGCCGTCGGGCAGCAACATGCCAGGGACGACGATGGCGGTCAGCACGGCGGTGGGTACGTAATGCAGGCCTTGGCGCACCAGCGGCGGGAAACGCAGGCTCGGCCAGGCGAACAGGCTGTAGCGCATCAGAAAAGTGATCGCCGCCATGCCCAGAATCAGCCACCAGTACGTCATGGGCGCACCTCGTTCGGGGTCATGTCGTCCAGCCTTGCCGCTTGCCTTCTCTCCAGAAACACCCCCGTCGCGATGCCACTGAACGCTGCGGCCATGAGCCCCAGCTTGTAGGGCCATGACCATGTCAGCAGGGCAACCGCGCCAGCGACCAGCGCGGCGGCGATTTGTGGGTGGGTGCGCAGTAGCGGCACGACGATACCGATGAAAGTTGCCAGCATCGCGAATTCCAGGCCCCAACTGGCCATGTCGGGAAAAGCCTGACCAAACAGCACGCCCACCAGCGAGCTGCTTACCCAGCAGGCATACAGCGAGCTCGCCACGCCCAGCCAGTACCAATGCGCGAGGGGCGTCCGTCCGTGGACCAGGTAGTGGCGTTGGACGATGGCGAAGGTTTCGTCTGTCAGCCAGAACGCCAGCAACAAACGCCATCGCTGGGGCAGCCCCTGAACCTGTGGCTGCAGGGTGGCGCTGTACAGCACGTGGCGCAAATTGACGATGAACGTCGTCAACAGAATCACCGCCGCGCCGGCCCCGGCGCCCATCAGGCTGATGACGATAAACTGCGCCGATCCTGCGTAAACGAACATCGACATGCCGACCGCCTGCCACAGGGTCAGCCCACCCACACCGGCGAGGGTGCCGAAGATAATGCCGAATGGGGCAATGCCAACCAGCATCGGCACGCTGTCGCGAAGGCCGCGGACGAAGAATTGATGACGGGACATGGTTTTTCTCCTTATGCCCCGGATGGTAAGCGGGTGGCGCATAAGTGTCTTGAACGATCGTGCAGGCGTTAGCGGCTTGGCTGCGTGCCATGGACGTCCGTCAACCACGCCGGAATCCGTTGCTCCAGGTAATACGTCGGCTTTCTAATCGTGCCGCCGACAAAACCCACGTGCCCGCCTTTTTTCTGCAGGTCGAATTCGGTACTGGGCGAAAGCTCCGAGCCTTCAGGCAGGCTGTGCTTGAACACGAACGGGTCGTCCAGGGATTGAATCAGCAGCGTTGGCGTGCGGATGGCGCCGAGGAAGTACCGACTGGAGGCGCGCCGGTAGTAATCATGGGCGTCCACGAATCCATTGAGCGGCGCTGTCACGCGCCCGTCGAAATCCCAGAACGTGCGCATGTCTTTCAGCGAGCCCAGTGCCGCCAGTTCTGCCAGCCCGTCACTGAGGCCTTCGTGCTGAAAGCGTCGCTGCTTGTCCTTGATGTAGCCGACCATCTCGCGCATGAAGTGCCGCTGGTAAACCCTGGAAAACCCCAGCCCGATCCGGTCGGCGCACTCGTCCAGTCGAAACGGCACCGACACCGCCGCAGCCCCCTGCAGGTGGCTGTCGAACCCGGTTTCGCCAAGGTGCTTGAGCAAAATATTACCGCCGAGGGAATACCCGACCGCGTAAAGCGGCGCCAACGGTCGAGCCTTGCGCAGATGATCGATCACGGCGGCAAGGTCTTCGCTGGCGCCGGAGTGATAGCTGCGGGGCAACAGGTTCGGCTCCCCTGAGCAACCTCGCCAGTTGAGGGCAGCGCTGGCCCAGCCGCGTTTTTCCATGGCGTGCTGCAGCCCGGCGACATAGGGGGAGTTGGACGAGCCGGTCAGACCGTGCAGCACCAGCACAACCGGCACAGTGGCGTCGTGCGGGCCGTGCCAGTCCATGTCGAGGAAATCACCGTCTTCCAGCCAGATGCGCTCGCGCCGACGCTCGAGGTGAGTGGTCGGCCGCCAGAGCGGTCCCCACAGGGTCTGCAAGTGCGGGTTACCCAGGCCGAATGCCGGGACAAACCCGGGAAGGTCAGCTCGCGACGGCACTGCGTTCCCACACCGCGTAGTGAACCTGACCGGCTTTCTTTTCACGGTGCAGGCGCCAGTTGGCGGGCATGCCCAGCGTCGACGGCGCGGTTTCGCTTTCGGTGTAGATCCACGCGCTGTCCGCCAGCCAGTTGCGCTCTTCCAGCAGCGTGCAGGCAGGCATCAGCAAGTCCTGGTGGAACGGGGGGTCGAGGAACACCACGTCGAACTGTTCGGCCGGCTGGGTCTCCAGATGACGGAGCGCGTCGCCGGTAGCGGTTTTGCCGACGGTGCAACGCAGTGTGCCGAGGTGTTCGCGCAGGCTGGAGATCGCCATCGAGTTGGTGTCCAGCGCCAGACCCATGCTGGCGCCGCGGGACAGGGCTTCAAGGTACAGCGCGCCACTGCCGGCGAACGGATCGAGCACGCGCGCGCCCTCGATGTACGGCGCCAGCCAGTTGAACAGGGTTTCCCGCACACGGTCCGGCGTCGGGCGCAGACCGGGGGCGTCAGGGAAACTCAGACGGCGACTGCGCCATTCGCCGCCGATGATCCGCAGTTGGCCCAGGCCCGTGTGGATTTTGTGCCCTTTGTGGATACGCGGCGGCTTGGAAGTCGAGGTCATCAGTGCTCCGGAACGCCGAGCGGTTGCTCGGCGGGTTTGTCAGTAGGGGGTGGCAGTGGCTTTTGCGGAACGGTCGGACCTGCGGTCACGATCACCAGCTTGTCGGCGTCCAGATGTTTGTTCATCACGGTCTTGATCTGCTCGACCGTGACGCTCTGGGACTGCGTCATGAAATCTTCGAGGTAGGTCAGCGGCAGATTATAGAAGCCGACCGCGCCCAGTTGGCCAACGATGGCCGCATTGCTGGCAGTCGCCAGTGGAAAGCTGCCGGCCAGTTCGCGCTTGGCATCATCGAGCTCTTTTTGGGTCGGGCCGTTGGCAAGGAAGTCACGGGTGATGTCCTTCACCAGCTTGAGGGTGTTTTCGCTCAGTTCGGCCCGGGTCTGCAGGCTGATCATGAACGGACCTTGCGCCTGCATCGGCGTAAAGCCCGAAGAGACGCCGTAGGTCAGGCCACGTTTTTCCCTCACTTCGGTCATCAGACGGCTGCCGAAGCCGCCGCCACCCAGGATCGAGTTGCCCAGTGAAAGGGCCGCGTAATCAGGATCGCCGCGAGTGATGCCCAGTTCAGCCAGCATCAGGTGCGTCTGCTTGGACGGAAACTCGATGTGAGTCTCACTCGGCTTGGGTTCGGTGGGTGCGACGGTTGGCGCCAGCGCCGGGCCTTTGGGGAGCGCAGCGGAAACTTGCGCCGCAACGGCTTCGGCTTCCGCTCGCGTCAGGTCTCCGGCCAGCGCAATCACTGCGTTGCCAGCGGCGTAGGCCTTGGCATGAAAGGCCTTCAGTTGAGCCAAGGTCAGAGGCGCGATGCTTTTGGCCGTGCCCATGCTCGGATGCGCGTAGGGATGATCGCCGTACAACCGCTTGAACAGCTCATCGCCTGCGAGCTTGCCCGGGTTCTGCTTTTGATATTCGAAGCTCGCCAGCAGCTGATTTTTAATCCGCGCCAGCGAGTCCGCCGGGAAGGTCGGTTTGCCCACCACTTCGGCAAACAGTTTCAACGCAGGCTCGCGTTTGTCGGCGGCGCTCAGGCTGCGCAGCGAAGCGATCGCCATGTCGCGATAGGAGCCGTTGCCGAAATCAGCGCCCAGCCCTTCGAAACCTTCGGCGATGGCGCTGACGTTCTTGCCTTTGACGCCCTCGTTGAGCATCGCGTTGGTGACCAGCGCAATACCGGGATTGGCGCCGTCCTGGCTGCTGCCGGCCGCGAACAGCAGGCGCATGTCGAACATCGGCAGTTCATGGGCTTCGACGAAGAGCACGCGAGCGCCTTCGGCGGTATTCCACGACTGGATGTTCAGCGAGCGGCGAGCCGGCGCTTTACTGTCCAGCTCTTTCAGGGATTCCAGCGTGCTGGCGGCCTTATCGATGGCTTTCGGGGCTTCGGCGGCGGTCTCTGCCATCGCCGATGCCGAACCGAACAGACCAAAGGTTACGGCAAGTACAAATGAGCAGGCCCGCGTTCGCGCAAAGCGGGATTCGTTGCGCTGGCTCATTGGGCTTTCTCCTCAGGCAAAACATGCGCAACGGCGAGGCGCTCGCGGGTGAAATAAGTACGGGCAGCTTTCTGGATGTCTTCCGGCGTCACGCTTTGCAGCGCGGCCAGTTCCTGATCGATGAGTTTCCAGGACAGGCCCACTGTTTCCAGTTCGCCAATGGTGCTGGCCTGACTGGTGATGGAATCGCGCTCGTAGACCAATCCGGCGATCACCTGGGCGCGGACCCGTTCCAGCTCTTCCTTGGCGGGCGGCTTGGTTTTCAGCTCGTCGAGCAGGCGCCAGATGCCGGCTTCAGCGTCGGCGAGGGTTTTCTTCTTTTGCTGATTGGGCGTGGCGCTGATGGTGAACAGGCTGTCGCCGCGGGTGTAGGCGTCGTAATCGGACGAGGCGCCGGTGACCAATTCTTCGCCGCGCTCCAGGCGGGTCGGAATGCGCGCGCTGTAGCCGCCGTCGAGCAAGGCCGAAATCAGGCGCAGTGCGTTGACTGACTGTGGATCGGTGGCGGTGGCCAGGCTCGGCACATTGAAGCCATACATCAGGCTCGGCATCTGCGTGGCGACATGCACGGTGATCTGGCGCATGCCGGGCTCGGCCAGCTCCAGCGGTTTTTTCGACGGCGGTACATCGCGGCGCGGCACCGGGCCGAAGAAGCGCTCAGCCAGGGCTTTTACTTCATCGGGCTTCACGTCACCGACCACCACCAGCGTGGCGTTGTTGGGGACGTACCAGGATTCATACCAGTGGCGCAGCTCCTCGACCTTCATACGCTCAAGGTCCGCCATCCAGCCAATGGTCGGCGTGTGGTAGCCGCTGGCGGGGTAAGCGATGGCCTTGAAGCGCTCGTAGGCCTTGGCGTTCGGCTTGTCATCGGTGCGCAGGCGGCGCTCTTCCTTGATGACTTCGATCTCCCGGGCGAACTCTTCAGGGGGCAGGCGCAGGGTGGCCATGCGGTCGGCTTCCAGTTCGAAGGCAACAGCCAGTCGATCACGGGCCAGCACTTGGTAATAAGCGGTGTAATCATCGCTGGTGAAGGCGTTCTCTTCAGCGCCCAGGTCGCGCAGGATCAGCGATGCTTCGCCCGGACCTGCCTTGGAGCTGCCCTTGAACATCATGTGTTCCAGCGCGTGGGAAAGGCCCGTCTGGCCAGGCGTCTCGTAACTGGAGCCGACCTTGTACCAGACCTGTGAAACCACGACCGGCGCGCGGTGATCTTCACGGACGACGACCTTCAGGCCGTTGTCCAGCGTGAATTCGGTGGTGGGTTGTGGGTCGGCAGCCGATGCGGCGAAGGGCAAACAGATTGTGCTGAGCAGCAGGCCTGCGGCACAGCGGGCTAGAGCATTCATTCGTGATTTGAACCTTGGAGACGGCCTGCTTAGCGTCAGCGGGCGCGGGGGTGTTAGGATAGCGGCCAGTTCGCTCGGCGACTATGGCTGTGACGTAGGACTCTTCGTCCAGTGCCGGAAGGCGATGCGCAAAAGGCGTAAACGGAAGGGCTCTGGCTGAACAAGCGGGCTCGATTACAGTCTGTTTCGCATACAGAATTTTTCAGAGGCGCCGCTCTGGCGCGTCGTTACCGTGAGATAGCCGTCCTCCATGTTTGGTTCCAACGACGACAAAAAGACCCCAGCCCCGGCTGGCGAGAAGAAAGGCCTGTTCGGATGGCTGCGCAAAAAGCCGCAGGAAGCCACTCCAGAACCGCCTCAGAATGCCCCCGCACCCGCGCCAGAATCCGTGCCCAACCAGGCGCCGGCTGTTGCTGAGCAGATCAACGCCCCGGTCATCCCCGCCGAGCGCGCGCCGCAACCCACGTCGCAGCCCTTGCCACAAACAGCGACGACTGAAGCGCTTTCGGCCCCGGTCGAAGATCCTTGGCTTCACCTGCCTGTTGCTGAAGAGCCAGTCGCTTTCACCGATGAGCGCGAGCCTCACGTTACGCCGCCCATCCCGGTTCACACCGAGTCCAACGTGGAATCTGCGGCCGCTCCCTTGGCTGAAGTCCCCGCTCAACCGGCGCTCATCGACACCACCTCGTTCGAAGTGGCTCCGTCTGTCGAGCCGACCCCGGTCGCGCTGCCTGATCCGGTGTCTGGCAATGATCTCCCGTCGCTGACGCCGCCGTTGACGACAGCGCCGAGGTTTCCAGCCGCAGCTGCGGTGCCCGTTCTTGAAACCAATGTGCCGCCTGTCCCGTTCGAAGGATCCGCCGCACCCAAGCAGCCTGGTTTCTTCGCGCGCCTGAAGCAGGGCCTGTCGAAAACCAGCGCCAGCCTGGGCGAAGGCATGGCCAGCCTGTTCCTCGGCAAAAAAGCCATCGACGACGACATGCTCGACGAGCTGGAAACCCGGCTGTTGACTGCCGACGTCGGCGTGGAAGCAACGTCGGCGATCGTGCGCAACTTGACGCAGAAAGTAGCGCGCAAGCAGCTCACCGACAGCGATGCGCTGTACAAGTCGCTGCAGAACGAGCTGACTGAAATGCTCAAGCCGGTGGAAGCTCCGCTGGTCATCACTTCGCAGCACAAGCCTTTCGTGATTCTGGTCGTTGGCGTCAACGGCGCGGGTAAAACCACCACCATTGGCAAGCTCGCCAAGAAGCTTCAGCTGGAAGGCAAGAAGGTCATGCTGGCGGCAGGCGACACCTTCCGCGCCGCAGCCGTTGAGCAGCTGCAGGTCTGGGGCGAGCGCAACAAGATCCCGGTCATTGCCCAGCACACAGGCGCCGACTCGGCATCGGTGATTTTTGATGCCGTTCAGGCCGCCAAAGCGCGCGGTATCGATGTGCTGATCGCCGACACGGCGGGCCGCCTGCACACCAAAGACAACCTGATGGAAGAGCTGAAGAAGGTTCGCCGCGTGATCGGCAAGCTCGACGCCGACGCGCCCCACGAAGTGCTTCTGGTGCTGGACGCCGGTACGGGCCAGAACGCGATCAACCAGGCCAAACAGTTCAACCAGACCGTCCAGCTCACCGGCCTTGCGCTGACCAAGCTCGACGGTACCGCCAAGGGCGGCGTGATCTTCGCCCTGGCCAAGCAGTTCGGTCTGCCGATTCGCTACATCGGTGTCGGTGAAGGCATCGACGATCTGCGCACCTTCGAAGCCGAGCCGTTCGTCCAAGCCCTATTCGCCGAGCGGGAGCGCCCATGATTCGTTTCGAACAGGTCGGTAAACGCTATCCGAACGGACACGTCGGCTTGCATGAGCTGAGCTTTCGAGTACGTCGTGGCGAATTTCTGTTTGTGACCGGTCACTCCGGCGCGGGCAAAAGTACCTTGCTGCGCCTGCTGCTGGCGATGGAGCGTCCGACCACGGGCAAGCTGTTGCTGGCGGGTCAGGACCTGGGTCAGATCAGCACCGCGCAGATTCCGTTTTTGCGTCGGCAGATCGGCGTCGTGTTCCAGAACCACCAATTGCTGTTTGATCGCACGGTGTTCAATAACGTCGCGCTGCCGCTGCAGATCCTCGGCCTGTCCAAAACCGAAGTGGTCAAGCGCGTCGACTCGGCCCTTGAGCGCGTTGCGTTATCGGACAAAGCCGAGCTGTACCCGGGCGATTTGTCCACCGGTCAGCAACAGCGCGTGGGCATCGCCCGCGCCATCGTTCACCGCCCGGCCCTGCTGCTGGCGGACGAACCCACTGGTAACCTCGACCCGCGACTGGCAGCTGAAATCATGGGTGTGTTCGAAGACATCAACCGTCTGGGCACCAGTGTGCTGATTGCAAGCCATGACCTCGCATTGATCGCGCGGATGCGCCATCGCATGCTGACGTTGCAACGCGGCCGACTGATCGGCGACGGGGAGGCTGGCGTATGAGTGCCACTCGCAGTCCCAAGGTGTCCGAACGCGTAGCGCCAAAAGCTTCAGACCCGGCGCCGCAAAAGAAAAAGAAACGCGATGACGACGATGGCCCGAGCTTCGGCGAGTTGTTCAACGCCTGGATCGAGGCCCACCGGTCAAGCCTGCTGGACAGCCTGCGCCGTCTCGGCAAGCAGCCCATTGGCAGCTTTTTTACCTGTCTGGTGATGGCCATTGCGCTGAGTTTGCCGATGGGCTTGTCGTTGTTGCTGAGCAATGTCGAGCGTTTGGGCGGATCCTGGCAGCGCGCGGCGCAGATATCTCTGTACCTGCAACTGGACGCATCGCCGAGTGAAGGCGAGGGCCTTGTCCGTCAGATCAAGGAAATGGGCGGCGTCGCCGATGCCGAATACATCAGCCGCGATGAGGCACTGAACGAGTTCCAGAAGCAGTCCGGTCTGGGCGAGGCACTGAAGGAGTTGCCTGAAAACCCGCTGCCCGGCGTTGTGCTGGTTACACCGTTGGAAGTTGACAAAGCCGCGCTGGAAGCATTACGTACGCATCTGGCCGAGTTGCCTAAAGTGCAGCAGGCCCAGCTTGATCTGGTCTGGGTCGAGCGGTTGGCAGCGATCCTCAAGCTGGGTGACCGGTTCGTGTTCGGCCTGACCGTGTTGCTCGTCGCGGCGCTCCTGTTGGTCATCGGCAACACCATTCGTCTGCACATCGAGAACCGTCGTACGGAAATCGAGGTCATCAAGTTAGTAGGCGGTACGGACAGTTACGTCCGTCGGCCCTTCCTTTATATGGGGGCGTTGTACGGGCTGGGTGCCGGAGTTCTTTCCTGGGGTGTTCTGGCTTTCGGGCTAGACTGGTTGAACGAAGCGGTGGTCCGGCTGGCCGGACTCTACGGCAGCAATTTTGCCCTTGCAGGCGTGCCAGTGTCAGACGGCGTGTCGCTCTTGCTTGGAGCGGTGCTGTTGGGGTATATCGGTGCGTGGATTGCAGTGGCACGCCATTTAAGAGAGTTGGCGCCTCGTTAGTGTTGAGTAGCTACAGTGTTCAGGCGCTGCGTCGTTAGTAAATTTTGTTTCACCTATTGACTTTTCAGCTAAGGGAACTTGTCTAGCGGTTCCCGGTCAATTTCGCAGTGCTGAACTGCACGAGTTATGTGTCGGAGGTTTTTCGTAATGACCAATTCTTTGCAACCTGCGTATGCCTTAGTCCCGGGTGCGAACCTGGAAGCCTATGTGCACACGGTTAACAGCATCCCACTGCTGACGCCAGAGCAGGAGCGTGAACTGGCGGAGAGTCTCTACTATGAGCAGGATTTGGGGGCGGCTCGGCAGATGGTGCTCGCCCACCTGCGATTTGTCGTGCATATCGCACGCAGTTATTCCGGTTATGGCCTGGCTCAGGCTGACCTGATTCAGGAAGGTAACGTCGGCCTGATGAAGGCCGTGAAGCGCTTCAATCCAGAGATGGGTGTGCGCCTGGTGTCCTTTGCCGTGCACTGGATCAAGGCCGAGATTCACGAGTTCATCCTGCGTAACTGGCGCATCGTGAAGGTCGCGACCACCAAGGCTCAGCGCAAACTGTTCTTCAACCTGCGGAGCCAGAAGAAGCGTCTGGCTTGGTTGAACAACGAAGAAGTCCATCGCGTTGCCGAAAGCCTGGGTGTCGAACCCCGCGAAGTGCGCGAGATGGAAAGTCGTCTGACCGGCCACGACATGGCATTCGACCCAGCGGCAGAAGCCGACGATGACAGCGCTTTCCAGTCGCCGGCCAACTATCTGGAAGACCATCGCTACGATCCGGCGCGTCAGCTGGAAGATTCCGACTGGACGGACAGCTCGACGGCCAACCTGCACGAAGCACTGAACGTGCTCGACGACCGCAGCCGCGACATTCTGTATCAGCGCTGGCTGGCGGAAGAGAAGGCCACGCTGCACGACCTGGCCGAGAAGTACAACGTCTCGGCCGAGCGTATTCGTCAGCTGGAGAAGAGCGCGATGAACAAGCTGAAGCTGTCGATTGCTGCCTGATCGTTACGCCGTTACGCAAAACGCCCCGAGATGATCGGGGCGTTTTTGTTTGTGGGATGTATCTCAGTAGGACCGGCTTCAGCCGGGAAGAAGCCGGGTTGAGCGCCATTAGGCTTGCGGCGTGACGTGTGACGCGTTCCCGGCTAAAGCCGGTCCTACGAAAGCTTAAAGCCAGTCCTACGAAAGCCATAAAGCCAGACTTGGGCTCACCACTTCCGGCTGTGATTCAACCCCATCAAATACTCATCCCCACCCAGCTGACGCATCTGCTGGCGGATCCAGCCTGCCCGCTGTGAGACATAGCCACTGGGGTGGCTGGCGCTCCATTCCCGTGGGTTGGGCAGGACGGCGGCCAAATAACTTGCCTGCTGCGTGGACAGCTGACTGGCATTCACATGGAAGTGATGCTGCGCGGCCGCTTGGGCGCCGAAGACGCCGTCGTCCCATTCGACGCTGTTCAGGTACACCTCAAGAATGCGCTGCTTGGACCAAAACACCTCGATCAGCGCGGTGAACCAGGCTTCCAGGCCTTTGCGGAAGTAGCTGCGGCCCGACCACAGAAACAGGTTTTTCGACACCTGCTGGCTCAGCGTGCTGGCCCCGCGCAGGGAGCCGCCGCGTTCGTTATGAACCAGTGCCGCCTGAATGGCGTCGATATCGAAACCCCAGTGCTCGGCAAACTTCTGGTCCTCGCCGGCAATGACAGCGATTTTCAGGTCATCGGAGATGTTGTCCCATGACTCCCAGTCGCGCTGCAGGTCAATGGGCTGACCGTCGAACCAGGATTCAATTTTGCGCTCGACCATCAAGCCGGTAAACGGAGGAGGGACCCAACGGAAAATCAGCACCAGCACGACACTCGTCGCTGCAAACCAGAGCAGGCCTTTGGCGACACGACGGAGAAGTAATTGCAGCATAGAGATGGCTTGGCCGAAGCGTTTGAGCGGGCCATTATACAGACCACGCGTCATTGAACTTGCCTGGAGTTGTACATGTTACGAACCTTTCTGATGCTGGCCTCCTTCTTCGGATTCACCGGCGTCGCCCTTGGCGCGTTCGCTGCCCACGGCCTGAAAAACCGCCTGACCCCCGAGTACCTGGCGGTCTTCCACACCGGCGTGCTCTACCAGCTGATTCATGCGCTGGCGATTTTCGGCGTGGCGCTGCTGGCGATGCAGATCCAGGGCCGGCTCGTCACCTACGCAGGCATCTCCTTCACACTGGGCATCATCCTGTTTTCCGGCAGCCTCTACCTGATGACGCTGACCGGCGCGACCAAGCTGGGCATCATCACCCCCTTCGGCGGCCTGTTTTTCCTGATCGGCTGGGCGATTCTCGGCTGGACGGCATGGCGCCTGGGGCTCGACACGCTTTAATCCCGCCTGGGGCGCGCGCCTGTCGCGGACGCGCCCCATACCCAGGCTACGCCCGAGACGAATGGCGTGGCTTTGCCTTGGTCATACCGGCCGATCGGGCTAGAATGCTCGCCCCCTAAAATGATGGCTGCCCCTCGCATGCGCATTCAGTTGAACGGTGAATCCTTTGAGCTGCCCGACGGCGAAACCGTCGCGGGATTGCTCACACGTCTGGATCTGGCCGGGCGCCGAGTCGCCGTCGAGCTCAATCTGGACATCGTCCCGCGCAGCCAGCATGCCGCCACGACGCTGACCGAAGGCGATCAGGTCGAAGTGGTGCACGCCATCGGTGGCGGCTAGCCTTCGACGTGCCGCCGGCCTGATCCGCAGGCACTGCAAAAACCTCAACCGTAAAGAGGATTTCAGATGAGCAACGTTCGCAGCGACAAGCCGTTCACCGTGGCCGGTCGTACTTTTCAGTCGCGCCTGCTGGTCGGCACTGGCAAGTACGCGGATATGGAACAGACCCGACTGGCCATCGAAGCCTCGGGCGCCGAGATCGTCACCGTTGCCGTGCGCCGGACCAACCTGGGCCAGAACCCGGGCGAACCGAACCTGCTCGACGTGCTGCCGCCGGACCGCTACACCATCCTGCCGAACACCGCCGGTTGCTACGACGCCATCGAAGCCGTGCGCACCTGCCGCCTGGCTCGCGAGCTGCTCGATGGCCACAATCTGGTCAAGCTGGAAGTCCTCGCTGACCAGAAAACCCTGTTCCCCAATGTCATCGAAACTCTCAAGGCCGCCGAAACGCTGGTCAGGGACGGCTTCGACGTCATGGTCTACACCAGCGATGACCCGATCATCGCCCGCCAGCTCGCCGAAATCGGTTGCTGCGCGGTGATGCCCCTCGCGGGCCTGATCGGTACTGGCCTGGGGATCTGCAACCCGTACAACCTGCAGATCATCCTCGAAGAATCGAAAGTCCCGGTGCTGGTCGATGCCGGTGTCGGCACTGCGTCCGATGCCACCATCGCCATGGAACTGGGGTGTGAGGCGGTGCTGATGAACTCGGCCATCGCCCACGCGCAACACCCGGTGCTGATGGCCGAAGCCATGAAACACGCCATTCTGGCAGGCCGCATGGCCTACCTGGCCGGCCGTATGCCCAAGAAACTCTATGCCAGCGCGTCTTCGCCGCTGGATGGTCTGATCAAGTAAGAGCCTGTTGATGATTGATTCGCAAACGCCCGACCCACTTCCGGACGATGAAGTGATGAACGACGAGAACACCAAAGCCCAAGGCGATGACAGCCACCATCGGCGCATCAAGAGCTTCGTGATGCGTGCCGGTCGCATGACCGAAGGCCAGCAACGTGGTCTGGATCAGGGCAAGGAGCGTTTCGTGCTGCCGCTGGCCGACGCCCCGGTGGATTTCGATCAGGTGTTTGGTCGCTCGGCCCCGCGCACCCTAGAAATCGGCTTCGGCATGGGCCACTCGCTGCTGGAAATGGCCGCCGCCGCGCCAGAGCAGGATTTCATCGGCGTGGAAGTGCACCGTCCGGGCGTCGGCGCCTTGCTCAACGGCGTGCTGACCCAAGGGCTCACCAACCTGCGCGTTTACGATTGCGATGCGATCGAAGTGCTCAACCGTTGTGTGGCCGACAACAGCCTGGACCGGCTGATGCTGTTCTTCCCGGATCCCTGGCACAAGTCGCGCCACCACAAGCGCCGCATCGTCCAGGCCGAATTTGCCGAGCTTGTGCGCACCAAGCTGAAGCCGGGCGGCGTGCTGCACATGGCGACCGACTGGGAACCCTATGCCGAATACATGCTGGAAGTGATGAACGTGGCGCCGGGTTACCGCAACCTGGCCGAAGACGGCAAATGCGTTCCGCGCCCTGCGGAGCGTCCGATCACCAAGTTCGAGCGCCGTGGCGAACGCCTCGGTCACGGGGTTTGGGATCTGAAGTTCGAGAAGCTGGCCTGATCACTTCTCGACCAGAAGCGGTCCGGTAGCGGCCGCTTTTGAGTTTTTACATCACATTTCAGCCGCTTTTTGCCTTGTATGACGAACCCTTCGATTTCTTCCTAAGGAGGCTACAAGGTCTTCGGAATCGTCCGACATCCATTTTCAGTTCTGATCTTCATAGTCCCCGCCGTTGCATATATCAATATTGATGACGAGGAATGAAGATGAACAAGTTTTGGCAAATGGCTGCGATCGCCACGCTGATTGCGACCACCAGCGGCTGTGTCAGCTATAACGTCAGCCAGCCAAGCGCTTCGCTGTCCGGCGACGTGAAGACTGATCTGAAGGCTGACGTCAAAGTCGGTGAAGCCATCAGCGGCGAGTCGTCCACCAATGTTCTGTTCGGCTGGTTGAACATCGGCGGCGATACGCAATTTGCGGACGGCGTGACCTACGGCGGCGCGAGCGGTGGTGGCGGCATCGGCCTGCCTCTGCCGGACCCGATCTCCTCCACCAAGGCCGCCGCAGCGTTCAAGGCCGTCAAATCGTCCGGCTCCGACCTGATCGTGGCGCCGCGTTACGAAGTCACCGTCAACGATTACTTCATCTTCAAGCAAGTGAACGTGAAAGTGACCGGCAACAAAGGCAGCATCCAGAGCATCCGCTGATGGGCTGATCGCACTCGGCAACCGCGGAGTGTGATTCTTGAGAGCGCCCTTCCCGCCATCGCGGGCAAGGGCGCTTTTGCATGTCCGGTCGGTTACTTCCGATCGGCCACCACCCCGATCAACACCAGCACTACCACCAATACCGGTGCCAGGCTGTAGTTGTTGAACTGGCTCAGTGCGCGAACGACCCACGGCGTTGCATAAATCAGCGCAGCGCCACTGCCGACGGTGCAGAGCAGCGCCATGATCGGAATGCGCAGGGCGCCGGCAAAACCGCCGATGCGGCCTTCGATCCAGCCCTTGATGTCAGTTCCGAACAGAATCAGCAGACAGCCCACCAGTGCCAGGGCGATTTCCGACAAATTGCTGCGACTCCAGCGCGAGACAGTGGCCAGCAAGTCGAGTACGAATTCCATTCAGTGTCCTTAGTGTTGAGCCTTACAGAAGAAAGTGCTGCAGCAGGTCGTTGAGGAATAACTGGCCGCGAGCGGTTGCCACCAGCCGTGTCGGATCAGTTTCCAGCAGGCCGCGTTGTTCCGCCTCAAGACGGGCGCTGGCGAGCGAATCGACGCTTAGACCGGTGCGGCGCTGAAATAATGCAGCGTCCACACCATTTGTCAGGCGCAGGGCGTTCATCAGGAATTCAAACGGCATCTCATCCAGTGGCAGCAGCTTTTCGCCAGCCTGATAGGCCTTGGCGGGATTCAAATAGTCTTTGGGCAAGCGGGTTTTCCAGGTGCGGATGATGCGCCCATCCGGGTGGCTGAGCTTGCCATGGGCGCCCGCTCCGATCCCGATGAAATCCCCGAAGCTCCAGTAATTCAGGTTATGCCGCGCTTCGCGTCCCGGCTGCGCGTAGGCCGACACTTCGTATTGGCCGTAGTCGTTTTCCCGAAGCAGCGTCTGACCGGCCTCTTGAATGTCCCAGAGGATGTCATCTTCCGGCAGCGTGGGCGGCTGATTCCAGAACACGGTGTTCGGCTCAAGGGTCAGCTGATACCAGGACAGGTGCGTCGGGGCGAGGGCGATGGCCTGCCGCAGGTCGCCGAGGGCGTCTTCCTGGGACTGATCCGGCAGACCATGCATGAGGTCCAGATTGAAGTTATCGAAACCCGCCCGACGGGCCATGTCTGCCGCGCGCACGGCTTCATCGCCGTTATGGATACGCCCCAGCGCCTTGAGCTTGGCCTCCTGAAAACTCTGGATGCCGATCGACAGCCGATTGATGCCCAGGCCGCGATAAGCGCTGAATTTCACCTGCTCAAAGGTGCCAGGGTTGGCTTCCAGCGTGATCTCGATGTCGGGCGCGAAACGGATGCGTTGTTCCACGCCGCGCAGCAAACGGCCCAGCGCGTCGGCGCTGAACAGACTGGGCGTGCCGCCACCGAAGAAAATCGTGCTCAGCTCGCGGCCGTAAACGTGGGGCAGGTCCTGGTCGAGGTCGGCCAGCAACGCGTCGACGTATTCCTGCTCCGGCAACACCGGGCTCGCGGTGTGGGAGTTAAAATCGCAGTACGGGCATTTGCGCACGCACCACGGAATATGGATGTACAGCGACAGCGGCGGCAGCTCGGCAAGCGGCGCCCGCGGCTGCTCAGAGGAGAAACCGGTCGCGCCCAGAATCAGCGGCCGGGTGTTGGAATCCTGAGTCATTGCTGATCAGGGCTCAGCCCCAGACGCTGACGCAGGATGGCCATGGCGCGGGCGCGGTGGCTGATCTGGTTCTTGTCGGTCGGGGTGAGTTCGGCGCTTGAACAGTTGCGCTCCGGCACCCAGAACAGCGGGTCATAACCAAAGCCGTGTTCGCCGCTGGCGGCGGTGAGGATGCGGCCGTGCCACAGACCTTCGCAGAGGATCGGCAGCGGGTCGTCGGCGTGGCGTACCAGTGCCAGAACGCAGACGAACTGGGCGCCGCGCTGTTCGGCGGGGACGTCGTTGAGGGCGTCCAGCAATTTGGCGTTGTTCGCCGCATCACCCTGGCCGTCGGCGTAACGCGCGGAGTAGATGCCCGGCGCACCGCCCAGGTAATCCACCGCCAGCCCCGAGTCATCGGCCAGCGCCGGCAGGCCGGAAATTCGCGCCGCATTGCGCGCTTTGAGGATGGCGTTTTCGACGAACGACAGCCCGGTTTCTTCGGGTTCCACGGTGCTGAACTCGCCGATCGAGCGCAGCTGTACGCTGGCGCCGAGCATGGCCTGAAGTTCTTTGAGTTTGCCGGCGTTATGGCTGGCCAGTACAAGCTGGGTGAGATTCATGATGAGTCCGTATAAATCGGCTGCGCGAAAACTGCTGCGTTTAAATCCGCTGATTGAAGCTGAGCCCGTTGCGTTGCTGTCGCCCGCTTTCTTCACTTGGGTGCTAACGCTGGCTGGCAGGGCTTTACTGCCCTGCGGCACCGGTCACACGGCTATCTGATGGTCCTGCAAGCCCGGGCTGCTGACGCGATAGATGCCGATTTCACCCAACAGATTAGGCCAAAGCTTGCTGGCCCAGCCGTGCCGGTGCTGTTGATCGACCGCGAGCCGATCAATGACCTTCGCCGAGCGACCGCGGCACAGCTCTTCGAAATCTTCGAAGGTGCAGAAGTGGATGTTCGGCGTGTTGTACCACGTGTACGGCAGGAACTCGGAAACCGGCATCCGCCCCTTGCTCGCCAGGTACCAGCGGCAGCGCCAGTGCCCGAAATTGGGGAAGGTGATGATGCACTGACGGCCCACGCGCAGCATTTCATCAAGGATGCGGTCCGGGTAGTGCACGGCCTGAAGCGCCTGGGTCATCACCACGACATCGAAACTGTTGCTGGCGAAGTTGCCCAGCCCCTTGTCCAGATCCTGTTCGATGACGTTGACGCCCCGCGCCACGCAACGGGCGATGTTGTCAGCGTCATTTTCCAGGCCATAGCCCGTCACTTGCTTGTGCTGCTGCAGCCAGGACAGCAATTCGCCGTCGCCGCAGCCGAGGTCGAGCACACGGCTGCCAGCCGGTATCCAGTCTTGGATGATGTCCAGGTCGGCTCTCATGGTGTCCTCAGAGTGCAATTCGGTTCATGTAGCTGGAGAAGGCCTGCAAATAGCGCGGGATCGGGATCAGGAAGGCGTCGTGGCCCTGGGGCGCATCGATTTCCAGATAACAGACGTCCTTTTTCGCCGCCATCAGCGCATCAACCAACTCCCGCGAGCGGGCCGGGGAGAACCGCCAGTCGGTGGTAAACGACATCACACAGAACTTGGCACTGGCATTGGCGAAGGTGGCGGCGAGGTTATCGTTGAAGTTGGCGGCCGGATCGAAGTAGTCCAGCGCTTTGGTCATCAGTAGATAGGTGTTGGCGTCGAAACGCCCGGAAAACTCCTCGCCCTGATAACGCAGATAGCTCTCGACCTGAAACTCGACGCTGTGAAAGTCGTAGTTGAGGTTTTCGTTCTTCAGGCCCCGGCCGAATTTCTCACCCATCGAGTCATCGGACAGATAAGTGATATGCCCGACCATGCGCGCCAGCATCAGGCCGCGCTTGGGGATCACGCCGTGTTCCTGAAACGAGCCGCCGTGGAATTCCGGGTCCGTCAGGATCGCCTGCCGCGCGACTTCGTTGAACGCGATGTTCTGCGCCGACAACTTGGGCGCGGAGGCAATCGCCAGACAGTGCCGCACGCGCTCGGGGTAGGTGATCGTCCATTGCAGCGCCTGCATGCCGCCCAGGCTGCCGCCGACGATGGCGGCCCATTGATCGACGCCCAGCCGGTCGGCCAGACGCGCCTGGCTGTGCACCCAGTCTTCGACCGTCAACACCGGGAAGTCGGCGCCGAAGGGCCTGCCGGTTTCCGGGTTGAGGCTGCTGGGGCCGGTGGAGCCGTTGCAGCCGCCGAGGTTGTTCAGGCTGACGACGAAGAACTTGTCGGTGTCGATGGGCTTGCCGGGGCCGATGCAGCTGTCCCACCAGCCCGGCTTGCGGTCTTCGGCGCTGTGATAACCCGCCGCGTGGTGATGACCCGACAGCGCGTGGCAAATCAGCACCGCGTTGCTTTTGGCGGCGTTGAGCTGACCGTAGGTTTCGTAGATGAGGTCGTAGGCAGGCAACGAGCGTCCGCAGGCCAGGGCCAGCGGCTCATTGAAATGCGCCGTTTGCGGCGTGACTAGACCGACAGAATCTTTGGGAAAGACCGTGGACATCGACCTGCTCTCGCTGAAATGAGGCGTAAGTCTAAAGATCGCGCGGGGGTGCGGCAACAAAGTAAATGGCTGATTTCGCGGAGGGTGACGCTTTGGATTTTTGCCGGCGCGACATTCATCAGACTGGGAAAAAGGCGACGGCTGCTGGCGCCGTCGCCCCAAGATCTAAAGCTTCCCGGCTGAAGCCGGTCCTGCTGTCAGAGTTACCGCGTTCTCATTGGCTGCATGCGGCGGCAGTCAGATCGACCGCCAAAGCTCTTGCGGCATGCCGGCGTAGGCCGCCAGTTCAGGCATGACGTAGGACTGCAGCACTTGGATCGCCAGGAAGGCGAAGATCGGCGAGATGTCCATGCCGCCCAAGTTAGGGATGATGCGACGGAACGGCGCCAGGATCGGTTCGCTGATCTGGTAGGCCAACTCGGCGGCCGGGTTGTGGCTGCCCGGTGCAATCCAGGAAACGATGACCATGATGATCATCGCGACCCAGAAGATCTTCAGCAGCAGCGACGTGATGCCGATGATCGACCACATCAACAGGTGCGGGATATCGCCGATGGTGCCGTAGGTCATCATCAGTACGAAGGCCATCAACAGCGCCTGAATGACGATCGCCAGCAGCAGCGAGGAAGTATCGAGCCCGAAGACGCTCGGCACGATGCGCCGGATGGGCTTCAGCAACGGCTGGGTCGCACGGACGGCGAATTGGCACAGCGGATTGTAAAAGTTGGCTTTGACCAGCTGCAGCACAAAGCGCAGCAGAACGATGGTCAGGTACAGGCTGATGAGCGTCTGGATGACGAAAATAGTGGCGCCGGTGAGTGCATTCATGAGTGGTTCCTTATTTGCCCAGCTGTTCGGCGAGTTCGGCGGAGCGATGTGCAGCGGCGCCCAGCGCCTTCTCCACAATTGTTTCGAAGCCATCGGCCTGGAACGATTTGATGGCCGCTTCGGTGGTGCCTGCAGGCGAGGTCACACGGCGACGCAGTTCAGCGGCATCGACGTCGCTGCCGGTCGCCATCAGTGCAGCGCCCAGTGCGGTTTGCAGGGTGAGCTTGCTGGCAACGTCAGCCGGCAGGCCGAGTTTGACGCCTGCGGCCGTCATGGCTTCGATCAGCAGGAAGAAATACGCCGGGCCGCTGCCCGACACCGCCGTTACGGCGTCGATGTGGGCTTCTTCATCGACCCACAGTGCAATCCCGACCGCCGACAGCAGCATCTCGGCCTGCTCGCGCTGGGCCGGGGTAACATCCGCCGTCGCATACAAGCCGCTGACACCCTGGCGCAACAGCGCCGGGGTATTCGGCATGCAGCGCACGAGGGGCTGCTCGCCCAGCCACGACCGCATGCTGGCGCAGGTAATCCCGGCGGCGATGGACACGATCAGTTGATGCGGTTTGAGCGCCGGCTTCAGTGCTTCGCACACGGCTTTCATCATTTGCGGCTTGACCGCCAACAGCACCACATCGGCGCCTTCAATGGCCTCGGCGTTGTCGGCGACCACCTTGATGCCGTGTTCTTTTGCCACGCGCTCGCGGGTCTCTGCGCCAGGGTCACTGGCGCGAATCAGCTCAGCGTCGACGCCCTGGGCGCGCATGCCGCCAATCAGGCTGGCGGCCATGTTGCCGGCGCCGATGAACGCGATACGGGTTTTGCTCATGAACGGTTTCCTGTGGGGCAAAGGTTAAGGCTGCCCATAATTGCGGGCGCCAAAGAGGGCAGTGCCAATCCGCACCCAGGTCGCGCCTTGTGCGATGGCGGCTTCGAGGTCGTGGCTCATGCCCATGGAAAGCGTGTCCAGCGGCAGGCCAAGTTGCGCCTGCAGCGTGCTGACGGCGGCGAACGAAGCGTTCTGTTCGTCGCGGTCATCGGTGGGTTCGGGAATGGCCATCAGGCCGCGCAGTTTCAGATTCGGCAGCGCGCTGATGGCCTCGGCCAGTGCGGGCAGGTCTTCAGGGCTGCAGCCTGACTTGCTGGCCTCGCCGCTGACGTTGACTTGAATGCAGATGTTCAGCGGCGGCAGTTCCGGCGGACGCTGTTCGGACAGCCGTTGTGCGATTTTCAGACGGTCCACGGAATGCACCCAGGCAAAGTGCTCGGCGATGGCGCGAGTCTTGTTGGACTGGATGGGGCCGATGAAATGCCAGATCAAGGGCAGGTCACTCAATTCGGCCTGTTTGCCGAGAGCTTCCTGAAGGTAATTTTCGCCAAAATCGCGGAGGCCGGCGTCGTAGGCTTCCCGCAGATCACTCGCCGGCTTGGTCTTGCTCACCGCCAACAGGCCGACAGACGCCGGGTCGCGCTGTACCGCTTGCGCCGCGCTACGAATTCGCTCGGCGAGCGTTGAAATGTTCTCTGCTATCGTGGACATTGATTTGCGCCAGCAGGGCTAAAGTCTGCGGCATTCTATGTGATGAGGAGCTGTATGGATATTACCGAGCTGCTGGCCTTCAGTGCCAAGCAAGGCGCGTCGGACTTGCATCTCTCTGCCGGCCTGCCGCCGATGATCCGCGTCGATGGCGATGTGCGGCGGATCAACCTGCCCGCACTGGACCAGAAAGAGGTTCAGGGGCTGATCTACGACATCATGAACGACAAGCAGCGCAAGGACTTCGAGGAAGATCTGGAGACAGACTTCTCATTCGAAGTCCCGGGCGTGGCGCGCTTCCGGGTCAACGCGTTCAACCAGAATCGCGGCGCGGGCGCCGTGTTCCGGACCATTCCGTCGAAGGTCCTGAGCATGGAAGAGCTGGGCATGGGCGAAGTGTTTCGCAAGATTACCGACGTGCCGCGCGGCCTGGTTCTGGTCACCGGTCCGACCGGCTCGGGCAAGTCGACCACCCTGGCTGCCATGGTCGACTATCTGAACAGCAACAAGCATCACCACATTCTCACCATCGAAGACCCGATCGAGTTCGTACACGAGTCCAAGAAAAGCCTGATCAACCAGCGCGAAGTCCATCGCGACACCCACGGTTTCGCCGAGGCGCTGCGTTCGGCGCTGCGGGAAGACCCTGACGTGATTCTGGTGGGCGAGCTGCGCGATCTTGAAACCATTCGTCTGGCGCTGACCGCTGCCGAAACCGGCCACCTGGTGTTCGGCACGCTGCACACCACGTCCGCAGCCAAGAGCATCGACCGTATCGTCGACGTGTTCCCGGCGCAGGAGAAGTCGATGATCCGCTCGATGCTCTCCGAGTCGCTCCACGCCATTGTTTCTCAGGCGCTGCTGAAGAAGGTCGGCGGAGGGCGGGTCGCGGCCCACGAGATCATGATCGGCACGTCGGCGATCCGTAACCTGATCCGCGAGGACAAGGTGGCGCAGATGTACTCGTCGATTCAGACCGGGGGATCGCTGGGGATGCAGACGCTGGATATGTGCCTGAAGGACCTGATCAGCAAGGGGCTGATCACGCGCGAGAGTGCGCGGGAGAAGGCGAAGACGCCTGATAATTTCTGATCAGGAATACAAACGACTGTGGGGAGCGAATGAATTCGCTCCCCACAGTGTTTTTCAGGCGGCGGGTGCGATCAGCGCTGGGCGATGCGCACGGTGCCTTTCTGACTCGGCGGCTGCTTTGGCAGCACACGCTTGGCGACGACGTAATGGCTGTCCCAATACGGCTTCTTCAGCGTGTCGATCGTCACGGATTTGCCACGGCGTGGCGCGTGAACGAATCGGTCGTTGCCGAGGTAAATCGCAACATGGTTCACCGTGCGGCTCTTGATGTTGAAGAACAGCAAGTCGCCCGGCTTCAAATCCTTGCGGTCAACCTTCTGCCCGTGACCTTCGGCCATGGCGTTGGACGTGCGCGGCAAATCGACTTCGCTCACGTCGTTGAAGGCGTATTTCACCAGTCCGCTGCAGTCGAACCCTTTTGTTGGGCTAGTGCCGCCCCAACGATAAGGTGTACCGATGGCGTTAACGGCCCGGTTGACCACGGTGCTGCTCTGTTTGGTACCCATCTGCGCCGTGTTGGCCAGGGCGACAGTGTTCTGCGAAATCTTGCGAGTGCTGCGGGATGGTTTTCCCTTAACAGCTTTGGCTCGCTTGCCAGAGGTCTCGAGTGGAGTAGCCGTCTGTTCCAGTGCAGCCATTGCAGCTCGTTGAGCAGCGATGTTGCGTGAAACGGATTCCGGCGACTCGGACCTGGCGGTGAAACCGGTGAAGCTCGGTGGAAGCGTTTGCTCACGATTGGTGGCGTGGGCGGCCAGTGGCATAAATAGACAAATAGTCAGCCATGTCTTGAAAAATGGACGCATTAGGCAGGGCTCTTGTTGGTCAGCGCGCAACTTTATAACAGCTTTTTGCGAAATTCTGAGCCCCCTTGTCGAACAATTTACTGCCCTCAAAGTCAGTTTTGGCTGCAGAATCGTCATCTCAGTGTGCTGATCACCTTGCAGAACAAGGGTTTGCACGATTGAAAAGAGGTTCAAGCCATACGTCGGACGGCGTCACGAAAGTCACAAAACTTACGCATATTTTTTTCTATTGCAGCAAGCGAGGTCAACAATGAACACCTATCAACCCGACGTTCAACGTCCGGACACCCACAGCAAGGTCATGGGCTATCTGCTCTGGATTGTGGGATTTACCGGGGCGCATCGCTTTTATTACGGCAAGCCGGTGACCGGCACGATCTGGTTTTTCACGCTGGGCCTGTTTGGCATTGGCTGGCTGATCGACGTGTTCCTGATCCCTGCGATGGATCGGGAAGCGGACCTGCGATTCAACGCAGGCTCGACCGATTACAGCCTCGCCTGGATTCTGCTGACCTTTCTGGGCGTGTTCGGCGTGCACCGGATGTATCAGGGCAAATGGATCACCGGGATCATTTACCTGTTCACGGGAGGTCTGGCGCTGCTGGGCGTGCTGTACGACTTCTGGACGCTGAATGACCAGATCTCGGTGAAGAACGCCCGCCGGTAATAGAGGTTGCTTTGGGCTCGTCCGTGGAAGTGAGAGAGGTCACCCCACGATGAGGTGCGTCATCGCTGACGGTAGGGCGCGACACAAAACCTGTGGGAGCGAGCTTGTTCACAAAGGGGCCGGTGCATTCAGCCGTTTTCTCTGAGGCTGAAAGTAAGCCTTCGCGAGCAAGCTCGCTCCCACATAATCAACGTCTGCCTGAGGTTGGGCATCTCACCCGTTATAGCTAACCCGCCCATCCACAAACGTGTATTTCACGGCGCTCGGCAGACAATGGCCGAGGAACGGGCAGTTTTCGCCTCTCGACAGCCACTTCTCGCCTACAACCGTAGAAGCGGCGGGGTCGAACAGCACCAGGTCCGCAGGTGAGCCGGCAATCAGCGTCCCGGCCGGCAGGCGCAGCGCAGCGGCGGGTCCGGAGCTGAGGCGTGCCAGCAGCGTCGGCAGGTCCAGCAGGCCGTCTTCGACCAGCGTCATCGCCAGTGGCAACAACAGCTCCACGCTGCTGATGCCCGGTTCGGTCGCGCCAAACGGGGCCAGCTTCGCGTCACGCTCATGGGGCTGGTGATGACTGGAGATCGCCTGCACCACGCCCGACTTCACCGCCTCACGCAATGCGTCGCGATCCGCGCGGGTGCGCAGCGGCGGCTGCACGTGGTACAGGCTCGAGAAGCCGGTCAGTGCTTCGTCGGTCAGGATCAACTGATACAGCGCCACATCTGCCGTCACCGGCAGGCCTCGCGCCTGCGCCTGGGCAATCAAGGCCACGCCGCGCGCACTGGTCAGTTGCGTGAAATGGGCGCGCACACCGCTTTGCTCGACCAGCAACAGGTCACGTGCCAGTGCCACCGTCTCAGCCGTTTCCGGAATGCCCGGCAAACCCAGAAACGCAGCCGTCGGACCGTCGTGGGCCAAGCCGCCTTCAGCAAGGTCGTGGTCCTGGGAATTGAAAATCACGGTCAGATCGAACGTCGCCGCGTATTCGAGCGCGCGGCACAACGTGCGGTTGCTGCGGAAATTGACCATGCCGTTGGTGAAGGCCACGCAACCGGCGTCGCGCAGGGCAATCAGCTCGGCCAGTTGCTCGCCTTCCAGACCCTTGCTCAACGCGCCGATCGGAAAGACCTTGCTGTGGCCGGCTTCGCGGGCTCGGTCCAGAATCAGCTCGGCAACGGCAGAGGTGTCGAGCACCGGTTTTGTACGCGGCGGACAGCACAGGCTGGTGACGCCGCCGGCCGCCGCTGCGCGGGTTTCGCTGGCGATGTTGCCTTTGCGGCTGTAACCCGGTTCACGCAGAGAAACATTCAGGTCGACCAGCCCGGGGGCGGCGATCAGGCCGGCGGCGTCGATGGTTTCCATAGGGCTGAAGCCGGCAGGTGCCGCGCCGAGGGCGAGAACCTTCCCCGCTTCAAGATGGATGTCGGTGACTTGATCCAGACCGCTGACAGGGTCGATGACGCGAGCGCCGAGGATGCTGAACTTCACTGGGCGATCTCCTGCTCGAACTGACGTTGTGCGGTTTGGCCACTCATGGCCATGGACAGAACGGCCATGCGCACGGCAATGCCGTAGGTGACCTGATTGAGGATCACCGAGTGCGCGCCGTCGGCCACGGCTGATTCGATCTCCACGCCGCGGTTGATCGGGCCCGGGTGCATCACGATGGCATCGGGCTTGGCGCCGGCCAGGCGCGCGGTGGTCAGGCCGAACAGCCGGTAGAACTCACCCTCGCTCGGCAGCAGGCCGCCCGACATGCGCTCGCGCTGCAGGCGCAACATGATCACCACGTCGACGTCCTTCAGGCCTTCGTTCAGGTCGGTGTAGACCTTCACGCCGTATTGCTCGACGCCCACTGGCAGCAGGGTTTTTGGCGCGACCACGCGGATGTCCGGGCAGCCCAGCGCTTTGAGCGCGATCATGTTCGAGCGCGCGACGCGGGAGTGCAGGATATCGCCGACGATCGCCACCGAGAGGTTTTCGAAATTGCCCTTGTGGCGACGGATGGTCAGCATGTCCAGCATGCCCTGGGTCGGGTGCGCATGGCGGCCGTCGCCGCCGTTGATGATCGCGACCTGAGGGCTGACATGTTCGGCGATGAAGTGCGCCGCACCGGAGTCACCGTGGCGCACCACGAACATGTCGGCGGCCATGGCTTCAAGGTTGCGCAGCGTATCGAACAGCGTCTCGCCCTTGCTGGTCGAGGAGGTCGATACGTTCAACGTAATGACGTCCGCCGACAACCTTTGGGCCGCCAGTTCGAACGTGGTGCGGGTGCGTGTCGAGTTCTCGAAGAACACGTTGCACACGGTCTTGCCGCGCAGCAACGGGACCTTCTTCACCGCGCGGGCGCCGACTTCCAGGAACGAGTCGGCGGTGTCGAGGATTTCGGTGAGCAGTTCGCGGGGCAAACCGTCGAGGGAGAGAAAGTGCTGCAGCTGGCCCTGATGGTTCAGTTGCAGCTGGCGCTTGGCGTCGAGAGGCGTCATCGCAAAGGACTCTTAGAGGGCGGCGGAATCGGTGGAGAGGTCTTGCAGTTCGAGCGTCAGCGGCGTTGGCCCGGACAGCTTGACCCGTTCATTCGGCCCCAGTGACAGGGTCGCGCCCGTCACGTTTGGCCGGATCGGCAGGTCAGCAGCGTCCAGATCCAGCAGCGACACCAGGGTCACGCTGGCCGGGCGGCCGTAATCGAACAGTTCGTTGAGCGCCGCACGAATGGTGCGCCCGCTCATCAGCACGTCATCGATCAGCACCAGATGCTGGCCTTCGATCTCGAACGGCAGCTCCGACGGGCGCACTTGCGGGTGCAGGCCGTTCTGGCTGAAGTCGTCGCGGTAAAAAGAGACGTCCAGCGTGCCCAGCGGCGACTGGATGTTGAGGGCTTCAAGGAGCGCCTGCGCGACCCACACGCCACCGGTGCGAATGCCGATGAAGCGAGGCTCCTGGATGCCGCGTTTGTTCAGGTGCGCGTTGAGATCAATCGCCATCTGGCTGATCAGTTCGGCGGGATTTGGCAGACTCATGGTTGCTCCTTCAGGTGCCCCGGCGTGCGCTGCACGAACGTCCTGGGTAAATCGAATTCGGTTCAGCGTAGATGGATCAGGTTTCAAACAGCGCGGTGTTGGCTTCCAGCCAGCTTTGCAACAGCAGCGCTGCGGCGATGGCGTCCACGGGATTGTCCCGGTAACTGCCATGCTGGCCGCGAGAGGCGCGTTCGCCCTTGGCTTCGAACGTGGTGAGGCGCTCGTCGTGGGTGTAGACCGGCAGGTTGAAGCGGCCATTGAGCTTGCGCGAAAACTTCTCGGCACGGGCGCTCATCTCGCTCGGTGTGCCGTCCATGTTCAGCGGCAGACCGACGACGATGGCGTCCGGTTTCCATTCGGTGATCAGCGCCTGCACCTTGTCCCAGTCCGGCACGCCGTTCTGCGCTTTCAATGTGCAAAGCTCGCGGGCCTGCCCGGTGATCACCTGGCCGACCGCCACGCCGATCTGTTTGGTGCCGTAATCGAATCCCAGTAACAGACGCAGTCCGGCCATCAGGCGTGACCCGCCTGACTGGTCAGCAGGTTGAGGTTAACGCCCAGTTTGGCGGCAGCGGCGTCCAGGCGATCTTCGCTTTCGACGTCGAAAAGGATCGCCGGGTCGAATGCGCAGTTAAGCCACGCATTAGCGGCAAACTCGGCGTCAAGCTGGCCGGCGTCCCAGCCGGCATAGCCGAGGGTGATCAGATTTTGATCAGGGCCGTAGCCGTCTGCGATGGAGAAGAGGACGTCCTGAGAGGTCGAGAGCGAAATGCCGCCCAGGTCCACGGTCGCCTGGAACACCTGGCCGGAAGGGTGCAGGACAAAGCCGCGATCGGTTTGCACCGGCCCGCCAAGGTGAATGGCGATGTCCTTGCAGCGCGCAGGTGGCGGCAATTCGGGGCGCAGCTGTTCCAGAATGTCTGCCAGCGACAGGCTTTGCGGTCGGTTGATGATCAGACCCATGGCGCCATTGGCATTGTGCTCGACGATGTACGTCAAGGTCTGAGCGAAGTTCTCATCGTGCATGTGGGGCATGGCGATCAGAAACTGGTGTTTGAGGTACGAGGGAGAGACGTTTTTCATGAGCCCTAGTGTGGCGTCGCGGGGCTGTTGTGACAACTGGCAGAACCGACTCACGGGCGGATAAATCGCGACGCAGGTCAGGTTTCATATTGCGCGGCATTGGCTGATCAATTACTCGACAGCTTGTCTCCGCGCGCGAATTTCCAGGTGCGGATGATTTCAAGCCGGTCGATATCGGCCAGATCGCCACTGAATGGCGCAAAGGGTGCTGCCAGGCGGACAATCTTCTGCGCCGCCTGATCCAGCAGCGGCTGGCCTGATGACTCCAGAATCAGCACTTCGTAGAGTGAACCGTCGCGGTTGATCGAGACCATCATGCGCAGGCTGCCGTAGATCTGCTTGCGGCGGGCTTCATCCGGGTAATTCAGGTTGCCGATGCGCTCGATCTTCTTGCGCCAGTCCTCTTTGTACCAGGCGCCCTTGTCGCGCATCGTTGAGGCCGCGCTCAGGCGGTGGATCTTCGGACGCTTGGCGTACGCCTGCTGCTCATCCGCCAGCTCGGCTTCGAGGCTGGCGATTTCGCTGTTCAGCTGCGTGCTGTCGATGGTCGGCGCGACCTTCTTCTGTTCTTCCGGCTTGACCTCATCGCGCCTGGCGACGGTCTTCTGCGGAGACTGCGCTTTCGTGGCGACAGCGGTCTTCGGCGCGTCCTGCTTGATCACCGGTTTGGCAGCAGGCGGTGGCGTGACCTTGTTGATCTGATTGTCTTGATACGGGGCGATTTCGGTGGTCTTGGGCACCGCTTTCTTGTCGAGGGTGCCGCTGCCCTGCTGGTTTTCCTGGGCGAGGAAGTCGGCGTCCTTGGGCTTGGTGTCGCTTCTGAAGGGGGCGAGGGTGATCTCCAGGGTCTGGCTGATCTTTTCCGGTTTGACGTAGGTGAAACCGACGCCAAGGATCACCGCCAGATGCACCAGTGCGGCGATCATCAGGGTAAACCCGAGGCGATCGGCAGGGCGCACGCCGGTGCGGGTCAGGGACAGGGGGAGATCATCGTCGACCGCAGCGTTCATCCACGCTCCGGCAGCACATGTGCCAGCATTACTACTCACCTAGCGCAAAAATTCAGGCCGCGCATGATAACGCAATGTCAGGACTGGCTTGGCGTTTGATGTCACCGGGCCGATTAGTGGGCGGTGCCTTTCCCGTTGGGAGCTTGCTCACAAAGACCTGCTTCAAGCCCCAGAGAAAGAGGATGAATGTCCTGGCCTCTTCGTGAGCAAGCTCACTCCCACCGGTTCTGCGACTTTCCCGATACCTCGAACAGACGAATATCCTGTGGGAGCGAGCTTGCTCGCGAAGCGGCCTGAGCATCCGCTGAATCCTCGGCGGCTGGAACGCCGCCTTCGTGAGCAAGGTGGAGCGCCACCCCGGTCACTCCCACAAGGAGCCGGGTTAAGCCCGGGCCTGCAGCTTCTTCTCGATCACATCCATCAACATGCCGCCAATGTCCGTCCCGAACGCGTTATCGATCTCGCGGATGCACGTCGGGCTGGTGACGTTGATTTCGGTCAGGTGCTCGCCAATTACGTCCAGGCCTACAAACAGCAAGCCTTTTTCCCGCAGCGTCGGGCCGATTTCGGCGGCGATCGCGCGATCGCGGTCCGTCAGGGGGCGGGCTTCGCCACGACCACCTGCTGCCAGATTGCCTCGGGTTTCGCCGGCGGCCGGGATGCGCGCCAGGCAATACAGCACGGGTTCGCCGTCGACCATCAGAATGCGCTTGTCGCCATCCTTGATGGCGGGCAGATAGGCCTGCGCCATGATCTGCTCATGGCCGTGCTTGGTCAGGGTTTCGAGAATCACCGACAAGTTCGGGTCACCAACGCGGTGGCGGAAGATCGACGCGCCGCCCATGCCGTCCAGCGGCTTGAGAATGACATCGCCGTGCTTGGCCGCGAACTCGCGAATGATGTCCGCGCGACGGCTGACCAGCGTGGGCGGGGTGCATTGCGGGAACAGCGTGGCGAACAGCTTCTCGTTGCAGTCACGCAGGCTTTGCGGCTTGTTGACCACCAGCACGCCGGCGCGCTCGGCTTGTTCGAGCAGATAGGTGGAGTAGACGAATTCCATGTCGAACGGCGGATCCTTGCGCATCAGGATCACGTCGAGGTCGTCCAGACCGCTGTCGACTTCGGTCTCCAGCTCGAACCAGTGGGCCGGGTCGGCGAAGACTTTCAGCGGCTTCATGCGGGCGCGGGCCTGGCCGGCGTCCTGATACAGGTCGTGCTGCTCCATATAGAACAACGACCAGCCGCGGGCTTGCGCTGCCAGGAGCATGGCCAGCGAGCTGTCCTTTTTATAGGAGATGCGCTCGATGGGGTCCATGACGATTCCCAGGCGAATGCTCATGGGTAATATCCTCTGATCGGTAATGGCCACGACAGGCCGAAAATAGGCGTCAGGGTGGCGCCGCGCCGGCTTTGGGTCAAGGGGCAAGGCTTTATGGATTGACCGTGGAGAGTGTGCTAAAAAGGCTCGGCATCCGGTGTCGCGCCAGCTGTCTTTGGCGCCTCCCGATGATCCCGACCCAAAACCAGATGCCCGGCAGAAGGCAACCCATCTGATTCGCCGCGGCGATGGTAGAGCAGATATGGAACAGCATTCAGCCCCATTGAAAGTGATGGTCATCGACGATTCCCGGACGATTCGTCGCACCGCCGAGACCCTGCTGAAAAACGTCGGCTGTGAAGTGATAACCGCCATCGACGGCTTCGACGCACTGGCCAAGATTGCCGACAATCATCCCAGAATCATCTTCGTCGACATCATGATGCCCAGGCTCGACGGGTATCAGACGTGCGCGTTGATCAAGAACAATCGGGCGTTCAAATCCACGCCGGTGATCATGCTGTCCTCAAGGGACGGGCTGTTCGACAAGGCCAAGGGGCGCATCGTTGGTTCCGATCAGTTTTTGACCAAACCGTTCAGCAAGGAAGAACTGCTCAGTGCGATCAAGGCCCACGTGCCCGGTTTCGTTGCAGTAGAACAACAACTATCTTGATGCCGACCCCCTCGTGCGGGACGGCTGTTTCTATGGGGAAGCACCATGGCTCGAATTCTGATCGTCGATGACTCGCCGACCGAAATGTACAAGCTGACCGGCATGCTGGAGAAGCATGGCCATCAGGTCCTCAAGGCCGAGAACGGTGCCGATGGCGTGGCCCTGGCCCGTCAGGAAAAGCCCGATGCCGTCCTGATGGATATCGTCATGCCGGGCCTGAACGGTTTCCAGGCGACCCGTCAGCTGACCAAAGACGCTGACACCAGCATGATCCCCGTGATCATGATCACCACCAAGGATCAGGAAACCGACAAGGTCTGGGGCAAACGCCAAGGCGCGCGGGATTACCTGACCAAGCCGGTGGACGAAGAAACCCTCATGAAAACCCTGAACGCGGTGCTCGCGGGCTGACCCCCGGCTGACGCTCATGGCTCAGTCACAAACCGCCTTCCAGCTGCTGCTCGATATCGACCAGCGCTGCCGCTCCCTCGCTGCCGGCCTGCCGCTGCAGGAAACCCGCCAGCAAGGCTGGAGCGGCATTGGCTTTCGCATGGGCGAGCGCCATTACGTGGCCCCCATGGGCGAGGTCGACGAAATCCTCCACGAGCCGCGCTGTGCGGTGTTGCCGGGTGCCAAGGCGTGGGTCTGCGGGATCGCCAATCTGCGCGGCCGCCTATTGCCGATCATGGATCTGTGCGCATTCTTCGGCCACGAACTCTCACCCCTGCGCAAACACCGCCGCGTGCTGGTCATCGACTTCGAGGGTGTGTTCGTCGGTCTGCTGATTGACGAGGTGTTGGGCATGCAGCATTTCAGCGAGCGCAGCCTGATGCCTGAACTGGCGCACGACGGCGAACCCCGCGTCGCGCCTTACATACAAGGACGGTTCGTCCGTGAGCAGGCCTGGCAGGTGTTCAGCCCGCGCGCGCTGGTGCAGTCGGCTGAGTTTATGGACGTGGCGCTCTGATGCGCCGGGCTGAACAGTGCAGGTCCAGACGGCTGATGCCCTCCCTCAATCGAACATCAGGCGGAGCCCTGAGCAATGAGTAATACCGGCAAGTCACTGGAAGGCGCGCGCAGTCGATCGCAGATCGTCGTGCTGTTCATCTGCCTCATCGTTTTCATCATGCTGCTGTTCGTCAACTTCGCGTACCTCAGCACGCAGTCCAACTACGACAAACAATACATCGGCCACGCCGGCGAGCTGCGCGTGCTGTCCCAGCGCATCGCCAAGAACGCCACGGAAGCGGCGGCGGGCAAGGCGGCGGCATTCAAGTTGCTGGCCGATGCGCGCAACGACTTCGACACGCGCTGGCAGTATCTGAAGAAAGGCGACAAGAACACCGGCCTGCCGGCTGCGCCAGCTGCGGTGAGCGATGAGCTGAAAGCGGTGCAGACCGACTGGGAAAACCTGCGCAAAAGCACCGACGTGATTCTTGCCCGTGAGCAGACCGTGCTCTCGCTGCATCAGGTGGCGGCAACGCTGGCCGAGACCATTCCGCAATTGCAGATCGAGTCTGAAAAGGTCGTCGACATCCTCCTGCAAACCCGTGCGCCCGCCAGCCAGGTGGCCCTCGCCCAGCGCCAGTCGCTGCTGGCCGAGCGGATACTGGGCGCGGTCAACACCGTGTTGTCCGGCGATGAGACTGCTGTCCAGGCGGCCGATGCGTTTGGTCGCGATGCCAGCCAGTTCGGGCGCGTGCTCAACGGCATGCTCGAAGGCAACGCCACCCTGAAAATCGCCCAGGTCGAAGACCGCGATGCGCGGGCGCGGCTGGCCGAGATTGCCGAGCTGTTCCAGTTCGTCTCCGGGTCGGTCGACGAAATCCTCGAAACCTCGCCGGAGCTGCTGGAAGTCCGTGAAGCGTCGGGCAGCATTTTCAACCTCTCGCAAACCCTCCTCGACGAAGCCTCGGTGCTGGCCAACAGTTTCGAGCACATGGCCGGTGGTCGCGCAGCCTATAGCTATGGCGGCTACATTCTGGGCCTGTTGGCGCTGGCGTCGATCATCCTGATTGGCTTGGTGATGGTGCGCGAAACCAACCGGCAACTGCGCGAAACCGCCGAGAAGAACGAGCGCAACCAGAACGCGATCATGCGCCTGCTCGACGAAATCGAAGACCTAGCGGACGGCGACCTGACCGTGGCGGCCTCGGTCACCGAGGATTTCACCGGCGCCATTGCCGATTCGATCAACTACTCCATCGATCAACTGCGCGAATTGGTGTCGACCATCAACCTCACCGCCGAGCAAGTGTTCGGCGCCGTGAAGGACACGCAGACCACTGCCACCCAACTGGCCGCGGCTTCCGAGCATCAAGCTCTACAGATTGCGGCGGCGTCCAACGCCATCAATGACATGGCGACTTCCATTGATCAGGTCTCGGCCAATGCGTCCGTGTCCGTCACGGTGGCCGAGCGGTCCGTGACCATTGCCAACAAGGGCAACGAGGTGGTGCACAACACCATCACCGGTATGGACAACATCCGCGAGCAGATTCAGGACACGTCCAAGCGCATCAAGCGTCTGGGCGAGTCGTCCCAGGAGATTGGCGACATCGTCAGCCTGATCGATGACATCGCCGACCAGACCAATATTCTTGCGCTCAATGCCGCGATCCAGGCGTCGATGGCTGGCGATGCCGGGCGCGGCTTTGCGGTGGTGGCCGATGAAGTGCAGCGGCTGGCCGAGCGCTCGTCGTCGGCGACCAAGCAGATCGAGACCCTGGTGCGCGCGATTCAGAACGACACCAACGAAGCAGTGATCTCCATGGAGCAAACCACGGCGGAAGTGGTGCGCGGTGCGCGGCTGGCGCAGGATGCCGGTGTCGCGCTCGAAGAAATCGAAGGCGTGTCGAAGATCCTCGCCGGGCTGGTCGAAAGCATCACCAACGCGGCGCAGCAGCAGGCTGCATTGGGTCAGCAGATTTCCTCGACCATGCTGGTGATCCAGCAGACCACCACACAGACCACCTCAGGCACGGCGGCGACCGCCCGGAGCATGGGCAATCTGGCGAAGATGGCCAGCGAGATGCGCCGCTCGGTGTCCGGCTTCAAGTTGCCGGCCTCGCGGCATTGATGGCCTGCTTGATAGCCCCGTTGATAATCCAGTCAATGCACATGAAGCAGCGTCAAGGCACAGGCAACCGGAGTCACCATGGCTGACCGTCACGATTACGTGGCCCTGGAGTGGGTCAAAGGCGAAATAGCCGAAACCCTCACACACGCCCGACAGGCGCTGGACACGTTCGTCGCCCAACCGCACGACGCCGCGGCAATGGACGAGTGCCTGGAGCTCATCCATCAGGTTCACGGCAGCCTGCAGATGATCGAGTTCTATGGCGCCGCGCTGTTCGCCGAGGAAATCGAACAGCTGGCGCTGGCGCTCAAAGAGGGCCACGTCGCCCAGGAAAGCGAAGCGATCCAGCTGCTGAATCTGGCGATGACGCAATTGCCGGTTTACCTGGAGCGTGTGCACTCCGCCCGCCGTGACCTGCCGTTGGTGGTGCTGCCGCTGCTCAACGATTTACGCAGCGCCCGGGGCGAAAGCCTGCTGTCGGAAACCAGCCTGTTCTCGCCGCAATTGCTGTCTATCCCCGCGCTTGATGCTCAGGCATTGGCCGAGCGCGACAATCCCGAATTGCCCGCGAAATTGCGCAAGCTGCGTCAGACGCTGCAAACCGCGCTGGTCGGGCTGCTTCGCGATCAGGACGTGCAGACTCAACTCGGTTACATGGGCAAGGTGTTCGCGCGGCTTGAGGTGTTGTGCGAGGACGCGCCCCTCGAACCGCTGTGGCGTATCGCGTCCGCGCTGGTCGAAACCATGCTCAGCGGCAATTTCACCAACAGCCCGGCGCTGCGCAGCCTGTTCAAGGATGCCGACAAAGAACTCAAACGTCTGCTGGATCAAGGCATTGAAGGCATCAATCAGCCTGCGCCCGACGAACTCCTGAAAAGCCTGTTGTTTTACATCGCCAAGTCCGACAGCGAGGCTCAGAAGATGACGGACTTGAAGGATCAGTACGCACTCGCCGATGCGCTGCCCCACAGCGCCTTGGTTGCTGAAGAACGTGCGCGCATGGCCGGGCCGGATCGCGACGCCATGCGCTCGGTGATCATTGCCTTGTGCGATGAGCTGGTACGGACCAAGGAGCGGCTCGACGTTTTCGTGCGCGGGGACCGTCAGCACGTCAGCGAGCTGAACGCCTTGCTGCCACCGTTGCGGCAGATCGCCGATACCCTGGCGGTGCTGGGTTTCGGCCAGCCGCGTAAAGTCATCATCGATCAGATGACCGTGGTGCAGGGCATGGCCCAGGGGCAACGCGCACCCGACGATGCCACCTTGATGGACGTCGCCGGTGCGCTGCTGTACGTCGAATCCACCCTCGCGGGCATGGCCGGAACGGTTAACCAGAGCAGCCCTGAAGAAAGCCGTCTGCCGACGACTGATCTCAGTCAGATTCACCAACTCGTCATCAAGGAAGCGCGCATCGTTCTGCAGCAGGCCAAGGACGTGATCGACGAGTACGTCGACGGTGAAATGGACCGGGCACGTCTGCTGCCGCTGTCGGAGCAATTGATTCAGGTGCGCGGCGCGCTGGCGATGATCCCGCTGGCGCGGGCATCCGGACTGCTGGCGGCCTGTAACGACTACATCACCGAACACTTGCTGGTTGACACCGAAAGCCCGGCGGCCTCGCAGCTCGATCACCTGGCGGACGTGATCATCGGCGTCGAGTATTACCTCGAACGCATGGCCGAAGACCCGGAAGCGCCGGGCGAACACGTGTTGGATCTGGCCCAGGAGAGTCTCGCCCGGCTTGGTTACTCGCCGGTCCCCGATGCGCTGGATGTGCCGGTGCTCGAAGAAGTCATCAGCGAAGAAGAGCTGCAGGATTTGCACGACCGTCAGGCGCTGGTCAGCCCAAGCCAGACCATCGCCGAGGTGTTGGCCAGCCCGCTGTCGGCGGTCAACCCGCCGGCGCGGAACATGCCGGCCAGTCTGTTGCCGCCGCCGAAGGGTGAGCAGGCGATCGATGACGAGCTGCGGGAAGTCTTCCTCGAAGAAACCGACGAGATGCTCGAAGCACTGCGCGAGTACGTGCCGCGCTGGATTGCCGATCCCGGCAACCTTTCGGCGCTTGGCGAGATTCGTCGTGCGTTTCACACGCTCAAGGGCAGCGGCAGGATGGTGCGCGCGCTGATTCTCGGCGAGCTGGCGTGGTCGGTGGAAAACCTCCTGAACCGCGTACTGGAGCACAGCGTCGAGCCGGACGCGCGGGTGCAGCAGTTGCTCACGGACGTACAGGCGTTGCTGCCGGACGTGATTCGCGATTTCGCCGAGGACGTTCAGCGTCAGCGTGACGATGTCGACCAACTGGCTGCCCAGGCCCACGCGCTGGCCCAGGGCGAAGCGAACGACATCGAGCCTGCGCAACGGCTGGAGGACGAAGAGGGGTTCGACCCGCAGTTGCTGGAAATTTTCCGTCAGGAAGCCCACACACACCTGAACACGATGAGCCGCTACCTCGATGCTGCTCAGGATACTGACGCACCTGTATTCAGCAACGATTTGCTGCGCGCGTTGCACACCCTCAAGGGCAGCGCGTACATGGCGGGCGTCCTGCCGATCGCCGAGCTGGCGAGCCCGCTGGACCAACTGGTCCGCGAGTTCAAGACCAACCTGATCGAGGTCGGCCAGGCCGAGATCGACCTGCTGCGTGCGGCCGGGCCTTTGTTTCATCTAGGCCTCGCCCAGCTGAATGTCGACCCGCTGATGCCCATCGAAGGCGCCGTCGCACTGATTCAACAGGCCAACGAGCTGCTCGACGCACGGCTGGCCGATGCCTTGAGCGACGACAGTAATGGTCTGCGCACGCGGCGTAATCCGCAGTTGATCGCGAGCTTTCTGGCCGAAGGCATGGACATCCTGCTGGACGCCGACAACTTGCTCAAAGACTGGCGCCAGCACCCCGGCCACCGCCAGGAATTGAACGCGCTGCTCGACGAACTGACCATGCTCGGCCACGGCGCGCACGTCGCCGACCTGCCCCAGGTCGATGAGCTCTGCGAAGCGCTGCTCGACCTGTATGGCGCCGTGGAGGAGAGCAGCCTTGCCGTCAGCGAGCGTTTTTTCGACGAAGCCGAAAAAGCCCACGAAGCACTGATCAACATGCTTGATCAGGTAGCCGCCGGACAGGAAGTCCAGCCGTGCCCTGAGCGCGTGAGCGCCTTGCGCGGTCTGCTCGCCGAGGCGTTGGACCCTGGCGCGATGGGCGTTATCAAAAGTGATCGCGGTGGGGCGACGAGCATCACGAACATGGAGGAGGTTACCGAGCATCTCGCTCAACCCGCCCAGCCTTCGCACGATGATTTCGATCAGGAAATCGTCGAGATCTTCCTCGAAGAGGCGGTGGATATTCTCGACATCGCCGGTCCTGCGCTGCAACGCTGGCTCGACGACCCGGAAAACCCGCTGCCACTGTCATCGTTGCAACGTGACCTGCACACCCTCAAAGGGGGCGCGCGCATGGCCGAAATCGGACCGGTGGGCGACCTCGGTCACGAGCTGGAATCGCTCTACGAAGGCCTGATCGATCGACGTTGCGGTTACTCGCCACAACTGGCGGAGCTGTTGGTGCACAGCCACGATCACCTGTCGCTGATGCTTGAACAGCTGCAGCACCGTTCGGCATTGACCAGTCCCGCGCCGCTGATCGATAAGATTCGCGAGTTTCGCCAGCGCAATTGCTACCTGCTGCCCAATGACGGCCAGACGCGCAATGTCAGTTCGATGATCCACTCGCTGGACGAACGCGATCCGGAACTGCTGGAAATCTTCCTCGAAGAAGCCGACGACATCATCGAGAGCAGCAGCGCGGCGTTGGTGCGCTGGCAAGCCGATCCGCAGAACATGCTTGAAGTGGAAAACCTGCTGCGCGATCTGCACACCCTCAAGGGTGGCGCGCGCATGGTGGAGATTGCGCCGATCGGCGATCTGGCCCATGAGCTGGAGTCGCTGTACGAAGGACTGTCGACCGGCGCGCTGAAAAACAGCGCGCTGCTCAACGGCCTGCTGCAAAGCGGCCACGACATGCTCGCCGACATGGTCGATGCCGTTCGCGGTTACGAGCCATTGCCCAACCCGGCGCTGCTGATCGAGAGCATCGGTCATTACACGTCATCCGGGGCCGCCCGCGAACCTGTCGAAAAACCTCAGGAGGCGCCGCCTGTGCTGCCCGCGCCGGTTGTTGATACGGCGGCGCAGGCCGAGGCCGACGGCGAGCGCACCGGCCCGGAGATGATCAAGGTACCGGCCGAGCAACTGGAAGACCTGGCGAATCTGGCGGGGGAAACCTCGATATTCCGGGGCCGTGTCGAGCAGCAGGTCAGCGACGCGCAGGTCACTCTGGTCGAGATGGAAACCACCATCGAGCGGATGCGCGATCAACTTCGCCGACTCGACATCGAAACCCAGGGCCGCATTCTCAGCCGCGATCACCCCGTTGATCGGCGCGGTTACGAAGCATTCGACCCGCTGGAAATGGACCGGCATTCGCAGCTGCAGCAGTTGTCCCGCGCGCTGTTCGAGTCCGCGTCCGACCTGATGGACCTCAAGGAAACCCTTGACACCCGCGCCCATGAAGCCGAAACCCTCTTGCAGCAACAGGCGCGAGTGAACACCCAGCTTCAGGAAAGCCTGATGCGCACACGCATGGTGCCGTTCGAGCGCATGGTGCCGCGCCTGCGCCGGATCGTCCGTCAGGTGTCGGGCGAGCTGAACAAGAAGGTCAAGTTCGACGTCATCAACGCCGAAGGCGAGATGGACCGCAACGTGCTCGAGCGCATGGTTGCGCCGCTGGAGCACATGCTGCGCAACGCCGTCGATCACGGGCTTGAGAGCGTCGAGGAACGCCTGGCCGCCGGTAAATCCGAGTGGGGGCATATCACGCTGAGCCTGGCCCACGAAGGCGGCGACATCGTTATCGAGATGCGCGACGACGGCGCCGGTGTCGACTTCGAGGCCGTGCGGCGCAAGGCGATCAAGCGCGGCATCATCAGCCCGGACGCCGAGCTGAGCGAGCACGACATCCTGCAGTTCATCCTGCGCCCGGGCTTTTCCACCGCCGAGACCATCACCCAGATTTCAGGGCGCGGCGTCGGCATGGACGTGGTGCATGCCGAGGTCAAGGATCTCGGCGGTTCGATGGTCATTGATTCCAAGGCAGGAGAGGGCGCGCGTTTCCGTGTCCGCTTGCCGTTCTCGGTGTCGGTCAACCGTGCGCTGATGGTGCAGTGCGGCGAAGAACAGTACGCCGTGCCGCTGAACAGCATCGAGGGTATCGTGCGCGTGATGCCGAGCGAGCTGGAGACCTGTTATCAGTCCGTGCCGCCGCGCTATGAATACAACGGGCGAACCTACGAGCTGCGTTATCTGGGCGAGCTGCTCAATAACGGTCATCCGCCGAAACTGGGGGGCCAGACACAGACCCAACCGCTGCCGGTGCTTCTCGTGCACGTACACGATCAATGGATTGCGGTGCAGGTGGATACGTTGGCCGGCTCGCGGGAGATCGTGGTGAAAAACCTGGGTCCGCAGTTTTCGTCGATACCCGGCATTGCCGGCGCGACTATTCTGGGCGACGGCCGCGTGGTGCTGATTCTCGACCTGTTTGCGCACATCCGGCGTTTTCACGCCAAGCTGCTCGCGTTGCAGGTCGCCGGTCACGCACCGGTGCGGTATGTCGAACCCGAACAGGCGCGGCCGTTGCTGGTGATGGTGGTGGATGACTCGGTGACCGTGCGCAAGGTCACCGGCCGCCTGCTGGAACGCAACGGCATGAACGTGCTGACGGCCAAGGATGGGGTCGATGCCATGGCGCTGCTGCAGGAGCACACCCCGGACATCATGCTGCTGGACATCGAAATGCCGCGCATGGACGGCTTTGAGGTGGTCAGCAAGATTCGCGGAGACGACGCCCTGAAGCATCTGCCGATCATCATGATCACGTCGCGATCAGGGCAGAAGCACCGCGACCACGCCATGGCGCTGGGGGTGAACGAATACATGAGCAAGCCGTATCAGGAAGCCGCTCTGTTGCAAAGCATTTCTCACTGGAGCCACGTCCATGTCTGACACCACGACGCAAACGGCGCGGCTGACCAGCCTGACCGGATTGCTCATCCCCCTCAGTGATCGGCACCTGCTGCTGCCCAACGTTGCCGTTGCCGAACTGATCGACTATCAAGACAGCGTTGCCGACCCCGCCGCACCGCAGTGGTATTTGGGCCCGATCAACTGGCGTAACCGCAGTTTGCCGCTGCTCAGTTTCGAAGCCGCCTGCGGCAGCCGCGCCCGGGTCGGAGGCCGCGCCCGCATCGTCGTGCTCAACGCCCTCGGCGGCCGCCCTGACCTCAAATTCATCGCGTTGCTGACCCAAGGCATTCCGCGCTCCTGCAAACTCGACAGCCAACTCAGCTACGTCGACGTGCCGCTGGCCGAGCTGGAACTGGCCGCGGTGCAAGTGGGCGAGACCGTGGCGAAGATCCCGGACCTCGTGGCGCTGGAGGAGTGGCTGGTGGAAGCGGGGTTGGTTCAGATGACGCCGAATTTGTAAGAGACGCCCCGGCTTTCAAACGCCGCAGAATGCATGCCCAACACAGCCCTGTAGGAGTGAGCTTGCTCGCGAAGGCAGTATTTCAGCCGCTGCAGATTTAGCGGCTGTCCTGGCCTATTCGCGAGCAAGCTCGCTCCCACGACTGCATGTCAGCCGCCGCAGATTGCATGCCGGACACAGCCCTTGTGGGAGTGAGCTTGCTCACGAAAGCTGCATTTCAGCCGCTGAAGATTTGTTGATGTACCGACCCCTTCGCGAGCAAGCTCGCTCCCACGACTGCATGTCAGCCGCCGCAGACTTCATGCCGGACACAGCCCCTGTAGGAGTGAGCTTGCTCGCGAAAGCTGTATTTCAGCCGCTGAAGATTTGTTGATGTACCGGCCCCTTCGCGAGCAAGCTCGCTCCCACGAATGCATGTCAGCCGCCGCAGATTGCATGCCCAACACAGCCCCCTGTAGGAGTGAGCTTGCTCGCGAAAGCTGCATTTCAGCCGCTGAAGATTTAGCGGCTGTCCCGGCCTATTCGCGAGCAAGCTCGCTCCCACGAATGCATGTCAGCCGCCGCAGGTTGCCTGTCGGACACAGCCCCCTGTAGGAGTGAGCTTGCTCGCGAAAGCTGTATTTCAGCCGCTGAAGATTTAGCGGCTGTCCCGGCCCATTCGCGAGCAAGCTCACTCCCACGACTGCATGTCAGCCGCCGCAGAATGCATGCCCAACACAGCCCTGTAGGAGTGAGCTTGCTCGCTAAGGCAGAATTTCAGCCGCTGAAGATTTAGCGGCTGTCCCGGCCTATTCGCGAGCAAGCTCGCTCCCACGACTGCATGTCAGCCGCTGCAGGTAGCATGCCCAACACAGCCCCTGTAGGAGTGAGCTTGCTCGCGAAGGCAGAATTTCAGCCGCTGAAGATTTAGCGGCTGTCCCGGCTCTTTCGCGAGCAAGCTCGCTCCCACCATTTGATCTCCAGCATGCTCATCTTGTGTCTGTCTGGAGCATCCAGGAACTGCCAGCGGAAGCCGGCTCATATCAGGCTGAAGTATTTCGCTTTTACAGATTCGATATCGGTAAGGTTTGCTGCGTTGGCATCTGCTATGCCGTCCGAAATAGCCTGCATCTGGCGCATCTCGGCTTCCAGGTAGCGGCTCAGTGCTTGCTGAAGGTGATATTGCCGATCACGCCCACTCCCTCCTAGACGATGAGCCGAATAAACCGCATATTCGGCTCATCCTGTGAGCCGAATAGAGTTTCTAATCGGCTCACGTACCTCCGAGGCGTCCCGTGAAACAGTCAGCGAAATGGATTTGGCAACACCCCAAATGGCCGTCCTTTTCCTGGGACGCAGAGCCGTTGGCGCCGCTGTTGCGGGCCTGCACCCAGGCGCAGGGTCAGTTGTTGGGGATGATTGGCGCGTCAGGCGCCGACGCGAATGTCGAGCGCGAACTGGACGCCTTATTGCAGAACGTCATCACCTCATCGGCCATTGAGGGTGAGCAGCTTAATGTGGAGTCGGTGCGTTCTTCGCTGGCAAAGCGGCTGGGGCTCGCCAGCGATGAACGCGTGACGGCGCGCAGTGAAGGTCTGGCAGAGTTGATGCTGGATGCCACCCAACAACATGACGCCCCGCTGACGTCCGAACGGCTGATGCATTGGCATCGCTTGTTGTTTCCCGAGACGAACGCGCTGACGGCAAAGCCCATCCAGGTTGGCGTGCTTAGGGGCCCCGAACCCATGCAGGTCGTGTCCGGTCGCATTGACCGACCCGTGGTGCATTTCGAAACACCTCCGCGCGAAGGCCTGGAGCAAAAGCTCGATGACTTTTTCTACTGGTTCAACAGTAGCCGCGCCGACCCTACCCTCGACCCGCTGATCCGCGCGGGCGTCGCACATTTCTGGTTCGTGACGCTGCACCCGTTCGACGATGGCAACGGACGTTTGACCCGCGCAATCACTGATCTGGCCATGGCCCAGGGCGAACACCAGGCCATACGCTTTTACGCCATGTCCGTCAGCATCCTCGCTCGCCGTCAGGACTACTACCGGGTCCTGGAGGCGACCCAGCGCGGTGGGCTGAATATCACTGAGTGGCTCGTTTGGTTTTTGCAGACGCTGCTCCATACGTTTGAGCAGGCCATCCAGCGCATCGACCGGGTTTTGGCGAAGGCGAGATTCTGGCAAGCCCATCGGGATGACGGGCTATCCACCGAGCAAATCAAAGTGCTCAACCGTTTGCTGAATGGCGACCTGTTGTCGGAGAGGCCGGACGCGGGTTTCACCGACGGCATCAGCGCCGCTCAATACCAGGCGGTCGCCAAGGTCAGTAAAGCCACCGCCACTCGGCATCTCGCAGATCTGTTGGAAAAAGACTGCCTGCGTAAACTCCCGGGCGGCGGGCGCAGCACCCGCTATCAGATCAACTGGCCCGACTGATCATTACTCTCACGGTAATGATTAGCGCATTTGCTTGATTGATGCCGAGCCGCCGCCCCTCCTAATCTGCCCCACGACAGCGAACTCGTGGAGTCAGCATGACCACAACAACGAAACTTGACCCGCGCTGGTCGCGTCGTCGCACTGAAAAACTGCGACGGCTCGACCTGGTGCGTTCCTTCGCCGATGGCGTTGTACTGCCCACCGACAAGATTGTCGCGGCGCTTGAGGCGCTGATTGCGCCGGGCGATCGCGTGGTGCTGGAAGGCAACAACCAGAAGCAGGCGGATTTTCTTTCGCGCTCACTGGTGAAGGCCGATCCCGGCAAGCTCCACGACCTGCACATGATCATGCCCAGCGTGGGTCGGGCCGAGCACCTGGACCTGTTCGAACGCGGCATCGCCCGCAAGCTGGATTTCTCTTTCGCCGGTACCCAAAGCCTGCGCATCAGCCAGCTGCTGGAAGACGGCCTGCTGGAAATCGGCGCGATTCATACCTACATCGAGCTGTATTCCCGCCTGCTGGTCGACCTGATTCCCAACGTCGTGCTTTCGGCCGGTTTCATGGCTGACCGCGCCGGCAATATCTACACCGGCGCCAGCACCGAAGACACCCCCGCCCTGATCGAACCGGCCGCCTTCAGCGACGGCATCGTCATCGTGCAGGTCAACCATTTGGTGGATGACGTCAGCGACCTGCCGCGCGTGGACATCCCGGCGTCATGGGTCGACTTCGTGGTCGTCGCCGACAAGCCGTTCTATATCGAGCCGCTGTTCACCCGCGACCCGCGCCACATCAAGCCGGTGCACGTGCTGATGGCGATGATGGCGATTCGCGGGATCTACGAAAAACACAACGTCCAGTCCCTCAACCACGGCATCGGCTTCAACACCGCGGCGATCGAACTGATCCTGCCGACCTACGGTGAATCCCTCGGCCTGAAGGGCAAGATCTGCCGCAACTGGACGCTCAACCCACACCCGACGCTGATCCCCGCCATCGAAAGCGGCTGGGTCGAAAGCGTGCATTGCTTCGGCACCGAGCTGGGCATGGAAAACTACATTGCGGCACGGCCCGACGTGTTCTTCACCGGTCACGATGGTTCCATGCGCTCCAACCGGATGATGTGCCAGCTGGCCGGGCAATACGCGGTTGACCTGTTCATCGGCGCCACGCTGCAAGTCGACGGCGACGGCCATTCCTCCACCGTCACCCGCGGGCGCCTCGCCGGCTTCGGCGGCGCGCCGAACATGGGCCACGACCCGCGCGGCCGACGTCACGCCACGCCTGCCTGGCTGGACATGCGCCAGCAGAGCGGTGACGGGCCGGACGCCTATCTTGAGCGCGGCAAGAAGCTTGTCGTGCAGATGGTCGAGACGTTTCAGGAGGGCGGCAAGCCCACGTTCGTCGAGACCCTGGACGCCGTCGAAGTCGCGAAAAAAAGCGGCATGCCTCTGGCGCCGATCATGATCTACGGCGACGACGTCACCCATCTACTGACCGAAGAAGGCATCGCCTATCTGTACAAGGCGCGCAGCCTGGAGGAACGTCAGGCCATGATCGCCGCCGTCGCTGGCGTGACCTCCATCGGCCTGCGCCACAACCCCAAAGACACCGCCCGTATGCGCCGCGAAGGGCTGATCGCGCTGCCTGAAGACTTAGGGATTCGCCGCACCGACGCCAGCCGCGAACTGCTTGCCGCCAAGAGCATCGCCGAACTGGTGGAATGGTCCGGCGGTTTGTACAACCCGCCTGCGAAATTCAGGAGCTGGTGATGCGCGCATTCAACGTAGCTTTCGATGCCTTCGATGCCTTCGATGCAACGACCAACCCTGCATCACTGGCAGAGCGCCTGGCCGATCTGGCGGTGGATGCACTGATCGACGAAGCCGACCTGTCGCCAAAACCGGCGCTGGTTGACCGTCGCAGTAGTGGCGCCCACACGGATTTGCACTTGGGCCTGATGCACGCATCAGCGCTCTCGCTGTGGCCGGCGTTCAAGCAGATGGCCGACGCCGCCATTGCCATCGGCGAGATCAACCCACTGTTGCGGGAAACCATTGGCCGCCTTGGTCGCGAAGGCGAAGCGGCGATGATGCGCACCACCAACGGGGTGAATACCCATCGCGGCGCGATCTGGGCACTGGGTTTGCTGGTCACCGCGGCAGCACTGAATCCCGATGAGCTTTCCCCGGAAGCGCTTTGCCAACGCGCCGGCCAGCTGGCATTGATCGAGGATCGTCACCAGGCCGCCGACCGTAGCCAGAGCCATGGTCAAGCCGTTGCGGAGAAGTACGGCGCAATGGGCGCCCGGGAGCAAGCGCAAGGGGGGTTTCCTGCCGTCATCCAAAGCGGTTTGCCGCAACTCCTCCGCAGCCGCGCCGCCGGGCATGGCGAGCAAAACGCGCGACTCGATGCGCTGCTAGCGATCATGACCACGCTGTCCGATACCTGCGTGCTGTATCGCGCGGGTGAAGCAGGCCTGCACGCCATGCAAGACGGTGCGCAGCGGGTGCTGGACGCCGGCGGCAGCGCGACCCTCAGCGGCCGTCGCGCGCTGAATCAGCTGGATCAACAACTGCTGGGCCTGAACGCCTCCCCCGGCGGCGCCGCCGATTTGCTCGCCGCTTGCCTGTTTATTGATCGCCTGGAGCCTGCGCTTGGCGATGCAACGAGGAACGTCTGATCATGGAAACCCTGTCTTTTGAATTCCCAGCCGGGCAGCCGCCAAGGGGGCGCGCGCTGGTGGGTTGTGTCGGTTCGGGTGATCTGGAAGTGCTGCTTGAACCGGGCCAGCCGGGCAAGCTGACCATTCAGGTGCTGACGTCGGTCAACGGCAGTTCGGCGCGCTGGGAAAACCTCTTTCAGCGCATGTTCGACGGCCAGACGCCGCCGGCCCTGAGCATCGACATTCATGATTTCGGCGCCACACCGGGCGTGGTTCGGCTGCGCCTGGAGCAAGGTTTCGAGGAGGTCGGTCATGACTGACAGCACGCGGCTTCTGCAGCAGCACAGCTTCGTCGAACTCGGCGCCCGGCAACGCGCCCGCGCACTGCTGGACGACGGCAGTTTTCGTGAGCTGATCGATCCCTTCGAGCGCCTCGTCTCCCCTTGGCTGGCCAAGCAGGGCGTCGTGCCCCAGGCCGATGATGGCGTGGTGATCGCCAAAGGTACGATAGATGGCAAACCGGTGGTGATCTGCGCCATCGAAGGCGGCTTTCAAGGCGGCAGCATGGGCGAAGTCGGCGGCGCAAAGATGGCTGGCGCGCTGGAGCTGGCCGCCGAAGACAATCGCAAGGGCATTCCCACCGCAGCCGTTCTGTTGCTGGAAACCGGGGGCGTTCGCTTGCAGGAAGCCAATCTCGGGCTGGCGGCCATCGCTGACATTCACGCCGCGATTGTTGATCTGCGTCGCTATCAGCCGGTAATCGGCGTAGTGGCAGGCAGCGTCGGCTGCTTCGGGGGCATGTCAATTGCGGCGGGCTTGTGCAGTTATCTGGTCGTCACTCAGGAAGCGCGTCTCGGCCTGAACGGCCCGCAAGTGATCGAGCAGGAAGCCGGCATTGAAGAATACGACTCCCGCGACCGGCCGTTCATCTGGAGCCTGACCGGGGGCGAGCAACGTTTTGCCAGCGGTCTGGTGGACGCCTTTGTCGCCGACGACATCAGCGCCATTCAGCAACAGGTGCATGCGTTGTTGCACAAGGGCAAGCCCGAGCAGGAACGCAGCAGTCGATACGCGTGGTTCCTCGAGTGTTTGTCGCACGTGGACACCGCCCAGCAGATAGCGCCCGCTTCGGTGCGCGCTGCCTATCAAGGAGACCGGTCATGAGTGCTTACTCACTCCGTGGATTGAACTGGTTCAACGCGCTGGCCGCAAACGCCGCTGAAGTAGCGGGGCTGCCTGCGTCGGTGAAAGCAGCGGATGGCGCACTGGGTGATCGCCCGGCGCGATTCCTGGCGGTGGTCGCTGACCCTGCCAACCGTTTCCCCCGCGCCCAAAACGGCGAAGTCGGATTGCTTGAAGGATGGGGTTTGGCCCAGGCCGTGGACGGCGCCATCGAACTGGATCGGGACAGCGACAACAAGCGGACATTGATCGCGATCATCGACGTGCCGAGTCAGGCCTATGGTCGCCGCGAAGAAGCGCTGGGTATTCACCAGGCGCTGGCCGGCGCGGTCGACGCCTATGCTCGGGCGCGCCTGGCCGGGCATCCGGTGATTGGGCTGTTGGTGGGCAAGGCCATGTCGGGCGCCTTTCTCGCCCACGGCTATCAGGCCAACCGGCTGATAGCCCTGCGCGACCCGGGTGTGATGGTTCACGCCATGGGGAAGGCATCTGCAGCGCGGGTGACACTGCGCAGCGTCGAGGAACTGGAAAAACTCGCCGCCAGCGTGCCGCCGATGGCCTATGACATCGACAGCTACGCCAGCCTTGGTTTGCTGTGGGAAAACCTGTCGGTCAGTCAGATCGAGCAGCCCAGCGTTTCGGATATCACCCTGGTTCAGGACTGCCTGATTGCAGCGATCAAAGACACCCTCGCCGGCGCCAATGACCTGAGTTCACGCCTCGGCGCGCCGAACCGTGGGGCGTCGTCGAAAGTCCGCGAGCTGTTGCGGGCGCAGTGGTAATGAGTGCTTTCCAGCCGGTGCTGCCCCACGACCTGTTGTGGGGTCTGCCGACGGCTGCGTTGCCGATCGACGCGCCGGCGTGGGCGTTCGAGGCCATCGGCTTGGGTTATCCGGTGGTAGTGCGCCGCGCTCGTGTCGGGCCAGGACTGGTAGCGGTGGGCGTGAGAGGTCAGTCCCGGGATCAGCGCTACGCCACCCACATGAAACTTGATGATGTGCAGCGGCGCGTGCGGCCTGAGGCGTTGATCGACATGACGGCTGACGCTGATTGGCCGGCGTTGCGCGCCTTGCAGCAGATTCGTCCCGTGATGGACGCGCTCGGCCTGCCGTGGGGCGTGGCGGGTGGCGCCGGTTTTGAGCTGGCGAGTGGCGTGGCAGTACTGCACGCGGACAGCGACCTCGATCTCATTCTGCGCACCCCTGAACTCTTTGATCGCCAGCATGCCGGTCGTTTGGTCGATCAGCTTGCCAGCGCGGTGTGTCGCATCGACCTTCAGTTGCAAACCCCCTTTGGTGCAGTCGCGCTGCGCGAGTGGGCAGGACCGTCACGCCAGGTGCTGCTCAAAGCCGAAGACGGCGCGCGGCTTGTGGATAACCCTTGGCTGGCGCAGGCGGTTGCGGCATGAGCAGTTTCTGGGCGTTTCCCGGCCAGGGCGCGCAACAGCCGGGCATGCTCCATGGGCTGCCGGAGCACTCCTTGGTTGAACAGTGCCTGGCAGAAGCGAGCGCTGCATTGAGCGAGGACGTACTGACGCTGGATACGGCCGCCGCCCTGCAATCGACGCGAGCTGTTCAGCTGTGCCTGTTAATCGCGGGCGTCGCCTGCGCCCGAGTGCTGATGGCCGATGGGAACCCCCCCGACATGGTCGCAGGTTTGTCCATCGGTGCTTATCCGGCCGCAGTGATCGCGGAGGCTCTGGATTTTTCGGATGCCGTGCGTCTGGTGGCGCTGCGGGGTGAGCTGATGCAAAGCGCTTATCCACAGGGCTACGGCATGACCGCGCTGATCGGGCTGGACCAACCCACGGTCGAAAGCCTGATCGCACGCATTCACAGCGTTGAGACGCCGGTCTATCTGGCCAACATCAACGCTGATACCCAGTTCGTTATTGCTGGCCGAGACGAAGCCATGACGGCCGTCGCTGCGCTCGCAAAAGAGCAGGGCGCTGCGGCGGCCAAGCGGCTGGCGGTCAGCGTGCCGTCCCATTGCGAACTGCTGGCCGAACCGGCACGCGCCCTTGCCGATGCATTCGCCCGAGTTTCCGTGAAAGCGCCGACGCTGAAATACCTCAGCGGCAGCACCGCGCGGCCGATGCTCAGTGCCGACAAGGTCCGTGACGATCTGGCGTTCAACATGTGCCGGGTGATCGACTGGCGCAGCACGGTGCAAACCGCCTACGAGCGAGGTGCGCGGCTGCACATCGAGTTGCCGCCAGGCACCGTGCTGACAGGCCTGGCGCGTCGCGTTTTCGAACAAGGATCGGTCGTCGCCTTTCAGGGCGCCCGGCTGGACACGCTCAGCGCGCTGTCGCGAGAGGAGGAACGCCGCCACTCATAAACCGACTGCTGCTTTCGAAGTAACACAAAAACAACAACTTCGACGATGCAATTTGAGGATAAGAACAATGGTGATTTATGGCGTGGCGTTACTCGCAATCTGCACCCTCGCGGGGGTGATTCTCGGTGATCTGCTTGGCGTGCTGCTGGGCGTCAAATCCAACGTGGGCGGCGTGGGGATCGCGATGATCCTGCTGATCTGCGCGCGGCTGTTCATGCAAAAGCGCGGCGGCATGAGCGAAGGCTGCGAAATGGGCGTCGGCTTCTGGGGCGCCATGTACATCCCGGTCGTCGTGGCCATGGCCGCTCAGCAAAACGTCGTCACGGCGCTCAAGGGCGGGCCGATCGCGGTCATCGCGGCGGTGGTGTCGGTGGTGGTCTGTGGCTGCACGATTGCAGTCATCAGCCGCATCAACAAGGGCGAGCCACTGCCCAAAGAAGACGAACTCGCGCACCCGCTGCCGGTGATCGCGCCGACTGTTTCGCCAGCAGGAGGCCGCTGATATGTGGGAGCTCATTCAGAAAGACCTGATCAGCCAGGGCCTGGTCACCGCGTTCGCCGTCGTGGGCGTGGTGATGTGGATTTCGGTGGTGCTGTCCAAGCGCCTGACGTTCGGGCGCATTCATGGTTCGGCCATTGCGATCGTCATCGGCCTGGTGCTGGCGTGGGTGGGTGGCACGATGACCGGCGGCCAGAAAGGGCTGGCGGACCTGGCGTTGTTTTCCGGGATCGGCTTGATGGGCGGGTCGATGCTGCGTGATTTCGCCATCGTCGCCACGGCCTTCGAAGTGCAGGCCACCGAAGCGAAAAAGGCCGGCTGGATCGGCGCGTTCTCGCTGCTGTTGGGTACGTTGCTGCCATTCATTGTCGGTTGCTGTGTGGCGTACGCGTTTGGCTATCGCGATGCGGTGAGCATCACCACCATTGGCGCGGGCGCAGTGACGTACATCGTCGGGCCGGTGACCGGTGCGGCATTGGGCGCGACCTCGGATGTGATGGCGCTGTCGATCGCGACCGGTCTGATCAAAGCCATTCTGGTGATGGTCGGCACCCCGATGGCTGCGCGCTGGATGGGGCTGGATAACCCGCGCTCGGCGATGGTTTTCGGCGGTCTGGCCGGCACCGTGAGCGGCGTGACGGCCGGATTGGCGGCGACGGACCGGCGGCTGGTGCCTTACGGCGCGCTGACGGCGACCTTCCATACTGGGCTCGGCTGCCTGCTGGGGCCTTCGCTGCTGTACTTCATCGTGCGCGGGATTCTGGGCTGAGGCTTTGGGATGCGCGGTGTTCAGCAACATCCTGCCGCTGCGCGCCAGAACGCTGATGTATCTGCCGGCATCGGAATTGCGGGAGCGAGCTTGCTCGCGAAGGGGTCGGTACATCCGCTATAAATTTAGCGCTTGAAATGCCATCTTCGTGAGCAAGCTCACTCCCACAAGGGATGTGTTTGATACAAGAAAGCGCGGTGTCAGAAGGCGCCGCAGATGTATCTACTGACAGGTAATTTGTGGGAGCGACCGGGGTGGCGATCCACCTTGCTCGCGAAGGGGCCGGTACATCCACCAAATTTTCAGCGACTGAAATGCCGTCTTCGTGAGCAAGCTCACTCCCACAGGGGATGTGTTTGATGCAAGAAAGCGCGGTGTCAGAAGGTGCCGAAGATGTATCTACTGACAGGTAATTTGTGGGACCGAGCTTGCTCGCGAAGGGGCCGGTACATCCGCTATAAATTCAGCGCTTGAAATGCTGTCTTCGTGAGCAAGCTCACTCCCACAGGGGATGTATCTGATGCAAGAAAATGCGGTGTCAGAGAACGCCGCAGATGTATCTACTGACAGGTAATTTGTGGGAGCGACCGGGGTGGCGATCCACCTTGCTCGCGAAGGGGCCGGTACATCCACCAAACTTTCAGCGACTGAAATGCCATCTTCGTGAGCAAGCTCTCTTCCACACGGGGGAGTCAGACTCAGCCTTGTGCCAGCCGGTTCGAGTACATCCGGCATTCCGCAAGCAACGCCAAGAGGTTCGGGTCACGCTCCCGGGCTTTGAGGAACACCAGTCCGATGTGCTGCTGCATGCGGTATCGCGCTTGCAGCGGCACCAGGCGGACGCGGTTTTCGTAGACGGCGGCGATTCGCCCGGGCAACAGCGCATAGCCCACTCCGGAGCTGACCATGCTCAGCAGCGTGAAGATGTCGTTCACTTGCATGGCGATCTTCGGTTCAAAACCGGCTTGTTCAAACACCCGCGCGCCATCGCGGTGGGTGGCGAAGCCTTGGGTCAGGGTAATGAAGGTCATTTCCCGCAGGTCGCTCAGGTCCACCTCGCTCTGTAGCGCAAAGGGTGAATCAGCCGGCGTGGCGAGAAAAATATCGTCGGAAAACAGCGGCAATTGCTCGCAATCCGGATCACTCACGGATTCGTTCAGCGACACCAAAATCGCATCCACCTCCATGTTCTTCAGCTTGTAGAAGAGATCGATATTGGAGCCCAGGATCAGGTCGATGTTGAGTTCGCTGCGGCGGATCTTCAGGCCCATGATCAGCTGCGGCACGGTTTTGACCGTGAGTGAATACAGCGCGCCCAGCTTGAACCGCGCCGCCGAAAACCCCGCCGCCTGCCGCGTCTGTTCGATGGTGCTGAGCACGTCCTGCACCAGCTTCTGCGCGCGCTCCTCCAGCACATAAGCGCCTTCGAGGGGCGTGAGGTTGCGACCCTCGTGCTTGAACAGTGGACACCGCAACGCGCTTTCCAGCGAGTGAATCGCCCGGTGCACGCTGACCGTGCTCGTCTGCAGCTCCGCCGCCGCGCGCGCGAGATTGCCGGTGCGCATGAACGCCAGAAAGATTTCCAGCTTCTTGAGGGTGAGCTCTTCGTCGATCTGCATCGTATGGATCCGCGCCGGATTCTTGTTTTGAGAGCGCCCGATTGTGCCGAAGAGATCGGCGGCTGACTGCATTAAATTCTCGATAACACCACACTAGACGTTGTCATCGCGGTTCAGAAGCAGGACGCTTGGCGCGTGTCACGCAATTGAGAGAGGTAGTTTGCGGATGTACTACGGAGAAAAATTCAACGCCTGGACCCACTTGGTCGGCGCGATTCTGGCGACGATTGGCGCCGTCTGGATGCTGGTTGTCGCCACGATGACGGGGGATATCTGGAAGATCATCAGCGTCGCGGTCTACGGTGTGGCGCTGGTGATGCTGTACAGCGCGTCGACGGTGTACCACAGCGTTCGCGGCCGGGCGAAAGTGATCATGCAAAAGGTTGATCACTTTTCGATCTATCTGCTCATCGCGGGCAGCTACACGCCGTTTTGTCTGGTGACGCTGCACGGGACGTGGGGCTGGACGTTGTTCGGTATCGTCTGGGCGCTGGCGATCATCGGCATCCTCCAGGAAATCAAACCCCGGTCCGAAGCGCGGGTGATGTCCATCGTCATTTACGCGGTCATGGGCTGGATCGTGCTGGTCGCGGTCAATCCGCTGATCGCCGCGCTGGGCATGGCCGGATTCATCTGGCTGGCGCTGGGTGGCGTGTTCTACACCGTGGGGATCATTTTTTTCGCGTTCGACACCAAGGTCCGACACTTTCATGGGGTCTGGCACCTGTTTGTCATCGCCGGCAGCCTGCTGCACTTTGTTGCGATTTCGCGTTACGTGCTTTAGACGTGTGGGGCGGGAGTGGCGCTGCCGCTTGCTCGCGAAGATGACGATTCATCTGCTGGATTTTCAGCGGCAGGGATGATGTCTTCGTGAGCAAGCTCACTCCCACAATAGGCGGTATCCGACGCACACCTGGTCATCCATGCGCCGCTTCGGTGCATATCATCTTTCACATCACTGATCATTTTCTGTACACCCCACAGCCTTGCGCGCTTTCCGCTCTGCACCAATGCGGATAACTTTCGCACCCGATTGAAGCATTTAATTCATTTATTTTATTTGTTGAATTATTTGATTCGTCATCCTAGTCTGATCCTCGAAACGCCCCCTCTGTGGTAAGGCGGCCTTCTTGAACTGACTGATCAATCGGGGAGCAAGACATGAATGTGAAAGTACTCTTGAGCATGGCCGTGGCAACCGCCTTTTCCGCATCCACCTGGGCCGCTGACTGGACCGTCGGCGCCAACGTAGGCAACGTACCGTGGGAGTTTCAGAACGCCAAAGGCGAGATCGTCGGCTTTGAAGTCGACGTGGTGAAAGAAGTCGCCAAACGCGCCGGCAAGACCGTGGAATTCGTCAACATCCCGTTCAACGGCCTGTTCAGCGCCGTGCAATCCAAAAGGGCTGACATCGCCATTTCATCGATCACCATCACCCCCAAGCGCCTTGAATCGGTCGGCTTTGCCCAGCCGTATTACGACAGCGACCAATCCCTGTCGGTGCTCGCCAAATCCGGCATCAACGGCCTGAAGGACATGGACGGCAAGGTGGTCGGCGTCGACACCGGCTCCACCGGCGACATGTGGGTCAACGCCCATCAGGCCGAATACAAGTTCAAGGAAGTCTCACGCTACGAAGGGCTGTCGCCTGCGATGCTCGATCTCGCGTCCGGCCGCATGGACGGCTACATCAGCGATATCCCGGCGGTCCTGTACTACATCAAGGACAAGCCGCAATACAAAGTCGTCGCGAAAATTCCTACCGGTGAGAAGTACTCGTTGATGCACGCCAAGGGCTGGGCATCGGCCGGCCAGGTCAACGACATCATCACCACGATGAAGAAAGAAGGCGTGATCGCCGACCTGCATAAGAAGTGGTTCGGTGCCGACGCTGATCCGGAGTCCAGCACCGTCAAAGTGGTCGATGTGCTCAAGTAACCCCTGACCGCTCACGCCCGCGCCCGTCACTGCTCGCCATCAAGGAATCGCAATGGAGTTGTTAGAAACGTTCTTCAACTGGAGCGTGTTCGTCGATGCGCTGCCATTGATGCTCCGCGGCCTGGGCGTGACGGTGATGCTCGGCGTGGTCAGCATCATTCTCGGCCTGGTGGGCGGGCTGGTGCTGGCGATGCTGCGGTTGTACGGCTACGCCCCCGTGCGGTTTCTGGCGCGGGTGTATATCGACGTGCTGCGCTCGATTCCATTGCTGGTGCTGTTGGTACTGATCTATTACGCGCTGCCGTTCGTGGGCATTCGCCTGTCGTCGTTCGCGGCGGCGACTGCGGCGCTGTCACTGGTGTCGTGCGCGTATTCGGCGGAAATTTTTCGCTCTGGCATCGAAGCCATCCCACGCGGGCAGTTCGAAGCCTCTGCGTCCCAGGGCATGAGCTTTTTCAACACCATGCGCGACATCATCCTGCCCCAGGCCATGCGCATCGTCATGCCGCCGATGACCAGCAACTGCATCAACGTCATGAAAGACACCGCGCTGGCGTCGGTCGTGGCGATGCCTGACCTCCTGAAACAAGCCACACAGGCCCAGGCCCTGGCAGCCAACCCGACACCCCTGGTGGGCGCGGCGGTCATGTACCTGTTGCTGCTTCTGCCGTTGGTGCAATTGGTGAGCTGGATCGAGCGACGTAACGGCGCCGGGAGGAAAAGCGCATGAGCACCGTCATCGAAATGGAAGGCGTGGCCAAATTCTACGGGCCATTCCAGGCCCTGACCGACATCAACCTGACCGTCGATCAAGGCGAAGTGGTGGTCATCCTCGGGCCCTCGGGCTCGGGCAAATCGACACTGATCCGCTGCATCAATCTGCTGGAGGAATATCAGCAGGGCGACATCCGCGTCGGCAGCCAACGCGTTGAAACCGGCCCGAAGCTGGCCGGCATCCGTTGCGAAGTCGGCATGGTATTTCAGAATTTCAATTTGTACCCGCACCTCACCGTGCTCGCCAACGTGGCGCTGGCGCCGGTGCGGGTGCGCGGCATGTCTCGCCGTGACGCCAACGAACGCGCGCGCCTGCTGCTGGAGAAAGTCGGCATGGGCGCCCACGCGGCGAAATACCCGAGCCAGTTGTCCGGCGGCCAGCAGCAACGCGTGGCCATCGCCCGAACCATGGCGATGGAGCCACGGGTGATTCTGTTTGACGAGCCCACTTCGGCGCTCGACCCGGAGATGGTCGGCGAAGTGCTTGACGTCATGCAGAACCTCGCCCGCTCCGGCGTGACCATGGTCGTCGTGACCCATGAAATGGGCTTTGCGCGCAAGGTCGCCGACCGGGTGATCTTCATGGAGAACGGCCGAATCATTGAACAGAACAACCCGCACGATTTCTTCACGGCCCCGCAAGAGCCGAGAACCCGCGCGTTTTTGCAGGCCATCCTGCATCACTGATCAAACTCTGGAGCTCATCCCTTGAATGCCTTGGACATCGATTACGTACGCAGCCAGTTTCCCGCCCTCGCCAGCGGCTACGCCTACCTGGACAACGCCGGCGGTTCGGCCGTGCTCAAGCCGGTCGCCGAGCGCATCACCGATTACTTGCTCAACAGCGCCGTGCAACTGGGCGCGTCCTACAGTGAGTCGGTGGACGCTGGCGCGCGGGTCATGCAGGCGCGGGAATCGGTCGCGCAACTGATCTACGCGCGCTACCCGGAAGAGTGCGTGATGGGCGGCTCGACCACCCATCTGCTGCAAATCCTCTGCCGCGCCATCGCGCCGTCGATCCAGGCCGGGGACGAAATCATCGTCACCAACTGCGACCACGAGGCCAACATCGGACCGTGGGTGCGGCTGTGCGAAGAGCGCGGCGCTACGTTGCGCGTCTGGGCGGTGAACGCCGAAAGCATGGACTTGGAGCTTGGCGATCTGGACGCGCTGCTCAGCGACAAGACCCGCTACCTGGCCATGACCCATGCGTCGAACATCCTCGGCAGCGTCAACCCGGTCGCCGAGGTTGCGCGCCGTGTGCACGCGGTGGGTGGCAAGTTGTGCGTCGATGCCGTGGCTTACGCGCCCCATCGGCTGGTCGATGTGCAAGCCAGCGGCGCCGATTATTACGTGTTTAGTTTCTACAAGACCTTCGGCCCGCACTTCGCTGTGCTGTGGGGCAAGCGGGAAGCACTGCTGGAACTGCCGAGCCTGAACCACTTTTTCATCGGTCAGGAAGTCATTCCCTACAAGCTGCAGCCCGGCAACTTGAACTACGAGCTGTCCTACGGCTGCATCGGCATCAGCGATTACCTGATCGACATCGGCCGCCGCCTCGGCGCCAGCGGCAGCGAACGCCAGTTGATGCAGGCTGCATTCGATGCCTTCGAAGTGCAGGAAGACCTGCTGGCCGAGACGTTGCTGGCGTTTCTGCGGGAGACGCCGGGCGTACGAATCATCGGAAAATCCCGTGTGACCGACGGCGATCGCGTGCCGACCATCAGCTTCGTGGTAGAGGGCATTCAGTCCGAAGCCATCGTGCGCCGCGTGGACAATCACCGCATGGGCATCCGCTTTGGTGACTTCTATGCTCGCCGCCTGATCGAACAGTTGGCCCTGACCCCTTACGGCGGCGTGGTCCGTGTGTCGATTGCGCACTACAACAGCGTCGATGAGCTGAATCGTCTGGTGGAGCACCTGGCCCAGGCAATCACAGAACTGCGTCCCTCCTGATTTCTATCGAGCCTTTTTATGCCTGTACCCCAAACTCTGGCCGAGCTGCGTGCCGCCATCGTCGAACATCAGGAACGCCTGACCGCGCGGCAGCGTGATGCGGCGCATTACCTGAACGAGCATCCCCACGACGTGGCGCTGAACACGGTCGCGGCGCTGGCGAAAATCTCCGGCATCCCGTCGTCGGCGTTCATTCGGTTGGCGCAAGCGCTGGGCTTTGGCGGGTTCAGCGATCTGCAGCGCTTGTTCAAGCAGCCGTTGCAGCAGGCCGGGCAGGGCAGTTTCAAAGAGCGCATCCGGCACTATCGCGGCGAGCAGTTGCTCGACGATCCCACCGATGTGGGCGCCATGCTCTCGGCGTTCAGCCGCGCGAATATTGTGTCGCTGGAGCACTTGGCCGAAGGCGAGCAAGTCGAGGCCATCGAGCGCGCCATCGAGCTGTTGGAACAGGCGCGCACCACCTTCGTGGTCGGCATGCGCCGTTCGTTTCCCATGGCGTCCTACCTGAGCTACGCGCTCAGCCGCGTCGGTCGTCGTGCCGTACACATCAGCGGTCTGGGCGGCAGTTTGCGCGAGCAGGTCGGCGCGCTGCACGGCGATGACGTGCTGGTGGCGGTGAGTTTTCCGCCGTACGCGCAGGAAACCATCGACGCCTGCGAGCAAGCCGTCGCGGCGGGGACACCCATCGTGGCGATCACTGACAGCATTCTCAGCCCCATCGGACAAACCGCGTCGGTGATGATCGAGGTCAACGACGCCGAGCTGCTGGGCTTTCGCTCGCTCACCGCCGCCTTCTGCATCGCGCAGACCCTGGCCATGGGCCTGGCCTTTCGCACCGGTCAGAACCTTGATGGTCCCGACCACGATGCACTGAAAACCATCGACTGCTGAGCCATGGCTTGGCGGTCTGCCGACTGTTCGAACGTTGCAGGAGTAGGCTTTTATGGCATCACCCATTCGAGATCTGGTCGGCTACGGCCGGCAGCGCCCCCAGGGCACCTGGCCCAACAGTGCGCGGCTGGCCGTCAACTTTGTCATCAATTACGAAGAAGGCTCGGAGCGTTCCCTGGCCATGGGCGATCCTGACCAGGAGAGCATGACCGAATGGGGCAGCTATCAGTTTCCCGACGGCGTGCGCAATCTGGCGATGGAATCGATGTACGAGTACGGCGCCCGCGTCGGCATCTGGCGCATCCTCGACATCCTGCAACAGGCTAACGTCCCGGCGACCTTTCATGCCTGCGCGGTGGCCTTCGAGCAGAACCCGGATGTCGCCAAAGCGGCAGTCGAGCTGGGCCATGAAATCTGCAGCCACGGTTATCGCTGGGAAGAAGTGTTCCGCCTGACCGAAGCCGAGGAGCGCGAGCACATTCGTCTGGCGATCGAGTCGTTCGAGCGCACGTGTGGCAAGCGTCCGGTGGGCTGGTATTGCCGCTATGGCGCCAGCGTTCATACGCGACGACTGGTGGCGGAAGAGGGCGGGTTTCTCTATGACTCGGACGCCTACAACGATGACGTGCCGTATTTCGTCGACGTTGAGGGCAAGCAACATCTGGTAGTGCCGTACACCAGCGACGTCAACGACTTCCGTTACTGGAACTCCCCGGGCTTGTCCCAGGCGTCCGATTTCCTCGAGTACATGAAGGAAAGCTTCGATGTGCTGTACGAAGAATCCGCCGACGGCTTGCGAATGATGTCCATCGGGCTGCACCCACGCATGGTCGGACGTCCAGGCCGGGTCCGCGCGATCAAGCATTTCATCGAGTACGCCCAGGCCCGCGAAGGCGTCTGGTTTACCACCCGCGAAGAGATCGCCAAGGCCTGGCTGACCCGCGCCTGACGGAGTGAACGACATGCAGGCTTTTGATCTGATCATCCGCAACGCCAATGTGGTGACGGCGTCGGACGGTTTCCTGTGCGACATCGGCGTGCGCGACGGCCGAATTGTCGCGCTTGGCCTGGGCCTGCAAGGTACCGCAGAGGAAGTCGATGCGCGGGGGCGAACTGTGACGCCGGGCGGGATCGACAGCCATGTGCATCTGGATCAGCCGACCGGCGACGGTTCGGTCATGGCCGATGATTTCGAAAGCGGCACCCGTTCAGCCGCGTGTGGCGGGACGACAACGGTGATTCCCTTTGCCTGCCAGCAGAAGGGACAAAGCCTGCGGGCGGCGGTGGAGGATTACCATCGGCGCGCGGACGGTCGGGCAATCATCGATTACGCGTTTCACCTCATTGTCACCGACCCCACCGACGACGTGCTGCGCCGCGAGCTGCCCGAGCTGATTGCCGAGGGCTACACCTCGTTCAAGATCTACATGACCTACGACGCCCTGAAACTTAACGACCGCGAGATTCTGGAAACCCTGTCGGTGGCGCGGGCCGAAGGCGCGATGGTGATGCTGCACGCCGAAAACAGCGACTGCATCGCCTGGCTGACCGAGCGCCTGCTCGCCGCCGGTCACAGCGCGCCGCGTTATCACGCCACGTCGCGGCCAATGCTGGTGGAGCGCGAGGCCACGCACCGGGCCATTGCGCTGGCCGAGCTGGTGGATGTGCCGATTCTCATCGTCCATGTTTCGGGGCGCGAGGCCATTGAACAGATTCGCTGGGCCCAGAGCCACGGCTTGAAGGTCTACGGCGAGACCTGTCCGCAGTATCTGTTTCTCACCGCAGATTCACTGGGCTGCGATGACAGCTTTGAAGGCGCCAAATGCATCTGCAGCCCGCCGCCGAGAGACGCCGGCAATCAGCAAGTGGTCTGGGACGGCCTGCAGAATGGCTCGTTTGAAGTGTTCTCGTCGGATCACGCGCCGTTTCGCTACGGCGGCTCGGACGGCAAGCGAGCCCACGGCGAGACGGCGCCGTTTTCCGAAGTGGCCAATGGCATTCCGGGCGTCGAGACGCGCATGGCGCTGCTTTGGTCGGAAGGCGTACGCAAGGGGCGAATCACGCCGCAGGCATTTGTCGCGCTGACGGCGACTAACGCGGCGCGGTTGTACGGTCTGTATCCGCGCAAGGGCAGCATCGCCATTGGGTCGGACGCGGATCTGGTGATTTGGGATGAGGACCTGGACATCGAGCTGACCAACGAAATGCTGCACCACAACGTCGATTACACCCCGTACGAGGGTATGCGCTTGAGTGCATGGCCGGCGATGACCTTCGCCCGAGGTGAACGGGTGTGGGATGGCAGCCCGTTGGGTAAACCGGGGCGCGGAGAGTTTCTGCCCTGCGCCCGCCCGGAACCTGCGAAAGCCCGGCGTCGAGAGTCGGAGTTACCGGAGTGATGACGGTGATACGCGTCGTGCATCAGATACCCCTCAATATGAGCTGATTCACCCCATTCCTGTGGGGGCCGAGCTTGCTCGCGAAAAGGCACTCACATCCGCTAAATCTCCAGCGGATGTACGCGACCCCTGTAGGACTGGCTTTAGCCGGGAAGAGGCCCGTGTGTGCGCCAAAAATCCTGCGCCGTGAGACCTGACGCTTTCCCGGCTAAAGCCGGTCCTACAAGGGAAGAGGTCGGTGTGTGCGCCATCAATCTTGCAGCGTGACGCCTGACGCTTTCCCGGCTGAAGCCGGTCCTACAAATCACCCCACAACTGTTGCGCGATGCTCAGCGCAACCACTGGCGCGGTTTCGGTGCGCAGCACGCGTGGGCCGAGGCGGGCGGCGTGGAAACCGGCGTCCTGCGCCTGGGCCACTTCGGCATCGTTCAGCCCGCCTTCAGGGCCGATCAGAAACGCCAGACTGCCGGGCTTTTCATGACTGTTCAGCGGCGCCGCCACCGGGTGCAGCACCAGCTTCAGGTCCGCTTCCGTCTGCTTCAGCCAGTCAGCCAGGGTCACTGGCCCATGAATCACCGGCACCACCGAGCGCCCGCACTGTTCGCAGGCGCTGATCGCGATCTGCTGCCAGTGCGCCTGACGCTTTTCTGCACGCTCGTCCTTCAAACGCACTTCGCAGCGCTCGCTGATGATCGGGGTAATCTGCGTCACGCCCAGCTCGGTGGCTTTCTGAATCGCCCAGTCCATCCGCTCACCCCGGGAGAGACCCTGGCCGAGATGGATGTGCAACGGCGACTCCGGCTGGCCGGCGAAGCTTTCTGTGACCTGCACCCGCACCTGCTTTTTGCCGACTTCCGCCAGCGTGGCGCGGAACTCATTGCCCGAGCCATCGAACAGCTGCACCGCGTCACCTTCGGACATGCGCAACACGCGGCTGATGTAATGGGCCTGGGCCTCTGGCAGTTCGTGCTCACCGATGCTGAGGGTTGCATCGACGAAAAAGCGGGACAGTCTCATGGTTGTGTCTCTAAAGATTGTGTTGAATGCAGCACCTGGAAAATGGGTGTAATGGCCTGCTAGCCCGGATCACGAAAATCCGGATGGAAGTTCTCTCTCACCGCCACACTCACGCTGCTGCGCGTCGCGATGTCGATCCCCTCGGTCGCCACGTCGGCCAGGAAGTCGATCTGCTCTGGCGTAATCACGTAGGGCGGCAGGAAGTACACCACGCTGCCCAGCGGACGCAGCAAAGCACCTCGGGTCAGCGCGTGCTCGAACACCTTCAGCCCGCGCCGCTCCTGCCACGGATACGGCGTCTTGCTGGCCTTGTCCTGCACCATCTCGATGGCAATCGCCATCCCGGTCTGCCGCACTTCGGCGACATTCGGGTGATCGACCAGATGGGCCGTCGCGGTCTTCATCCGCTGGGCCAGTGCCTTGTTGTTTTCGATGACGTTGTCCTGCTCGAAAATATCCAGCGTCGCCAACGCCGCCGCGCACGCCAGCGGGTTGCCGGTGTAACTGTGGGAATGCAGGAACGCGCGCAGGGTCGGGTAGTCGTCGTAAAACGCGTCGTACACGTCATCGGTGGTGATACAGGCCGCGAGCGGCAGATACCCGCCGGTCAGCGCCTTGGACAAGCACAGGAAGTCCGGGCGGATGCCGGCCTGCTCGCAGGCAAACATGGTCCCGGTGCGACCGAAGCCTACGGCGATCTCGTCATGAATCAGGTGCACGCCATACCGGTCGCAGGCCTCGCGCAGCAGCTTGAGGTAAATCGGGTCGTACATGCGCATGCCGCCGGCGCCTTGAATCAGCGGCTCGATGATCACCGCCGCGACGCTGTCGTGATGTTCGGCCAGGGTCTGCTCCATCACCGCGAACATCGTGCGGGTATGGTCTTCCCAGCTCACGCCTTCAGGCCGGTGGTAGCAGTCCGGGCTCGGCACCTTGATGGTGTCCATCAGCAGCGCTTTGTAGGTCTCGGTGAACAGCGGCACGTCACCGACCGCCATCGCCGCCATGGTTTCGCCGTGGTAGCTGTTGGTCAGGGTGACGAAGCGTTTCTTGTCCGGCTTGCCGCGATTGAGCCAGTAATGAAAGCTCATCTTCAGCGCGACTTCGATGCAGGACGAACCGTTGTCGGCGTAGAAGCAGCGTGTCAGGCCTTCGGGCGTCATCGCCACCAGACGCTCGGACAGCTCGATGACCGGCTGATGACTGAAACCCGCCAGGATCACGTGCTCCAGCTGATCGACCTGGTCCTTGATGCGCTGATTGATGCGCGGGTTGGCGTGGCCGAATACGTTGACCCACCACGAGCTGACCGCGTCGAGGTAGCGCTTGCCTTCGAAGTCCTCCAGCCAGACCCCTTCACCACGCTTGATCGGAATCAGCGGCAGTTTTTCGTGGTCTTTCATCTGGGTGCAGGGGTGCCAAAGGACCTTCAGGTCGCGCTGCATCCACTGGTCGTTAAGGCCCATTACTCTTCTCCACATAGCGGCTCGCATGGCGCGAGGGCAAACAATCGCGCAAGCCTATGCAATGCATGCCAGCGGGACAACCTTTAGCGCGTTGTTTCAGTGGCCGCGCGCGCGAAAATCAGGCTCGCCGACATTGCTGGCGGGCGTTTCGCGGCTCGCGTATCCTTCGCGCTCTTCGAAAAATCGGACAACAAAATCCGACAATTCCCCCCGTTTTTCTCCGGAGTTCGCTGAATGCTTTCTGGTTGGCTGCGCGCCTGTGCGCTGGTGATGGTTGGGCTGGTCAGCGCTTCAGCGCTTGCCGTGGATAAACCGCATACGGTGATCGTCGTCGGCGGTGGTCTGGCGGGACTCACAACGGCTTACGAGCTGCAGAGCAAAGGCTGGCAAGTCACCTTGCTGGAAGCCAAACCCAACGTCGGCGGCCGCTCCGGTCTGGCCGGCAGCGAATGGATCGGCAACGCCAAGGCTCAGCCGGTCCTGAATCAATACATTGATCGCTTCAAGATCAAGGCGGTGCCTGCGCCGGAATTCGTGCGGATCCCGAGCTACCTGATCGAAGGCGAATACTTCACTGGCGCCGACCTGGCGACCAAACAACCGGCCACTGCGGAAGCCATCAAGCGCTACGAAGCGGCGGTGGATGACCTGGCCCGCTCGATCACCGACCCGGACAACCCGGCTGCCAACAGCACGCTGTTTGCGCTGGACCAGATCACCGTCGCTAACTGGCTGGACCGTCTGAGCCTGCCACCGACCGCGCGCCAGCTGATCAACCAGCAGATTCGTACGCGCTACGACGAGCCTTCGCGTTTGTCGCTGCTGTATCTCGCACAGCAGACGCGGGTCAATCGCAACGTCGACGACCGCGACCGTCGCGCCGCTCGCCTGCCAGGTGGCAGCGCGGTGTTGGCCGAGGAGTTCGTCAAACAGCTGAAAGTCATCAAGACCAATTCGCCGGTGTCGGCCATCAATCAGGACAAGGACGGCGTGACCGTCAAGGTCGGTTCGCTGGGCTACGAAGCCGAGTACGTGGTCCTGGCCGTGCCGTTGCGCGCGCTGAGCAAGATCCAGATGACTCCGGCGCTGGACGCCCAGCGTCTGGGCGCGATCAAGAGCACCAACTACGGGTGGCATGACCAGATCATGCTCAAGTTCAAGACCCCGGTCTGGGACAGCAAAGCGCGCATGTCCGGCGAGATCTACAGCAACACCGGCCTGGGCATGTTGTGGGTCGAGCCTGCGTTGAAGGGCGGCGCTAACGTCGTGATCAACCTGTCCGGCGACAACGCTCGCATCATGCAGGCGTTCGGCGACAAGCAGCTGGTGGATCAAGTACTGATACGCATGCAGGCGTTTTATCCACAGGCGCGCGGTGCGTTCACCGGTTATGAACTGCGTCGTTCCAGCATCGACCCGTCCAGCGGCGGCGCGTACCTGGCGTTCGGCCCGGGCCAGATCAGCAAATACTGGCGCTTGTGGGAACGACCGCTGCAGCGCGTAGCCTTTGCCGGCGAACACACCGACACTTTGTACCCGGGCACCCTGGAAGGCGCATTGCGTTCGGGTCAGCGCGCGGCCGCTCAGGTGCAGGGTCTGTCTGAAGGCAAATCGTACGAACCGGTCAAAGCACCGCCACCGAAGGCCCCTGAACCGGCCAAGGAAAGCAGCGGCGGCATTGGCGGCTTCTTCTCGAACATGTTCGGCGGTTCCAAGCCTGAGCCGAAACCGGCCGAGAAAGCGCCAGCACCTGCTCCGGCCCCAGCTCCAGCGCCTGCCCCGGTAACGCCGCCGCCAGCTCCAGTGGTTGAACCGGCCAAGCCTGCGGCTGTGGAACCTGCGAAAAAGGCACCGGCCAAGAATGAGCCGGCGAAGAAGGAACCCGTCAAAAAGGCCCCGGCCAAACCGGCAGCTACTCACAAAGCCCCTGCCAAAACCGACGCTGTGAAAAAAGCGCCGGCCAAGGCCACGGGTGACAAAGCGGCACCGGCCACTCCGGCGGCTCCGGCAACGGCTGCACCCGCGACCGACAGCAAAAACTGATCGGTAACGGCTGAAAACAAAGGCGCGGCTTGATACCGCGCCTTTTTTTCGTCTGGATGAACCGTAACGCTGGCTTAATCTCATTCGGACGAAAATATGTCAGGAGATTTCAATCGGATTTCCTGATTCTTCAAAGCAACATTTTGCGCTTTCTTTCGATAGGTAAAGCGCTAGTCTCTCCCTCGGCCCTCACAGGATATTCAGCATGCAGCTACGCAACTCTTCTTCTCGCTATGGCTGGGTCAGCATCGTTTTGCATTGGGGTGTCGCGCTGACGGTGTTTGGCATGTTTGCGCTAGGGTTGTGGATGGTGGGGCTGGGCTATTACGACACGTGGCGCAAGGCTGGCCCGGACCTGCACAAGAGCATCGGCATCACGCTGTTCCTGTTCATGCTGATCCGGGTGATCTGGCGCTTCGTCAGCCCGCCGCCAGCAGCGCCTGCCTCCCACAGCCGGTTTGTGAAAACCGCTGCGAAACTGGGGCATGCGTTTCTGTACCTGGACCTGTTTTTGGTGATGTTCGCCGGTTACCTGATTTCCACCGCAGACGGTGTCGGGATTCCGGTGTTTGGATTGTTCGAAGTGCCTGCATTGATCAGCGGACTGCCCGACCAGGCAGACGTCGCAGGCACCGTGCACTTGTACCTGGCCTGGACCCTGGTGATTTTCGCTGGACTCCACGGGCTGGCCGCTTTGAAGCATCACTTCGTTGATCGTGATGCCACGCTTGTACGTATGCTTGGCCGCAAGGCCTGATACTCAATTCAACTGAAAAGGAAGAAGACGTATGTTGAAAAAGACACTGGCTGCACTGGCCCTCGGTACCGCGCTGCTGACAGCGGGTCAGGCCATGGCCGCTGATTACACGATCGACAAGGAAGGCCAGCACGCCTTCATCAATTTCAAGATCAGTCACCTGGGCTACAGCTTCATCTACGGTACGTTCAAGGACTGGACCGGCACATTCAGCTTCGACGCCGCCAAGCCTGAAGACAGCAAGATCAGCATCGACCTGAAGACCGCCAGCGTCTTCACCAACCACGCTGAACGTGACAAGCACATCAGCAGCAAGGACTTCCTCGACGTCGCGACCTATCCTGACGCCAAGTTCGTTTCCACCAAGGTCACTAACATCGGCAAGAATGCTGATGGCAAGACCACTGCTGACGTGATCGGCGACCTGACCCTGCACGGCGTGACCAAGCCGGTCACCGTCAAGACCACTTTCCTGGGTGAAGGCAAGGATCCATGGGGCGGCTACCGTGCCGGCTTCGAGGGCACAACCTCGATCAAGCGTTCTGATTTCGGCAAGATGATGGACCTGGGTCCACAGTCCGACACCCTGGACCTGATCATCTCGTTCGAAGGCGTCAAAGCCAAGTAAGACGAGTTGTTGTGGTGATAAAGCGCCGACCTTTGGGTCGGCGTTTTTGTGTGTGGCATTGCTTGAATCACGCAAACAAAAACGCCCCGAACCAGTCGGGGCGTTTTATTGGCTGCAGAACAACCGGCGCTGCTTAACCTTCGCGGTTGCGGGTCAGCAGGGCTGGTTTTTCACCGCGAGGGCGGCTTGGCAGCTGATCAAGTTGTTCAGCCGAAGGGAAACGATCACCCTTGGACTCTTTGTGCATGATCTTCGGTGCTGGCTGACCGTCGCGAGGCCCGCGAACCGCTGGCTCCTGACGCGCTGGTTGCTCTTCGCGTGCCGGACGACGGGCACGCGGCGAGTCTTCACGGCGAGCCTGACCATCACGGCCGGAGCCATTGCGAGGACCACTGCGTTTGGCCGGTGCGCCGGCGCTGTCGGTGCTGGCGGGAGCGCCAGATGCCGAACCGCCGCCTGAACCACTGCGCGGGCCGCTACGGCCTGGCGCCTGACCACGCGGTGCCGGTGCAGCGCCAGTGGCAGGAGCGCCCGGACGACGACCGCGGCTCTGGTTCTTGTTCTGGTACGGGCTGACGTAGTCGGCGCGGTTGCCGAAGTTGTCCACTTCGTCATCCAGGAATTCGTCGGGTGCGCGATTCGCACCTGACGCTGCTGGCTGCGACTGACGTGATTCGCTCGACGCCGTGCCCTGACGCGGCTTTTGCGGGCGCGCCGGACGTGCCGGGCGCTCACCCGAAGCGGCGGCCGCTGCCGGCTTTTCCTTGCCCTTGTCTTTGCCTTTGTCCTTGCGACCGCCACCACCACCGCCGCCGTTCGGACCGTCGCCACGGGGGCCACGGGCATTGCGCGGGTTACGCACGTCCGGACGCTCGCGGACTTCCGGCTTCTCGGCTTCAACGGCCGTGATGTCAAAGCCCATCAGATCGCCGTCGGCAATCTTCTGCTTGGTCATGCGCTCGATGCTTTTCAGCAGCTTCTCTTCGTCCGGCGCAACCAGCGAGATCGCCTCGCCGCTACGGCCTGCGCGACCGGTACGACCGATGCGGTGCACGTAGTCTTCGTCGACGTTAGGCAGTTCGAAGTTGACCACGTGGGGCAACTGGTCGATGTCCAGACCACGGGCAGCGATGTCGGTCGCGACCATGATGCGAACGGTGCCGGCCTTGAAGTCGGCCAGCGCTTTGGTGCGCGCGTTCTGGCTCTTGTTGCCGTGGATCGCCACAGCGCTGAGGCCGTGCTTGTCCAGGTACTCGGCCAGGCGGTTGGCGCCGTGCTTGGTGCGGGTAAACACCAGCACTTGCTCCCACGCGCCTTGAGTGATCAAGTGCGCCAGGAGCGAGCGTTTGTGGTTGGCCGGCAGGCGGAAGACGCGTTGTTCGATGCGCTCGACCGTGGTGTTCGGCGGCGTGACTTCGATGCGTTCCGGGTTGTGCAGCAGTTTGCCGGCCAGCGCGGTGATGTCCTGGGAGAACGTTGCCGAGAACAGCAGGTTCTGACGCTTGGAGGGCAGGCGCGCGAGGACTTTCTTCACGTCGTGAACGAAGCCCATGTCGAGCATGCGGTCGGCTTCGTCCAGCACAAGGATTTCAACGTGGGACAGATCGACGCTGCCCTGACCGGCCAGATCGAGCAAACGACCCGGGCAGGCGACCAGTACGTCAACGCCGCGGGCCATGGCCTGAACCTGCGGGTTCATGCCGACACCGCCGAAGATGCAAGTACTGACGAACTTGAGGTTCTTGGCGTAGATCTTGAAGCTGTCGTGGACCTGGGCGGCCAGTTCACGAGTCGGGGTCAGGACCAGAACACGCGGTTGGCGCGGGCCGTGACGCTGGGATTTGTCCGGATGACCGTTGGGAAACAACCGCTCCAGGATAGGGAGGGCGAAACCACCGGTTTTACCAGTACCTGTCTGGGCGGCGACCATCAGATCGCGGCCTTGCAACACGGCGGGAATGGCCCGCTGTTGCACTGGGGTAGGCTGGGTGTAGCCAGCAGCCTCGATGGCGCTGACTAAAGCCTCGGAGAGACCGAGGGAAGCAAAGGACATGAGTAATCCTGTCTTGAGTTGGGGCCATAGAGGCCCAAATAGGGATGATCTTCCAGGCGCAGACTAAGGTTCTGCACGTAACGTGAATGCGCTCGACCCTGCTGCGGTCATCGCACACTCCTTGGAAGGTGCAATGGCGTCCGGTCCTGTGGAGGTCTGTAAGTTCAACTCGGGGCAGGGGCGCAAAAAGTGCGCTGCTGACGTGTTCGAGAAGTCTTCTGTGAGACCGTGCACCCGGGCGCAAGCCTGGCGGGGACGCCGGAGTATAACAGAGCAATCACAACGCGCTGCTTTCCTGCTGCTCAACGGTTTTATCGACACTTTCCCCCGATTCTGCAGGGATCGTCGTCGGTGTTTCGCCGGTATACCGCTCCACCAGTTTCGCGTAGGCGGGTTCTTGCTTGAAACGCTTCAGTTCTGCGCTGAATCGCTGGGCCAGCAAGTCCATACCGGCATTGCGGCGCAGCGCCAGGTACTGCCCCCTGTGAGTGAGCACGACCGGCAACTGACTGACCTGGTCTTGCAGCTTGAGCCGCTCAATCATCTGCCGCCCCAGCAGGCGATCGGTCACCATTAAATCGATGCGGCCGCGAATGAGTTTGCCGAAGTTCGCTTCATGGCTTGGCGCAGGCTCACGGATGAACGCCGTTGAGCTGTCGAACTCCGGCGTGTATCGATAACCGGGAGAGACGCCGACAGTCAGCCCGTGCAGGTCTTCCACGCCATTGAAAGCATGCGGCCTGGCATTGGCCTGAAACAGCACCCAATCGATGGTCGACAACGGTTCGTTCGGATACAACAGATCCGCGCGCGTCTCGTCCTTGAAGATGTCGAGCACGCCGTCAGCTTCGCCGTCACTGAGCATCATCAGGCAGCGTTTCCACGGGAGAAACTGCCACTCGACGTCGATGCCCAAGCGCTCGAAGACAATCGCCGTGGCGTCGTAATCCAGGCCGGAGGCATGGTTGCCGTCCACGATGACGTAGGGAGACCAGGGTTCGGTGACGATCCGCAGTTTTTCACCCAGCGCGCTGAAGCTCAGGCAGGTGAGGAGTGCAGCAACGGATAGGGAGAGGATGAGCGGCATGCGCGCGAGATTACGACGCGAGCTAACTAAATAGAAGCAGTGATTCTCAACAAAAACAGAAGCCTGGACGCAACGACCCGACTGGCAGGCGTCTTGGTTACGAAGCCTGCCGGTGAAGCCAGCGCGGTTTCAATCCGTATGGATTGAAACCGATATTACGCAGAAAGCTTCAGGTTGTTCCACACCGCCAGACTCGGTTCGGCCTGATTCAGCGTGTAGAAATGCAGGCCGGGCGCACCGCCGTGCAGCAGTCGTTCGCACATTTCAGTGATGACCTGCTCGCCGAACGCCTGAATGCTTGCCGTGTCGTCGCCGTACGCTTCCAGCTGCTTGCGAACCCAGCGCGGGATCTCCGCACCGCACGCGTCCGAAAAGCGCGCCAGCTTGCTGTAGTTGGTGATCGGCATGATGCCCGGCACGATCGGAATATCCACGCCCAGCTTCTGCACGCGCTCGACGAAGTGGAAGTAGCTGTCGGCATTGAAGAAGTACTGGGTGATCGCACTGTTGGCGCCGGCGTTGGCCTTGCGCACGAAGTTTTTCAGATCGTCTTCAAAGTTGCGCGCCTGCGGGTGCATCTCCGGGTAGGCCGCGACTTCGATGTGGAAATGATCGCCGGTTTCTTCACGGATGAAGCTCACCAGATCATTGGCATAACGCAGCTCACCGCTGGCCATGCCCATGCCGGAGGGCAGGTCACCGCGCAGGGCGACGATGCGTTTGATGCCGGCTTCCCGGTACTGCGTCAGCAAGCTGCGTAGGTCGGCCTTGCTGTCACCGACACACGAGAGGTGCGGTGCGGCCGGAACGTGTACTTCTTTTTCCAGCTGCAGCACGGTGTTGATCGTGCGGTCGCGCGTGGAACCCCCGGCACCGTAAGTGCAGGAGAAAAAACTTGGGTTGTAGCTGGCCAGCGTACGCGCCGTGGCAAGCAGTTTTTCATGACCAGCGTCGGTCTTCGTCGGGAAGAATTCGAAGCTGTAGCTACGGTCTTGGCTCATGGAGCGAGTCTCCAGCGGCAAGCTACAAGCCGTAAGCTGCAAGAGTGGCGGTGCGCCGTATCCTGCAGCTCAAGGCTTGTCACCTGGTGCTGCTAAATGCTTGGACGATTTAAAGCCTGACGCGGCAAGTCATGACAATGGTGATGCCTTTAATTGCCGCTTGAAGCTTGCCGCTTACTGCTTAGTAGCGATAAGCGTGCGGCTTGAACGGACCTTCGACGGTCACGCCGATGTAGTCGGCCTGGGTCTTGGTCAGCTTGGTCACGACGCCGCCGAAGCCACGTACCATTTCCAGCGCCACCTCTTCGTCCAGCTTCTTCGGCAACACTTCGACGGTCAGACGCTCGGCTTTCTGGGCAGGGCTCAGGTCAGCGTACTTCTGGCCGAACAGGAAGATCTGCGCCAGCACCTGGTTGGCGAACGAGCCGTCCATGATGCGGCTCGGGTGACCGGTGGCGTTGCCCAAGTTCACCAGACGGCCTTCGGCCAGCAGGATCAGGTAGTCGTCGTTCTGAGGATCGAACGAGCCCGAACCGGTGCGGTGGATCTTGTGCACTTGCGGCTTCACTTCTTCCCATGCCCAGTTCTTGCGCATGAAAGCCGTGTCGATTTCGTTGTCGAAGTGACCGATGTTGCAGACCACTGCGCGTTTCTTCAGCGCCTTGAGCATGTTGGCGTCGCAGACGTTGACGTTACCGGTGGTGGTGACGATCAGGTCGATCTTGCCCAGCAGTGCTTTGTCGATGCTCGCTTCGGTGCCGTCGTTCTCGCCGTCGATGAAAGGCGAAACCAGTTCGAAACCGTCCATGCACGCTTGCATGGCGCAGATCGGGTCGACTTCGGTGACCTTGACGATCATGCCTTCCTGACGCAGCGACTGAGCCGAACCCTTGCCCACGTCACCGTAGCCGATGACCAGCGCTTGCTTGCCGGACAACAGGTGGTCGGTGCCGCGCTTGATGGCGTCGTTCAGGCTGTGACGGCAGCCGTACTTGTTGTCGTTCTTGCTCTTGGTGACCGAGTCGTTGACGTTGATCGCCGGGATCTTCAGTTCGCCCTTGGCCAGCATGTCCAGCAGGCGGTGAACGCCCGTGGTGGTTTCTTCGGTCACGCCATGGACGCGGTCCAGGATGGCCGGGTATTTCTTGTGCAGCAGCTCAGTCAGGTCGCCGCCGTCGTCGAGGATCATGTTGGCGTCCCATGGCTGACCGTCTTTGAGGATAGTCTGCTCCAGGCACCACTCGTACTCGGCTTCGGTTTCGCCTTTCCAGGCGAAAACAGGAATGCCGGCAGCAGCAATAGCGGCAGCGGCCTGATCCTGAGTCGAGAAGATGTTGCAGGACGACCAGCGTACTTCGGCACCCAGGGCAACCAGGGTTTCGATCAGCACGGCAGTCTGAATGGTCATGTGGATGCAGCCGAGAATCTTCGCGCCCTTGAGCGGTTGCTCGGCAGCATACTTGCGACGCAGGCCCATCAGGGCAGGCATTTCGGATTCGGCGATGATGGTTTCGCGACGGCCCCAGGCAGCCAGGGACATGTCGGCGACTTTGTAGTCGTTGAAATCGTTGGGCGTCAGTACAGCACTCATTAAGAGTCTCCATTCGTAGGGTGCGAATGGGCGCCGTTGTGCGTTTAAAGCTTGACCGGCGGGAAGCCTGATCAAACAACGCCCTCTCCGAGCCTGACAGGTCTGACCTGCTGCAGCGCCCCTCGGACAGGTGGCGGGAAAACGGTAACAAGGTGTGATGACCGTTTTTTGAAGCGGTGGCGATTATCTTTCTTTGAGCTGCAAGTGGCAAGCTGCAAGCGGCAAGCGGTAAACAACAGCGGACCTGCTTTTGACTTGCAGCTTCAGGCTTGAAGCTTGAAGCTGGAGCACATCCACCACCGTCGCCCAAACACCCCGGAGTCCCCATGAACTTCCACACCCGCAAATGGGTAAAACCCGAAGACCTCAACCCCAACGGCACGTTGTTCGGCGGCAGCCTGCTGCGCTGGATCGACGAAGAGGCGGCCATCTACGCCATTGTTCAGTTGGGCAATCAGCGCGTCGTGACCAAGTACATTTCCGAGATCAACTTCGTCAGCGCCTCGCGTCAGGGCGACATCATTGAGCTGGGGATCACTGCCACCGAGTTCGGCCGCACCTCCATCACCCTGACCTGCCAGGTCCGCAACAAGATCACCCGCAAGAGCATTCTCACGGTCGAGAAAATGGTCTTCGTCAATCTGGGTGAAGACGGCCTGCCGGCGCCACATGGCAAGACCGAAATCAGCTACGTGAAGGATCAGTTCAAGGAAGACGTGATCAACGAGTGATCGCGCAATGGACGCGGATGACTGATCAAAGAAGAACTCGTAGGAGTGAGCTTGCTCGCGATTGCGGTGTGTCAGGCGAAGAAGCTTCGTCTGGTCTGACGCATCGCGAGCAAGCCCACTCCTACAATAAAAAGACAGCGCCTGTTATGCCGGATGACGTGCCTGCCAATCGCGCAGCCACTGCAGGCCTTCGCTGGTATCGCCTTTCGGACGGTATTCGCAGCCGACCCAGCCGGTGTAGCCCAAGCGGTCGATCTCTTCGAACAGCCACGGGTAATTCACTTCCCCCACGCTCGGCTCATGCCGGTCCGGCACGCCGGCGATCTGGATGTGGCCGATGCCGGCGAAGTCGCGGCGCAGTTTGCTGGTGACGTCGCCTTCCACGATCTGGCAGTGGTAGCAGTCGAACTGTACCCGCAGATTGTCGGCGCCCACTTCTTTAAGCACAGCCTGGCCCTGATCCTGACGGTTGAGGAAAAAGCCCGGAATATCTCGGGTGTTGATCGGCTCGATCAACACCGTCAACCCCACCTTGGCGGCTTGCTGTGCGGCGAAGCTCAGGTTTTCCAGGTACACCGCGTGATGCTTCTGGCGCAGGTCTTCACTGGGCAGCAAACCGGCCATGACGTGAATGCGGTCGTTGCCCAGCACCGCTGCGTAATCCAGCGCCTTCTGGAAACCGTCGCGGAATTCACTCTCCCGGCCCGGCAACGAAGCAATGCCACGCTCGCCCTGGGTGAAGTCGCCGGGCGGGGCGTTGAACAGGGCCTGGGTCAGGCCGAAGTCGTCGAGACGCAGCTTGATTTCCTCGGCCTTGAAGTCATACGGAAACAGGTACTCCACGCCCTTGAAACCGTCACTCGCCGCAGCCGAGAAACGCGCCAGAAAGTCGTGTTGCGGATACATCATGCTGAGGTTGGCAGCGAAGCGAGGCATGGTTATCTCCTAATTAAAGCCGTTAGACGAAAGGCCAGAGCAGCAGCGTCATCAAGAACCCGAGGGTGCCCAGAACGGTCACCAGAAAGGTCCAGGTGCGCAGGCCGTCGGCAACGTTCAGGCCCGCCAGTTTGGTGAACATCCAGTAACCGGCGTCGTTGATGTGCGACATCGCCAGACCGCCACCGCCCATGGCCAGACAAAGCAGGGCCATATGATTGGCGCTCAGGTTCAACGTGGCGATCAGCGGGCTGAGAATACCGGCCGTGGTCACCAGCGCCACTGTGGTCGAGCCCTGTACGGCGCGCAACAGCAGTGTCAACAGAAAGCCCAGGGCGAGAACCGGCAGGCCGGTGTTGCGCAGCGCTTCGGAGACGACCGCGCCAATACCGGTATCGACCAGCACCTTGCCGAACACGCCGCCAGCGCCTGCAATCAAAATCACCATCGCCACGCCGGGCAATGCCGAACCCACGACATCGGACACCTGACTGCGGCTCCAGCCACGGCGCGAACCCAGCAGCCACGCGCAGAGCAGCGTGTCGATTAGCAGCGCCACCAGCGGCGCACCGAGAACGGTCAGCACGCTGCGCAGCATTGATTCGGCGGGCAACATCGTGGTCGCCAGTGTGCCCAGCAGGATCAGAATGATCGGCAGCAGAATCAGCGCGATGATGATGCCTGCGCCCGGCGCCGGTGCTTTTGGCAGACGTGCCGCCAAGCTGCTGGCGCTTTCTTCCAGGCCCAGTACCTTGGCGTGTGCCGCTTCGGAGGTCGTTGAGTAATCGTTGTTCGCCCACGCCACCAGATCCTGGTTGGTGATGTGCGGACCGTAGACTTCGCTCCGAATATCGTCAGTCATCGGGTAGGTCTTGCGGGTGATGCGACCGGCAATCAGGTAGCCGATCAGGCACAACACAGCAACGATCGGCAGCCCGAACATCAACACGCGACCCAGGTCCGCCCCCAGCTGACCGGCTGCCGCAACGGCGCCCGGATGTGGCGGCAGGAAGGCGTGAACCGACAGCAGCGCGGCGCACATGGGCAGCGCGAAAATCAGCAGCGGTTTACGTGCGGCACGGGCGACACCATAGGCCAGTGGCATAAGGATGATCACGCCCACTTCAAAGAACACCGGAATACCGACCATGAAACCCGCGACGGTCAGGGCCAGCGGCGTGCGCCGGTTGCCGAAGCGGTTGATCAGCGTCTTGGCCAGCGCCTCGGCGCCACCGGACAGCTCAATGATGCGGCCGATCATGGCGCCCAAGGCAATGATGATCGCGATGTGGCCGAGGGTTTTGCCCATGCCGCCTTCGATGGTCGCCACCAGATCGCCGGGTTTAACCCCGGCCACCAGCGCCACGATAATGCTGACCAGCATCAGTGCCACGAACGGTTGGAATTTGTATTTCAGGACCAGAAGCAGCAACAGCGCAATGCCGGCTCCGGCGATGATCATGAGCAATAGAGGAGTCATGTTGTGTCCCGTTGTTATTGTTTTCCGGCGAAGCCGGTCCGCCGAAAACCGGGAGTCCGGTTTTCGATCAAAACGCCGTTGGGGTTACCAGTTCACGCCAAACGTCTGGCGCAGTTCTTCCAGAGCCGCTGCGTCCAGCGGTTCAGGTTTAGGGTTGCTCATCAGCCACAGGCGTGCCGTCTCCTCCAGCTCTTCCAGCGCATAAGAAGCCTTGGCGACCGAGCTTTCCCAGATCACCGGGCCAAGTCGCTCGAGCATCACGCCGCGCACGCTGTTCGCCAGTTTCGCCACTTGTTCAGCGACGTTCGGCGAGCCGGGGCGCTCGTAGGCAATCAGGGGAATGTGCCCGACTTTCATCACCTGATACGGGGTGATGGGCGGGAGGATGTCGTCCGGTTTCCAGACGCCGGCCAGTGTCAGAGCGACCAGATGCGTCGAGTGGGTGTGCACCACGCCGCCCACGCCAGGGTTGCGGTCGTAGACCTGACGATGCAGGGCCAGGGTCTTCGAGGGCTTGTCGCCGGAAACCCATTCGCCGGCCAGATTGACCTTGGCGATGGCGTCAGGATCAAGACGCCCCAGGCACGCGTCAGTTGGCGTGATCAGCCAGCCATCGTCGAGACGCGCGCTGATATTGCCTGCGCTGCCAACGGTGTAGCCGCGCCCGAACAGCAAGCGGCCGATGCTGCAGATTTCTTCACGCTGCTGGTTTTCGGCGCTCACTGAACTGCTGGTTACGTTGCTCATTGGGCACTTCCTGCCAGCTGCTTGAGGGCTTTGTCGAAAAAGTCGCGGCCACCGAAATTCCCGGACTTCAGCGCCAGGGCCAGAGGCATCGCACCGCTGCTGATGGTCGCTGGAACACCCGGGTCGATTTGCGCGCCGATCTTCAGCAGGCTCACGCCCAAGGCCTGAACCACGGCGCCGGAGGTTTCGCCGCCGGCGACGACAAAGCGCTTAACGCCCGCGTCCAGCAGTCCGCGAGCGATCTGGCCCAGTGCGTCCTCGACCAGCGCGCCGGCACGTTCGACGCCGAGTTTTTGCTGCACGGCTTTGACTTCTTCCGGGCTGCTGGTCGCGTAGATCAACACGGTTTGCCCGGCATCGCGGGCGAACGCCAGCGCATCGGCAACAACCGGTTTGCCTTCAGCCAGTGCCAGTGGATCGATGCGCAGCGCAGGCCGGCTGGCCTCAAGCCAGGCGGCCACCTGGCCGTTGGTGGCGACCGATGCGCTGCCCGCCAGCACCACTTCACCGCCGTCGATCTGCTCAAGCTTCGCGGCATCGATATCACGCAATTTGCCCGCTTTACGGAAATTACCCGGAAGACCCAGCGCCAGACCCGAGCCACCGGTGAGCAGCGGCAGGTCGGCGCAGGCCTCGCCCAGCGTGTACAAATCAGCGTCCGACAATGCGTCGGCAATCGCCATGATGACGCCTTCGGCACGCAGCTCGCTGATGCGTGCCCGCACGCCGTTGACGCCTTTGGCGATGCTGTCGTAACGCAACAAGCCGACTTTTTGCGTGGTTTGCGATTGCAGCACGCGTACCAGATTGGCGTCGGTCATCGGCGTCAGCGGATGGTTCTGCATGCCGCATTCGCTGAGCAATTGGTCCTGCACGAACAAGTGGCCGCGGAAAATCGTGCGACCGTTTTCCGGAAATGCCGGGCACGCCAAGGTGAAGTCGCTGTTCAGCGCCTTGAGCAGCGCCTCGCTGACCTGACCGATGTTGCCTTTGGCGGTGGAGTCGAACGTCGAGCAGTACTTGAAGAAGATCTGCTCGCAGCCCCGATCACGCAGCCACTGCAGCGCGGCGAGGGATTCTTCGACCGCTTCTGCAGCCGGCGTGGTGCGGGATTTCAGCGCGATGACGATGGCGTCGGCATCCAGTTCGGCCAGGCTGTCGGCGCTTGGGATGCCAATGCTCTGCACGGTGCGCATGCCGCCCCGCACCAGCATGTTGGCCAGGTCGGTGGCGCCGGTGAAGTCATCGGCGATGCAGCCCAACAGAGGGCGCGGAGTCGTGGTGCTCATCAGCGTCATCTCAGTTGTTTTCAGGCTTGGCGGTCGGCAGTTCGATGCCCGGGAAAATCTTGATCACGGCGGAGTCATCCTCACGGCCAAAGCCTGCGGTGGAGGCCTGCATGAACATCTGGTGGGCGGTGGACGACAGCGGCAGCGGGAATTTGCTGGCGCGGGCGGTATCCAGCACCAGGCCCAGGTCTTTGACGAAGATATCCACAGCCGACAGCGGCGTGTAGTCCGCCTTGAGGATGTGCGGCACGCGGTTCTCGAACATCCACGAGTTACCGGCGCTGTTGGTGATCACTTCGTACAGCGCGTCCGCGTCGACGCCTTCGCGCAGGCCCAGGGCCATGGCTTCGGCGCTGGCGGCGATGTGTACCCCGGCCAGCAACTGATTGATGATTTTGACTTTGGAGCCCAGGCCGTGGACGTCTCCCAGGCGATAGACTTTGCCGGCCATGCCGTTGAGGATCGCGTCGGCCTTGGCGTAGGAATCAGCCGGGCCGGAGGTCATCATCGTCATTTCACCCGCAGCCGCTTTGGCCGCGCCACCGGAGATCGGAGCGTCGAGGTAAAGCAGGCCTTTTTCGGTGAGGCGTTGACCCAGTTCGATGGCGAAGGTCGGTGCGACCGTGGCGCAACCGATGATCAGGCTGCCCGGGCGCAAGGCGGCGACTGCGCCGTTGTCGCCGAACAATACGGTTTCGGTCTGCTCGGCGTTGACCACGACGGTGATGATCACGTCGCAGGCAGCGGCCATGCTCGCAGGAGATTCACAGGCAACGCCGCCTTCGCTGGCGAATTGCTCGGTCACGGCGGCGCGCACGTCACAGGCATGAACGTTGAAGCCGCTGCGCAGTAAGGAGCGCGCAATGCCCAGGCCCATCGCACCCAGACCAATGACGCCGACATTCTTGTTATTCATGAATCTCTCCTCGGGTGAGCGCCGAAGTTCATCAGCACTCGAACGGTGTTTGTTCTGATCTGTTAAAGATAGTGAACCTGTGATCGGATAATGTGAAGTGCTTTTTTGAGTTAACAAAAATTAACATCAGCCTGATCGGGCACAAAAAAGCCCTGGCTGGCTGCCAAGGCTTGGGTGCACGGTATTGGGTGGGATGTCTCTGTCAGCACGTAAATTGTGGGAGCGAGCTTGCTCGCGAAGCAGCAGGAGCATCCACCGCATCTTCAGCGGCTGAAAGACCGCTTCGCGAGCAAGCTCACTCCCACACCAGGGATGTCAGCCTCAGGAGAGCACGACCTTACCCACTGACGCCAACATCAACTCAACCCCCAGGGCGCGGATGCTGTCCGCAGCACCGTGGGCAAGACGGTCATCGCTGATGATCGTGTCGAACTGCTCCAGACCGGCGACCTTGTACATGCCAAAGGTGCCGTATTTCGTGCTGGTCGTCAGCAACACCGTGCGCGACGCCGACTGCATGGCCGCTTGCTTGACCTCAACCTTCAACGCGGAAGGCGTGGTCGTGCCGCGCTGCAGATCCCACGAGCTGGTGGACATGAACGCCACATCGGTTGCCAATTGCCGCAAGGTTGCGGCGGCCAGCCCGCCGACACAGGACCGGTTCGGATGATCCAGCAGCCCGCCGGTGTGAATCACATCCACATGGGTCGCATCGGCGAGTGCATTGACCACGCCGAAGTCGTTGGTCACCACCGTCATGCCCGCCAGCGCGACGATGTGCGGGACGATTTCCAGCGTGCTGGTGCCGGCGTCCAGGTACACGGTCATTTCCGGGTGCAGCAGGCTGGCGGCCAGTTTCGCCATCGCCTGTTTGTGCGGCAACTCGACCACCGCTTTGGACTGATGACTGGGCTCGCTGTGAACCTGACTGGCGATGCGCACCCCGCCGGTCACCGAATAGGCGCGGCCACTTTGCTCAAGCAGCGCGATGTCGCGGCGAACGGTCATGTGCGAGCAGTCGAACATTTCCATGAGCTGATGCACGCTCAGCACCTGATGCTTGCGCAACTGACGCAGCATCAACTCCCGACGCTGATCGGGAATCATCGGCGCTGCGCCACTGAGGGTGGCGTCTTCTTCGCTGGACATGCAGGCTCCTGGGCAACGAGATACAGCCGAGGTCGGCTGGGAGGCTGGCATCTTAGCCAATCGGGATGGCTGTGGCAGTAATGGCGAATAATCAGTGCGGCGTTACGCTCATTTAACTGACTGAATGCGATATTTAGTGGGACCGGCTTTAGCCGGGAAGGGGGCCGGTGTGTGCGCATCAAATTTGCGGTGTGGCGGGTGACGCCTTCCCGGCTAAAGCCGGTCCCACTATGGGGGCACGATGGCCCACTGGAGGCGTGTGATTCCTGTAAGGCTTTCAGGCCTGCAGGACCTGAAAGAACCTTTCGCCAAGCTGCAGTTCTTAGGCTGTAGAGGGGCATCGTTCTAATGAAGCTCAAATTCTAAAAAAAGGATGTGGTTATGACCGTTGCTTTTTGGTGCGTGTTGATCGTGATTCTCTTGCCGATAGGGTGCGCTGGCATTGCCAAGTTCAGCAGCGGCAAATTCGGTGCACGGCACAATCATGATCCCCGGGACTTTCTCGACCGCCTCGAAGGTCTCCCGCGGCGCGCCCACAACGCGCAGCTCAATAGTTTTGAAGCGATTCCAGGGTTTGCCGCTGGCGTGATCATTGCCCACGTTGCCGGCGTGGCGCAGTTGGTGACGATCGACGTGCTCGCCGTGCTGTTCGTGACGAGTCGCCTGCTCTACATCATCTTCTATCTGGCGGATCTCGCGACGTTGCGCTCGCTGGCCTGGATCGTTGGGTTGGGGTTGGTGATCGCGCTGTTTGGCGTTTCAGTTTGATCGCTCAACGGTCCTGACACTGCGCGGTCAGCTGGCGGACACAGTCACTGTGGGAGGGAGCTTGCTCCCGAAGAGGTCGTGACATCCGTTAAACATTCAGCGGCTGAAATATCGTCTTCGCGAGCAAGGTGGAGCGCCACCCCGCTCACTCCTACAGATCAAGACTAAAGCGAGCCCACGTGCTTATTCGTCATCCTCGTCGGGCTGCACCTTCTCCAGCTTTTCCTGCTCGTCCTGCAGTTCTTTGCGCGATTCGGCCAGCTTGTCTTTACGCTTGTCGATCTTCTCCGGATCGCCCTTGCTCATGGCTTTGTTCAGGTCCGCCTGGCGACGGCTGACTTCGCGCTTGGCATCCAGCACCTTTTGCTCCTGCTGCTTGACCAGGTCGACGTCGTTGCAGTTGGCGTTCAGCTCGCTCAAGGCTTTTTGCAACCCGGCCTGTTGATTGGTATTGCCTGCGGCCTTGGCGTTTTCTATCTGAGTGCTGATGTCCTGGCGCTTGGCGGCGCATCCGGACGGTTCCGGCGCTTGGTCGGCCGCAAACACGGGCGCGGCCAGAAACCCGCACGCGGTGAATGCAAAAAGGGATGACAGGAATTTCATGAATACTCCTTGAACACAAATAGCCGCACGCTCGACGCAATCATGCGGCCCTAAAAATACTAAAAACCATCGATGCCTTCGTCCCGCAGTTGGCGACTTAACGCCTGCACCTGCGGGTCTTGAAAAAATGCATATAGCTGCTTCGCACGGCCCGAGCCAATGCCGGGCTCGGCCTGCCAGTCCTTGACGCTGCGCGAGGCCAGCGCCGCCCAGGAATCACCCAGATCAACGCCCGTGGTCGGAGGTAAACCGATGGCTTTAAGCCAGACAACAAACGGCTTCTCACGCGCGGCCTTAAAACTTGCCAGCAGTTTAGCGCTGCTGCGCTCGCCCAGGCCGGGAATGTTAGCAAGCTGTGCACCGTCGAGGGTCATCCAGTCCAGCAAACCGTTCAATTGCCCGGCCTGAATCAACTTGTCCCACGTGCCCGGTCCTACGCCGCTGAGCGCCACGCCCTTCTTCCCGCTCAGCCATTTAAGTCGTTCACGGAACTGGCTTTCGCAGCCCTCGATGGGCTGCCAGCAACTCAGTGGATGGAAATCCTCCGCTCTCGGAATATTCAGCGGAGCGCGCTCAACGCTGCGCGACACCACCTCATCCAGACGCGGGATCGTGAGCCCGGCGAGGCTGATCCCGACCTGATCGCCGGGCCGAATGTCCATTTCCTGCCAGCGCTTCAGCGAACCGACGCTGATGCGGGCGATCATTCGGTCATCCAGGCGCACTGGTTCTATGTCCAGCACGGGCGTGATTTTGCCGCTGCGCCCGATATTGAAATGAACCTTGCGCACCTCGGCCAGCGCCTGTGCGAACGGGTACTTCCAGGCTGCGATCCAGTAAGGGGCTTTCGCTTGCCAGCGCTCGGCCGATGGGCGCTCGCCCTGCCGGATGACCACGCCATCGGTGGCAAACGGCAGCGGCGAGCGGTACCAGTGCTCCCGCCAGTTCTTTGCCTGAGTGAAACCCTTCAGCGGCTCACTGAAGCGTGCGCTGTCCTCGAAACCCATGGCTCTCAAGCCGGCCAGTCGCTCGTTCATCCCCGTCGGACCTTCCGGCCAGTCCCAGACGAACAAGCCGATCTGCGCGCCTTCCTCCTCGCTGATCGCGTGACGCGCCAACAAACCGGCCACTTTGCTGCGAGCGTTCAGACTGCCGGCGTCCGCCTGAACGTGATCTGTCAGCTTCCAATACAGCTCGCCCTGGAGGATCACGGTCTTTTCCCACGCGAGATGGCGAGGAATCGCCTCGATCTGGTGGGCATGCCCCGTCCAGTCCTGGCCGAAAACGCCGTCGCCCCGGCTGATGGCACTCACCAGTTTGCCGTCGACATACACTAGCGTGACGGCCACGCCATCCACTTTTGGCTGAATCCACAGATCGCTTCGGTCTTCAAGCCACGCTTGAACGGCGGCCTCGCCCGGCAATTTTGTCAGGCCGGTGTGCGGGATGGGATGTGCGACAGGACCGCGAGCGGTTTTCAGCGGATTGGAGGGCGCCGCCGACGTGGCGGCGAAACAACTGCGCAGATCGGCGAGGCGCTGAACGGATTGGTCGTAAAGCTCATCGGCCACCAGAGAAATACCTTGGCGGTGGTAGCTGTCGTCCCATTGGGTGATCTGGCTTTGCAGCGCCAGGATCTCGCTTCGGGCTTTGGCCGGTGGCCAGTCGGGGCATGTTTGCGCGTTTGCATTGATGGCCAGAAGAGGCAGTGCACAGAGGACCAGTGCGCGAAGGGAGAGCAGCATCGGAGCGTCCTTGCCGGGGGAGGGACTGCAAGGCTAGGTTTTCCCGATGGGCGTTTCATCGCGCCGTGGTTACCGCGTTTGTCTCGCACCGATACAGCCAGCCCCTGATTCCCCGCCCAGCTGTGCCTTGAGCCGCGCGCCCACGAGTGCAAAATGATGTTTCACCCGGCTACTGGAAGAGGCATTGCCATGGACCTGTCGACCCTCGCTGTATTCATCCCCGCCTGTTTCGCCCTGAACATGGCGCCGGGCCCGAACAACCTGCTCTCCATCAGCAACGCCTCACGTTATGGATTTGGCCGCGCCTGCACCGGCGGGCTAGGGCGGCTGCTGGCATTCGCGATCATGATTGCGCTGGCCGCAGCCGGGCTTACGGCAGTGCTGCATACGTCCGAGTGGCTGTTTCATACGATCAAGATTGTAGGGGCGGCGTATCTGTTCTATCTGGCGTTACAACTGTGGCGAGCGCCGTCGGAGGCCCACGATATTGAAGCGGGCGCGCGCGTTGGAGTGACGAAGCTGGCGCGCCAAGAATTTCTGGTCGCCATCGGCAATCCCAAAGCCATTCTGTTGTTCACGGCGTTTCTGCCGCAATTCGTCGACCGTACCGCCGTGGTCACTACTCAATTCGCACAATTGGGCGCGATGTTTCTGGCGTTGGAATGTATCGCTATCGGGCTGTACTGCTGGATGGGCGTGCATGCGCGTCGGCTGTTTGCGAAGCCCAGTGGCAAGCGGGTGTTTAACCGGGTGTGTGCGGGGTTGTTGGCGAGTGCGGCGTCGTTTTTGCTGGTGGCGCGTAGGGTGTGATTGTTTCCGCAGCCCGAATGCAAAAAGCCCCTGACGACTCACATCGCCAGGGGCTTTTATTTTTACCGGATGCCGCTAAGCGCAATGCACCCGGCGGGTATTACAAACCGGCAGCAGCGCGCAAGGCGTCGGCGCGGTCGGTTTTTTCCCAGGTGAACGTGGTGAACGTGTCGTCGCCCACGGTCTTGGTTTGCGGCGTCCGGCCGAAGTGGCCGTAGGCTGCGGTTTCTTGGTACATCGGGTGCAGCAGGTCGAGCATGGTCGTGATCGCGTACGGACGCAGGTCGAAGTGCTCGCGGACCAGCTGGACGATCTTGTCGTCGCTGATTTTGCCGGTGCCGAAGGTGTTCAGCGAGATCGACGTAGGCTGTGCAACGCCAATGGCGTAGGACACCTGAATCTCGCAGCGCTCGGCCAGACCGGCGGCGACGATGTTCTTGGCGACATAACGGCCAGCGTACGCAGCCGAGCGATCGACCTTCGATGGATCTTTACCGGAGAACGCGCCGCCGCCGTGACGGGCCATGCCGCCGTAGCTGTCGACGATGATCTTGCGACCGGTCAGACCGCAGTCACCCACTGGGCCGCCGATGATGAACTGTCCAGTCGGATTGATGTGGAACTGAGTGTCCTTGTGCAGCAGTTCAGCCGGCAGCACGTGCTTGACGATCAGCTCCATCACGCCTTCGCGCAGATCTTTGTAGGACACTTCCGGGTTGTGCTGGGTCGACAGCACAACGGCGTCGATGCCCACCACGATGCCGTTTTCATAGCGGCACGTGACCTGGGATTTCGCGTCCGGGCGCAACCACGGCAGCAGGCCGGATTTACGGGCTTCGGCCTGGCGGTGTACCAGCTGGTGCGAAAACGCGATCGGCGCAGGCATCAGCTCGGCGGTTTCGTTGCTGGCGTAGCCGAACATCAGGCCCTGGTCGCCAGCGCCCTGATCTTCAGGTTTTGCGCGGTCGACACCCTGATTGATGTCAGGGGACTGCTTGCCGATGATGTTCATCACGCTGCAGGTCGCACCGTCGAAACCGACGTTGGAGCTGGTGTAGCCGATCTCGCAGATCACGTCACGAACGATCTGCTCCAGGTCGACCCACGCGGTCGTGGTGACTTCGCCGGCAACAATGGCCACACCGGTCTTGACCAGGGTTTCCACGGCGACGCGCGCCTGCTTGTCCTGGGCAATGATGGCGTCCAGCACCGCATCGGAGATCTGGTCGGCGATTTTGTCCGGATGTCCTTCAGACACGGACTCGGAGGTGAAAAGGGAGTATTCGCTCATCTCGACGGTTTTCCTGATTAGTACCGATGGTGAGTGTTGCCAGCCGGTCGCTGAAAATGGCGGACCTGGATCTGGAAACCATTACGTAAGCCTATGTACAGGCTTTCCCCGGGGACCAGCCCCGCAGCGATGGCCCAACGGGCCAGATCTTCCTGTTCGAAGCCTAACCAGAGATCGCCACAGGCCTCCTTGGCCCAGCTCTGGTCATGACTGCACAACTCTGTCACCAGCAGGCTACCGCCCGGTTGCAACAGGTTGGCCAGATGTTTGAGCGCTTCGGCGGGCGCGGCGAAATGGTGCAGCACCATATTCAAGACCACGCAGTTGCCGGAGATATTAGCGTTGGTCAGTGCATCGGCCAGTTTCAGCTCGACGTTAACCAGCGACTTCTGCGTGCAGATCTTGCGCGCCAGATCGAGCATTTCCGGGCTGTTGTCCAAGCCCGTCACATGTCGGAAACGCCGCGCCAGATCCGGCAGAAAACCGCCATCGCCCGGCCCCACTTCTATCGCCGTGGCATCGGCGGGGAAGCTCAGCTTGTCCAGCAACGACAGCAGGCTGTCGCGGTACTGCGGCAGTCCTGCGATCAGGTCCTGCTGGGCCCGAAATTTCTCGGCAGTGCGTGCGAAGAAATCCTGACTGGCATTGGCCCGCTGGCGATGCACCAGCCCGATCCGGGTCTGTACGTCATCGGGCAGGCGCAGGTTATCGGCTTCTTCAAGCATCGCTGCGTGCAGCTTGCCGCCGGTGTGTTCGGTGTGGGGCAGGGCGCGTCGGTAGAAGATCGCGTTGCCTTCACGCCGCGTCGCCACCAGGTCTGCCTGGGCCAGTACCTTGAGGTGGTGGCTCATGCCGGACTGACCAATCGCAAAAATCTGCGCCAGCTCCAGTACGCCGAAGGAATCGTTCGACAGTGCGCGCAAGACATTCAGCCGCAGCGGATCGCCGCCGGCTTTGCACAGGGCAGCCAGCTCGTCGCATTCATCATGGCTAATGGCAGGCACGCGAAGATTCATAAGGCAGGCAGTCTAGTTATCGACCGGGGCTGTCGCAAGGGCAATATCAAAAAGTTTTGATATTGGTCGATCAGTGGCGGCACCCCGGCGCCGTGATTCTGCCGTTTGCCGTCGCCTGTTGGGTGCGGTGTACGAAAACACGTCAGCGGCAGAGGAAAACACCGATGGTGTGTGATCTGTCATTGCCCCCGGAGGGTGCCTGAGGGAAAATGGCCGCCTTTTTCCGGTCCCACTTTTATCTGCCCCAGGAGATCAGCGATGCCAAGCCGTCGTGAGCGAGCCAATGCCATTCGTGCCCTCAGCATGGATGCCGTGCAAAAGGCCAATAGCGGCCACCCGGGTGCCCCGATGGGCATGGCGGATATCGCTGAAGTGCTTTGGCGCGATTATCTGAAGCACAACCCAGCCAATCCCATGTTTGCTGACCGCGACCGGTTCATCCTGTCCAACGGTCACGGCTCGATGCTGATCTACTCGCTGCTGCACCTGACCGGCTACGACCTGTCCATCGAAGACCTGAAAAACTTCCGTCAGCTGCACAGCCGCACGCCGGGCCACCCGGAGTACGGCTACACCCCGGGCGTTGAAACCACCACCGGCCCACTGGGTCAGGGTTTCGCTAACGCCGTCGGTTTTGCGGTCGCCGAGAAAACGCTGGCTGCCCAGTTCAACCGTCCAGGCCACAACATCGTCAACCACCACACCTACGTGTTCATGGGTGATGGCTGCATGATGGAAGGCATCTCCCACGAAGTCGCTTCCCTGGCCGGTACGCTGCGCCTGAACAAGCTAGTCGCGTTCTACGACGACAACGGGATTTCCATCGACGGCGAAGTCGAAGGCTGGTTCACCGACGACACCCCGAAGCGCTTTGAGTCCTACGGCTGGCTGGTCATCCGTAACGTCGACGGCCATGACGCCGACGAGATCAAAACCGCCATCGACACCGCTCACAAGAGCGACAAGCCGACACTGATCTGCTGCAAGACCACCATCGGTTTCGGTTCGCCGAACAAGCAGGGCAAGGAAGACTGCCACGGCGCTCCGCTGGGCACTGACGAAATCGCCCTGACCCGCGCTGCGCTGAAGTGGACCCATGGCCCGTTCGAAATTCCGGCCGACATCTACAGCGAGTGGAACGCCAAGGAAAAAGGCCTGGCCGCCGAGGCCGAATGGGATCAGCGTTTTGCTGCCTATTCCGCTGCCTTCCCGACCGAAGCCAACGAGCTGATCCGCCGCATGAGCGGTGAATTGCCTGCTGACTTCGCCGAGAAATCCGCCGCGTACGTCGCTGAAGTCAACGCCAAGGGCGAAACCATCGCCAGCCGTAAGGCCAGCCAGAACGCGTTGAGCGCCTTCGGTCCGCTGCTGCCTGAGTTCCTCGGCGGCTCGGCTGACCTGGCAGGTTCCAACCTGACCATCTGGAAAGGTTGCCGCAGCATCACCGGCGAAGACGCCACCGGCAACTACCTGCACTACGGTGTTCGTGAGTTCGGCATGGGCGCCATCATGAACGGTATCGCCCTGCACGGCGGCTTCGTGCCGTACGGCGCGACCTTCCTGATCTTCATGGAATACGCTCGCAACGCCGTGCGCATGTCTTCGTTGATGAAGAAACGCATCATCTATGTGTTCACCCACGACTCCATCGGTCTGGGCGAAGACGGCCCGACTCACCAGCCGATCGAGCAGCTGACCAGCTTGCGCACCACGCCGAACCTGGACTGCTGGCGCCCGGCCGATGCCGTGGAATCCGCCATCGCCTGGAAACACGCCATTGAACGTGATGACGGCCCGTCTGCGCTGATCTTCTCCCGTCAGAACCTGCAACATCAGGCGCGTGATGCCGAGCAGCTGGAAAACATCAACCGCGGTGGTTACGTGCTGCGCGACTGCAGCGGCGAGCCTGATCTGATCCTGATCGCCACCGGTTCCGAAGTCGGCCTGGCTGTTCAGGCATACGACAAGCTCACCGCAGACGGCAAGAACGTGCGTGTGGTTTCCATGCCATGCACCAGCGTTTTCGAAACCCAGAGCGCCGAGTACAAGCAGTCGGTTCTGCCGCTGGAAGTCAGCGCGCGTATCGCCATCGAAGCTGCTCACGCCGACTACTGGTACAAATACGTGGGCCTGGAAGGTCGCGTCATCGGCATGACCACCTTCGGCGAGTCGGCACCTGCCAACCTGCTGTTCGAAGAGTTCGGCTTCACGCTGGAGAACGTTCTGTCCACGGCTGAAGAGCTGCTGGAAGACTAAGCACCATCGCGTTGCCCTTGTAGGCGCGTGGCTTGTTATGCGATCTGCTGCCTGTAACTGGCAGGTCGCGGGAGAGCCGCGCGCCTGCAGGTTCTCTGTACCACTCAAGATGTTGAGAACCCCATGCCTCAGCCACGCCCTTATAAAGTCGCCCTCAATGGTTACGGTCGTATCGGCCGCTGCGTGCTGCGCGCGCTGTGCGAGCGAGGTGCGAAAGCGGGCTTTGAAGTGGTGGCAATCAATGACCTGGCCGACATGGCCAGTCTCGAATACCTCACGCGCTTCGACTCCACACACGGCCGGTTTCCCGGCGAAGTGCGGGTCGAAGGCGATTTTCTGCACATCAACGATCACGTCATCAAAGTGTTTCGCAGCGCGACGCCGGAAGGCATCGACTGGGGCTCCCTCGACGTGGATCTGGTGCTCGAATGCTCCGGCGTCTACAACACCCGTGCTGACGGCGAGCGCTTTCTTTCGGCCCGGGCGCCACGGGTGTTGTTCTCCCAGCCCATGGCCAGTGAAGCCGACGTTGACGCCACCATCGTCTACGGCATCAATCAGGAAGCCCTGACGGGGGATGAGCGGCTGGTGTCTGCCGCGTCGTGCACCACCAATTGCAGCGTGCCATTGCTCGACCTGCTGAACCGCGAGTTGGGTCTCGAATACGTAACCATCACCACGATTCACTCGGCGATGAACGATCAGCCGGTGATCGACGCCTATCATCATGAGGATCTGCGCCGCACGCGTTCGGCTTTTCAGTCGATCATCCCGGTGTCCACTGGTCTGGCGCGAGGCATCGAGCGGCTGCTTCCGGAACTTGCCGGCCGAATTCAGGCCAAAGCAGTTCGTGTGCCGACGGTGAACGTCTCGTGCCTGGACATCACGCTGCAGGTCGCCCGTGATACCGATGCCGTCGAGATCAACCGCATCCTGCGCGAGGCCGCCACCCGCGGCCCGCTGAAGGGACTGCTGGCGTATACCGAATTGCCGCATGCCAGTTGCGATTTCAACCACGACCCGCACTCGGCCATCATTGATGCCAGCCAGACGCGGGTCTCGGGCCCCAGGCTGGTGAACATCCTGGCGTGGTTCGACAACGAGTGGGGTTTTGCCAATCGCATGCTGGATGTCGCCGATCACTACCTGCACACCATTCATAAACAATAGTAAAAACAGGGAATGCCTCATGACCGTGTTGAAGATGACCGACCTCGATCTGCAAGGTAAGCGTGTACTGATCCGCGAAGACCTCAACGTTCCGGTCAAAGACGGCGTGGTGACCAGCGATGCCCGCATTCTCGCGTCGCTGCCCACCATCAAGCTGGCGCTGGAGAAAGGCGCAGCCGTCATGGTCTGCTCGCACCTGGGTCGCCCCACCGAGGGTGAGTTTTCTGCCGAGAACAGCCTCAAGCCGGTTGCTGACTACCTGAGCAAGGCGCTCGGTCGTGAAGTGCCGCTGGTCACGGAGTACCTGGACGGTGTCGAGGTCAAGGCGGGCGATATCGTGCTGTTCGAGAACGTGCGCTTCAACAAGGGCGAAAAGAAGAACGCTGACGAGCTGGCGCAGAAGTACGCCGCTTTGTGTGATGTGTTCGTGATGGACGCCTTCGGCACCGCCCACCGTGCGGAAGGCTCGACCCACGGCGTGGCCAAGTTCGCCAAAATCGCTGCGGCCGGTCCTTTGCTGGCAGCCGAACTGGACGCGCTGGGCAAGGCCCTTGGCAATCCGGCCCAACCAATGGCGGCCATCGTGGCCGGCTCCAAGGTCTCCACCAAACTGGACGTGCTCAACAGCCTGAGCCAGAAGTGCAATCAGCTGATCGTCGGCGGTGGCATCGCCAATACTTTCCTGGCAGCGGCAGGTCATCCGGTTGGCAAATCCTTGTACGAGCCTGGCCTGCTTGAGACCGCCAAAGCCATCGCCGCCAAGGTCAGCGTGCCTTTGCCGGTCGATGTGGTGGTTGCCAAGCAATTCGCCGCCGATGCGGAAGCCACCGTCAAGCTGATCGCCGATGTGGCCGAGGACGACATGATCCTCGACATCGGTCCTCAAACAGCTGCGCACTTCGCCGAACTGCTGAAATCTTCCAAGACTATTCTCTGGAACGGCCCGGTCGGCGTATTCGAGTTCGATCAGTTCGGCGAAGGCACCAAGACACTGGCTCATGCAATCGCTGAGAGTTCTGCTTTCTCGATCGCAGGCGGCGGCGATACGTTGGCCGCCATCGACAAATACGGTGTAGGCGACAAAATCTCCTATATCTCTACAGGCGGTGGTGCGTTCCTCGAGTTCGTCGAGGGCAAGGTTCTGCCGGCTGTGGAAGTTCTGGAACAACGCGCCAAGGCCTGACCGGCCAAGGTGAAGGGGAGTGAAATGGTCAAGCCATTACCGCTGTTGATCATGGCGGGTTTGCTGGTCGGCTGCGCAAGCAAGCCTGAAGCGGAGACGGCGTCCAGCGCGGCACCGGGACTGCTCCAGGTCAGCTGCTATCAGGCGGGCTGGCAGGCGGAAACCGTACCGATCGTTTACAAGCGTGGCGGGCCTGAGGTATGGGAAAAATACGAATTCATGCCTGCCATGGGACCAGTCCCCTGTCACTGATTTTCAGTCGACCACTGATTCTCAGCTGACGGTGCGCCGGAATACAGGAACAGCATTGCCCCTGCCATGATCGACATCCGTCGCGCGATGCAGGCGATCCAGGAGTAGTAATGAAAGGCTTGTTAGCCCTTGCGACACTGATGCTGCTGAGCGGTTGCGCCAGCATGAAGGCTTCGGAACCGGCAGCCCCCTGGACCCATTGGGTCTGCGACAGCAAAGCCGAGATTTTTTGGAAGTACGCCGATGCCGCTAAGAAAGAGGTGGATGTACGCCTCAATCAGAGCGAGCAGGTATTCCGTCTGCAAGCAGCGCCCGGAGCTTCCGGCGCGCTCTACAGTAACGGCGTGCTGGCGTTCGACAACAAAGGCAGCGAAGGCTTGGTCTACTGGGACGCTACCAACGATTTGATCGGTCGTGGCTGCAAGGCGCCGTAAAGGGCCGAGCAGTTCGAGCGAGGCTGTACCGGGGCGATGTCTGAGCAATCGACCCCTATAATTTGAATAGCCGCCAATACGGCACGCACGATTAACGACCCCACCGGGAGAGAGACAGACAATGGCACTTATCAGCATGCGCCAGATGTTGGACCACGCAGCCGAATTCGGTTACGGCGTCCCTGCATTCAACGTGAATAACCTGGAACAAATGCGCGCCATTATGGAAGCGGCCGACAAGACCGATTCTCCGGTGATCGTTCAGGCTTCGGCCGGTGCGCGCAAATACGCTGGCGCCCCGTTCCTGCGCCACCTGATCCTGGCGGCAATCGAAGAATTCCCGCACATCCCGGTGGTCATGCACCAGGACCACGGCACCAGTCCGGCCATCTGCCAACGTTCCATCCAGCTGGGCTTCAGCTCGGTCATGATGGACGGTTCGCTGCGCGAAGACGGCAAAAGCCCTGCGGACTACGAGTACAACGTTCGCGTGACGCAGGAAACCGTCGCCATGGCTCACGCCTGCGGCGTTTCGGTTGAGGGCGAACTGGGCGTTTTGGGTTCGCTGGAAACCGGTATGGCCGGTGAAGAAGACGGCGTCGGCGCAGAAGGCATGCTGGATCACAGCCAGATGTTGACCGACCCGGAAGAAGCAGCTGATTTCGTCAAGAAAACCCAGGTCGATGCCTTGGCCATCGCCATTGGCACCAGCCACGGCGCTTACAAGTTCACCAAGCCGCCTACCGGCGACATTCTGGCGATCGAGCGCATCAAGGAAATCCACAAGCGCATCCCGAACACCCACCTGGTGATGCACGGTTCTTCTTCCGTTCCGCAGGAATGGCTGAAAATCATCAACGAGTTCGGCGGCGACATCAAAGAAACCTACGGCGTGCCAGTCGAAGAAATCGTTGAAGGCATCAAGCACGGCGTGCGCAAGGTCAACATCGACACCGACCTGCGTCTGGCGTCCACCGGTGCCATCCGCGAATTCATGGCGAAAAACCCGAGCGAGTTCGACCCACGCAAGTACCTGGCAAAAACTGTATCGGCCATGCGCGACGTGTGCATCGCCCGTTACGAAGCATTCGGCACCGCCGGCAACGCCTCCAAGATCAAGCCGATCTCTCTGGAGAAGATGTTCGAGCGTTATGCCAAGGGCGAGCTGAACGCCAAAGTGAACTGATCGTTTTCTGATCAATTTGCAAGAATGAAGAAGCCCGCAGCGATGCGGGCTTTTTTGTGGCTGTGATTCGCGAAGGTTATTTCGGCAGCCCGATGACTCGGCCGACATACATTGGGTCAGGCTGGTCACGCTGTGCTTCAGTAAACAATTGCAACGCCTGCAGTGACGTTTCGCTGAACGGCGCCGACTTCGGCCCGGCGGCCAGATCCACATGCAGCAGCATCTGCTCGCTCGCTGCCAACTCGACATCCCCTTCTGCTTTGTAAAGCCCGTGATAAAGCTGCACCCGCTTGCGGTCTTGTCCGATGATTTGCGTACGCACCTCCACCACTTCCCCGAGCTTCACTTCGTGCAGGAAGTTGATGTGCGCTTCGAGCGTAAACAGCGAGTGGCCGCTTGCATCCCTATCGTCAGTGGCGAGGCCGATTCGGTCCATGAAGGCGTCTGTGGCGAAGCTGAAAATCAGCAAATAAAAGGCATCGCGGAGGTGACCGTTGTAGTCGACCCAATCGGCGAGGACCGGGGTTTTGTAAGTGATGAGCGCTGGCATAGGATTCCCATGGCTGAAATCTTGGTGAGCTGAACGGGCCTATTCGTGAGCAAGCTCACTCTCACAGGTCTTGCGTGAACCAATGCAGGACCGGCTTTAGCCGGGAAGACGGCAAGCGCCACACCGCGAAATTTCGGGTGCACATCAACAGTATTTCCCGATCCCCTGTAGAAGCGAGCTGCTCGCGAGGGCCCCAGTTCAGACGATAGGGCGCTGGCGTATCAATCCTCAAACGCCATTCCATGTTTGGCCTTGGTGGTTTTCACTGCTTCAATCACCGCCAGCAGGCAGTCATCGCGATACCGCTCCAGCGCCGCAATGCTGTGGCTGCCGAGCTGATCCGAGGTGCCATCAACCACGTCATCGATCAACTTGTCAGTTAGCTCGGGCGCCGGGAGATAGGTCCACGGCAACTGCAGCGCCGGGCCGAATTGCGCCATGAAGTGGCGCATGCCCGCATCGCCGCCGGCCAGGGTGTACGTCAGAAAAGTGCCCATGAACGACCAGCGCAGGCCGGCGCCGAAACGGATGGCGTCATCGATTTCGCCTGTGGTCGCCACGCCATCGTTGACCAGATGCAGCGCCTCACGCCATAACGCTTCCAGCAAGCGATCCGCAATGAAGCCGGGGACTTCTTTGCGCACATGGAGCGGGCGCATCCCCAGTGATTGATAGACCTGAATCGCCGCCTGCACCGCTTCCGGTGCAGTGTTTTTGCCGCCCACCACTTCTACCAGCGGTAGCAGATAAACCGGGTTGAATGGGTGGCCCACCACGCAGCGCTCCGGGTGCGTGGCGCTTTCGTAAAACTCCGACGGCAGCAGACCGGAGGTGCTGGATCCAATGATCGCGTCAGGCTTGGCCGCCGCGCTGATCTTGCTGTGCAGATCCAGTTTGAGGTCAAGGCGCTCCGGGGCGCTTTCCTGAATGAAGTCGGCGTCGCGAACGCACTCTTCGATGGTGTCGACGAAGCGCAGACGTTCCTGGGAGGCGCCCGACGCCAGGCCTTTTTGTTCAAGGGCCGGCCACGCGTTGGCGACGCGTTTGCGCAGCGCGGCTTCCGCTCCCGGCGCCGGGTCCCAAGCCACGACATCCCGGCCGTGAGCCAGCGCGCGCGCTACCCAGCCGCTGCCAATGACACCGCTGCCCAAGGCCGCGAAGGTTTTGATGGTGGTAATGAAGGTCATGTCGGTTACTCGAAAAAGTGTCGAAGCCCTTGTGGGAGTGAGCTTGCTCGCGATAGCTATTCATCTGTGCGGCATGTGTGACTGACCCACCGTCATCGCGAGCAAGCTCACTCCTGCACGGTGGGATTTATGTGGAGATCAAAACCGCTTTTTCAGCCCCATCTTTACGCGGCCCTCTGCGGGAGTCAGAACCCGGGCGCCCAGTCGGCTGAGGATTTCGCTGGCCCGCTCGACCAGTGCGCCGTTGCTGGCGAGCACACCTTTTTCGAGCCAGATGTTGTCCTCCAGACCGACCCGCACGTTGCCGCCGAGCAATACCGCCTGCGCAGCCATCGGCATTTGCATGCGGCCGATACCAAAGGCGGCCCAGACTGCATCGGCAGGCAAGTTGTCGACCATGGCTTTCATCGTGGTGGTGTCCGCCGGCGCGCCCCACGGAATACCCAGGCACAGCTGAAACAGCGGGTTGTCCAGCAAGCCTTCTTTCATCATCTGTTTGGCGAACCACAGGTGGCCGGTGTCAAAAATCTCCAGCTCGGCTTTTACCCCCAGCTCTTGAATACGCTTGGCCCCCGCCCGCAGTTGCGCGGGCGTGGACACGTAAATGGTGTCGCCATCGCCAAAGTTGAGGGTGCCGCAATCCAGCGTGCAGATTTCCGGCAGCAGCGCTTCAACGTGCGCCAGCCGGGTCAGCGGACCGACCAGATCGGTACCGGGACCAAAGTCGGTCGGACGTTCGCCCGGGCCGATTTCCAGATCGCCGCCCATGCCTGCCGTCAGGTTGACGATGATGTCGATGTCGGCTTCACGGATGCGGTCCATGGTTTCGCGGTAAAGCTCGACGTCACGGCTGAACTTGCCGGTTTCGGGATCGCGGACATGGCAGTGCACGACTGTCGCACCAGCCTTGGCGGCCTCGACTGCGGCGGCGGCAATCTGCTTGGGCGTGATCGGGACCAGGTGGCTTTTTCCGGTCGTGTCGCCAGCACCGGTCAGTGCGCAGGTGATGATGACGTCGTGATTCATGGGTGAGGTTCCTTGCAGGCCAGGCAGTGACGCGGACATTTGCATTCCGCTTTTGAGGTGCAAAGCTACGCAGCGGCGAACCCCTCAAAACGCACAGCGGCGACACGGTCTTGCACAGCAGCGACCTGTGCTGTTGCTGCCCATCGGCAAGAGGTGTATTTGATGATCGGGCTCAGGACGCCCCATCCCGCAAATCCCAAGGAACGCGCCAACGATGTCCCAGGATTTCTACTTTCTGCTCATGCCCGGCTTTTCGATGATGGGCTTCGTCTCGGCGCTGGAGCCTTTGCGCGTCGCCAATCGCTTCGGTGGCGAGCTGTTTCGCTGGCACATCCTGAGCGTCGACGGCGGTCCCGTGATTGCCAGCAACGGCATGTCGGTGAACGCCGACGCGGCGCTTGAGCCACTGAAAAAGGGTGCGACCCTGTGGGTGATGGGCAGCGTCGATCCGCTGAAGTTTTACACCGGCATGCTGGAACACTGGCTGCGTCGGCTGGACCTGGAAGGCGTGGTTCTAGGGGCGATCGACACCGGCAGTTTCGTGCTCGCCCAAGCCGGTTTGTTGGAGGGCTATCGCCTGACCCTGCACTGGGAAGCCCTGGACGCCTTCAAGGAAACCTACCCCCGGCTGCAAGCAACACAGGAATTGTTCGAGATCGACCGGCGCCGCATTACGTCGGCCGGCGGCACGGCCTCCATCGACATGATGCTCGACCTGATCGGGCAGGCGCATGGCCCGGACATGGCGATCAAGGTCTCCGAGCAGTTCGTCCTTGGGCGCATACGCCAGCGCAAAGACCACCAGCGTATGCAGATCGCCACGCGCTACGGCATCAACAACAAAAAACTGGTTCAGGTGATCGGCGTCATGGAGCAGCACACCGAACCGCCGCTGAGCACGCTGGAACTGGCCGAGGGGATTCAAGTGACGCGGCGTCAGCTGGAGCGGCTCTTTCGCCTGCACCTGAACGACACGCCGAGCAACTTCTACCTCGGCCTGCGGCTGGAAAAAGCCAGGCAACTGCTGCGCCAGAGCGATATGAGCGTGTTGGAAGTCAGCATCGCCTGCGGGTTTGAATCGCCGTCGTATTTCACCCGTAGTTACAGGGCAAAATTTGTGCTGTGCCCGAGGGAGGATCGAGGGCGGACGCGCGAGGTGAAGGCTGTTTGATGCTCAATTATGGTGAATTATAGTCGCGACTATAATTCGGTATAAATGACCCGGCGGGCGGCTTTCGTCTTCTTCTTCTTCAGGCTCCGGCTCGTTCAGCAGGACCGGCTTCAGCCGGGAATAGGCTCGGTTGAGCACCCTCAGTTTAAGGTGGTGGCGCCTGACGCCTTCCCGGCTAAAGCCGGTCCTACAGTCGGATTTAACCCCGGCCCACCACCGAGCAAGCGATCGGATGCAGACCTTTCTACTTGGTCTTCATCAACGCCGAACACGCCGCTTTGTACGCCTCGTGCTGATACTTGTTCAGTGCTGCGGGCAGTTCAAAGCTGTGCTTCTTCATCTGAGCATTAATGGTCTGGGGCGACAGCAGGATGACGTCGCAGTCTTCCAGCAGCTGAAAGATAGTCTCGATCTTGAAGGTCGTCGGGCCGCCGGCGAATTCGCCTTTCTTGCTGCGCTTTTTGATGGCGATATGACCGATGCCGTTATCACGCACGAACGCCTCGATCTGGCGGGCGAACGCTTTCACGTTGACGGCTTCATCGTCGTCTTCGAGTGCGATCTTTTTGGTCGGCAGTGGGATGTGTTCGAGCGCGCCAGATGCGCGAGTGGCGACAGCGAAGATGGCCTCGCTGCCTTTGATTTCTACGCCGCAGATGTTCATGTGCCTACCTTGAGCTCGGGGAAGGCGTCAGGGTAGCGCATTCGGGATCACTCAGACTGCGCGACGGTATCCAGATACTCCGATCGTTCGTCGCTGGCGCGGGTCAGGCAATCGTTCTGATCGATATTGAATTCTTTGGTACCCGGTTTGGCGGGGAACACTTCCACTGCGCAGTCCGCGTCACGCAGTTTTTTCCAGGCTTCCTGAGCGGCCTTGAGTTTGGTGGCGAATTCCTCGGCCTGGGCCTTATTCGCCCCGAACTGCGTCTGCACGCGCTCAAGCACGTTCTGCACATTCTCGGTCAGCAACTTCTCCGCCGTATCGCGGGTGTATACCGAGCACTCAAGCGTCTGCTGATCTTCTTCAAGGCCCTCACAGGGGTCGGCGGCCGGAGTGGCTGCTGCGTGTGCGCCTGTCGCGAATAGAGCCAGAGCCAGAAACATGGTTTTCATTAGGGCTTTCCGAGTCAGAGATGGATTGGATTCTCGCCCAAGCGCGAGGCAATGAACAGGTGTCAAATGCGGTGACCGTCCGGACGCCGTGAGCCGGCGTCGCTTGTTGACGGTTTCGACACTTTTCCAGTCGTTTTATCTCGCGATGCTTGGCCTTTTGATACGTCAAGAAGGGAGTTTTGTCGAATCTCCACTGGGTAAAAGAACCGTCCTACGGAAAAGTCTGAAATTTTCCATCAGGGTTTTTGTAGCGAGTTTCTTTGGGTAGGATCCAATCCGCGCCGTTAACCGGCACACGCAAATAACCCAGCAACTCAGGGAGAGAGCTCATGGCGCTCGACGCATTTATCCAATTTGATGGCATTCCGGGTGAGAGCCTCGACGACCAGCACAAGAACTGGATCGAAATCCTCGGCTATAACTTCGGTACCCATCAGAGCGCATCGGCGACCGCAACCTCGGCGGGTGGCGCCTCGTCGGGCCGGACCACTGTCACCACATTCAACTTTTCCAAGTTCCTTGATGCGGCAAGCGCCAAACTGATGCAAGCGAGCTGCGCAGGCCAGCATTTCAAAAAAGTAACCATCGCGGTGCACCGCGCTGGCGGCGAAAAGCTCAAGTACTTTGAGATCGTGCTAGAGGAAGTGATCATTTCTGACTACAGCCACAGTGCCACCGTCGGCGTGCCCCGCGAAGTGGTGCAGCTCGATTACGGACGTATCAAAACCAACTACGTTCAGCAGCGTCGTAGCGATGGTGGTGGGGGCGGCAACGTGACGGGTGGCTGGGACCGTATCAAAAACACGATTTACGCGTGAGGGTCGTCTATGTCGCGGCCTTACAGCTTCATCAATGATCAGATGCAGACCTATTTTTCTATCAAGGCAAAACTGCCCTTGGGACGCCGCGCGGCTGATAAATTCGATGTGCTTAATGCCCACATCCGCAATTCCACCGTAGCGGCGGGAGAAATCGTCATCGTCCCCGATGATCTAACCTCTGCGTGTACGTCTGAAGAAGCCGAACTCATGAGGCTTGCTACGATGACCCATCAGGGCCTCATCGATAACGACGCAGGAGGCGACGACTTCATCGTGGCCAACCACGAACTCATCACGCGGCTACTTGGCAATACCTCAATCGGTATCGGAATGGCTGCTGACGCTTGGGAAAAGCATCTGGAGCAGATCAAGACCACGCTCGACAGCATCGATGCCCTGCATAAGCAACACATGGCCTCGGGAACCCTGATCGAACGAAATCTGTTCTATACCAAACGCCGCCAGCTTTTCGACAAACTCGAAAAGCTGCTGAAAGGCTTTCTTAGTCTGGGAGCAGGACTGCGGAACACAGGCTCAATCCGGCGAATGCTGGGGATCTCAACTAAAAGCTACCTGCACACTGGCGAGATCAGACACTACGCCGAAAAAATGAGCGGCATTGCCAAAGCGGCGAAGCTAATAAAAAGAGGAGCTTATGTGGGGATAGTTCTCGATACAGCTTCGACGGCGGTTGATATCAAGACGGCTTGCTCGACGGGCCGGGAGGATGAGTGTACGAAGGCGAAGTATGTTGAGGGGAGTAAGCTGGTTGGTAATTTGGGGGGCGCTGCGGCCGGCGCGGGAGTGGCTACTGTGATTTGCGTTACCGGGTTGGGGCTTACAACAGGTCCGGGTGCACTCGCCTGCGGTGTCATCACTGCTGGGATATTGGGTTGGTTGGGGGGCGAGATAGGAGGTAAGGGAGGCGAGATGACGGGCGAGTTACTCTATGAGGTCTCTCAATGAAAGATATCGTACCTGGCCTAGTTGCAACTTCGATAATGATCCCTGGAATCCTGAACTTATTGGTGCTGCTATTCATCACCTGGTGGGTAAGGGACGAGGTGGACAGCCGTCTTTCTCGATGTTCCATAATTGTAGATATCAAGGCCACTTTTGGTGGCTTGGGATTTATCGGAGATGTCTATAGGGTAGGCACTGTGGCGTGTATCTTAATTTTCCCTAAGCTGTTCCTCAAGCGAGGAGTCATTGATGTTCGGCAGGTAGTGGACTTTCCAAAAAAATGGAAACTATTGATCGTAGTGCCGTTTTTTCTAAATATCATTTTTTTTACGGCCATGTTGGTGTTTCGTGCCTGGCTCTACTTTTATGATTTCTAACGACTTCATATGCTTTGAAGAATATCTCCATTGGCACCGAAATAGCAGCCGACGCTGGTGAGAGCTATTTTCAAAGGGTGGCATCATTAATGTAAGCATATAAGTATTTTGGTTGTATTTGCAGGGTGCGTGAAGCTATTAGTAGCTGGCAGCTTTTTTGCGATCGGTCCGGAGGTCGTTATGATAATTAGAAGCGGACACTATCGTCATGGTGGCGCCATTCATTCTGCGGATCATGACTTTATCGTTTTGACGATGTGTATCCTTTTCGTAGTCACTCTGTTGTATACGGTGTTGATAACGTTGTATCTGCGAAACAAGATCAATAAATCACTGGATAACTGTTTAGCGGTCACGGACTCTAGTTTGTTCCAGATCGGGACCGGGTTTCTAGGAGATATCAGAAAATTAGCCATCGTAAGCGCGATGTTCCTTCGGCCCCAAATGTTCCTGAAACTGGGCGCCATCGACTTGGAGCAGGTCGATACATTCCCAAAAAAATTCAAATACATGATGTTGGCTCAGGTGGCTCTAGTCACATTGACAACGTTAGTCACCCTCGTTTTTTTTGTTTGGGCGTATCTTCCCGACTTCTGAATTCCGCCCCAGAGCGCCCCCCCTGCCTGAATGGCTGCATCATCGTGAGGACCTGCTGCGTCGTCATGCCTATGCCCTTTGTCGTTTCTTGACGCTTTCGGCAATTCCCCTGTCGTTTTTGCACCCGGCTCCTCCGACTCTCAGGCATATGCTGACCCCAAAGCGCCGGCAGACCTTCCGGCCATTAAAGAACCCCAGGGGACCGCCTGATGAGCCCAGCCGAATTACACGCCGACAGCATCGTCATTGACGGGTTGATCATTGCCAAATGGAACCGTGAGCTGTTCGAAGACATGCGCAAGGGCGGCCTGACCATGGCCAACTGCACAGTTTCGGTGTGGGAAGGTTTTCAGCAGACCGTCAATAGCATCGCGTCCAGCCAGAAACTGATTCGTGAAAACAGCGACCTGGTGATTCAGGTGCGCAACACGGCCGACATCCGCAAAGCCAAGGAGCTGGGCAAGACCGGCATCCTGTTCGGCTTCCAGAATGCCCATGCTTACGAGGACCAGATCGGCTACGTTGAGATATTCAAACAGCTGGGCGTGGGCATCGTGCAGATGTGCTACAACACCCAGAATCTGGTGGGAACCGGCTGCTACGAGCGCGACGGCGGCCTGTCAGGTTTCGGTCGTGAAATCGTCGCGGAGATGAATCGCGTCGGCGTCATGTGTGACCTCTCCCATGTGGGATCGAAGACTTCTGAGGAAGTCATCCTCGAATCGAAAAAGCCTGTCACCTACTCCCACTGCCTGCCTTCGGGCCTCAAAGAACACCCCCGCAATAAGTCCGACGCCGAGCTGAAGTTCATCGCCGATCACGGCGGCTTTGTTGGCGTGACCATGTTTGCGCCGTTTCTGGCCAAGGGTATCGATTCGACCATCGACGATTACGCCGAAGCCATCGAGTACGTGATGAACATCGTCGGCGAAGACGCCATCGGCATCGGCACTGACTTCACCCAGGGCCACGGCCAGGAATTTTTCGAATACCTGACCCACGACAAAGGCTACGCCCGCCGCCTGACCAACTTCGGCAAGATCATCAACCCGTTGGGCATCCGCACCGTCGGCGAATTCCCGAACCTCACCGAAACCCTGCTCAAACGCGGCCACTCCGAGCGCGTGGTGCGCAAGATCATGGGCGAAAACTGGGTACGCATCCTGGGCGATGTCTGGGGCGAATAAGCCTCCGGATTCACTCGCCGATCAAAGAATTTTTCCCTCTCCCATCGCAGAGAGGGCTTCCACACGAATTTTCCGGAGTTAAGTTTCCATGGCCAAGATCGCCCCGCAATTGCCAATCGAAGTCGACAGCGAGACCGGTGTCTGGACCTCCGACGCCCTGCCGATGCTGTACGTGCCGCGCCATTTCTTCGTCAACAACCACATGGGCATCGAAGAAGTACTGGGCGCCGAGGCGTACGCCGAAATCCTCTACAAGGCCGGATACAAGTCCGCCTGGCACTGGTGCGAGAAAGAAGCCGAATGCCATGGCATCGAAGGCGTTGCGGTGTTCGAGCACTACATGAATCGTCTGTCCCAGCGCGGTTGGGGCCTGTTCAAGATTCAGGACATCGATCTGGAAAAAGGCACCGCCAGCGTCAAGCTCGAGCACTCGGCGTTCGTTTACGTCTACGGCAAAGTGGGGCGCAAGGTCGATTACATGTTCACCGGTTGGTTTGCCGGCGCCATGGACCAAGTCCTTGAAGCCAGCGGCAGCAACATCCGCACCGTGGCCGAGCAGGTCTACGGCGGGTCGGAAGAAGGCCACGACGACGGCCTGTTTGTCGTCAAGCCGTTGTAAGTCGAGGTTTCCGTCATGGCTTTCGAAGCGATGTTTCAACCGATTCAGATCGGTAAATTGACCATACGCAACCGCGTATTGAGTACCGCGCACGCCGAGGTCTACGCCACCGACGGCGGCATGACCACCGACCGTTACGTGAAGTACTACGAGGAGAAAGCCAAGGGCGGCATCGGTCTGGCCATTTGCGGCGGCTCGTCCAGCGTGGCCATCGACAGCCCGCAGGGCTGGTGGAAATCGGTCAACCTGGCGACCGACAAGATCATTCCGCACTTCCAGAACCTCGCTGACGCCATGCACAAGCACGGCGCCAAGATCATGATCCAGATTACCCACATGGGCCGTCGCTCCCGCTGGGACGGCGATCATTGGCCAACGCTGCTGTCGCCTTCGGGCATCCGCGAGCCGGTACACCGCGCGACCTGCAAGACCATCGAGCCGGAAGAAATCTGGCGCGTGATCGGCAACTACGCCAGCGCGGCGGCACGGGCCAAGGCCGGTGGTCTGGACGGCGTCGAGCTGTCGGCCGTGCACCAGCACATGATTGACCAGTTCTGGAGCCCGCGGGTCAACAAGCGCACCGATGAGTGGGGCGGCAGCTTCGAGAACCGCATGCGTTTCGGCCTGGAAGTGATCAAGGCAGTGCGCAAGGAAGTGGGGCCTGATTTCTGCGTGGGCCTGCGTATCTGCGGCGACGAATTTCACCCGGATGGCTTGAGCCACGAGGACATGAAAGAGATCGCCAAGTATTACGACCAGACCGGCATGATCGACTTCATCGGGGTCGTGGGTTCGGGGTGCGATACCCACAACACCCTCGCCAACGTCATCCCGAACATGAGTTATCCACCGGAGCCATTCCTGCATTTGGCGGCCGGGATCAAGGAAGTGGTCAAGGCGCCAGTGCTGCACGCGCAGAACATCAAGGACCCGAATCAGGCGACCCGCATTCTCGAAGGCGGCTACGTCGACATGGTCGGCATGACCCGCGCGCACATCGCCGACCCGCATCTGATCACCAAGATCAAAATGGGCCAGGTCGATCAGATTCGTCAGTGCGTCGGTGCCAACTACTGCATCGACCGTCAGTACCAGGGTTTGGATGTGCTGTGCATTCAGAACGCCGCGACGTCCCGCGAATACATGGGCGTGCCGCACATCATCGAAAAGACCAGCGGCGTGAAGCGCAAGGTGGTGATCGTCGGCGCAGGGCCCGCGGGGATGGAAGCGGCGCGCGTCTCGGCCGAGCGGGGCCATGACGTGACCTTGTTCGAGAAGAAAGACGCCATCGGCGGACAGATCACCACGGCGTCGAAAGCGCCGCAGCGCGATCAGATCGCTGGCATCACTCGCTGGTTTCAGCTGGAGCTGGCGCGTTTGAAAGTCGATCTGCGTTTGGGCACGGCGGCAGATATCGCGACCATCATGGACCTGCGGCCTGATGTGGTGGTGCTGGCGGTTGGCGGTCATCCGTTCATTGAGCAGAACGAGCACTGGGGCGCGGCCGAAGGGTTGGTCGTCAGCAGTTGGGACATCCTCGACGGCAAAGTCGCGCCGGGCAAGAACGTGCTGGTCTACGACACCATTTGCGAGTTCACCGGGATGTCCACGGCCGATTTCCTGGCGGACAAAGGTTGCCAGGTCGAGATCGTTACTGACGATATCAAGCCCGGCGTTGCCATCGGTGGTACGTCGTTCCCGACCTACTACCGCAGCATGTACCCCAAAGAAGTGATCATGACCGGCGACATGATGCTGGAAAAGGTCTACCGCGAGGGCGACAAGCTGGTCGCGGTGCTGGAGAACGAATACACCGGCGCCAAAGAGGAGCGGGTAGTCGATCAAGTGGTGGTCGAGAACGGCGTGCGTCCTGACGAAGCGCTCTACTACGGGATGAAGGAAGGTTCGCGCAACAAAGGCCAGATCGACATCGATGCCCTGTTCGCGATTCAGCCGCAGCCGTCGTTGAGTCAGCCGGGTGACGGGTATCTGCTGTTCCGCATTGGCGATTGCGTGGCACAGCGCAATACCCATGCGGCGATCTATGACGCACTCAGGCTGTGCAAGGATTTCTAGCGGCCGGCACACAACCCTGTAGGAGTGAGCTTGCTCGCGAAAGCGGCCGGTCTGTCGACATCCATGTTGAACGTCAGTACGGCTTCGCGAGCAAGCTCACTCCTACAGGAATCGAGTAAGGCATCCCGACCTGCAAGACCCTGAGTCTTTGGGAGCTCCACATGTTAAACACCCTTCTTCCCATCCTGCTTTTCGCTGCCCTGGGCCTCGCGGTCCTTGGCGCGTTGCGGCGGGTGAGCCTGTGGCGCAACGGGCGTGCCGCCAAGGTCGACCTGCTCGGCGGATTGCTGGCGATGCCCAAGCGCTACATGGTCGATCTGCACCACGTCGTTGCGCGGGACAAATACATCGCCAACACCCACGTGGCCACGGCGGGCGGCGCGGTTGCGTCGATCATCCTTGCGATTCTGGTTCATGGTTTCGGCCTGCATAACCGCGTCCTCGGTTACGCGCTGTTGCTGATGTCGGCAGTGATGTTTGTGGGCGCAATCTTCATGTACCTGCGTCGTCTTCACCCGCCAAGCCGGTTGTCGAAAGGCCCGTGGATGCGCCTCCCGAAAAGCCTACTGGCGTTCTCGGGTTCGTTCTTTATCGTCACGCTGCCCGTCGCGGGCGTGCTGCCGGCGAACTTCGGTGGCTGGTTGCTGGCGATCATTCTGGGCATCGGTGTGCTGTGGGGTGTGTGCGAATTGTTCCTCGGGATGACCTGGGGCGGCCCAATGAAACACGCCTTCGCTGGCGCGTTGCACCTGGCGTGGCACCGCCGCCCGGAGCGCTTCGGCGGCGGCCGCTCTACGGGGCTGAAGCCCCTCGATCTCACCGACAAAACCGCGCCGCTGGGCGTCGAAAAACCCAAGGACTTCGCCTGGAATCAGCTGCTCGGTTTCGATGCGTGCGTGCAGTGCGGCAAGTGTGAAGCTGCCTGCCCGGCCTTCGCTGCCGGCCAGCCGCTGAATCCGAAAAAGCTGATTCAAGACATGGTCGTCGGGCTGGCGGGTGGCACCGATGCCCATTTCGCCGGCAGCCCTTACCCGTCCCTCGACGGTCAGGGCAAACCCATTGGCGAGCATGGCGGCAATCCCCATCAACCCATCGTCAACGGGCTGGTCGACGCCGACACCCTGTGGTCGTGCACGACCTGCCGGGCCTGCGTGGAAGAGTGCCCAATGATGATCGAGCACGTGGACGCCATCGTCGACATGCGCCGTCATCTGACCCTTGAAAAAGGCGCCACCCCCAACAAGGGCGCCGAGGTCCTGGAAAACCTCATTGCGACGGACAACCCGGGCGGCTTCGCGCCGGGCGGACGCATGAACTGGGCGGCCGACCTGAGCCTTGACGTCATGAGCCACAAGAAAACCGTGGACGTGCTGTTCTGGGTTGGCGATGGCGCCTTCGACATGCGCAATCAGCGCACCTTGCGCGCCTTCGTCAAAGTGCTGAAAGCCGCAAACGTCGACTTCGCCGTGCTGGGTCTGGAAGAGCGCGACAGCGGCGATGTGGCCCGTCGCCTGGGCGATGAAGCTACCTTTCAGATGCTCGCCAGACGCAATATTCAGACGCTGGCCCAGTACGACTTCAAGCGCATCGTCACCTGCGACCCGCACAGCTTTCATGTTCTGAAAAACGAATACGGTGCGTTCGACGGTCACTACGTCGTACAGCATCACAGCACATATCTTGCCGAGCTGATCGGCAACGGCGCATTGAATCTGGGGCAGCACAAAGGCGCCAGCGTCACCTATCACGATCCTTGCTACCTCGGGCGTTACAACGGCGAGTACCAGGCGCCGCGCGATGTGCTGCGTGCGCTGGGCATCGAGGTCAAGGAAATGGTGCGGTCCGGTTTCCGCTCACGTTGCTGCGGCGGCGGTGGCGGCGCGCCGATCACCGACATTCCGGGCAAGCAGCGGATCCCTGACATGCGCATGGATGACATCCGCGAGACCGGCGCCGAGCTGGTGGCCGTGGGTTGTCCGCAGTGCACCGCGATGCTCGAAGGCGTGGTCGAGCCGCGACCGATGATCAAGGACATCGCCGAACTCGTTGCTGATGCACTGCTTGAGGAAACCGCACCTGTAAAACCGGCAGCGGCCCGACGTGAACCTGCGGAGGCGCATTGATGAGCGACATTATCCGCCGTGACCCACGCGCTGAATGGATTGCACGAAACCGGCTGCATCCTCTGCACGCTGCCATGCAACCGGCGCAAACCAGCTGGATGGGCCCCAACGGGGTGCTTCGTAAAAACGTGCATGGCGTCGGTTTTATCGGTCCCAACGGCGTCAAACGCATCGACCGAAGCGGGGCGCAGCAAGGCGGCGCGGTCAAACGCTCGGCATCGGTGGACGTGCAATTGCCGCTGCATCGGATTGCGACGCCAGCCTTCTACATCGCTGTGGTGCCCGACATGGTCGGTGGCCGTTTGAGCAGCCACGACCGAGACCTGCTGGGCTTGGCCCATGGGCTGGCGGGCAACGAGGGCGCTGTCCTGGCGGTGATTTTTGGCGAGCACAAAGAGACGGCGTTCGACACCGCTGGCGTCGATCGTCTGTTGATATTGGAAGGCAATGCGTTCACTGGCTATTCCCCCGAGCAACGTGTGCAAGGTTTGCGGGCTGTGGATAACCAGTTCGACCCCCATCACTGGTTGCTGCCTGACAGCCGAAACGGCGGGGGAGAATTGGGTCGCCGTTTTGCGGCCAGTCTGGGTGAGCGACCGTCGACACGCGTCTGGCAAGTGGCTGGCGAACAGTGCATCGGTCGTGCAGGCGCTGGTGCGCAAGACCTGTTGCGTCCCGTGTCACGCTTGATCCTCGCCCAGGCGGAATGCGCCGAACCGGTCAGTGAGACCCGGCACGAAGTACTGCCCGTCGAGTTATCCACAGCTGTCGCGCGCAGCTTGCCGCGCATCGAAGACCTTGGCGCTGTGGCGGTCGATCCCGCACTTATCCCCATGTCCGAAGCTGAATTCATATTTTCGGGTGGTAACGGGGTCAAGGATTGGTCGTTGTTTCACCGCACCGCCGTCGCGTTGGGCGCAACTGAAGGCGCTTCCCGTGTGGCCGTCGACGATGGCTTCATGACCCGGGATCGCCAAGTCGGTGCGTCGGGCACTTGGGTCACTGCCCGGGTGTACGTGGCGGTAGGGATTTCCGGCGCGATCCAGCATTTGCAGGGCATTGGTGCCTGCGACAAGGTCGTGGCGATCAACCTCGATCCGACCTGCGACATGATCAAGCGGGCCGATCTATCGGTGATCGGAGAGAGCTCCGCCATTCTCGAAGCGCTGATTGAAGCGGTCGACAGTTACCGGAATGGGGCAAAGCGCGATGCAGCCTGAAATGGAGTTCTCTGTGGATAAAGGTGCGCTGCACGTAATCAGCCTGGTCTCCGTCGGTGCGCACCCGACGTCGGGACGGCCGCGTCGTGCCGAGCAGGATGCCCGTGCCGTTGAGCTGGGTTTGCAACTGGCTGGGGATAACTTGCACGTATTACATGCGGGTGATGCCGAAGAACCCGCATTACGTGGCTATCTGGGCATGGGCGTGGATGAGCTTCATGTGCTGGCTCAGCCGCCGGGTGCGGACGCGTTGCCTGGGCTGACGGATTACATTCGCGAGTCGGGCGTGCAGCTGGTACTGACCGGCAATCAGGCCGAGACGGGCGAAGGGTCCGGCATGCTCCCGTATTTGCTAGCCGAAACGCTCGGCTGGCCGCTGGTGGTGGGCCTGGCCGAGGTCGAGTCCATGAGCAACGGCAGCGCCCAGGTGCTGCAGGCGCTCCCGCGTGGTCAGCGCCGTCGACTCAAGGTCCGATTGCCGTTCCTGGCAACTGTGGATAACGCCGCCCCGAAACCGCGGCAAAGCGCTTACGGCCCGGCGCAACGGGGTCTGCTGGATGTGGAAGAGATCGAGGTGGTCATCGACGAAGTGTTCACCGGCGCAGAGCTGACGCCCGCGAAACCTCGGCCAAAACGCTTGAAGGTCATCAAAGCGAAAAGCGGCGCTGATCGTATGAAAGCCGCCACGGCAAAAGCGAGCGGAGGCGGTGGGCAGGTGCTCAAAGGGGTGACTGCTCAGGAGGGGGCTGCGGCGATTTTGAAATTGTTGGTGGAGGAGGGGGTGGTTCGCTGAGTGGGTTTCAGCATTGAGGAAGGCGTCCTAAGTGGCGCCTTTTTCATTTGGAGGTGATTCCTCGGGCAACCGGCTTTCAACGGCTTGCTCCGCTAATGGGACATCAATAATCGCCACATCGAAAACGTGTTCAATGACCTGCCGAGGTCCTTGTTTGAGGCTCCAGGTAAAGAACACCAAGCACCCAACCAGCAGGACGAAACAGCCTGAGCCAACGACGCTTTGAGACACACCTGACCAGAATCCGGGTCTGAATGATCGGATCTCGTTATTCGCCTTGGCTGAGTACAGCTCCTCAAGCTCTTTTGCTTCATTCGCGAATGATGTTTCCAGAAAACTCACTGCCAACTGGGCCGCCTGGTTTCTGTAAACATCCAGCTGCGAAGCGTTGTTGCTGATGTCATGGAAAGCCGTTAGATCGGAGTCTTTCGGCTCCTCTCCGTGCTTCGCGATGAAAGCCTGGATGTACTCGATTTTCTGCCGCTTGTAGCTCGAATAAGCGAGTTTGCCCAGAATGTCGCTCTCGTCAGCGACCAGTTCCTTGTAGATGTAGTTGTAGCCTCCTCTCGCCATGGTCATCAGGTTCGCTGCATTTTTGCGTAGGCGGAGGCGAATGCGCTTTTAATCTCCTGAAGCGTTCGGGGTCTGTAGGTCACGATACCCAGCAGCTCCCGCGGAAGACGGGTGGGCCGTCCGCGTTGTTCTATGAGCTGAGCGTTTGCCCGTACGACAACCTGCTCAGAAAACCGGACTCTTGATGTCATTCTTGGCCACTCCAAATCGATGATGGGCGGCAGTTTAACGCTCAGAAAAAGATATGAATGTCAGACGCGTCTGATTCGGTTTGTAAGTTTCAGTATTACCCACAATCGCTGTTGATCCGCCTGTGGATAAACTGTTCGGCCATTGCTACAGACCATGTTGACCGTGGCTTTCAGGCAGGTGGTCAATTTTTGATCGCTCTATCCCGCGGATTCTTATAGGTTTTTTCCACAAGCCAGGCCTCGCGGTCCGTGTTCTTACCCACATTCTCTGTGTGCGGGCGTGTGGATAAGATGTTTGTGATTAGCTGTAGCCCCTGTATTCCGTGGTCTGTGGAGTGGTGATCAAATTTTAACCAATAACAGGTCTAGCGCGTCCGTTTGCGTCTCTGACCGTCATTATTACGCCCATTGCGCGCTTTTCCACAGCGATGGGGAGACTTACGCACATAGGCTGTTGGTGCTTCTGTGGATAACATGTTCGCGGTCAGGGTTGGGCCCCTGAATCCGGCGCGTTGAGCGATATGCTCAAAAAATGATCAACGATTCGCGCTAAACAATGACGAAGCGGCATTGAATCGCGCTAATGCCTCCAAATCCTCAAACCTGACGGCGTTGTAAAACTCCTCAATCGGCACGGAGGTGATGAGCCTCGCCGTTTGGTTCAACAGCCTCGTATCTACGCCAGCGCCTGCGCAACGACCCCGTCGTTTTGCAATTCGCTCCAGGGGCCGTCTGCAATGACCTCGCCGTTTTTCAACACAATCACACGATCGAAACGGGACAGCGCAGTCATGTCGTGGGTAGCGCACACCAGCCCCCTTTTATGGAAGTGCTCGAACAGAGTGCTCCACACACCCAGGGCAGTTTCCTGATCCAGAGCCGATGTTGGCTCGTCGAACAAGTTGAAATCTCCAGGGCGATTGATTAGCCGGAGCAGTGAAAGTCGCTTTGCTTCGCCTCCGGAAATGTTTACTGCGCCTTCAGCTATTGATCGGTAGGCGGCCAGGTGTGCCACGCCAAGATCGTCAAGGATTCGGGGGAGGTGGTCTGACATGGGTTGATCCAAGAGCACAGAGTGTTTGAATGTGCCTTCAAGAAACACTGGGTCTTGAGGACAGTAGCGAACCCGATCCAGATACGTCTGAATGTCGCACCCTCGTAATGTCCTGCCATTTATAGAAAGGGCGTGCCGGAGTGTTTTCAGCGTTCCGGCCATCGTGTCTAAAAGCGTGCTTTTGCCGGCACCACTGGGCCCGATGATCGCAACGGATTGGTCAGGCGTGAAATGCAGCTCACAGTTCGTTACCTGAGCAACTGCGACCAATTCCAGTCTTGATAACGGTTCAGGTAAAGGTTCTTGCGGTACCTCTACAAGATCCTCCAGTGACAAGATTTGCAGAAGCCTCTGTCTGTCTACCGAAAACTGATCCAGTGCCCGATAGGCCTCTGCCAAAGCGCTGCAATTACTGAGAAACATGCCCGCCAGCGAAAATACCGCGACCAGCTCCCCAACAGACAAACGTGGGGATAGGGAAGCCTGATCACTGACGCCCCAGGCAAGCAGCCCGGCCGTGGACAGCCCGATGTACAACACTTTGATCGAGCTGAGAACAGCACCGGTACTTGCCACTCGTGTTGCCGCATGTGCGTACTCCGTGTAGCTCTGACGAAGCGGCTTCATGGCGAGGCCGCAAGCCTGTTCGAGCTTCAGGATTTTGCCGGCTTGCAGGGTTTCGAATAGCCTGGACGACACCCTGTCTTCTTCATCATTGACGGCAACCAGATAAGAACGCCGCCAGCAGATCAACTGGTGGTATAGCAGTATGTAGCCGACAGAAATACCCAGCAGGGTGGTGAACATCAGTGCGCCGCCCAAGTAGGCAAAGATGATCGCGATCAAAGCCAGTTCAATCAGCAGCGGGAACCCTGATGTGATAAAAAAAATCAGAAACTTCTCGTGGGCAGTTATTCCTCGCTCCACGGATTTGATGAGGCCGCCAATTCGGAGGGACGAAAATTGCTCAAACTCTTTGCCCAGTATTTTTTCAGACCATTCAGTGGAGAGGTCTACCAGGGTTGTCTGCACGAGCTTCACCAGTTGATAAGTCTGAAGCGGGTGCAACACGGACTGCAGCAGCACAGCGCCACAAAGAACAATCAGTAAATCGCTAAGGGTGAGTGAAGCGACATCTTCTGCGGCAGAGAGGTTATCAATAATCTTCCCCAGCAACAGGGCGGGCGCTAGGGTGGCCAGCTTCAATAGAACGGTAAGGGCGGTGGCGCTTATGAACAGTCTTTTCCTGGAACTTAGTGTTTCACTGATAAATTCCATCATCCGCATATTTACCTCAGGAAGCACACGTCGTGATGAGCGTTTTCAAACGGCCCGTCATTCGTTGCGAGTGCTGTACTGATAGCAGGCGTTGATCGTCATTCACATAGATTGCTGAGGTGAAACTTCTGATCGTTCTGTAGGCTGCTTCGGCTGTGTTGTAGGCTGACCTGCATAAGTCTCTGAATTGATTAACGCTTCGGTGTAGGAAATTCGGGCTGACTAGACACAGCTGCTGCGAGCACCCTGCTGAGCCCTTACTCAAACTTCCGCTCATTCCACCCCCAAAAAAACGCAGCGCGGGCAAGCGCGCTCCTACAGCTCGAATGTCTGTAGAAACGCGGTTGCCCGCGAAGGTGTCAGTCCAAATCCGACAGGTAAAACCCTACTCGTGGTTAACCGCCACGCCCTTCAAATACGAAGCCGGTTCCGCGCCCATGTTTTCCAGCAATTTGGCGCTGTACCAGTCGATGAAGTTCACCACGCCGAACTCGTAGGTCTTCGAATACGGCCCCGGCTGGTAAGCAACGGAGTTGATACCGCGCTGGTTTTCTTCGGCGAGACGGCGGTCCTGGTCGTTGGTGGCGTCCCAGACTTCACGCAGGCGCGCGACGTCGTAGTCCACGCCTTCGACGGCGTCCTTGTGCACCAGCCATTTGGTAGTGACCATGGTTTCCTGCGCGCTGACCGGCCACACGGTGAACACGATTACGTGGTCGCCCATGCAGTGGTTCCACGAATGGGGCAGGTGCAGGATGCGCATCGAGCCCAGGTCCGGGTTCTGGATGCGGCCCATCAGTTTTTTGCTGCCTTGCTTGCCGTCCATCGTCATCGAAACAGTGCCTTTGAGCAGCGGCATGCGCACGATGCGGTTGCGCAGGCCAAAGCTGGCGTGGGCGAAGGGAATCTTTTCCGCTTCCCAGGCGGCGGCGGATGCAGCAACGTGGTCCTTGAAGGCCTGGTCGGCGCGCGGGTCAGTGACGTCGTCCCACTCCAGCAAGGTGTTCAGCAGTTCGGGGTGCGACGCATTGCAGTGGTAGCACTCGCGGTTGTTTTCCAGCACCAGCTTCCAGTTGGCTTTTTCAATCAAGGTGGTTTGCACCGCCACCTTGGTGTTTTCCATGTCGTACGGTTCCATGTAGTGGTTCAGCGTCTGCAGGAACGCGTCGATGGCAGGCGGATTGCTCGCCATGCTGATGAAGATGTACCCGCCCGCGACCTTGCAGTGCACCGGCTTGAGGCCGAACTGCTTCATGTCGAAGTCCGCACCCATCTCGGTCCCCGCGTACAGCAGACGCCCGTCGAGTTCGTACGTCCACTGGTGATAAGGGCAAACCAGTTTGGCGACTTTGCCTTTTTCCTTGGTGCACAGGCGAGAGCCGCGGTGGCGGCAGACGTTATGGAATGCGTTGATCGATCCGTCTGGCGCACGCACGACCAGGATCGGATTCTTGCCAATTTGAAGGGTGAGGAAGTTGCCCTTCGCCGGCACTTCGCAGGTCATGCCCGCGATCAGCCACTCTTTCTGAAAGATTTCCTGCATGTCGATTTCAAACAGCCGCTCATCGCTGTAGAAAGGCTGCGGCAGCGAGTAAGTCCGCTCGCGGGTATGCAGCATCTCGGCAGTCGCCTTGCGCGCAGGTTCCAGCGGATCGCCCAAGCTCAGAGTTGCGGTGACGTCCATCTTTCAAGTCCTCAGGCCGCGCTTTGCGCAGTCTACGAATGTGGCTGATACGGTGGGTGTGTAGCGAAGCACGCGAGGCGGCAGTGATTTCTGACGCTCAGGCCGATGGATAAAGAATCTGTAATGAATTGACGGCGAGTGTGGAGCCGGGCGCGACCTGAACCTTATCCATGGGCGACATGGCCGAATCCGTTTCCGACGGCCCGACCCCTATAGATCGGGGCTGGTCGCCATAAGTATGTGAATGTCGCTGATAGGTAAATAGGCGGCTCGCGCGTTACGCAGAATCGCCACCATAAGAGGCCGACCGTCGGCCGTGGAGAGTGAGTATGTCCCAGAGTTTCCTCAGCCCGGTCAATACCCAGACGTGGGCCAACGGCCGCCATCTGGTGCGGGTCGTCAAAGTGATCCAGGAAACCTGGGACGTGCGTACGTTCTGCTTCATGGCCGATCAGCCGATTCTGTTCTTCTTCAAGCCCGGCCAGTTCGTCACCCTGGAGCTGGAAATCGACGGCGCGCCAATCATGCGCTCGTACACCATCTCCAGTTCACCCTCGGTGCCGTACAGCTTCTCCATTACCATCAAGCGCGTGCCCGGCGGCAAGGTTTCAAACTGGCTGCATGACACGTTGCACGAAGGTCAGGAGCTGGCGGTGCACGGCCCGGTGGGTCTGTTCAACGCCATCGACTTCCCCAATCCGAAAATCCTCTACCTCAGCGGTGGCGTCGGCATCACGCCGGTCATGTCCATGGCGCGCTGGTACTACGACACCAACGCCAACGTCGACATGGTCTTCGTGCACAGTTCGCGCTCGCCCAAGGACATCATCTACCACCGCGAGCTGGAACAGATGGCGTCGCGAATCAATAACTTCGCCCTGCACATCGTTTGTGAAAAGCACGGGCTGGGTGAGCCGTGGGCGGGTTATCGCGGTTATCTGAATCAGAAGATGCTCGAACTGATGGCACCGGATTTCATGGAGCGGGAAGTGTTCTGCTGCGGACCGACGCCGTACATGAGTGCGGTGAAGCGGTTGCTTGAAGCCAACGGTTTCAACATGGCGCAGTACCACGAAGAATCCTTCGGAGCGACGCCACCGGAAGCCCGCGCCGACGCCGTGGAGCACGCCGAACAGGCCGCCGATGCGCCGGATCTGGATGTTGCTGAATTGAATCAGGTTGAATTCACCGACACTGGCAAAAGTATCCGCGTCGCGCCAGGCGAAACCGTCCATGCGGCGGCTGCCAAGCTCGGCCTGATGATTCCCAAGGCGTGCGGCATGGGCATCTGCGGTACGTGCAAGGTGATGAAGCTAAGCGGGGAGGTCGAGATGGAACACAACGGCGGCATCACCGATGACGACGTGGACGAAGGCTACATCCTGGCGTGCTGCAGCGTGCCGAAGGGGGATGTGCGGATTGAGTATTGAGGTCTGACGCGGGCGTCGAACTCTCCCCGCGTCTTGATGAGCCGACCCGGTTTCGAGTCGGCTCTGTAACGTCTTTTAAACTTTGAAGCGCGCAACCATCCCGTTCAAATCCACAGCCAGACGCGACAGCTCGTTGCTCGCTGCGCTGGTCTGATTGGCGCCGGTGGCGGACTGAGTCGACAGGTCGCGGATGTTGACCAGGTTGCGGTCCACTTCCCGTGCGACTTGGGCCTGCTCTTCCGCCGCGCTGGCGATGACCAGGTTGCGTTCGTTGATTTCCACAACGGCGCTGTTAATGGTGTCCAGCGCAAGGCCGGCGCCTTTGGCGATGTTCAGGGTGGATTCCGCACGCTCGGTGCTGCTGCGCATGGAGTTCACGGCCTGTTCGGTGCCGCCCTGAATGCTGCCGATCATACGCTCGATTTCGCTGGTCGATTGCTGGGTGCGGTGGGCGAGGGCGCGAACTTCGTCGGCGACCACCGCAAATCCGCGACCGGCTTCACCCGCGCGGGCAGCTTCGATGGCGGCGTTGAGGGCCAGCAGGTTGGTCTGATCCGCCAGGCCGCGAATCACATCCAGCACCTTGCCGATGTCACGGGACTCGTCCGCCAGATTGCCGATCAGCGTGGATGTGCTTTGCACGTCAGTGCTCATGCGTTCGATGGCGGTGACGGTTTCCTGCACCAGATCACGGCCATCGCTGGCGGACGTCGTAGCGTTCTTCGACGCTTCCGAGGTGCTCACCGCGTTGCGTGCGACTTCTTCCACGGCGCTGGTCATTTGGTTAACCGCAGTGGCGGCCTGTTCGATTTCGTCGTTTTGCTTGGAGAGGCCGCGCGCGCTTTCGTCGGTGACAGCGTTCAGCTCTTCGGCGGCCGAAGCGAGCTGGGTCGCTGAACCGGAAATACGCTGCAGGGTGTCGCGCAACTTGGACTGCATCTTCAGCATCGCGGCCAGCAAACGGCCTGCTTCGTCGGTTCCGTCCACGTTGATGGTGCGCGTCAGATCGCCTTCGGCAATGTCTTCAGCGGCGTTCAGTGCCGAAGCGATAGGTCGGGTGATGCTGTTGGTGAGCAACCAGGCGAACAACACGGTCAGCACAGTGGCAATGATCAGCAGCGTGACGACCATCGTGAACGCGGTCGAATACTGTTGAGTGGCCGTCGCACTGGCTTCATTGACCTGTTGGGTGTTCATCTCAATCAGCTTGGCCAGCACCACGTTCATCTGGTCTGAGTTGGTCTGCAGATCGGCGCTGAGCAAACGGGTCAGCTCGGTCATATCGTTGGCCTGACTCAGCGTCTTCATACGGCTTTCAAGCTGGCGGTAGTCGTTGAGCAACTTGACGTACTGGTCGTAGGCCGACTGCTCTTCGGGCGCGGAAATCATCTTGGCGTAGATTGTCCGGGCGTCGTCGATCTGCTTGTTGCGCATGGCAAACAATTCAGTGGTTTTCTGCAGCGTGTCGGGGTCGCGGTTGAGCATTAGGCGATAGGACAGAACACGCAGGCGAATGCTGCCTTCGGTCAATTTATCCAGCGCCTTGATGCTCGGCATGCTTTTGCTGGCCATGGCAACGTTGGCGTTGTTGATTTTGTTCATTTGCGACAGAGCGAACACGCCCAGAATCAGCATCAGGAGGCCGATGACGGCAAATCCGAGAAAAGCGCGGGGCGCTATATTCAAATTACGTAGGGACATTACGGTTCCAGAGAGGCCGCGATCCATGCGAGGCGAGAGATAGAAGTGTCAGAGATGCATGGGTTATCGGTCGGCCCTGTGGGGACTTGATGCCACTGGTCTACGCTGTGCGGTTATGTCGCAGCCGGGTGATCTGACGAACAGCAGGAACAAGACCGTAAAAACGTAGTCAATCAGGGCCGTTATGCGTTTGCGGAATAGAGTGGTAGAGATGCTTGTTGGTCGGTGTAGCGGCTTGGATGCCCTGATTTCACTGGTAGCTAAAGTGACTTTTCTTTATCGTACGCGCCCTTTGAAATTTGCCTGAGATATCAAAATGTTGGAAACATCCCTAAGCCAGTTGGAAAAGCTCGTCAGTGACCTGGTACAGCACAATCAGGAGCTGCAGAACACGAACGCACAACTCGCCGAAGAGTTGAAGCAAGCCAGGGATGACAACGACAGTCTGCAGTTGAGTCTGATGGAGCAAGAAGAGAAACAGGGTGCGACGGCTGCGCGCATTCAGGCGCTGGTTGACCGCGCCACCAGTGCCAGCGCGGTTGACGCATGATCACGGATCAGGACGGCGCCAAGGTTATTTCCATCCTTGGCAACGACTACACGATCAAGGCACCTGCCGGCCAAGAGCAGACCCTGATGGATGCCGTGTCAATGCTGAAATCGGCATTGTTCGAAACCAAGCGCAGTTACCCGACGCTGATCGGCGATCGTCTGCTGGTGCTGGCGGCGCTGAATCTGTGCTCGAAGCAGATCGAACTCAAGCAGCAACACGCCGAAGCGCTTAGCCGTTATGAAGACAAGGTCAGCGCTACGGTCGAGGTGATCGAGAAGGTTATTGCTCAGGGGTGAGGCACCGGTTCAGTCCATCTGCAGGCTGCGGATGGGCTGCACCTACCAGTGACGAGTAAGCCGCTTTCAGCTCCCCATCACCAACCGAATGTCCGCTGCCAGTTCCCGTACCCGGGCTTCTTCGGTGTCCCACGAGCACATGAACCGCGCGCCGCCATTGCCGATGAAGGTGTAGAAGCGCCAGCCCCTCGCGGTCAACGCAGCAATGGCCGCTTCCGACAGTTGCAGGAACACGCCGTTGGCCTGCACCGGAAACATCAATTCAACGCCCGGAATATCTTTCACCAGATCCGCCAGCAACTGGGCGCAGCTGTTGGCGTGGCGTGCGTGCTTGAGCCAGGCGTCGTTTTCCAGCAGACCCACCCAAGGCGCTGATAAGAAGCGCATCTTCGAGGCCAGTTGACCGGCCTGCTTGCAGCGGTAGTCGAAGTCTTCAGCGAGCTTGTGGTTGAAGAACAGAATCGCCTCGCCCACTGCCATGCCGTTTTTGGTGCCGCCGAAGCACAGTACGTCAACGCCAGCCTTCCAGGTCAGCTCGGCAGGCGAGCAACCGAGAAACGCACAGGCATTGGCAAAGCGGGCGCCGTCCATGTGCAGGTTCAGGCCCAGCTCCTTGCAGGTCTCGCTGATGGCTTTGAGCTCTTCCGGCTGATACACACTGCCCACTTCCGTGGCCTGGGTCAGCGTGACGACGCGGGGTTTTGGATAGTGGATATCGGCGCGTTTGAGCGCGACTTCCCGGATGGAATCAGGCGTCAGCTTGCCGTTCTCGCTGCGTGCGGTCAGCAGTTTGGAGCCGTTGGAGAAGAATTCCGGTGCGCCGCATTCGTCCGTTTCGACGTGGGCGGTTTCCGAGCAGATGACGCTGTGGTAACTCTGGCAGAGCGAGGACAGCGCCAGGGAGTTGGCCGCCGTGCCGTTGAAGGCAAAAAACACCTCGCAGTCTGTTTCGAACAACTGACGGAATTGATCGGCCGCGCGCGCTGTCCACTGGTCGTCGCCATAGGCACGCTGGTGCCCGTGGTTGGCTTGCTCCATGGCCGCCCACGCTTCCGGGCAGATTCCCGAATAGTTGTCGCTGGCAAACTGCTGGCTTTGGTCTGACATGGCCGGTTCCCTGTAATCGAAGGCTGCGACTGTAACCAAAGTTGATCGGTTTGGTCATGCATTCTTGCGTCAGAAAATTCAGCCAGACAGCGAAGCAATATGAGCGAACCGAAATCAATGACCACACCCGGGCGGAATCGCGCGCTGGACCTGCTCAAGTGGCTGGCGATGCTAAGCATGGTGATGGATCACCTGCGCTATGTCGGCTGGCACGCCAATTGGCTGTACGTGCCGGGGCGTCTGGCGTTCCCGTGGTTTTGCCTGGCGATCGCGGTCAACGTCGTACGCACTGGCCGGCACGATGTGGAGGCTTCGATCAAGTGGAAATACCTGACGTGGCTGGCGGTGTTTTCCGTGGTCGCGGAGCTGCCATACCGGATTTACATGGCCGGTGAGGTCACCACGCTCAATGTGCTGCCTACGCTGGCTTTGGGTTTGCTGGTCGCGCAGGGTGGATTGAGTCGCTCATGGCCGGCGAGGGTCTTGGGTATCGCTGCCCTGGCGATGGGTGTTCTGTTTGGGTCGCAATTGATGTTCGGCATGTACGGGGTGTTGCTGCCTCTGGCGTTTGTGCTCGTGCTGCGCACTTCCATATGGCTGGCGATTGTGCCGGGGATCGTCTGTTTATTGAGCAACGAGTGGCCGAAGATTATCGACGGCATGCTATGGGGCGACCCGATTTCCATCGGCGCGCTGGTGGCCTGTTTGCTGGCGCCACTGTTGGGGTTAGCGATTCTGCGCGGGCGCCCGGCATTCGGAGTGTGGCCGATGCGGCGGTGGGCGTACCTGATTTATCCAGTGCATTTTTTGCTGTTGTTTGGACTGCGGCAGATCATCGAATGACGGTGATGTGGCAGACAGGTATTCAGCGTGTATGCCCTTGGTTTTGCGTTCCGACCTCCGACGCCTGCCCGGCTAAAGCCGGTCCTACTGACCGCGCGCATATCTTCAGTGGGACCGGCTTCAGCCGGGAAGAGGCCTGTGAGAGCGCCGTCGATTTCGCGGTTTCGCTGTAGACAAACCGCCGTCCCCGCCCGTATCTTCCGCCTCAGGCCACCGCAGTGGCCAGCGTCGCTCGGACGGTTCCGGGCGCTTACGTCTTCAGAGGTTTCCATGGCAGACCAAGGTTCGCCGCGCCGTTTCGCGCGCATCGATCGACTCCCCCCTTACGTGTTCAACATCACCGCCGAGCTGAAAATGGCTGCGCGTCGTCGTGGTGAGGACATCATCGACCTGAGCATGGGCAACCCCGATGGGGCAACGCCGCCGCACATTGTCGAGAAACTGGTCACCGTCGCCCAACGTGAAGACACTCACGGCTACTCGACTTCGCGTGGCATCCCGCGTCTGCGTCGGGCGATTTCCAGCTGGTACAAAAAACGCTACGACGTGGACATCGATCCCGAAGACGAAGCTATCGTCACCATCGGCTCCAAAGAGGGCCTGGCGCATTTGATGCTCGCCACGCTGGATCAGGGCGACACCGTTCTGGTGCCGAACCCCAGTTACCCGATTCACATCTATGGTGCCGTTATCGCCGGCGCTCAGGTGCGCTCCGTGCCACTGGTGCCAGGCGTGGACTTTTTCGCTGAACTGGAAAAAGCCATTCGCGGCTCGATCCCCAAGCCGAAGATGATGATCCTGGGTTTCCCGTCCAACCCGACCGCCCAATGTGTCGAGCTGGACTTCTTCGAGCGCGTCGTTGCCCTCGCCAAACAGTACGACGTGCTGGTGGTTCACGACCTGGCCTACGCCGACATCGTCTACGACGGCTGGAAAGCTCCGTCGATCATGCAGGTGCCGGGCGCCAAGGACATCGCCGTCGAATTCTTCACCCTGTCCAAGAGTTACAACATGGCGGGCTGGCGCATCGGCTTCATGGTCGGCAACCCCGAGCTGGTCAACGCCCTGGCGCGGATCAAGAGCTACCACGACTACGGCACGTTCACGCCGCTGCAAGTGGCCGCCATCGCCGCGCTGGAAGGTGATCAGCAATGCGTGCTCGACATCGCCGAGCAGTACCGCCAGCGCCGTAACGTGCTGGTTAAAGGCCTGCACGAACTGGGCTGGATGGTCGAAAACCCGAAAGCGTCGATGTACGTCTGGGCCAAGATACCCGAGGCTTACGCACACCTGGGATCGCTGGAATTCGCCAAGAAGCTGCTTGCCGAAGCCAAAGTCTGCGTTTCGCCTGGTGTCGGTTTTGGTGAATATGGCGATGACCACGTTCGCTTTGCGCTGATCGAGAATCAGGACCGCATCCGTCAGGCCGTGCGGGGTATTCGCAGCATGTTCCGGGCTGACGGATTGGTTACGCAAAAAGCCTGACGGTCGTCACTCATTTGCCGAGGTCATGACCTGACCTCGGCACATCCGGCAGCGGCACATGCTTGAGGATCGGCAATGACGCTAATTCGGGACGAGTGGTGATGCCATAAACGACCGACAGCTCGTTGGAACCGCTCTCCACATAGTAATCGCCGGGCGCGGCACATCGGATTGCTTCGGCTTCCGTGACGGTTGTTGAGTAGCTGCGCCCTTCAACGGTGCGAATGTTGACCGAGACTTGGCGGTCTTCAGACACTCTGAAAGTCCTGTCCATCACAATGTCTTCTTCAGAGGGGCTTGCGTGAAAAGTCGAGCCTTTGGGAAGGTACAGCGCAAGATCCGATTCGACAGACTGCGGTGCCGCGATGGGTGGTATTTCCCATAGATAGATGTCGGCGACCAGCTCAGCGTTCGGATAGGAAATGATCTTGAGAATGACCGAATAGTAACCGCCGTCCTGGTGAACGATGTCTTGGGGGGTGGCATAAAGCCTGGCGTCACTCACTGAAACAGTGGACGAAAGAACTACATCCGAATCTTCGACGTAGACGGCAAGCAGCGCCTCAGACTCGCTCAGTTCCCGAATAATCCTCAGTTTGACCGAGCCTTCTATATCCACCGTATGAAACACGCCTTGAGTCAGAAAGAGCAGCAGCTCCGTAGCGGGTCCCTGCCGACAGACGTTTTTCCCCCTTAGCTTTTTCCATAACTGCGGAGTTAGCGTATGCGACCTTGCGATTGTGCCCATGATCATTCCCTTGAGTGAGTGGCTGTCAGCCGTTCCGTTGGCTCAAAAGTAAGCCCGTCATTGCTATTTGAATACTGTCAGTTTTGACAGTCCCCGTGCCCATTGGGCTGAGGTGTTGCGGCGTGCCGAGGATTCGCGGCGGGCTCAGGACCGACAGTCTGCGGCGCGCAGAGCCGCGCAAATCCCGCTCCCCGTTAACCCATGTCGTAAACGCGCCTTTGTGTGGCGCGCGCAGGCATCTGGGCTGTCGGCGTCAGCCATACCATCGTGGCCAAAGGGCAGTTCAAGGCCCTGTCGATCATTCAGGCGCCGCGCCGCCGCTGGGAGAACCGCGATGTTCAGCAAGCAAGACCAGATCCAGGGTTATGACGATGCACTGTTGGCGGCAATCAGTGCCGAGGAGCAGCGTCAGGAAGACCACATCGAGCTGATCGCCTCGGAGAACTACACCAGCAAGCGCGTGATGCAGGCCCAGGGCAGCGGCTTGACCAACAAATACGCCGAGGGTTATCCCGGCAAGCGTTACTACGGCGGTTGCGAGCACGTCGACAAGGTCGAGCAACTGGCGATCGATCGCGCCAAGCTGCTATTTGGTGCCGACTACGCCAACGTCCAGCCGCACTCCGGTTCGTCGGCCAACAGCGCGGTTTACCTGGCGCTGTTGCAAGCGGGCGACACATTGCTGGGGATGAGCCTGGCCCATGGCGGTCACCTGACCCACGGCGCCAAAGTGTCGTCCTCGGGCAAGCTGTACAACGCCGTTCAATACGGTATCGACGTTGCCACCGGCCTGATTGATTACGACGAAGTCGAGCGACTGGCGGTCGAGCACAAACCGAAGATGATCGTTGCCGGTTTCTCGGCCTACTCCAAAACCCTGGATTTCCCGCGCTTTCGTGAGATCGCCGACAAAGTAGGCGCGCTGCTGTTCGTCGACATGGCTCACGTGGCCGGTCTGGTTGCTGCCGGTTTGTACCCGAACCCGCTGCCGTACGCCGATGTGGTGACCACCACCACGCACAAAACCCTGCGCGGCCCCCGTGGCGGGTTGATCCTGGCCAAGGCGAACGAAGAGATCGAGAAGAAGCTCAATTCCGCCGTGTTCCCGGGTGCCCAGGGCGGCCCGCTGATGCACGTGATTGCCGGCAAGGCCGTGTGCTTCAAGGAAGCCATGGAGCCCGGTTTCAAAGCCTATCAACAGCAAGTGATTGATAACGCCCAGGCCATGGCGCAGGTGTTCATTGATCGCGGTTACGACGTCGTGTCGGGCGGGACCGACAATCACCTGTTCCTCGTCAGCCTGATTCGTCAGGGCCTGACCGGGAAAGACGCCGACGCGGCGCTGGGCCGAGCGCACATCACCGTCAACAAGAACGCCGTGCCGAACGATCCGCAATCGCCGTTCGTCACGTCGGGCCTGCGCATCGGCACCCCTGCGGTGACCACGCGCGGTTTCAAAGTTACCCAGTGCATCACGCTGGCCGGCTGGATCTGCGACATCCTCGACAACCTCGGCGACGCCGATGTCGAGGCCAATGTTGCCGAGCAGGTCGCCGCGCTGTGCGCCGATTTCCCGGTTTACCGCTGAGTCAGGAGTCGCACCATGCAGCATTACTCGGGCTTCGGCCTCTTCAAACACTCCCTCAGCCACCACGAAAACTGGCAGCGCATGTGGCGCACGCCGACCCCGAAAAAGGTCTACGACGTGGTCATCGTCGGCGGCGGCGGACACGGTCTGGCGACAGCCTATTACCTGGCGAAAGAGCACGGCATCACCAACGTGGCCGTGGTCGAAAAAGGCTGGCTGGGCGGCGGTAATACCGCACGCAACACTACCATCGTGCGTTCCAACTACCTGTGGGACGAATCCGCGCACTTGTACGAACACGCGATGAAACTGTGGGAAGGCCTGTCCCAGGACATCAACTACAACGTCATGTTTTCCCAGCGCGGCGTATACAACCTGTGCCACACCCTGCAGGACATGCGTGATTCCGAGCGCCGCGTCAGCGCCAACCGCCTCAACGGTGTCGACGGCGAGCTGCTCAACGGCAAGCAAGTGGCTGAAGAAATTCCGTACCTCGACTGCTCGAAAAACACCCGTTACCCGATCATCGGCGCAACGGTGCAACGTCGCGGCGGTGTCGCGCGTCATGACGCCGTGGCCTGGGGCTACGCCCGTGCCGCTGATGCGTTGGGCGTGGACTTGATTCAGCAGACCGAAGTGACCGGCTTCCGCAAGGAAAACGGCGTGTGCATCGGCGTCGAAACCAACAAGGGCTTCATTGGCGCCAAACGCGTCGGTGTGGTGACGGCAGGCAACTCCGGCCACATGGCCAAGCTCGCTGGCTTCCGTCTGCCGGTGGAATCCCATCCGTTGCAGGCGCTGGTGTCGGAGCCGATCAAGCCCATCATCGACAGCGTGATCATGTCCAACGCCGTACACGGTTACATCAGCCAGTCCGACAAGGGCGACCTGGTGATTGGTGCCGGCATCGACAGCTGGGTCGGTTACGGCCAGCGCGGCTCTTACCCGGTGATCGAACACACCATTCAGGCCATCGTCGAGATGTTCCCGGTGCTCTCGCGGGTGCGCATGAACCGCCAGTGGGGCGGCATCGTCGACACCACGCCGGACGCCTGCCCGATCATTTCCAAAACGCCTGTCCCGAACATGTTCTTCAACTGCGGTTGGGGCACCGGTGGCTTCAAGGCCACCCCGGGCTCGGGCAACGTGTTTGCCGCCAGCCTGGCCAAGGGCGAGATGCACCCGCTGGCCAAACCCTTCTCAATCGACCGGTTCCACAACGGCGCGTTGATCGACGAACACGGCGCTGCAGCCGTAGCCCACTAACAGAGGACTTTTCCCATGCTGCATATCTTCTGTCCTCACTGTGGCGAACTGCGCTCCGAAGAGGAATTCCACGTCTCCGGTCAGGCTCACATCCCGCGTCCGCTGGACCCGGCCGCCTGCACAGACGAGGAGTGGGGCGACTACATGTTCTTCCGCGACAACCCGCGCGGTCTGCACCACGAACTGTGGATTCACGCAGCGGGCTGCCGTCAGTACTTCAACACCACGCGTGACACCGTGACCTACGAAATTCTCGAAACCTATCCGATCGGCACGCAGCCGCAGTTCGTCAATCCGGCGCCCGCAATCAGAAAGGGGGATCAGGTATGAGCCAGTCCAATCGCCTGCCCAACGGCGGCCGCATCGATCGCAGCAAGGTCCTGAATTTCAACTTCAACGGCCAGACGTACCAAGGCTTCGAAGGCGACACCCTGGCCGCCGCCTTGCTTGCCAACGGCGTCGACATCATTGGTCGCAGCTTCAAGTATTCCCGTCCTCGCGGCATCTTTGCGGCCGGTTCCGAAGAGCCGAATGCCGTGCTGCAGATCGGCGCCACCGAAGCCACGCAGATCCCCAACGTGCGCGCCACGCAACAGGCGCTTTACTCGGGCCTCGTCGCGACCAGCACCAACGGTTGGCCGAGCGTGAACACCGACATGATGGGCATCCTCGGCAAGGTCGGCGGCAAGCTGATGCCGCCGGGCTTCTACTACAAAACCTTCATGTACCCGCAGTCGTTCTGGATGACCTACGAGAAGTACATCCGCAAAGCAGCGGGCCTCGGGCGTTCGCCGACCGAGCTGGATCCGGACACCTACGACAACATGAACCAGCACTGCGATGTGCTGGTGGTCGGCGCCGGCCCTGCAGGTCTGGCCGCCGCACTGGCCGCTGCGCGCAGCGGTGCTCGGGTCATCCTGGCGGACGAGCAGGAAGAATTCGGCGGCAGCCTGCTAGACAGCCGCGAAAGTCTGGACGGTAAACCGGCAGCGGAATGGGTAGCGACGGTGGTGGCCGAACTCAAAGGCCTGCCCAACGTGACCATGCTGCCGCGCGCCACGGTGAACGGCTATCACGACCACAATTTCCTGACCATTCACGAGCGGCTGACCGATCACTTGGGCGATCGCGCGCCGATTGGCCAGGTGCGTCAGCGCATGCACCGGGTTCGCGCCAAGCGCGTGGTGCTGGCGACCGGCACCCACGAGCGTCCGCTGGTTTACGGCAACAACGATGTGCCGGGCAACATGCTGGCCGGCGCGGTCTCTACGTACGTGCGTCGTTATGGCGTGGCGCCGGGCAAGAAACTGATCCTGTCGACCAACAATGATTACGCCTATCGCGTGGCGCTGGACTGGCTTGACGCCGGCCTGCACGTGGTCGCCGTTGCCGACGCGCGTCACAACCCGCGCGGTGCGTTAGTGGAAGAAGCCCGCGCCAAAGGCATTCGTATTCTGACCGGCAGCGCCGTGGTGGAAGCCCGTGGCAGCAAGCGCGTCAGTGCCGCCCGCGTGGCCGCCATCGACGTCAAAGGCCACAAGGTCGCCAGCCCGGGCGAGTGGCTCGACTGCGACTTGGTCGCCAGCTCCGGTGGCTACAGTCCGATCGTTCACTTGGCTTCGCACCTCGGCGGCAAGCCGGTCTGGCGCGAGGACATCCTCGGTTTTGTGCCGGGCGAAGCGCCGCAGAAACGCGTCTGTGTCGGTGGTGTGAATGGCGTTTACGCCCTCGGCGACTCGCTGGCCGACGGTTTTGAAGGCGGTGTTCGTGCCGCCAGTGAAGCCGGTTTCAAACCGGTCGAAGGCGTACTGCCCAAAGCCCTGAGCCGTGTGGAAGAACCGACCTTAGCGCTGTTCCAGGTACCGCACGAAAAAGGCACTGCGCGGGCGCCGAAGCAATTCGTCGACCTGCAGAACGACGTCACCGCGGCGGCCATCGAACTGGCGACCCGCGAGGGTTTCGAGTCCGTCGAGCACGTCAAACGCTACACCGCGCTGGGTTTCGGTACCGACCAGGGCAAGCTCGGCAACGTCAACGGCCTGGCCATTGCGGCTCGCTCGCTGAACGTGTCGATCCCGGAAATGGGCACCACCATGTTCCGCCCGAACTACACGCCGGTGACCTTCGGCGCCATTGCCGGGCGTCACTGCGGTCACGTCTTCGAGCCTGTGCGCTTCACCGCGCTGCACGCCTGGCACGTGAAGAACGGCGCTGAATTCGAAGATGTAGGGCAGTGGAAACGTCCGTGGTACTTCCCGAAAGCCGGTGAAGACATCCACGCCGCCGTGCGCCGCGAATGCAAGGCCGTGCGCGACAGCGTCGGCCTGCTGGACGCATCGACGCTGGGCAAGATCGACATCCAAGGCCCGGATGCCCGGGAGTTTCTGAACCGCATCTACACCAACGCCTGGACCAAGCTCGATGTGGGCAAGGCGCGTTACGGCCTGATGTGTAAGGAAGACGGCATGGTCTTCGACGACGGCGTCACCGCCTGCATCGCCGACAACCACTTCATCATGACCACCACAACCGGCGGCGCCGCACGCGTGCTGCAGTGGCTGGAAATTTATCAACAGACCGAATGGCCGGACCTGAAGGTGTACTTCACCTCCGTCACCGACCACTACGCGACCCTGACGCTGTCGGGCCCGAACAGCCGCAAGCTGCTCAGCGAAGTGACCGACATCGACCTGGGCCGTGAAGCGTTTCCGTTCATGACCTGGAAAGAAGGGCTGGTGGGCGGAGTACCGGCGCGGGTGTTCCGGATTTCGTTTACCGGAGAGCTCTCCTACGAGGTGAACATCCAGGCCGACTACGCCATGGGCGTTCTGGAAAAAATCGCCGAAGCGGGCAAGCAGTACAACCTGACCCCGTACGGCACTGAAACCATGCACGTCCTGCGGGCCGAGAAGGGCTTCATCATCGTCGGCCAGGACACCGACGGTTCGATGACCCCGGACGATTTGAACATGGGCTGGTGTGTCGGCCGTACCAAGCCGTTCTCGTGGATCGGCCAGCGTGGCATGAACCGTGAGGACTGCGTGCGGGAAGATCGCAAGCAACTCGTCGGCCTCAAGCCAATTGATCCGAACAAGTGGCTGCCGGAAGGCGCGCAACTGGTGTTCGATCCGAAGCAGTCGATCCCGATGAAGATGGTCGGCCACGTGACGTCGAGTTATGCGGCGAACTCGCTGGGCTATTCGTTCGCGATGGGTGTGGTGAAGGGCGGGCTGAAGCGCATGGGTGAGCGAGTGTTTGCGCCGCTGGCGGATGGGTCGGTGATCGAGGCGGAGATTGTGTCCTCGGTGTTCTTCGATCCGAAGGGTGATCAGCAGAACGTGGAGTGAGTCTTGGCTTGCTTACACCCCTGTGGGAGTGAGCTTGCTCGCGATGGCGTGAGATCAGGCATACATCTGGTGACTGATACACCGCGATCGCGAGCAAGCTCACTCCTACGGGATCGTGTTCACTGAAACAACAGAATTCAACACAGGTGCTCTATGACCACAGCCAACGTTTACCAACAGCGGCCAGCGACCGAGGCCAAAGCCGAGTCGCCACTGTTTCATGCTGACCTTCAGAGCCTGATTGGCAAGGGCCGCAGCAATCCGGGCGTCGTGCTGCGGGAGAAAAAACTGCTTGGCCACCTGACCATCCGTGGCGATGGCCACGACCCGGCGTTCGCGGCCGGCGTGCACAAGGCGCTGGGCATGGAACTGCCGGGCGCGCTGGCGCTGGTCTCCAGCGGCGATAGCTCGATCCAGTGGCTGGGCCCGGATGAGTGGCTGTTGATCGTCCCGACCGGTGAAGAATTCGCCGCCGAGCAGAAGCTGCGCGAAGCGCTCGCTGGTCTGCACATCGCTATCGTCAACGTCAGCGGCGGGCAATCGCTGCTGGAGCTGACCGGTCCGAAGGTCCGCGAAGTGCTGATGAAATCCACCAGTTACGACGTGCACCCGAACAATTTTCCGGTGGGGAAGGCCATCGGCACGGTGTTCGCCAAATCGCAGCTGGTGATCCGCCGTACCGGTGAAGAGACCTGGGAGCTGGTGATCCGCCGCAGCTTTGCCGATTACTGGTGGCTGTGGTTGCAGGATGCGAGCGCGGAGTATGGTTTGGGCGTCGCTGCCTGATTCCGGATTGACGACACGACCTGTGCTGATCGTTCCCACGCTCAGCGTAGGAACGCCGCCTGTGATGCTCGGCGTCACTCGACAATGGACGCGGAGCGTCCTGAACCGCATTCCCACGCAGGGCGTGGGAACGATCAAGGAATACCTATGAGCCGCGCCCCCGATACCTGGATTCTGACCGCCGACTGCCCCAGCGTGCTGGGCACGGTGGACGCGGTGACGCGTTACCTCTTTGAGCAGGGCTGCTACGTCACCGAGCACCATTCGTTCGATGACCGGCTGTCCAGCCGCTTCTTTATTCGCGTCGAGTTCCGCCAGCCGGAGGGATTTGACGAGTCGTCTTTCCGTGCCGGCCTGGCCGAGCGCGGCGAATCCTTCGGCATGATCTTCGAGCTCACGGCCCCGAATTACCGCCCGAAAGTGGTGATCATGGTCTCCAAAGCCGACCACTGCCTGAACGATCTGCTCTACCGCCAGCGCATCAATCAGCTGTCCATGGACGTGGTTGCTGTCGTCTCCAATCACCCGGACCTCGAACCACTGGCGCGCTGGCACGACATTCCCTACTACCATTTCCCCCTCGACCCCAACGACAAACCGGCCCAGGAAGCGCGGGTGATGAAGGTGATCGAAGACACCGGCGCCGAACTGGTGGTGCTTGCCCGCTACATGCAGGTCCTGTCGCCGGAGCTGTGCCGCAAGCTGGATGGCAAGGCGATCAATATTCATCACTCGCTGCTGCCAGGCTTCAAGGGCGCCAAGCCCTATCACCAGGCGTACAACAAGGGTGTGAAACTGGTCGGCGCGACGGCCCATTACATCAACAACGACCTCGACGAAGGGCCGATCATCGCCCAGGGCGTCGAAGTGGTCGACCACAGTCACTATCCCGAAGACCTGATCGCCAAGGGCCGCGACATCGAAGGCCTGACCCTGGCACGCGCGGTGGGTTACCACATTGAGCGCCGGGTGTTTCTCAACGCCAACAGGACGGTGGTGCTGTAGGTGGTAGCTTCAAGCTTCAAGCCGCAAGAAAAGGCGGTGTTCACACTTCTTGCGGCTTGTAGCTTGCCGCTCGAAACCCGATCCACTCTCTATCCAACAATAAATAAAGAGGTGATGGCATGTCTGGTAATCGTGGTGTGGTGTATCTCGGCGCAGGCAAGGTCGAAGTACAGAAAATCGACTATCCCAAGATGCAGGACCCGCGCGGCAAGAAGATCGAGCACGGGGTGATCTTGCGCGTGGTTTCCACCAACATTTGTGGTTCCGATCAACACATGGTGCGTGGCCGAACGACGGCCCAGGTTGGCCTCGTACTGGGTCACGAAATCACCGGTGAAGTGATCGAGAAGGGCAGCGACGTCGAGAATCTCAAGATCGGCGATCTGGTGTCCGTGCCGTTCAACGTCGCCTGCGGCCGTTGCCGCTCCTGCAAAGAACAACACACCGGCGTCTGCCTGACCGTTAACCCGGCCCGTGCCGGCGGTGCCTACGGTTACGTCGACATGGGCGACTGGACCGGCGGGCAGGCCGAATACGTGCTCGTGCCCTACGCCGACTTTAACCTGCTCAAGCTTCCCGATCGCGACAAGGCGATGTCGAAGATCCGCGACCTGACCTGCCTTTCCGACATCCTGCCGACCGGCTACCACGGCGCAGTGACTGCCGGCGTTGGCCCGGGCAGCTCGGTGTACATCGCCGGCGCCGGTCCCGTGGGGCTTGCCGCTGCTGCCTCGGCCCGCTTGCTGGGCGCTGCAGTTGTGATCGTCGGTGACGTCAACCCGGTGCGTCTGGCGCACGCCAAGGCGCAGGGTTTTGAGATCGCCGACCTGTCCAAAGACACCCCGCTGCACGAGCAAATCGCCGATCTGCTGGGTGAGCCCGAAGTGGACTGCGCCGTCGACGCTGTGGGCTTTGAAGCGCGCGGTCATGGCCATACGGGCGCCAAGGCCGAGGCACCGGCCACCGTACTCAACTCGCTGATGGGCGTGGTTCGCGTTGCTGGCAAGATCGGCATTCCCGGCCTTTACGTAACGGAAGACCCGGGCGCCGTGGACGCTGCCGCCAAGGTGGGCGCGCTGAGCATTCGTTTCGGCCTGGGCTGGGCGAAATCCCACAGCTTCCACACCGGCCAGACACCGGTCATGAAGTACAACCGTCAACTGATGCAGGCCATCATGTGGGACCGCATCAACATCGCCGATGTAGTGGGCGTGGAAGTCATCAGCCTCGACGATGCCCCGCGCGGTTATGGCGAGTTCGATGCCGGTGTGCCGAAGAAATTCGTCATCGATCCGCACAAACTGTTCAGCGCCGCGTGATCCTCTGACGCTCACAAAAGGCGACCTTCGGGTCGCTTTTTTTATGTCCGACGTAGGGCTCTAACCCGACATTTGTAGGGCGTTTCTGAAAATGGTTGAGGAGCGCTTGAATTGCGTTCCTGCTTGTTTCAGCTGCCTTTTCTCCGTGCTATTTGTCCGGCCGGTTTTTTCAGGTGGCGGGTCATGCATGGTTGTCAGGTGGGATAGAACATCGATTCATTTCCTCGTCGCAATGCCGCTGCTCTGGCTGCCGGCGACGTTGGCAAGCGCTCACCTGGAGCCCTTTTCGTCGGGCTGGGCTTCCTCGGAAATGTTCTTTGAAAATCCGAATGCCTGCATCTGGGCCGGGGTCGACCCGCCGGTCTGCGAGGCAGGATACCGCGCTGCTTACCGACAGCATGTGCGAGTGGCGCCGACCTACCGTGAGCTGGCGGACTGCGAGGCGGACTTCACCCCGGGTGAGTGTTTCGCGGCCGACGTTTCCCGGCTCTGGTCGCCCTGGCTGTCCGGTTTCGCGATCATCACCCAGGTTCAGCTGACATCCACCGGGGGTAGCCCCGACTCCCAGGTGCGCCTCTTCAGTGAACCGCTCTATCGCGGCGCCGATCATCAGGGCGGCACGCGCTTGATCAGCCTGCGCGAGAAGCTTAACAACGGCGAGCATTTCGATAAGGCATTCATTCGCCACCGGCTCCTGCAGGCGGGTTCGACGGCTGCAGATCAACGGTTGGCGCGGACCTTCGAGCCGCAGCGGTTGTTTTATGTCAGCAAACCCTGAGGCCCTGCGTGGAACTTCCCTTCGAGGGGCGGTCCAACGCGTGTTTACCCGGCCATGGCCGGTCTCCCGGAAAACGAGGTTGTTGCGATGAAAGTTTCACTGAAAAACGTACGCGGTGCTGCGCTGGCGAGCCTGATGGCGCTGGCAGCCACGCCGGTCTTCGCTTTCAATCTGAATGACGCGGCCAATGCTGTTGCCAATGCCACCGGCGGCCAGCAAAAGGCAACCGCCGCGCCTGAAGCAGCCGGGCTGTTGAACACGCTGGGCACCCAGTTGAACGTCACACCGGAGCAAGCGGTTGGCGGCACTGGAGCTTTGTTGGGGCTGGCCAAAAACAAGCTCGCCGGCAACGACTATTCGCAACTGAGCAAATCAGTGCCAGGCCTCGACCAGCTGGCCGGCACATCAGCCCTTGGTAGCCTAAGTGGTCTGGGCGGACTGTTGGGTAATTCCGGGAGCAGCAACTCTGCCCTGGATAGCGCACTGGGCAACGTGCAGAGCATGGGCGACGTGAACAAGGCGTTCAGCGCGCTGGGCATGAACAGCAGCATGGTCAGCCAGTTCGTGCCGGTGATTCTGCAATACCTCGGTCAGCAAGGCGCCGGTGGTTCGGCGTTGCAGGCGTTGAGTGGCGTCTGGGGCGCCAAGTAATTGAGTTGCCGCGCCCCTGCAAAAGGGGCGCTTGTTGCCAAGAAGTGGTGCTAGGAAATCAGGCCGCGTAACTCGGCAATTCGCGCATCCTTCTCTTCCCAAAGCCTGTTGACCCAGTCCTGCACGTACACGCGGAACACCGGGTCATTCTCGTAATCGCCCTGCCACAGCGCAGGGTCGAGTTCGCGGGTCTTGATGTCGACGATCACCCGCGGCACGCGTCCTGATAGCAAGTCCCAGAACCCCGGGATGCGCTCGCTGGGATACACGACCGTCACATCGAGCACCGCGTCCAGTTGCTCACCCATCGCCGCCAGCACAAATGCGACGCCGCCCGCCTTGGGCTTGAGCAAGTAACGATAGGGCGAAGCCTGCTCGGCTTTCTTGGCCGGGGTAAAGCGCGTCCCCTCCAGGTAATTCACCACCGTCACCGGCTGACGTTTGAACAGTTCGCACGCCTCGCGGGTGATTTCCAGATCCTTACCCTTGAGCTCGGGATGCCTGGCCAGAAACGCTTTCGTGTAGCGCTTCATGAACGGGTAATCGAGCGCCCACCACGCCAGCCCCAGGAACGGCACCCAGATCAGCTCTTTCTTGAGGAAGAATTTGAAGAACGGCGTACGTCGATTCAGCGCCTGCACCAGCGCCGGGATGTCGACCCAGGACTGGTGGTTGCCGATGACCAGGTAGGACGTGTCGCCACGCAGGCCTTCGTCGCCGCGGATTTCCCACTGGGTCGGCAGGCAAATTTTGAAAATCAGCTTGTTGATCTCACACCAGGTCTCGGCGATCCACATCACCGCCGCCGAGCAGTTGTCACGCATCTCACTCTGGAACACCAACTTGAGCAGAGCAAAGACCATCAGCGGGCCGATCAGCACCAGCGTATTGAGCAGAAGCAGCAACGTGACGGCAATTCCGGTGAGCAGGTGACGCATAAGGCACTCGCGGTCGACAGGGTGGCGCGCAATGATAAGCAGGCCGGGCGCCTGGCGCAAAATCCCCGGCGATACCGACGAATGTTTCACGCCGTTTTCGGTACGCTTCCCATTGCCTGCACCGCGACTGCCCGGTGCTGCAGTTCCGGGCGCGAACCATCGGCAAAGTTATGGTCTAAACCGGGCACGCCCGACCGCTCATCCATCACGAGGAAAATGTGACGTGAAATCCCTTCTGGCGCTTATGTCTTTGCTGGCGTTGCCTGTCATGGCTGCCGAACCGACGTTGTACGGCCGTTACGAATACATTCAGGTCTCGGAGATCGGCGAGACGTTCAAAGCCAAAATGGACACCGGCGCGTTGACCGCATCGCTGTCGGCCAAGGACATCGAACTGTTCAAGCGCGATGGCGATGACTGGGTGCGCTTCCGTCTGGCGACCAAAGACGCCGACAGCAAAGTGTACGAGCACAAGGTTTCGCGCATCAGCCGAATCAAGGGCCGTTCCGAAGGCGACGATGAAGAAGAACCGGCTGACCCGACCAAGCGCCCGGTCGTGGACCTCGAACTGTGCCTGGGCAACGTCAAGCGCACCGTTGAGGTCAACCTCGTCGACCGCAGCCACTTCAACTATCCCTTACTGATTGGCGCCAAGGCCCTGCGCGAATTCGGCGCGGCGGTTAACCCGGCCCGTCGGTATACGGCCGACAAGCCTGAGTGCTGATTGACGGGCGGGACTGATATCCGGCACCGTTCCGGCTTTACGCCACGTGCTCGGATGCCATGCCCCACATTCTCATTGTCGAAGATGAAGCCGCCATCGCCGATACCCTCATCTATGCCCTGCAGGGCGAGGGTTTCACCACTGCGTGGCTAACGCTGGGACAGGCGGCCGTCGACCTGCAACGCGAGACGCCCGCCGACCTCATCATCCTCGACATCGGCCTGCCCGATATCAGCGGCTTCGAAGCCTGCAAACAACTGCGTCGGTTTACCGAGGTGCCTGTGATGTTTCTGAGCGCCCGTGATGGTGAAATTGATCGCGTGGTGGGGCTGGAAATCGGCGCGGATGACTACGTCGTCAAGCCGTTCAGCCCGCGTGAAGTCACTGCACGGGTCAAGGCCATCCTCAAACGAATCGCGCCTCGAGTCGACGCAAATCCCCCTAGCGGTCACTTTTCGGTGGATGCCCAGCGCGTGCTGATCAGCTATCGCGGCCAGCCCATGAGCCTGACACGTCACGAATTTCGCCTGTTGCGCTGTCTGCTGAAGCAACCAGGACGGGTGTTTAGCCGAGAGCAGTTACTCGATGCGGTCGGCGTTGCCAGCGATGCCGGCTACGAGCGCAGCATCGACAGCCATATCAAAAGCGTCCGCGCCAAGTTGCGGGCGATCGTCGCCGAGGCCGAGCCGATTCAGACCCATCGCGGGCTCGGCTACAGCTACAGCCCGGATCACAGCTGATGCGGCTGGGCCTGCGGATTTTTCTGGTCTATGCGCTGTTCATTGGCCTGACGGGGTATTTCGTCCTCAACACGGTGATGAAAGAGGTGCGCCCCGGCGTTCGGCAATCCACGGAAGAGACGTTGGTGGACACCGCGAATCTTCTTGCCGAGGTGCTGCAGGCCGACGTTAAAGCGGGCACCTTGAGCCAGAGCCGCTTCCCGCAAGTGCTCACGGCCTATGGGTTGCGACAGCCGGACGCGAAGATCTGGGGCATGCCAAAGAATCAGGTCAATAACCGCGTGTATGTGACCGACGCCCACGGCATTGTTTTGCTCGACTCCAGCGGAGAAGCTGTGGGGCAGGATTATTCACGCTGGAATGATGTGTTTCTCACCTTGCGTGGCCAATATGGCGCGCGCTCGACCCGCAGCGATCCTCAGGACCCTAACTCATCGGTCATGCACGTTGGCGCGCCGATTCGCGACGGTGACCGCATCATCGGTGTCGTGACCGTGGCCAAACCCAATAGCTCGCTGCAGCCTTACGTGGACCGGACAGAGCGGCGTCTGCTGTATTACGGCGCGGGGCTGATCGTTCTGGGGTTGATGTTCGCTGCGTTGCTGTCGTGGTGGGTGAGCCGCGCGCTGCGTCGATTGACCGAATACGCCCAGGCCGTGAGCGAAGGGCGCCGCGTCGAGCTGCCCCGGTATCGAGGCGGCGAGCTGGCGCAGTTGTCTGCAGCCGTCGAGCACATGCGCACACAGCTGGAAGGCAAGGACTACGTCGAGCGCTATGTGCACACCCTGACCCATGAACTGAAAAGCCCCCTTGCTGCGATCCGCGGCGCTGCCGAGCTGTTGCAGGGCGACATGCCCGCCGATCAGCGGCAGCGCTTCGTCAGCAACATCGATAACGAAAGCGCACGCGTCCAGCAGTTGATCGAACGGCTGCTGAATCTGGCCATGGTCGAACAACGCCAGGGACTGGAAGAGCGCGTCCTGGTGCCACTTGCCGGGCTGGTCGAGGACACGCTGGCGGCGCAGGCCCCGCGCATCGAGCGCAAGGGTTTGATCGTCGAACGGCTGATTACGGCTGAGGTGTTTGTGACCGGTGAGCGCTTTCTGTTGCGCCAGGCGTTCTCCAATTTGCTCGACAACGCGCTGGACTTCACGCCAGACGGAGGCACGTTGCGCTTCAGCGCCGAGCGGGAGGGCGAGCGCGTGAACGTGCTGTTTTTCAACAGCGCCGACCCCATTCCCGAATACGCACTGCCTCGCCTGAGCGAGCGCTTCTATTCCTTGCCCAGGCCCGACAGTGGCCGCAAAAGCACTGGCCTTGGGCTCAACTTCGTTGAAGAAGTGATGCAGTTGCATGGAGGGGAAATGCAGATACGGAATGTTGCAGGCGGGGTGATGGTGGTGTTGCAGCTGCGAGTATCGCTGCGATAAAACAAGCCGGTCCGTCAACATTGTAGACCTGGAGATGGAAGGGTTTCATCGTCCGAAACACTCCACACAATCTCCACACTTCCCCCACGATTGCTCCACACAGACTTTTCAGAATCTCCCCATCAAAAACCGGGAGAGTTCGATGAACAAGGGCATGTCGATTTACAAGGTGGGAATGATCGGTCTGTTGATACTGGCGCTGATGATCCCGTTGATGATGATCAATGGCCTTATCCAGGATCGACAGAGCAGGCGCGACGAAGTGGTCGAAGACATCGCGCGCAGCTCCAGTTACAGCCAGCACATCAGCGGGCCGCTATTGATCGTGCCGTATCGCAAGTTGACCCGGATCTGGAAGCTCAACGCGGAGTCGCGCGAGCGCTATCAGGAAACGGTTGAGGAAAAGGGCCGCTTGTACTTCCTTCCCGAACGCTTTGAACTGGATGGCAAGGTCCAGACCGAAGTGCGTTCGCGCGGCATTTACGAGGCTCGCCTTTATCACGCCGATAACACGCTGAGCGGGCAGTTCGTGCTGCCCGAGCACTTTGGCCTGGGCAATGATTTCGAGAACTACCGGTTCGATGCCCCTTTTCTTGCTGTCGGCATTACAGATATTCGTGGCATCGAAAGTGCGCTGAAGCTTGATCTCAATGGCGAACAACTGGACTTCGTTCCAGGTACCGACGTGGCGCTGTTGGGGGAGGGCGTGAGCGTCGTGCTGCCGCTGGAAACCGGCGTCGAGCAGAAGCGCCTGAATTTCGCGTTCGATCTTCGTATGCAGGGCACTGGACAGTTGCAGATCACGCCCGTGGGCAAATCGAGTGTTGTACGGGTGGCGGCTGACTGGCCGCATCCGAGCTTCATTGGCAACTACCTGCCCGCCAGTCGCGACGTTTCCGGGCAGGGCTTCACCGCCAATTGGCAGACTTCTTTCTTCGCAACCAATCTGCAGGAAATTCTCAACCGCTGTTCATCCAGCGAAGTGTGTACCGAGTTCGCCGGTCGCAGTTTCGGCGTGAGCTTCATATCGCCGGTCGACCAGTACCTCAAGAGTGATCGCTCGATCAAATATGCGCTGCTCTTCATCACGCTCACCTTCGCGGGCTTCCTGCTGTTCGAAGTGCTCAAAGGGCTGGCGGTCCACCCGGTGCAATACGCTCTGGTCGGTGCGTCGCTGGCGTTGTTCTATCTGCTGCTGTTGTCGCTGTCCGAACATGTGGGCTTCACGCTCGCGTACCTGGTGTCGGCCAGTGCCTGTGTGGGGCTGATCGGGTTCTACGTCTGCCATGTGCTGGGCAGCGTTCGTCACGGACTGTCATTCGGCGTGGCGCTGGGAATCCTGTATGCATTGCTTTACGGCCTGCTCGGTGCCGAAGACTACGCCTTGCTGATGGGCGCGTTGTTACTGTTCGGAGTGCTCGGCGTGTTCATGGTGCTGACGCGCAAACTGGACTGGTATGCGCTGGCGCAACGTTCCGCAAAACCTGCCGCGCTGGTGGTCGAGGCGAGTCATGAGTAGTCGGGTGGGACTGCGCGAAGACCAGCAGATCGGGCACGGGCTTGCAGTGGAGATAGCGAACTGGCTGCGGACCGACGAAGGCCGATTCCTTCGCGGTCCGACGGCGCAGCCCTCACCGAGGCGGACCGATTCGCGTCGCGCGAATGAATCCGACCTCGTTGATACCTGTGATTTGAAAGCAATCAGGCGGGCGGCTGGGTTTCCAGCATCGATGGCCGCTGACTGACTTCGTAATACCAGTTCGCCAATCGCGGGTAGCTGCTGCGCCAGCCCAGATTTGGCTGGCGGAAATCCAGATAGCCCAGCGCACAGGCCACGCTGATCGACGCCACGTCGAAATGCGTACTCAGTTCAGTGACGGCTTCGGCTTCGAAGTAGGCCAGCGTGCGAGCGATTTTCTCTTGCTGGGCGTCGAGCCATTCCGCCCAGTGTTTCTCCTCGGGCCGCAGGAAGGTCTCGTACCGGATGAGCAGCGCAGCGTCCATGAGGGCATCGGCCAGTGACGCGAGCGTCAATCGCCGCCAGCGCGCCGAGCCTTCTTTGGGAATGAGAGGGTTGCCGACGTGCTGTTGATCCAGGTATTCGAGAATGACCCGGCTGTCATGGATCACGTTGTCGTCAGCCAGGCACAGCGCCGGAATCTTCCCGCACGGATTGTCGCGGCAGACTTCGGCGTCGGGGCTGACGGGGGTGAGCGCAACCGCTTTGAGACTGACCCGGCTTGCCTGTCCGGTTTCATGAAGCAGGATCAGCACCTTGCGCGCGAAGGGTGAAGCGGCGTTGTAATGCAGCGTCATGCTGGGCGCAGACATGGATATTCCTCTGATCGACCTGGCCCTCCAGACTAGTGAGGGCAAGGACGCTGTGCAATATCCGGATGATATGCCGGGCCGATTTGCGACGGCCCGGACCTGAATGTCAGACCGTCGGGACCCCGTCTGCCGAGTCTGCCGATGCCGTTCCGGATTGCGCCGAAGGTGTGCCGGTCAACAGCGGCTTGGCGACAAACCAGATGATCGTGGCGGCGACGAGATCGAAAGCGGCCAGGGCCACAAACAGCGGGCTGTAGCCAACCTTGGTGACCATGATCCCGAGCACCAGCGTGAACAGCGCCGCGCCCAGAAACCCGAACATGCCACCCAGGCCGGTTGCCGTACCCACTTCGTTCTTGCCGAAAGAGTCCGACGTGATGGCGTACAACGCGCCTGACAGCGTCTGGTGCGCAAAACCGCCAGCGCACAGCAGCGCGATGGCGACGTAAGGGCTGTCCACCAGACCGATGCAGCCAGGGCCGATCATGCACAGCGAACCGAACACCATCACCATCTTGCGCGACGTCAGCAGCGAGACGTTGAAGTGCTTGTAAAAGAACGGGCTCAGGTAACCGCCCAACACGCAGCCAATGTCGGCGGCTAGAAACGGCAGCCAGGCAAACATCGCGATTTCCTTGATGTTCATGTGGCGTTCGGTCATCAGGTACAGCGGAATCCACGCGTTGAACGTCTGCCAGGCCGGCTCCGACAGCATGCGTGCCGAAGCGATTGCGTAGAAATTGCGGGTGCCGACGATCTTCTTCCAGCTGGCGTGCTTGGTCGGCGCGTCCTTCAGGTGGGATTCCTGACCGGCAAGAATGTAATCGCGTTCCTCATCGCCCAGCAGACGCTGATTGCGCGGGTGCTTGTAGAAGAACAGCCAGCCTGCGCTCCACAGCAGACCCAGCCCGCCGACGATGACGAACGCGATCTGCCAGCCGCTGTGCAGGATCGCCCAGACCACGAGGGGAGGGGCCAGCAACGCGCCGATCGACGAACCGATGTTGAACCAGCCGATGGCGACCGAGCGCTCTTTGGCCGGAAACCATTCAGTGGTCGCTTTGATCGCCGCAGGAAAACCCGCCGCTTCAGTGATGCCCAGCAAGCTGCGCAGGAACGCCAGACTCTGCCAGCCGGTGGCCATGGCCGCCGATGCGCACGCCACCGACCAGGCGATGGCGAACACTGCAAAGCCGATCTTGGTCCCGATGGCGTCAATCACGTAGCCGGCAACCGGCTGCATGAAGGCATAGCCCATCTGCCACGCGATGACGACGTGCGAGTACTGTTCGGTGGAAATGTTCAGCTCGCTCATCATGGTGGGAGCGGCGACGGAGAGGGTGTTGCGCGCGAGATAGTTGACGATCAGCCCGCCGGTTATCAGCGCGACCATCCACCAACGGATGCCTTTGATTTTCATCGAGTCCACTCTGGGTATTGTTTTTATTTAGCGGCGATCGTTATACGTCGTCGTATGACTGGATTTAGTCAAACGCACGTTTTGTTGTCAATTGAAATACCCGTAAATCGCCATTGTATTTCTTTATGTAACTGGATTGTCACCGGCGGGGCTGGGTTTTGGGGTGATCGATTGCCTATGGAGGCGTGAGATTCGGAGGCAGAACGCGGGCCAGCCGGATGTGTAAATGGCGGGAGGTCATGTGATGACTAGGATGGCGGAACGTGCTTGCCCCGCGCGAGGAGGAGCGTGGGACGAGCCAGTTGGTGGGTGAGGCAATGCGATTCGCTACTTTGGCTCGTCGTCACGCCACCAGTTGTCGCCCAGTAATCCCAACCCTACATAGAGCAGGCCTTCGAGCAATATTTCATAATCAAGAAACTGCTCATCTTCAATTGCTTCCGCTCTCACGACCCAAGGGACAACGTAAGAGAACCAAAAGACGATGATGGCGAGGCCAAGCACCCACTGATAGCGCCATCGTCTTGTGACTCGACAGGCGCTCCAGATGGCAGCCGCGACGATGACTAACGAGATATAAAACGCCATCTAGCCATCACCGTTGTTTTTAAGCAGCAATGCTGACGAGGATCTCTGAGGGCCAATACCTCCCGCAACTTGTGCGTCGATACTGACTATTACATCACCGACGTGGTAGGTCGGAATTCCTTGTTTGGCCTTCCCTCCTGAGAACATACCCGCCATCCCTCCTACTATCGGACCGAACACCTCTGTAACAGCTTTGCCGCTCAGCGAGGATATGGCGCCACCCACTCTCACTCGTTGATCATTTAATAGATCGGCAGTATTCCGGCTCAGGCGATTAGACACCGCAAGCACCATCCGGCAAGGCCGCCCCTGTGCAAGCATTCGCTCGTAGGTTTCTTCAATCAACCGGATGACCTCAAAATGACCCTTGGTTATTTCCGGTAGGTTGATCGTTCTCAACGATGCGGCATCGTCCGGCTGCACGGTGAAGTGAATAAGCGTAAACACGACACCGTAATGGCCGACATGTTGGGTACGTTCGAAGTCCATGACATGTCCCTCGCTCAGCAATATTGCTTATTGCCGATCCTGTCCCATCCGCCGGTTACGCTGCCGGCCGCGCGCCCGTCGTTTCTGTTTTGCAGGGTGTAGGTCGAGCGGATACGGCCGTAATTGAGCTGGATGAGTTCGGTGGGAATGCCGTCGTTGGCGAGTTGGTTGTATTCGGCAATGATCACTTCTTCAAGGATGATTTCGTAGAACTTCATTTTGTCGCCCCCTGCACGGTGTACGGAAAGCTTCACTTCCTTGAAGTGCTCTCCGGCGCAGTTGGCTGCCATCAGTTTGCAGCTCGACTTGTCGAGCATCTTGGTCAGCGTCAGGTTGCTGAGCGTGGTACGCCCGGAAGTCGCGCCGCCTGCCGTGCTGGCTGTAACGGACGCGCTCTGGTAGGTGCCGAACGAATATCCGGTGATTTCAATCCAGTCTTTGCACTGCTCATCCAGTGCTTCGCCAGCAATGCCTTCAATCTTCAAAAATGCGTCGAGCGCCATGGTGGGTCTTCCCGATGGATAGTGTGGATGCCCTGCCAGGGCGGAATATCGATTATCGGGAGGGTGACTCGCAGGGGAGGCCAGCGTGGGAGTCGGAGCGTGTAGGACGCTTAGTGTTGTTGCGAGGGAAGTTTCTTACGGACTTGTTCGACTTATAACCAAGGGAGGCCAGGCAGGATGCAATGTTTTACTGCGGATGCGCGCGCCCCTGCCATCGTCAAAGCAAACCGGTTCATTGGGTACGGTTCGATGTCAATCATGCAGAAGCGGGGTTCGGCGGATCAAACCCGCTTGCGCGCCATCAATCCTTTGCAGCTGTACCAGGTCGGAATGGCCATGCCCACCCAGGCGAGTACATCCCACGCGCCGTCGCCGAGCAGCGCGGCGAACAGGCCGACTGCGGTCAGCAGGGCGATCCAGCCGGGCGTGCCGAAGGTCTTCCAGAACGCCGAATGCTTCTTGTGCCGGGTCATGCGACTTCTGCCTCGACTGCGACGTTCTTGGCCGCAGCGACTGTGGCGCGACGTCGAACCCACCACAGGTACAAGCCACTGCCGAGGACGATGATCGTCAGCACATCCAGCGCGGCCCAGAGGATTTTCATCGGCATGCCGCCGTAGTCGCCGAAGTGCAGCGGTTGCGACAGCAGCAGGGCGTCCATGTACCACGGGCGTCCCAGTGTTGCGGTGACGTGCAGGTCCTGAGCGTCGATCAGGACAGGGGTCAGCAGGTGGGACGTCAGGTGCGTGTCGCCTTTCATGAAGACCGCGTAGTGATGCTCGCTGGAAAAGCGCGAGCCGGGAAAGGCAATGAAGCTCGGCTCGGCGCCGGGGACAGTGGCTTTGGAAATGTCGATCAATCGGGTCGCCGGTGCGCGTTCGGCCAGGGGCGGGGCGTCCTTGTACGGCGCGATCATGGTCATCAACGCGTCGGTGCGCCATTGCGCGATCACCAGATCGGCGCAGGCGTTGAGCACGCCAGTCAGGCCGACGACCACGGCCCAGGTCAGCGTGACGACGCCGATCAGGTTGTGCAGGTCCAGCCAACGCACCCGCTTGGATTTATTCGGGCGCACTGTGGCGAAATCCAGCCGGCGCATGAAGGGCGCATACAACACGACGCCGGACACGATCGCCATGACAAACAGCAGTCCCATGAATGCCAGCAACAGCTTGCCCGGCAGCCCCGCGTACATGTCCACGTGCAGGCGCAGCATGATCATCATGAAACCGCCATTGGCGCTCGGCGTTTCCATCGCCTCGCCGGTGCGCGCGTCGAGCATGAAACTGTGGGATTCGTTCGGGTCGCCGCCCGCAGTCTTGCCCATGATGGCGTACACGCCGTTGGGGTCATCGTCGTCCCAGCCGAAATACTGCATCACGTCGCCGGGGCGATGGGCCTCGGCTGAGCGGACCAGTTGTTCAAGGTCCAGATGCGGCGTGCCGGCGGGCATTTCCTTGAATTCCGGCGCGTCGCCCGTCAGGTGAGCGATCTCGTGACTGAAGATCAGCGGCAAGCCAGTGATCGCCAGCATCAGCAGGAATGCCGTACAGATCAGGCTGGTCCACGTATGGATGAAAGACCAGCGGCGGATGGTTTGGCTTTTCATGTGGAAATCCGGAGTCAGCGAAAGCAACAAAGGCCGCTGTGTGGGAGCGGCCCTTGTTTCAGGTAATGAGAGTTTAAACGATTACCATTTGTAGTCTACGCTCGCGAGCACCGTACGACGGTCACCGTAGTAGCAATAGAAGCCGTCGCAGGTGGAAATGTATTCCTTGTCGAAGACGTTGTTGGCGTTGACCGACACGCTCACACCCTTGAGCGAGTTGGTCATGCGGCCAAGGTCGTAATGCACGGCGGCGTCGTAGACGGTGTAAGCGTTGCTGTGGCCGTAGTTGGAATCGGCGACGAAACCGTAACTGCCGATTGCAATATTGTCGGTCTCGCCAATGTAGCGCGCGCCGAAGCCCAGGCCGAAACCGTCGAGCACGCCGTTGTGCCAGGTGTAATCACCCCAGATCGCCGCCTGGTTTTCCGGCGTCAGTGGCAGCGGACGATTCTTGTCCAGCGGGTCGGTGACCTTGGTCATCTTGCTGTTGGCGTATGTGTAGGACGCCGTCACTTTCAGGTTGTCGGTGACATCGCCTACCGCTTCAAGCTCGAAGCCGCGCACTTTTGCCTCGCCCAGAGGACGCTGCACGCCGAGTGTGTCACTGAGCACGATGTCGCGGCGGGTCAGGTCGTAAGCGGCTGCGGTGAAGATGATGTTGCTGCCCGGCGGCTGGTATTTGAGGCCCACTTCATACTGCTTGCCCGTCCCCGGCTGGAACGCCACGCCATTGGCGCCGCCTTGTTCGGCCTGGAAAGACTCGGCGTAGGAAATGTACGGCGTGAAGCCGGAATCGAAGACGTAGCTGAGCGCGGCGTTGCCGGTGAACGCGCTGTCGGTGCGGTCGTCGGACTGGTCACTGTTGTAGAACTTCGATTCGGTCTTGAGCAGGTCCTGGCGGCCGCCCAGGGTCAGACGCCAGTTATCCAGGGCCAGTTGGTCCTGAATGTAGACGCCGACGTCCTGGGTTTTCTGGTTGTAGTCCTGAAACGCGGTGTAATCGACGTTGCTGAAGTCCTGCCCGTAAATCGGCTTGGCGATGTTGCTGGTCGGCGCGTTGCCGTACTGCCACTTGTAGTTGTGGTTCACGCGCTGGTAGTCGAGCCCCAGCAACACGGTGTGTTTGAGTGCGCCCGTGTCGAAGTCGGCTTGCAGATTGTTGTCCAGCGCGAACTGGGAAATGTCCTCGTTCACGACGTTGGCGCCGCGAGCAACGGTGCCATCGTCGGACACCGAGCCGAAGTAACCGCCTGCCGTGATCCCCTGAAAGGACAGGTCACTCTTGGTGTAGCGGACGTTCTGCTTGAACTGCCACACGTCATTCAGACGGTGCTCGAACGCATAGCCCAGCGCGTAATAGGTTTTGTCGTAGAACTCCCAGTCCGGATCACCGAGGTTTTCGTGGTACTTCACGCGCCCCACGGCCGACGGGTATTTGGTGCCCTGAATCGGCAGGAACTGGCTGGTGATGCCGGTATCGTCGCGGTTGAACTGGCTGAGGAAAGTCAGCTTGGTGTCCGGGTCGATGTTCCAGGTCAGGCTCGGCGCGATGTTGTAACGCTTGTCGTCGATGTGGTCCACCGAGGTGCCGCTGTCACGCACGACGCCGCTGACGCGGTACTCGAAATTGTCGGCGTCGTCGATCTTGCCGGTGCTGTCGAAGCTGATCTGCTTGCGGTTGTAAGTACCGACCTGAACCTGCACTTCGTGGCTGGCTTCCGCTTCGGGGCGACGACTGACCATGTCGAGCATGCCGCCCGGCGGGGTCTGACCGTAAACCGAAGAGGCCGGGCCACGCAGGAGGGCGATGCGCTCCAGGTCCCACGTCTCCATCTTCGGCATGACGTAGGCGCCTTTTGGCAGCGGCAGGCCGTCGAGGAACTGGGTGGGTTCGAAGCCGCGGACTTTCAGCCACTCGGCCCGGCTGTCGCTGCCGTAACTGCTGGCGACCACGCCTGGCATGTAGCGAACGGCGTCGTCGATGTTCTGTACCGCGCGATCCTGCATCTGCTGCCGGGTCGCGACCGAGATCGAGCGCGGTGCTTCGACCAGTGCAGTATCGGTTTTGGTGCCCGCTGCGGTGCGACTCGCGGCGTATCCCTGCGCCGGCCCCCACGCGCTTTCGAAACTTTCCTGACTGCCTTGAATGCTGGTCGCCGGTAACGCCATCGCCCCTTCAGGCGCAGCCACCAGCGTGTAGGTCCCCGCCGTGGTCAGATTCAACTGCAAGCCGGTGCCACGCAGCGCCTGGCCCATCGCGCCTGATGCGTCGAATTGACCCTGAACCGGCGCCGACGTGCGGCCCGCGGCCAGTGCCGGATCCAGCGACAGGGCCAGGCCTGCCTGACTGGCGATCTGCGTCAGCGTCGTGGACAACGGCGCGGCCGGCAGATCGTAGGCGCGAACGCTGGAAGCCTGAGAAGCGGCCATCAGCGGCGCACTGAGCATCGGTGCGGCAATGGCGACGGCGATAGCCAGCAGGCTCGGTCGCAGGAGGGTTTGAAGCGTGCGGGACATGAACGGCACCTCGATGGAAATGGTTCTCAATGCCTATGTGCCGAACGAGATCTGGAAAGTGATAGGGCCGGGCGAAAATAATTGCGCAGGCGCTAAGTAGGCCGTGATCAATGACCCTGGGTGAAAGTTACCCTTTGCCAGACAGCGGCGCTTTCGCGCATCAAATATGGTCCATGTGGGAGCGAGCTTGCTCGCGAAGACGGTGTTTCAGCTACGGAAGATTTAGCGGATGTACTGACTTCTTCGCGAGCAAGCTCACTCCCACAAGTTCTGTGGCCTGGCGATCGCATGCATCCAAGAGGGCAGCCGATTTACAGCGCCGTCGCCGGCTTCTTGTCGCTGCCGACCACCGTCACCCACCACTGCGTCCGCGCCTCGATCTGCACCGGCAGCGTGGGCGTCAGTGCCTTGAGCGCCAGATCCGTGTTGGTCAGCGGGAAGCTGCCGGTAATGCGCAGGTCGGCGACGTCCTTCGCCACGCCGAGATGGCCCTGACGATAACGGGCAAGCTCCGCGACCACGTCTCCCAGGCGGGCGTTGTCGACCACCAGCATGCCGCGCATCCAGGCGCCGGTGCCGGGCGCAAGGGCAAGCATGGGACCGAGGCTGTTGCGATGAATCAACATCTGCTGCCCTTCGCGCAGCACTAATTCGTGGCTGGAAGCCTGCGGATGAGCGGCGACGGCTGACTGCAGCACGCTCAACAGCGTGCCGTCAGTCTGCCGCTTGACCAGAAACTGCGTGCCCAAGGCACGCATCTGTCCTTCGGGGGTTTCGACGATGAACGGACGCGTGTCGTTGTGGCTCCCGGTTTCCACAAAGATTTCGCCTTCCTGAAGCACGATCCGTCGCTGTGTGGCGTCGAATCGCACGTCCAGCGCGGTGTGAGTGTTGAGCCGGATCAGGGTGTTATCCGACAGGCGAATGGTGCGCTGCTCGCCGGTGGCGGTGCGCAGATCCGCCAGCCAGTAATCCACCGGCAGCAGTCGATTTCCCAGAAAAACCGTCAAGCCCAGCGCCAGCGCGACCCCTGCCACCCCGCGGCCCAGCTTGCGCAACCGCAAGCCCATGCCATCACGGGAACGCAAAAGCGCTGAACGTGCCGGGCCAGTGGTCCCGGCGAAACGCTGATCGACCATGCCCAACTGCATCCAGGCGCGGGCATGTTCGTCGCTGGCGGCGTACCACTTGGCGAACTCTTCGCGCTCGACCTCACTGCCCCGGCCGCAGTCCAGGCACAGTTGCCAGGCGATGGCGGCGTCCAGCACATGGGACGAAACAGGTCGGGTGGACAGGCGGCTCATGTTGGCTCGCCATACAACGCGATGTAGCACTGGCGCAAACCCTGGGCCAGATACTGACGCACGCGGGGCACCGAGACGCCGAGCTTTGTGGCGATCTCCGCGTGGGGCATGCCGTCCAGGCGGTTGTACAAAAAGGCAGCGCGCGCCTTGCTGGACAGCTTGCCCAACAGGCGATCGATGGCTTTGAGGTCTTCGAGAATCAGCTGCTGTTCTTCAAGCGAAGGTTGTTCGCCTTCGGGAATCAGCATCAGCTCGTCCAGATACGCTTGTTCCAGCGCGGCCCGACGAAAGTGGTCGAACAACAAGCCCTTCGCGATCGAGACCAGAAAGGCCCGGGGCTCGCGGGGTTCAAGCAATTGCTCGCGGCCGAGCAGGCGAATGAACGTGTCCTGGCTAAGGTCTTCGGCGCGATGGGGGCAGGCCACGTTGCGTCTCAGCCAGCCCAGCAGCCAGCCGCGATGGTCGCGATAGAGCGTTCCGACGAGCTGCTGCTGGGGACTTTGAAGTGACGACACAAGCGCACCAAGGAGAACAAAGGGGCTAACGAGAATTGTTCGCGATTGTGTCAGAGCCGCCCAATGCTGGCAATTGGTCCTTGTAGGAAGAAGCCGAACGGTTGATGTACGAATCGACCATTGGATTTGTGAGGCGAGACGGGATCTAGAGGTGAAACGCTAAAACGAATGCGATTGCTGCTGCCGTCGCCATTTCGCCACGCCTTGCTCCAGCTGTGCCGGGGTTTCGATCCCTTGTCGCTTGGCGTGACTGAACAGGATCATCGCGAGTTCGGCGGTTACCAAGGCATCGGCGCTGGCGTGATGGCGCTCTTCGGCGTGGAGCCCGAAGAATCGAGTCCAGTCGTCCAGGCCTGCCTGACGCAAATTCGCGTTCGGGCAAACGAAAGGCGCGATGTGAGCGACATCAATAAAAGGGTGCAGCAGGCGATAGCCGAGGCTTTCCTTTAATGCGCGGCCCAGCATGTGCTCGTCGAACGCCGCATGGAACGCCAGCAGCGGGCTGTCGCCCACGAACGCCATGAAATCCAGCAGTGCGTCCACCGGCTCGCTCCCTGCGGCGATCGCGCTGGGCCCCAGCCCGTGAATCAACACGCTCGGGCTGAGTTTGTGATCGCTGCGCATCAGCGTGCGCTCGAATTGCTGCCCCAGATCGATCGCACCGTCTTCGATGACCACTGCGCCGATCGACAGCACCTCGTCCCGCTGCAGATTCAGCCCACTTGTTTCAAGATCCACCACCACCCAGCGTTGCTGGCGCAGCGTGTTCTGATCCAACGCGCCCGGGCCGGGCAGGGCGCGCAGGCGCTGTTGCTGTTCAGGCGTGAGCTCAGGAGCAACGGTGCGTTTGGGTCGCTTGAGCCATTGGAACAAATTCATGATCAGTCGCTTACAGTTGGTAGCGCACGGTGAGGCTGGTCTGCAGCCGCTGCGCCTGACGGAACGACTCACGCAGAATGCGTCGGTCCAAATGATTGAGCACATCCGGGTCGATGCGATTGGAGTAGGGCAGGTTTTGCCGGTTCTGCTGCTGATGCTGTTGCATGCGGGTTTGCTGAATGAAGTGGTAGGCCTCTTCATACGCCGCACCGTCCAGCGGGTCGATAACCTCTTTGGCCACCAGCTGACGCAGCCTTTCCAGGGTGTTGCAGGCTTCGACGCCGTTGGCCAGCGCCAGCAATCTCGCCCCGTCGACGAATGGCGTCAGGCCTTGGGTTTTCAGATCCAGCGTATCTTTTTCACTGCCTTTGCGGGCGACCACGAAATCCTTGAAACGGCCCACCGGCGGCCGTTGACGCAGGGCGTTGTCGGCCATCATGCGCTGAAACAACGCGTTGTCTGCCACCTGGGCAAGAATGCTCTGCCGCAATTGATCGCCGCCGCTTTCATCGCCCCAGACCACGCGTAGATCGAAATAGATGGAAGACGACAGCAGGTTCTCCGGCGTGGCTTCGCGGATGAACGAGCCGAAGCGCCGCGCCCACTCGATGCGCGACAGGCACAGCTGCGGATTGCTCGCCATGATCCCGCCCTTGCACAGCGCGAATCCGCATACGGCCAGGCTTTGATTGATCCGCTCGGCGAGGGGCAGCAACCGGCCGCGAATCTCGGCGGCCTCGGCGGCGTCCCTGGCTTCGAACAGAATGCCGTTGTCCTGATCGGTGTACAGCGTCTGCTCGCGGCGGCCCTCGCTGCCAAAGCAAAGCCAGCTGAAAGCGATGCCGGGATCGCCTTTGTCTTCCAGCGTAAGTTCGATGACGCGACAGACCATGTGGTCGTTGAGCAGCGTGATGATCTGAGTGATCTGCGTGGACGAGGCACCGTGGGCGAGCATGCGGTCCACCAGTTGAACGATGTCGCCGCGCAGGTTGGCCAGCGAATCGATGCGCGGCGCGCTGCGGATGGTGCGCGCCAGATGCACCAGGTCCACGCGCTGCAGCGAGAACAGGTCGCGCTCGGAGACCACGCCACACAGGCGCTGATCCTTGACCAGACAAACGTGGGCGATATGCCGCTGGGTCATGGCAATGGCGGCATCGAAGGCGCTGGCGTCCGGGGTCAGGTAAAAAGGCGCCTGAATCATGCTGCGCTCGATGGGCGCGCCGAAGTCGGCATCGACGTTTGCGACGACCTGGCGCAGATCGCGCAGCGTGAAAATCCCCAGCGGCGCCTTGGCCTCGTCCACGATGACAATACTGCCGACCTGCTGCTCGTCCATCTGGCGCACGGCCTCCCGCAGCGGCGTGTCGGGGGAGCAGGTCACCGGGTGACGCATCGCCAGTTCACCCAGTCGCGTATTCAGTGAGTATTGCGTGCCGAGTGTTTCCACCGCCTTCTGCTTTACTTGCTGATTCACCTGATCGAGCAGGCTGCTGACACCGCGCAGAGCGAAGTCGCGGAACTCATTGGAGAGCCCGAACAGCTTGATGAAGGCTTGCTTGTTCAGCTGCAGGCAGAAGGTGTCTTCGGCCGCCAGATGCTCGGTTCGCGTGGCGCGTTCGCCGAGCAGCGCTGCGAGGGGAAAGCACTCGCCGGTGGTGATTTCGAACGTGGTCTCGGTGCCGCCTTTTGCCGAATGGGGGCGCTCGCCTACTACGCGGCCTTGTTTGACGATGTAAAAATGTTCTACTGGCCCATCGCTAGGCTTGATGATGCTCTCGTCTGTAGCGTAGAAACGCAGGTGACACTGTTCCACAAGGTAGGCCAAGTGGGCGTTTTCCATCTGGTTGAATGGCGGGAATTTTTGCAGGAACTGCATCGTGCCGTGGATGTTCTGCAGAACGGCTGTTTTGCCTGCCTGGGTAAAAGCGTCCGCTTTGCTCATGACCGATACCGCTTGTTTTTATTGACCCCATGGTCGACCGCTTATCGGGCAGTGCCCATTGGACGTAAGTCTTAGGTGACTGCGAAGGCGTTGAATCGCATCGAACCAAGGTGTAATACCGCAGCGATGCAGTTAGCGCGAGGCTCAAGGGCCCGGCATGAAGCCGACAGGATGTGCAGCGTATCTATCGCTTGCGCTGTCAGAATTGGAGTCGACAGGAAGATGAGACGGGTATGTTCGATCACAGTATTTTGAGTGATGAAGAGCGCGAAGCCCTCAATGAGGTGATGCTCGCGCCTGCGTCCCAATCGCCACAACGGGTGTTGATCGTCGATGACGACAAGGATGCTCGGGAAGTTCTGGCCGAAATTCTCAGTCTCAATGACATCAGCTGCATCACCGCCGCCGGCGGCACCAGCGCCATGCACTTGCTGCAGACCCGGCCGTCCATTGCGCTGCTGATCACCGATCTGCGCATGGCGCCGTGCGACGGGCTGGATCTGATCCGTCGGGTTCGCGAATCGGACCGTGCGGAGTTGCCGATCATTATCGTGTCCGGCGACGCCAACGTACGCGACGCCATCGATGCCATGCACCTGAGCGTGGTGGATTTTCTGCTCAAGCCGATCAACACCAAGCAGCTGTTGCGACTGGTGAAGCGGGAACTGGAAATGGCCTGATAACGCCGCCTTCGGGCTGCGTTGAAGCAATGAAAGTTGTGCAATAAAAAAGGCGGTGTCCATTTACGTGGACACCGCCTTTTTGTTTGGGTGCTGGTTACGCCCCGTGTTTCGCCTTGAACTCCCGACGGCGACGATGCAGCACCGGCTCGGTGTAGCCATTGGGCTGCCGCGTGCCTTCGATCACCAGCTCAACCGCTGCCTGAAACGCGATGTTGCTGTCGAAGTCCGGCGCGAGCGGGCGATACAGCGCATCGCCTGCGTTCTGACGGTCCACTACCGGCGCCATGCGCTTCAGACTTTCCATCACCTGCTGCTCGCTGACCACGCCGTGGCGCAGCCAGTTGGCAATGTGCTGGCTGGAAATCCGCAGCGTGGCACGGTCCTCCATCAGCCCTATGTCGTTGATGTCCGGCACCTTCGAGCAGCCAACGCCCTGATCGATCCAGCGCACCACATACCCGAGGATGCCCTGTGAGTTGTTGTCCAGCTCGTTCTGAATCTCTTCCGCCGTCCAGTCGGTGTTCGGTGCCAGCGGGATGGTCAAAATGTCGTCGACCGAGGCCGCCGCGCGCTGGGCGAGTTCAGCCTGACGCGCGAACACATCGACCTTGTGGTAGTGCAACGCGTGCAGCGCAGCGGCAGTGGGCGATGGCACCCACGCGGTGTTGGCGCCGGCCAGTGGATGGGCGATTTTCTGTTCGAGCATCGCGGCCATCAAGTCAGGCATCGCCCACATGCCTTTGCCGATCTGCGCGCGCCCTTGCAGGCCGCATTTCAAACCGATATCGACGTTGGAATTTTCGTACGCGCCGATCCACTTTTCCGCTTTCATCTGCGCCTTGCGTACAACAGGCCCTGCTTCCATGGACGTGTGGATCTCGTCGCCGGTGCGGTCCAGGAAACCCGTGTTGATAAACACCACACGTTCGCTCGCCGCTTGAATGCAGGCCTTGAGGTTGATCGTGGTGCGACGCTCTTCGTCCATGATCCCGACTTTGAGCGTGTTGCGCGGCAGGTTCAGCACCGCTTCGATGCGCCCGAACAATTCGTTGGTGAACGCCACTTCCTCAGGGCCGTGCATCTTCGGTTTGACGATGTACATCGAGCCCGTGCGGCTGTTGGCGCGAGAGGTATTGCCCTTGAGGTTGTGGATGGCCGCGAGGCTGGTCAGCAGGCCGTCGAGAATGCCCTCCGGCACTTCGTTGCCCTGATTGTCGAGGATCGCATCAATGGTCATCAGGTGGCCGACGTTGCGCACGAACAACAGCGAGCGGCCATGCAGCGTGACGGGTTCGCCGGTGGGCGAGGTGTAGACGCGGTCGGCGTTCATCGTACGGGTAAAACGGGTGCCGCCTTTGGAGACTTCTTCGGACAGATCGCCCTTCATCAGCCCCAGCCAGTTGCGGTACACCACGACCTTGTCATCAGCGTCCACGGCCGCGATGGAGTCTTCGCAATCCATGATGGTGGTCAGCGCCGCTTCCATCAGCACGTCTTTGACACCGGCCGGGTCGGTCTGGCCGACCGGGCTCGCCGCGTCGATCTGGAGTTCAAAGTGCAGGCCGTTATGCTTGAACAGCAAAGCAGTCGGCGCCGATGCGTCGCCCTGAAAACCGATCAGTTGGGCATCATCGTGCAGGCCGGTGTTACTGCCGCCCTTGAGGCTGACGATCAACATGCCATCGACCAGCTTGTAGCCGGTGGAGTCGACGTGGGAGCCCGCCGCCAGAGGAGCCGCTTCGTCCAGAAACGCTCGGGCGAAGGCGATGACTTTGTCGCCGCGGACCCGGTTGTAGGTTTTGCCCTTTTCCGCGCCGCCGGCTTCGCTGATGGCGTCGGTGCCGTACAGCGCGTCATACAGCGAGCCCCAGCGGGCATTCGAGGCATTGAGCGCGAAACGCGCGTTCATTACCGGCACCACCAACTGCGGGCCGGCCATGCGGGCGATTTCTTCGTCGACGTTTTGCGTAGTGATCTGGAAGTCCGCCGCTTCTGGCAGCAGATAGCCGATTTCCAGCAGGAACGCCTTGTAGGCGGCTGCATCGTGGGCGTTGCCGGCATTGGACTGATGCCAGGCGTCGATACGCGCCTGGAATTCGTCTCGTTTGGCGAGCAAGGCTTTGTTCTTGGGTGCGAGCTCGTGAATGAGCGCATCGGCACCGGCCCAGAATGCAGCGGCGTCGAGGCCGGTTCCGGGAATGGCTTCGTTGTTCACAAAATCCAGCAGGACGTTGGCGACCCGCAGGCCACCGACTTGAACGTGTTCAGTCATTGCTTGCCTCACTCTGCTCAGCTATCTGCGCTTCAATCATGAGCGCTTTCTTGTTAAAGCCATCGACGTCGCTGCGTGCCCTTCCAGAACATGCCGTTGCGGGCGGCTGGGCGGGGCGGCGGGCACCTGAGATAAAGCGCTGGAACAGGTTTTGGCCTTGCAGGAACATCGGATCAGGCCTGGATTCGACATCTATGTAGTGAACGCGAGGCGATACTACATGATGAGTTGCGGCATGAAAATCAGACTGAATGTGCACCGAGCGACCGGACTTGGGCATTCGGTCACGCGGCGGTGTCGGATGTTCTCAAAGAACTTGAGGATTGTTCCAGATAATTATCAGGATCGTACACAAAAATTCCTGAAGCGGTGACGCCACTGCGCGCCGGGTAGACGTGCCTATACTCCCTCACAACCCATGGGGCGTGGTATTAAACAGGCCTCAGTCGCTGCGGATAAAAGGAGTCGTTTGTGGATCATCTTATCGTCACGGTGTCTGCGCCAGACAAGCCAGGCGTGGTCGAGCAGCTCGCGGCATGCATTGCCGATCACGGTGGCAATTGGCTGGAAAGCCGTATGTCACACATGGCCGGGCAGTTCGCCGGGATCCTGCGGGTCAGCGCGCCGGTCGACGCGCATCCGCCCCTGCGCAGCGCGCTGGAAGGGCTTTCGGCAAAAGGCATCCGCGTCCTGTTCGCCGAAGTCCTTCCGGAATCCTTGCCGGAGTGGAGGCCCATCACCATGGATCTGGTGGGCAATGATCGATCCGGGATCGTGCGCGACGTCACTCGCGTGCTGACCGAGCAAGGCGTCAACCTGGAGCATCTGGTGACCAGCGTCGAGCCAGCACCCATGAGCAGCGAAACGCTGTTTCGCGCCCATGCCGAGTTGGGATTGCCGATGGATCTTTCACTGGATGTGCTGCAGCAGCGGCTGGAAACCCTGGCGGATGACCTGATGGTGGAATTACATCTGCCCACGGACGAGTAATTGATGTCACCGCTGCAGGCTCCGGTTTTGGCGGGCCTGCAGCGATTCCTCTTGCCTGCTCAGGCCTGGGCGCGTTTGCGTAGCGAGCGCCAGGCGTCGACGCTGTAAATGATCAACCCGGCCCAGATGAAGGCGAAGGTCACCAAGGTGGCCGAGGGCATGTGTTCGTCGTACAGCACAACCGCCAAAGCCAGCACGAGGGTCGGTGCGATGTACTGCAAAAAGCCCAGCGTCGCGTAGGGCAAATGCCTTGCTGCAGCGTTGAAACACACCAGCGGCACGAGGGTCACCGGTCCGGCCGCCGCCAGCCAGAGCGCCTGCGATGTGGTCCAGAACCCCGGCTGTGCGCTGTGGGCCAGCGGGTTGAAAATCAGCCAGCCCGCGGCCAGCGGCACCAGAATCCAGGTTTCCACCACCAGCCCGGGCAACGCCGCCACCGGCGCTTTTTTGCGAATCAGGCCGTAGAACCCAAAGGTGAACGCCAGCGCGAGCGATACCCACGGCAGGCTGCCCACTTGCCAGACCTGCTGAAGCACACCGATCAACGCCAGCATCACCGCCACCCATTGTAAGGGGCGCAGTCTTTCACGCAGCAGCACCATGCCGAGCATCACGTTGATCAGCGGGTTGATGAAGTAACCCAGGCTGGCTTCGACCATGTGGTTGTTGTTCACGGCCCAGACGTAGATCAGCCAGTTGGCGGCAATCAACGATCCGCTGCAGGCGAGAATCGCGAGGCGTTTGGGATTATCCCGCAGCGCTTGCCACCAGCCGGGATGCTTCCAGACCAGCAGCAGAAGCGAGCCGAAGATGGCCGACCAGATCGCCCGATTGACGATGATTTCCAGCGAGGGAACGCTGGCAAGCACCTTGAAGTAGATCGGAAACAGTCCCCAGATGATGTAGGCGCTCAGGCCCAGAATGTACCCGCGACGCGGGTTGGCAGCTTGCATGAGTGGTCCTTCGGCAAGTTTCTTGTTGTGGTGTCCTGCAGGGTGTTCAGCGTTTTCAGAACAGCTTCAGCGGTTCCTCGTTCAGCGCGGACAATTGCTCGCGCAGGGCCAGCACCTGGTCGCCCCAATAGCGTTCGGTGCCGAACCAGGAAAAGCTGTGGGGGAACGCTGGATCGTCCCAGCGACGCGCCAGCCAGGCGCTGTAATGCAGCAGGCGCAGTGCGCGCAGGGGTTCGATGAGCGCCAGTTCACGGGGATCGAAGTCGTGAAACTCGTTGTAGCCGTCCATCAATTCCGACAACTGACTCAGACAATCCTGACGATCACCCGCGAGCATCATCCAGACATCCTGCACCGCCGGGCCCATGCGGCAGTCGTCGAGGTCGACGATGTGGAAGATGTCGTCGCGGGTCATCATGTTGCCGGGGTGGCAATCGCCGTGCATGCGGATGTTCTGATGGGGCGTGGCGGCGTAGACGTCTTCCACGCGCTTGAGCAGGTCTTTGGCAACGGATTCATAGGCCGGCAGCAGGCTGCGGGGAATCACGTTGTTGTCCAGCAGGTAGTTCAGCGAGTTGTGGCCGAAGTTCTGCACGCCGAGGGCTTCGCGGTGCTGGAACGGGCGCGTGGCGCCGACGGCGTGAATGCGCCCGAGCAACTGGCCTAGACGGTACAGCTGATCAAGGTTGCCGGGCTCTGGCGCGCGGCCGCCACGACGGGGGAAGAGGGTGAAACGAAAACCGGCGTGCTCGAACAAGGTCTCGCCGTTGTGCACGAGGGGCGCGACGACCGGGATTTCGACGTCGGCGAGTTCGGCGGTGAAGCTGTGTTCTTCGAGAATGGCGTCGTTGGTCCAGCGATCGGGCCGGTAGAACTTGGCAATCAGCGGCTGCTGTTCATCGATGCCGACCTGATAGACGCGGTTCTCGTAGCTGTTGAGCGCGAGAATACGGGCGTCGGTGACAAAGCCGATCCTCTCGACGGCGTCCAGCACCAGGTCAGGTGTAAGTGTTGCGAACGGGTGGGCCATGCTAACTCCTGCGCGCAGCAGGCTGCCGCGTCGGGCCAGTCATGGTAACTCAGGCGTGTTACACCTGACACAGTGGCAAGCTTACTTCCGCACGTGCGGTGCAGCTTGGAAAGCTGCATCAGCAGACGACCGCGATCTTTGTGGGAGATATGCCGGCGACCAAAGGCTGCGCTGTCGCGCAGCAAACACTGTCCATGTGGGAGTCGAGCTTGCTCGCCAAGAGGCCAGGACACCCGCTGCATCTTTAGCGCCTGAATCGCCGTCTTCGTGAGCAAGCTCACTCCCACAGAGGCTGTGTTTGCAGCGAGATAGCGCCTCGCCTGGACAACGGGAGATCTCCCAAAAATTAGGCGCCGATCACGCCGCCATCCTCTCGCGTGATCACCATCACCGAGGACCTCGGCTTGCCATTGGGCAAGTGCTCCGGGAAGGTCGAACCGCCGTTTTCGCCGGGGTGCTGAATGCCGACGAACAGCGCTTTCTGGTCGGGCGCGAAGCTGATGCCGGTCACTTCACACCCCACCGGCCCGACCATGAACCGGCGGATCTCGCCGCTTGCCGGGTCAGCGCACAGCATCTGGTTATTGCCCATGCCGGCGAAGTCGCCCGCATTGGTGGCGTCGCCATCCGTCAGAATCCACAGCCGCCCGGCAGCATCGAAACCCAGGCCATCCGGGCTGTTGAACATGTTCTGCGGATTGATATTGGTTGATCCGCCCTGCGGCGTTCCTGCATGCACACCCGGGTTGCCGGCGACGACGAACAAGTCCCATGCGAAATCCATGGCGGCGGCGTCCGACCCTGTTTCCTGCCAGCGCAGAATCTGCCCGTACTGGTTTTTCGCCCGGGGATTTGGCCCGCCCACTGGCTGCCCTTCATCGCCACGCTTGATGTTGTTGGTCAGCGTGCAATAGACCTGGCCGTCCTTGGGGCTGACAACGATCCATTCAGGGCGGTCCATGCGCGTCGCTTTCACCTGGCTTGCCGCCAGGCGCGCATGGATCAGCACTTCGGCCTGATTGGCAAAACCGCTGGCCGCGTCGATGCCGTTCTTGCCGTGGCTCAACTCAATCCATTTGCCTTGGCCTTTCGGGTGATCGGGGTTGCTGTCGCCAGCGTCGAACTGCGCCACATACAGCGTGCCGTGGTCGAGGATGTCGCGGTTGGCCTTACGGTTCTTGTGGTCGACCTTGTCCCGGCTGATGAATTTGTAGATGAATTCGCCGCGCTCATCGTCGCCCATGTACACCACGACGCGGCCATCTTTGGTTTCGGTCAGCGCGGCGTTTTCGTGTTTGAAACGGCCCAGGGCGGTGCGTTTGACCGGCGTGGATTTCGGATCGAACGGGTCGATCTCCACCACCCAGCCATGGCGATTGGGTTCGTTGGGGTTTTTCGCGACGTCAAAGCGCGGATCGTGCAGGTGCCAGTTCACTTCCTTGCTTGCGGCCGTCACACCATAGCGTTTGGTTGCGGCGTCGAAGGTCTGTGCCGGATCGCTGCTGCCGAAGCAGTCGGTGAAGTTCTCTTCGCAGGTCAGATAGGTGCCCCACGGCGTCTTGCCGTTGGCGCAGTTCTGGAAAGTCCCAAGCACGTTCTTGCCGGTCTTGTCGGCGGCGGTTTTCAACCACTCATGGCCGGCTGCCGGGCCGCTCAGGCGAATCGGCGTGTTGCCGTGGATGCGCCGGTTGTATTTGGAGCCCTGGACGAACGCCCATTGCTGACCTTCGCGTTTGACCTCGATCACCGAAACGCCTTCGCTGGCCTGGGCCTTGTGCGCGTCTTCGGCCGATTGCGGGTCTTTGCCGTGATCAAACAGGTATCGGTAACTGGTGTATTCGTTGTTGATCGCCATCAGCGCGCGGCTGGCGGTGTCCGGCTTGTCGCCGGGGAAGGTAAACAGACTCATGCCGTCATTGTTGTCGCCGAACTGCAGCTCCTGCATCTTCGCCGTGCCCTTGCCACTGGGGTCGAAAGCCGGGCCGTTGGTGTGCAGCGGCTGGCCCCAACTGATCAGGACCGAGGAGCGATAGCCCGGCGGTAGACTGATGCTGTCGGCGGTGGAGGAGGGGATGCTGTCGAAGCCGAGCAGCGTCCCGTTGGCAGCGCTGACACTGGCGGCCATGACGCTGCGGCTGAGCAGGTTGCCCCCGAGAAACATCGCCGCGCCGCACAGGGCGCCCGCGCTGATGAATCCGCGTCGGGTCAGGCCAACCATGTTTTCGAGGTCGGTGGATTGGTTATCTTTTAATCGCGTCATCACGGGCTCCCTGCGGTTTAGGGCAAAACCCTATGCAGTGCTCATGACGTTATTGTGTCGGTCAAATGACGAGTCGGGCGCCAGTGGTGCGTGCAAGCGGCGCTTAAAGCGGCGTACCGAGCAGAATGTTTGAGGGCGCAAATTGAACCTTGATCTCACCGCCGACCTTGAGCTGCAAGGCGTGCAGCCGGTCCGCATCGACCACCGCGCAGAGAATCTGGTGGCTGGGAAGGACAATTCTGACTTCACTCGGGCCATCCTCGGCGTCGAGAATTTCCTCGATTTGACCGGTGAGGCAATTGTGTCCGGTTGTTTCAGCCTGGTCAGGCGCTATTAATTCCAGCCAGCCGGCCTTGATCAGGGCGAACACATCCGTGCCGATGTCAAGGCCCAGTCGCAAGGTGCTGTCGTGGGTGATCTGCGCCTCGATCGACAAGCCGCCCGCGAGCTGCAACGTGATCATGTCGTTGCGGCCCTGAGAACGAACGCCGCTGACCTGACCATGCAGCTGATTCCGAGCGCTGGTCCGCAGCATCAAGCGGCTGAGCAGAGCGAGGTCGTCAGATTCCTCCGAGGTTTCCAGCAGCTGAGTCTGTAACGCCTGCAGGCGCTGATAGAGCCGCAGCACCCGCTCGCCTTCGGCCGACAATTTGGCGCCGCCGCCTCCACGGCCGCCAACGCTGCGCTCGACCAGCGGTTTTTGCGCCAGATTGTTCAGCTCATCGATGGCGTCCCACGTCGCCTTGTAACTCAGCCCGGCGCTTTTCGCCGCTCGAGTGATCGAACCCTGCTCGGCAATGTGCTGCAACAGCGCGATGCGATGCGGGCGACGAACCATGTGCTGGGTGAGGGAAGGCGGTAGTGACATAGGGGTCGGATGCGCTGGAAGTGATGACGCCGGAGTGTAAGCCAAAACGCCTTGCACCCGAATGCTGCGGATTCCCTGATCTCCTGGCTGGCTAGTCCCCGGGCTTCGGCGTTCTTGCCAGGCAATACACATCCACCGATCTGGCGCCGGCCTTGATCAACAGTGCTGCCAGCGCATTCGCCGTCGAGCCGGTGGTGAGGACGTCGTCAATCAGGGCAAGGTGCTTGCCGATAATCGGCGTGGCGTCCCTCAGCGAAAAGGCAGACGCCAGATTGCGCTTTCTGGCTTTTGCATCCAGACCCTGCTGCGAAGGTGTTTCTTTCACGCGGCGGATCACGCGCTCATCAACAGGCAGTCCCAGGCGAGCGCCGAGCCAGTTCGCCAACATCGCTGCCTGATTGAAGCCTCGCTGGCGCAGTCGTTTTTTGGCGAGCGGCACCGGGATAAGACAATCGGGTCGGCGCATGCCATCGTTGAAGCGATGCTGCAGGGTCTCGCCCAACAGCTCCGCCAGCAGTCGGCCGAGCGGCCATTTCCGCTGATGCTTGAAGCGTGTGACCAGCGCGTCGATCGGGAAGTCGTACAGCCACGGAGCGACGACGTCATTAAAGGCGGGAGGGTTGCGATTGCAGGCGCCGCAGGTCAGGCCGGACATCGGCATGGGCAGCGCGCAACGGTCGCACTGGTCAATCAGCCACGGGAGTTCGCGCTCACAGGGCATGCAGATCGGGGTGCTTGAATCAGTCGCTTCATCGCACAACAAACACGTTTGTGCGTTTTTTAACCAGATGTAAACCTCGTGCCCGTTATATGGTTGACAGCGCATGTCGCTTCCTTAAATATGCCGAACATCCGTGTTGCGCCTGTGGGCTTCCGGTTTTGCCGCTGGGCAAAGCCGCCCGGGTCATCGTCCAGAAAACATCAAGGAGCCGCCCATGAGCGCCAGCATCAATGCCAACCTGCGTCACGACTGGAATCTAGCCGAGGTCAAGGCGCTGTTCACACAGCCATTCAATGACCTGCTGTTTCAGGCGCAAACCGTGCACCGCGCTCACTTCGACGCCAACCGCGTGCAAGTCTCGACCCTGCTGTCGATCAAAACCGGCGCCTGCCCGGAAGACTGCAAGTACTGCCCGCAATCGGGCCACTACAACACCGGTCTGGAAAAAGAAAAGCTGATGCAGGTCCAGCAAGTGCTAGAAGAGGCCGCACGCGCCAAGGCGATTGGTTCGACCCGTTTCTGCATGGGCGCGGCGTGGAAACATCCGTCGGCCAAAGACATGCCCTACGTGCTGGAGATGGTCAAAGGCGTCAAAGCCATGGGCCTGGAAACCTGCATGACCCTCGGCAAGCTGGATCAGGACCAGACCCAAGCGCTGGCTGACGCTGGCCTCGATTACTACAACCACAACCTCGACACGTCGCCGGATTTCTACACCAGCATCATTACCACCCGTACCTACAGCGAGCGCCTGCAGACGCTGGCGTACGTACGTGACTCGGGAATGAAGATCTGCTCCGGCGGCATTCTGGGCATGGGTGAATCCCTGGACGACCGCGCCAATCTGCTGATCCAGCTGGCTAACCTGCCAGAGCATCCGGAATCCGTGCCCATCAACATGCTGGTGAAAGTGGCCGGCACCCCGCTGGAAAACGCCGAGGATATCGACCCGTTCGATTTCATCCGCATGCTGGCCGTCGCGCGCATCCTGATGCCGCAATCCCACGTGCGCCTGTCCGCAGGCCGCGAAGCCATGAATGACCAGATGCAGGCCCTGGCGTTCTTCGCCGGCGCCAACTCGATCTTCTACGGCGACAAACTGCTGACCACCGCCAACCCGCAGTCTGACAAGGACATGCAGCTGTTCTCGCGTCTGGGCATTCAGCCCGAAGCGCGCGAAGAGCACTCGGACGAGGTGCATCAGGCAGCCATCGAACAAGCGCTGATCGAGCAGAAAAGCAGCGAGCTGTTTTACGACGCGGCTGTTTGATGCGCCTTCGATCCTCCGGTCGGAGTGCAACACACTGTGGGAGTGAGCTTGCTCACGAATGCGTCAGGTAAGGCGGCATCCATGCTGAATGTGCCGTCCTATTCGCGAGCAAGCTCACTCCCACAGGTCTACGTCCGAGCGGGAGATAACGGCGTAGTCATAAATCCGCTCACGAGGCCTGCATGTCTTTTGATCTGAACGCACGTCTCGCTGCCCGTCGTGCCGAGCACCTTTATCGTCAGCGGCCCTTGCTGCAAAGCCCGCAGGGCCCTGAAGTTGTGGTGGACGGCAAGCCGCTGCTGGCGTTCTGCAACAACGATTACATGGGGCTGGCGAGTCATCCCGAGGTCATCGCTGCGTGGCAAGCGGGCGCCGAGCGTTGGGGCGTCGGCGGTGGTGCCTCGCATTTGGTGATCGGCCACAGCACGCCCCATCACGCGCTCGAAGAAGCCCTCGCCGAGTTCACCGGTCGGCCCCGCGCGCTGTTGTTTTCCAACGGTTACATGGCCAACCTCGGCACCGTTACTGCGTTGGTGGGCCAGGGTGACACCGTGCTGGAAGACCGCCTCAATCATGCTTCGTTGCTCGACGCCGGCCTGCTTAGCGGCGCCCGTTTCGCCCGCTACCTGCACAACGATTGCGACAGCCTCGCCAGCCGGTTGGACAAAGCGGTGGGCGACACGCTGGTAGTCACCGACGGTGTGTTCAGCATGGACGGCGACGTCGCTGACCTCCCCGCGCTGGCCAAGGCGGCGAAAGCCAAAAACGCATGGCTGATGGTCGACGATGCACACGGCTTTGGCCCGCTGGGTGCAAACGGTGCGGGTATCGTCGAGCACTTCGGCCTTGGCATCGATGACGTCCCGGTGCTGATCGGCACGCTGGGTAAGTCCTTCGGCACCGCGGGCGCGTTCGTTGCGGGCAGCGAAGAGTTGATCGAAACGCTGATCCAGTTCGCCCGTCCCTACATCTACACCACCAGCCAGCCGCCGGCGCTGGCGTGCGCGACGCTGAAAAGCCTCGAACTGCTGCGCACTGAACACTGGCGGCGTGAGCACCTCGCGGCACTGATTAAACAGTTTCGCGCCGGCGCTCAAGCCCTCGGCCTGGAGCTGATGGACAGTTTCACGCCCATCCAGCCGATCCTGATCGGCGACAGCGGTCGCGCGTTGCGGCTGTCGCAGTTGCTGCGCGAGCGCGGCGTGATGGTCACCGCCATTCGACCGCCGACAGTGCCTGCGGGCAGCGCGCGTTTACGCGTGACATTGTCCGCCGCCCACAGTGAGGCGCAGGTGCAGCTATTGTTGCAGGCACTGGAGCAGTGTTATCCGCTGCTGGGCGTAGACGAATCTTCGGAGCTGGACCATGCGTGATCAGTTGATCCTGTTGCCGGGCTGGGGCCTTGGCGTCTCGCCCCTTGAACCGCTGGCTGCAGCGCTGCGAGGGCTCGACGAACATTTGCGGGTGGTGATCGAGCCGTTGCCTGACATGGACACCGACAATCTCGACGACTGGCTCGATGAACTGGATTCGACATTGCCCGACAACGTCTGGCTGGGCGGTTGGTCGCTGGGCGGCATGCTGGCGACCGAACTGGCCGCGCGCAGGGGCGAGCGCTGCTGTGGTCTGGCGACGTTCGCCAGCAACGTCTGCTTTGTGGCCCGCAGCGAGTGGCCCAACGCGATGCCGCAAACTGATTTCGACGCCTTTATCGCCGGTTGCAAAGCCGATCTGGACGGAACGCTCAAGCGTTTCAGTCTTTTGTGCGTGCAAGGCGCCGAAGAGCCACGGGCGCTGTCGAGACAGTTGAAAGCCTGCGCGCCCCACGGCACCAGCGCCGGCTTGATCGAAGGCCTGAAGCTGCTCGAGCAAATGGACACGCGCAAAGCGCTGCAAGCGTTTCGCGGCCCTCAATTGCACCTGTTTGGCGGCCTTGATGCGTTGGTGCCGGCAGAAGCATCGGCGGATGTTCTGACCTTCCAGCCTGACATCGAAGTCGGCGTGATCGAGCAGGCCAGTCACGCTTTCATTCTGGAAAACCCGCACGGCGTCGCCGCTGCAGTTCATGCGTTTTTACACGAGTCCGGTGATGACTGATCTTTCCCACTGCGCGGTGCTAAAGGCCGTGAAACAGCAACAGGTTAATGGGCAACAGGCACTACCTGACAAGCGTCAGGTGGCAGCGTCCTTCTCGAAGGCCGCGACCAGCTACGACAGCGTGGCCGATTTGCAGCGCGCCGTCGGCATCGAGCTGATGACACGGCTGCCGGCTCAGATGCCGAAGACAGCGCCATCCCGGTGGCTGGACCTGGGCAGCGGAACAGGGTGTTTCAGCCGCGCGCTGGCGCAGCAGTTTCCCCAAAGCGAAGGGGTTGCGCTGGACCTCGCCGAAGGCATGCTGCGCTATGCACGGCCATTGGGTGGCGCGGTTCATTACGTGGCTGGCGACGCCGAGAACCTGCCGCTGCGCGACGCGAGCGTTGACCTGATGTTCTCCAGCCTGGCGGTGCAATGGTGCCCGGATTTCTCCGCGGTGCTGAGCGAAGCGCGTCGCGTGCTCAAACCGGGTGGCGTATTCGCCTTCGCCAGCCTCTGCGTCGGGACGTTGTATGAACTGCGCGACAGCTGGCAGGCGGTGGACGGCATGGTCCACGTCAATCGCTTCCGCGAGCGCGACGATTATCAACGACTCTGCACTGCCAGCGGTTTGAACGTGCGCAGCCTCGAAGTCTTGCCCCACGTCTTGCACTATCCCGACGTGCGCAGCCTGACCCATGAACTCAAGGCACTGGGCGCGCACAACATCAATCCGGGTCGTCCGGGAGGCCTGACTGGCCGTGCGCGAATCCAGGCGTTGATGGAGGCGTACGAAAGGTTTCGTCACGAAGACGGCCTGCCCGCCACGTATCAGGTGGTGTACGGCATTCTGGCGAATCCGGCATTGATTAAAGAATGATCTATTTAGTCGGCGTCTGTTAGACGGGCGCTATAGTAAGCAGGGAATAGTTTGAAATATCTGAACGGATGGTCGCCACGATGAGCGCTGCGTATTTCATCACGGGAACCGATACTGACGTCGGCAAGACCACCATCGCCACGGGGCTTCTCTACGCGGCGCGGCAGTCGGGGTTGAGCACGGCGGCGGGCAAGCCGGTCGCCTCCGGCTGCGACGTCAAACCCAAGGGGTTGCGCAACTCGGACGCCGTCGCCTTGCGTGCCGAATGTTCGATTCAGCTGACCTACAACGAGGTCAACCCGGTGGCCTTCGAGCCTGCCATCGCGCCCCATCTGGCCGCGCGAGAAGCAGGAGTCGCGCTGACCGTGCAGTCCTTGCTCGGCCCGATGCGGCATATCCTCGATAAGCAGGCTGATTTCACCCTGATCGAAGGGGCTGGCGGCTGGCGCGTTCCACTGGCCGATCAGGCCAATCTGTCTGACCTGGCCATCGCGCTCAAACTGCCGGTGATTCTGGTGGTGGGCGTGCGCCTGGGCTGTATCAGCCATGCGTTGCTGTCAGCGGAAGCCATCGCCAACGACGGTCTGCAACTGGCGGGCTGGGTGGCGAATATCATCGATCCCAAAACGTCTCGGCTTGAAGAGAACCTCGCCACGCTGGCTGAGCGTCTGCCGGCGCCGTGTCTGGGGCGCGTGCCGTTCATGAAGAAGGCAACCGCGGAAATGATCGCCGAGCATCTGCATCTGGAATTGCTGGATTAAGCGTTAGAGCGTCGCCAAGTGTGAGGTGCGTCACAAGGCGCAATGCCACTAGTCGCGTAGCCGAGTAATCCGGGCGTATTGCTGCTTTAATCGCTGTGTTCGCTCCGAACAGAGGATCGTGCTCATGCAAATCTCACTGAACAACACGCTGTACCCGGGCCTTAGCGCAATGCAGGTCGGGCAGAGCCGTGTCGATCAGGCTGCGACGCAGTTGGCCAGTCCCGCGACTGAAGTGTCCGGGCGCAGTCAGTCTTCGGATTTCCAGCTTGAGCGACTGCGCTCCGTGGATCGTCCGCAACGCTCCGATATGGCTACCAATGTGGTTGAACTGACCCAAGGCCGGATTCAAGTCCAGGCTGGCGTCAAAGTTGAAAAAGCCAGTGATGAAGCACTCGGCACGCTGATCGATACCTTCGCCTGATCCCCCCCGGTCGTGCGCCAAAGCGCACGGCTTTGGTCGCTCTTCCTTTCCTGAATAACGCCTCATTCACGCGCCCATCCCGTGCGCGCAGTGGCCTGTACTTCCCTCACGCTCTCTAGACTCAACGCACCGGTCTGCACCGCTTGGCGGCGTACGCGCGCGCCTGCATCTCGCACGCCGGGAGGTGATGAAAGGTGCAGGGCGTCCCTTGACAAGGTATAGGCGTAAACGTATGTTTCAAACACCTGTTTGATCGCCGCGTGATCCCAAACGCCGGCGCCGGGGCAATGCCCCACAGTGACCACACGGTCATCCAATTCCAGGATTCACCAGCAGAGGTTTATCGCTATGCCTGACTACAAGGCCCCCTTGCGTGATATTCGCTTCGTCCGTGACGAGCTGCTCGGCTACGAAGCGCACTATCAGAGTCTGCCAGCATGCCAGGACGCCACGCCTGACATGGTTGACGCCATTCTCGAGGAAGGCGCCAAGTTTTGTGAGCAGGTCCTGGCCCCGCTGAACCGTGTCGGTGACACCGAAGGCTGCACCTGGAGCGAGTCCGGCGTAAAAACGCCGACCGGTTTCAAGGAAGCCTACAAGCAGTTCGTCGAAGGCGGCTGGCCGAGCCTGGCCCACGACGTCGCCCATGGTGGCCAGGGTCTGCCCGAGTCGTTGGGGCTGGCGGTCAGTGAAATGGTCGGCGAAGCCAACTGGTCGTGGGGCATGTACCCGGGCCTTTCCCATGGTGCGATGAACACCATCTCCGAGCACGGCACCCCTGAGCAGCAAGACGCTTACCTGACCAAGCTGGTTTCGGGTGAGTGGACCGGCACCATGTGCCTGACCGAACCTCACTGCGGCACCGACCTGGGCATGCTGCGCACCAAGGCCGAGCCTCAGGCTGACGGCTCGTACAAAGTGTCCGGCACCAAGATATTCATTTCTGCTGGCGAACACGACATGGCCGATAACATCGTCCACATCGTGCTGGCCCGCCTGCCCGACGCACCAACTGGCACCAAGGGCATTTCCCTGTTCATCGTGCCGAAATTCGTGCCGGCTGCTGACGGCAGCGTCGGCGAGCGCAATGCTGTGACCTGCGGTTCGCTGGAACACAAGATGGGCATTCACGGCAATGCCACCTGCGTGATGAACTTCGACGGCGCCACGGGTTTCCTGATCGGCCCGCCGAACAAGGGCCTGAACTGCATGTTCACCTTCATGAACACCGCACGTCTGGGCACTGCGCTGCAAGGCCTCGCCCACGCCGAGATCGGTTTCCAGGGCGGCCTGAAATACGCCCGCGAGCGTCTGCAGATGCGTTCGCTGACTGGCCCGAAAGCGCCGGAAAAAGCCGCTGACCCGATCATCGTTCACCCTGACGTGCGTCGCATGCTGCTGACCATGAAGGCTTTCGCCGAGGGGACTCGTGCGATGGTGTACTTCACCGCCAAGCAGGTCGACATCGCCAAGTACAGCGACGACGCCGAAGCCAAGAAGCAAGCTGACGGCCTGCTGGCATTCATGACACCGATCGCCAAGGCGTTCATGACCGAAGTCGGTTTCGAAGCCGCCAACCACGGCGTGCAGATCTATGGCGGCCACGGCTTCATCGCCGAGTGGGGCATGGAGCAGAACGTTCGCGACGCCCGTATTGCCATGCTGTACGAAGGCACCACCGGTATTCAGGCGCTCGACCTGCTGGGTCGAAAAGTACTGATGACTCAAGGCGAGGCGCTCAAGGGCTTCACCAAGATCGTCCACAAGTTCTGCCAGTCCCAGGAAGGCAACGACGCGATCAGCGAGTTCGTGGCGCCGCTCGCTGCGCTGAACAAAGAATGGGGCGAACTGACCATGAAGGTCGGCATGGCCGCCATGAAAGACCGTGAAGAAGTCGGTGCCGCTTCGGTGGATTACCTGATGTTCTCCGGTTATGCCTGCCTGGCGTACTTCTGGGCTGACATGGCTCGTGTGGCAGCCGAGAAACTGGCGGCCGGCACCAGCGAAGAAGCCTTCTACACCGCCAAGCTGCAGACAGCGCGCTTCTACTTCCAGCGTATCCTGCCGCGCACCCGCACTCACGTGGCAACCATGCTGTCGGGCGCGAGCAACCTGATGGACATGAACGAAGAACACTTCGGCCTGGCTTACTAAGTCACCGCGAGCGTTTCCCTCCAGCCGCTTGTCCTCAGGGACAAGCGGCTTTTTTGTGCCTGCCGATCTTTGCCCCAAGGCCATGCACATTCTTCCTCATCCTATGCATGACGCGGCCGATACAGGCACAATGCCATTTAATCAGCGCTCGCATCTTTCGGTGAGGAGATAGTCCTTTTGCTGCGCCCCTCTGCCGCACGGCTCAGTCATTTTTTACCCTCTCTGGCCTTGCTGATTGCCGGACTGGCGGCCGCGTACGTGAAAGACCTCAACGTCTTCTTCACCTCACTCTTCAACGTGCTGCCCACCCTGGTGCTCTTGCTGGGCGGCGCGTATTGCGGGGTTTACAAGCGGCAGCGTGAACTGTTCCTGATGATCACGGTGTACATCGCCTATTTCCTGCTCGACACACAGACCGACTATTACCGCGATAACGGAAAAGTCCGAGAGGACGCCGCCGTGGTGTTTCATCTGTGCTGCCTGTTGCTCCCGGTCATGTTCGGCCTGTTTGCCGCGTGGGAAGAGCGGACCCATCTGTTTCAAGACCTTGTCGCTCGGCTGGCGGTACTGGTCGCCGTCGGCAGCGTCGCGCTGGGACTCGAACAGAGCTTCCCCGCCGTGCTGCTCGCCTGGCTCGCCGACATCCGCTGGCCGGCGCTGCACGGAGACTGGATGAGCCTCATCCAGTTGTCCTACGTGACGTTTTTCATCGCGTTCGCCGTGTTGATCACCCAGTACCTCTATAAGCCGCGCCCCCTGCATGCCGCTCAACTGGTGGGGTTGCTCGGAATGTTCTGGGCGTTGCCGAAAACCTTCATCCTGCCGTTCACCCTGAACATCATGTGCAGCCAGGTGATGTTGATGATTGCCGCAGCGGTCGCGCACGAGGCCTATCAAATGGCGTTCCGCGACGAACTGACCGGGCTGCCAGGCCGACGCGCACTCAATGAGCGGATGCAGCGACTGGGCCGCAATTACGTGCTGGCGATGAGCGACGTCGATCACTTCAAGAAATTCAACGACACACACGGTCATGATGTCGGCGATCAGGTGCTGCGTCTGGTGGCGAGCAAATTGTCGAAGATCACCAACGGCGGCGGGCGCGCCTATCGATATGGCGGTGAAGAGTTCGCCATCGTGTTTGCCGGCAAAACCCTGGAAGAGTGCATGCCGCACCTTGAAGTCATTCGTGAAACCATCGCCAGCTATCAGATTCACCTGCGCAATCAGGACAATCGTCCAAACGATGACTTACAGGGGCGCCAGCGTCGGGCGGGTTCCCAGGCATCAACAGTTTCGGTGACCGTCAGCATCGGCGTGGCCGAGCGTCTGCCCGAGCACCGCAATCCGGAAGAAGTCCTCAAATCCGCCGATCAGGCGCTGTATGCCGCCAAAGGCGCTGGCCGTAACTGCGTCATCAGCCATGCGCAAACCAGCAAGCGCGGCGCTGTTCGCATGGCCGCGGCCGGCTAAAACCTACTCCTTTTCATCACTCAACGAACGCATACGCAGCCATGTGCGGTAAGAACTCGACTGTCGCTCGATCGTGACCGGATCCTTGTTAATAGTCACGCGTTGACCCTATGTGTCGCAAATGGTGTTCAGGTACACTCGTTCCACTGACACATCGGCGCCGCAATCTCAGTGCTGTGCCGCTCCTCCCCCGAGTTCTTTGCCGCTGAAACGAGGTTTGCCATGGCTGACTACAAAGCGCCCTTGCGCGATATGCGCTTCGTCCTCAATGAAGTGTTCGAAGTCTCCCGACTTTGGGCCACGCTTCCCGAACTGTCTGAAACCGTGGACGCCGAGACCGTCGAGGCGATTCTCGAAGAGGCGGGCAAAGTCACTGGCAGATCCGTCGCACCGCTGAGCCGCGCGGCCGATGAGGAAGGCTGCCACTGGAAAGACACCGTTGTCACCACACCTGCAGGTTTCGTTCAAGCGTACAAAACGTATGCGGAAGGGGGATGGGTCGGCGTCGGCGGCAATCCGGAATTCGGCGGCATGGGCATGCCCAAGGCGGTCTCTGCTCAAGTCGAAGAGATGGTCAACTCCGCCAGCCTGGCGTTCGGGCTGTACCCGATGTTGACGTCCGGCGCCTGCGTCTCGATCAATAACCACGCCAGCGAAGCGCTGAAAACCAAATACCTGCCGAACATGTACGCCGGCATATGGGCCGGTTCGATGTGCCTGACCGAAGCCCACGCCGGCACGGATCTCGGGATTATCCGCACGAAAGCGGAGCCGCAGACCGATGGGTCCTACAAGGTCAGCGGTACTAAAATCTTCATCACCGGCGGCGAGCACGACCTCACCGAGAACATCATCCATTTGGTGCTGGCCAAACTGCCCGACGCACCGGCCGGGCCGAAGGGCATTTCGCTGTTCCTCGTGCCGAAAATCATGGTCAACGACGACGGCAGCCTGGGTGAGCGCAACACGGTGTTCTGCGGGTCCATTGAGCACAAAATGGGCATTCAGGCATCGGCCACCTGCGTGCTGAATTTTGATCAGGCCAAGGGCTACCTGATCGGGGAGCCGAATAAAGGCCTCGCGGCGATGTTCACCATGATGAATTACGAGCGCTTGGGTGTAGGCATTCAGGGCCTGGCGTCCGGCGAGCGTTCGTATCAGAACGCGATCGAGTACGCCCGCGACCGTCTGCAAAGCCGGGCACCGACAGGCGCGCAGTCCAAAGACACCATTGCCGACCCGATCATCGTTCACCCCGATGTGCGCCGCATGCTGTTGACAATGAAGGCGCTGAACGAAGGCGGTCGCGCGTTCTCGACGTACGTGGCCATGCAACTGGACACCGCCAAGTACAGCGAAAACGCCGACGTGCGTCAGCGCGCCGATGCGTTGGTTGCACTGCTGACGCCTGTTGCCAAGGCCTTTCTCACCGACATGGGCCTGGACACCACCGTGCACGGTCAGCAGGTGTTCGGCGGTCATGGCTACATTCGCGAATGGGGCCAGGAACAACTGGTGCGTGACGTGCGCATTACCCAGATCTACGAAGGCACCAACGGCATTCAGGCACTGGACCTGATGGGTCGTAAGGTTGTCGCCAGTGGCGGGGCGTACTACAAGCTGTTCTCTGACGAAGTCCGTGAATTCATTGCGTCGTCTGACAGCTCGCAGGCCGAGTTCACCAAGCCGTTGGCCGCTGCCTTGACCACGCTGGACGAATTGACCGACTGGGTGCTGGACCGGGCGCGTAGCAACCCGAATGAAATCGGTGCCGCTTCCGTCGAGTATCTGCATGTATTCGGATACACGGCGTACGCCTACATGTGGGCGATGATGGCAAACGCGGCGTGGGGCAAGGAAACTCAGGAAGATTTCTACGCCAGTAAGCTGGGCACTGCGCGTTTCTACTTCGCGCGTCTGCTGCCTCGGATTCAGTCCCTTTCAGCGTCGGTGAGGGCTGGCAGTGAGTCGCTGTACCTATTGGAGGCGTCACAGTTCTGACACCACGAAAATCATGTAAGCATTTGCTTACATGACGTGGTGGCATTCGGCTCTATCGCTCCAGTGGATCCAAGTTTAATCTACTCACATGGACGTAGCGCAGGACGCGCAACAGATAACAGGGACACGTAAGGGATTGCCTGCCAGGACGGCGGGAAGAAATGGAAGTCATGGGAAACAGTCTGGAAAACCTCGCTTAGGCGGGGTTTTCTTTTTTCTGCGTATTGGAAAATACCTACTCCTTCGACCGCTTCGGTTGGCGCGGCTGCGCGAGAAGGTAATGGCTTGATGATTGCGCTGCGGAACCCCTGTAACGGCCCAAGGTCGATTAGCTGTGCGGCCCCCATTGGGCCATTAACCAGGAGCTTCACCCATGGACATCATTCGCATCATCATCGCCATCCTGCTGCCACCCCTGGGCGTGTTCCTGCAAGTCGGCTTCGCCGGTGCCTTCTGGCTGAACATCCTGCTGACCCTGTTGGGCTACATCCCGGGGATCATCCACGCGATCTACATCATTGTTAGTCGCAAGTAACTCAATCCGCTAAACACCGCGCTTCCTGTCTCAGGTCAGCTGACATAGAGTCCGACGTCGGACTTTATGGTCAGGAAGGTCAGGGATGGACGTTGTTTTAGGGTTACTCGCCGCTTTGTTCTGGGGCGGCACAGATTTTCTGGTAGGGCTCAATGCCCGTGCCGTTGGGGTCAAGCGAGCGGTTTACTTCGGTCAGGCGCTTGGCTTCCTGATCATGTGCATTCTGTTGCTGTGCTTCCCGGCTTTCATCTCCAAATCATTCTCTGCTCCTTGGCACACGTGGCTTCTGGGTGTGCTCGCTTCGGTTTTCACGGTCAGTGGTGCGCTGGCGTTATCCAAAGCGTTCTCGCTCGGCAAAGCTTCGATTGTGGCTCCACTGGTGACGTCGTACGGCGTCTTCACCACGCTGTTCTCGTGGGCGAGCGGCGAGCACATCTCGATGACGCAGCTGTTGTTGATCGCGTTGTGCGTGCTGGGAGTCGTTCTGTCGAGCATCACGTCAGGTAACGATTCCACGGCGAAAAAGCACAACCAGCAAGCGATTGTCTACGCACTGGGCGCCGCCTTGCTGTACGGATCGAGCTTCTGGATGCAGGGCCGTTACGCGTTGCCAGCACTGGGCCCCGTCACGATGCTCTGGCTGGGGTATCTGGTCGGGCTCGCCGTTTTGTCGCCGATGATTTTGCGAATGAAAGACGCCCTGAAGTTGCCGCCTGCATGCGCCGGGGTAACCCTTGTGGCGGCAAGCCTGCTCAACCTGGGTGGGTTTTCTGCGTTCTCGTATGGCGCGATGGTGGGATCGATTTCCGTGGTCACCGTCATCAGTACCCTATCAGGGGGTATCGCCGCCGTGCTTGGCTTCCTGTTCTTCAAAGAGCGGCTCAGCGCCATTCAGGTCTGCGGGGTGGGGCTGGTATTGATCGGTGCCGTGGCGCTGCACGTTTATGGATGAGCCAATCACGGGCTCGCGCGGTTACACATGGCGATGTCGCGGGTTTGACAGTTTACGCACAACCTGTGGGAGCGAGCTTGCTCGCGAAGGGGCCGGTACAACCGCTAAAATTCCAGCGGTTGAAATGCCTTCTTCGTGAGCAAGCATGATCGCGTTGGCCAAGTGCGTCAGTGGCTGACGCGCAAAACGTCTGACACCTCACCCATCAATCACCTTCCGGTAAAACGCCCACTCGGTTTCCAGTGCATGGGCCAGGTTGGCGGCTTTGCGGAAGCCGTGGCGTTCGTCGGGGTAGAAGTGCCCTTCCGCCGGGATGCCGGTCTCCAGCAATGCATTGAGCATGTCGCGGGTCTGGGCGGGGACGACCACGGCGTCGAGTTCGCCCTGGAAGAAGATCACCGGGACCTTGATCTGGTCAGCATGCAGCAGCGGCGTGCGTTCCCGGTAGCGCGCCATGTCGACATCGGGGTCGCCGATCAGCCAGTCCAGATAATCCGCCTCGAACTTGTGCGTGGCTTCCGCCAGTGCCAGCGGATCGCTCACCCCATACAGGCTTGCCCCTGCGCGGAACACATCCTTGAACGCCAGTGCGCACAGCGTCGTATAGCCACCGGCACTGCCGCCGCGAATGAATGCGTTTTCCGGATCGATCAGGCCCTGATTGCCCAGGTATTCAACCACTGCGCAGGCGTCTTCGACATCGACAACGCCCCATTCCAGAAACAGTGCCTGGCGATAGGCGCGGCCATAACCGGTGCTGCCGCGATAGTTGAGGTCGGCGACGGCGAAGCCCCGCTGCGTCCAGAACTGAATGCGCGGGTCCAGTGCGGGGTAGCACGCGGAGGTCGGGCCGCCGTGGATAAACACCACCAGCGGCGGCTTGTCGTCGCCATTCATGGCCGGATAGAAATACCCGTGCGCTTCGCTGGAGCCGCTCGGATAACGCAGGGTTTGCGGCTGGCTGATGCGCTCAATGGGGAGCGGGCTCACGCCGCCGGCCAGCACCTGAACGCGCTTGTCAGCACGACTGATGGCAATGACAGCAGAGGGGCTGACGGGGGACGCGGCGATGCAATAGACATAGTCCGAGTCCACCGCGAGGCTTCTGAAACGGCTGTAATCGCCGCTGAAATCTTCAACTGAGCCCTGCGCCGAGCGCACGCCGAGCAGGCCTTTGCCGTCTTCGAACCAGGCGGCGAGGTACGCACTGTCGCCGAGCGGCGCCCAAGTTGACGCGCCCAGTTGCCACGGCGCCGATGCGTGGTCGGCAGGGGCGGCAGGAAGTGCTTCAAAACCATCCAGCGTCTCAACCCACGGCTGCCAGAAGCCGGCGCGGTCGGTCAGGCAATACAAGCGGCCAGTTTCATCAAAGCGGGGTTGCTGCAGGGATTCCAGCCCCAACCCGCCCGCGAGGCAGTGCGGCCTGCCCCATGAGAAGTCGGGCTGGCGTTCTACGCTCATCAGTCGCGAGGACGTCCAGGGCTGATGGGGCCGCCACCACTCGATCCACACCAGCCGACTGCCATCCGGACTGACGGTGGGCGATGCATAAAAGTCGGCACCTTCCGCCAATACATGCCGGCGGCCGTCCGCGACGTCGATCGCGACCAACCGGTGAGTGTCCTTATCCTCCTCAACTGCCAGAATCTGCCCACGCGCATAGCGGACATCTCCGAAGAGCTTGTCGCCTTGGGTCAGGGGTCGAGCCGTTTGGGAATCGAAGGGCTGGAGGTAAATCTGCTGGTCCGCTTCGTTGACGAACACCACGGCATCGTCAGTCAGGCAGAACGAACCGCCGCCGTATTCATACACCCGGCTGCGCACGCTGAAACCCTCGGGGGTCAGGCAAGCAGTCGCGCCCTGGTGCCAGCGCCAGATGCGCGTCGCGGCATCCTGCGGGCGGAATTCACTCCAGAAAAGCCCCGCAGGGCTGACGCTGAGTTCGGCGAAATCGGTGCCTGCCGCCACAGCCTGGGCGGCAGAAAGAAGGTCAGGACTTGGCGATGAGGCGTGAGTTTCGTTCATTGCGGAAGGCCAGTTGCTCGATGGTCTGGCTAGCATACTCGGCTTCATCACGGGCCTGGGTGATCAAGTGATGCTGCGGCGACTTGCTGCACACCGGGTCGGTATTACTCGCATCGCCGGTGAGCATGAATGCCTGACAGCGGCAGCCGCCGAAGTCCTTTTCCTTCTCGTCGCAGGAGCGGCAAGGCTCTGGCATCCACTCGTAACCGCGAAAGCGATTGAAGCCGAACGACTCATACCAGATGTGCTGCATCGTGTGATCGCGCACGTTGGGGAACTGGATCGGCATTTGCCGCGCGCCATGACACGGCAGCGCAGTGCCGTCCGGCGTCACGGTCAGGAACAGATTGCCCCAGCCGTTCATGCACGCTTTTGGGCGTTCTTCGTAGTAATCGGGGGTGACGAAGATCAGCTTCACCGGATGGTTTTCCGCGGCGAGCTTGACCCGGTATTCGTTGGTGATGCGTTCGGCGCGCACAAGTTGGTCTTTGGTCGGCAGCAAGCCCACACGATTCAGGTGCGCCCAGCCGTAGAACTGACAGGTCGCCAGCTCCACGAAGTCAGCTTCCAGCGCCACACAAAGCTCAATGATCTTGTCGATCTTGTCGATGTTATGCCGGTGGGTCACGAAGTTGAGGACCATCGGATAGCCATGCTTCTTCACGGCGCGGGCCATTTCCAGCTTCTGCGCAAAGGCTTTCTTCGAGCCGGCGAGCATGTTGTTCACTTGCTCGTCGCTGGCCTGGAAACTGATCTGGATGTGGTCCAGCCCGGCTTCCTTGAAGTCAATGATCTTCTGCTCGGTCAGGCCGATGCCGGAGGTGATCAGGTTGGTGTAGAAGCCCAGCCGCCGCGCTTCGGCGATCAGCTCGGCCAAGTCCTGACGCACCAGCGGCTCGCCGCCCGAGAAGCCGATCTGGGCTGCGCCCATTTGCCGGGCTTCGGCCATGACTTTGAACCACTGCTCGGTGCTCAACTCCTGCCCCTGCTTGGCGAAATCCAGCGGGTTGGAGCAATACGGGCATTGCAACGGGCAGCGATAGGTCAGCTCGGCGAGCAGCCACAGCGGCAGCCCGACCGGGGGCGTAGGCGGAATGTAGACATCGGACTGAGTGTTCACTGAGTCAGGCAAATTCGATCCAGAGTTCTGCACGGGCGACCTCCATGAATTGCTCGACGTCAGTGCCGAGCTCGGGAACGCCGGGGAATTTTTCGTCAAGCAGCGCAATGATGGCGTCGACGCTGCGCTGACCGTCAATCAGGCCACCGATCGCGCTCGCGCTTTCATTGAGCTTGATCATGCCCTCGGGGTAGAGCAGCACGTGACCGTTTTGCGCCGGCTCGAACTGGAAACGATAACCGCGGCGCCAGCTGGGCACCTGTTCGCGATTGAAGCTCATAGGGCGATTCCTTTGTGCCAGACGCGTTGGTCGGTCACGCTGTGATAGGGCGGGCGGTTCAGCTCGTAGGCCATGCTCATGGCATCGAGCATGCTCCACAAAATGTCGAGTTTGAACTGCAGAATTTCCAGCATGCGCTGCTGGCCTTCCCGCGTGGTGTAGTGCTGCAGCGTGATCGCCAGACCATGCTCGACGTCGCGGCGGGCCTGACCCAGGCGGGTGCGGAAGTATTCGTAGCCGGTCGGGTCGATCCACGGGTAGTGCTGCGGCCAGCTGTCCAGGCGCGACTGATGGATCTGCGGCGCAAACAGCTCGGTCAGCGAACTGCTCGCTGCTTCCTGCCAGTTGGCGCGGCGGGCAAAGTTGACGTAGGCGTCGACGGCAAATCGTACGCCGGGCAGGACGAGTTCCTGCGAGCGCAACTGGTCAGGGTCCAGTCCCACGGCCTGACCCAGACGCAGCCAGGCTTCAATGCCACCGTCTTCACCGGGCGCGCCGTCATGATCCAGCAAGCGCTGTATCCACTCGCGGCGGATCTCCGGGTCCGGGCAGTTGGCCAGGATCGCAGCGTCCTTCAGCGGGATATTCACCTGATAGTAGAACCGGTTGGCGACCCAGCCCTGAATCTGCTCGCGGGTCGCGCGCCCTTCGTACATCGCCACATGAAACGGGTGATAGATGTGGTAATACGCGCCCTTGGCGCGCAGGGCCTGTTCGAATTCAGCGGGGGACAGCGGCGTTGCATCGTTCATGTCGGCAGTTCTCGTCAAGAATTTCCGCAGATCCCGTGGGCGTGAGCTGCTCACGAAGGCGATCTACCTGTGCCTCATCGGCTGGCTGACCTGACACCTTCATGAGCAAACTCACCCTACAGTCGGTTATTCAGCATTCTTAAAGCTCGATGCTCATCCCGTCGAATGCCACTTCGACGTTCCGCCGCGCCAGTTCAGCGCGCTCGGGCGAGTCTTCGTCGAGGATAGGGTTGGTGTTGTTGATGTGGATAAGCACCTTGCGCTGTTGCGGCAGCTTTTCCAGCACTTCGAGCATGCCGCCGGGGCCGTTTTGCGCCAGATGACCCATCTCTGTCCCGGTGCGGGTGCCGACGCCACGGCGCCGCATCTCATCGTCATCCCACATCGTGCCATCGACCAACAGGCAGTCGGCGCCGCTCATTTTCTCCATGAGGGCGTCATCGACTTTGCCCAGGCCCGGCGCGTAGAACAGTTTGCCGCCCGTGCTCAGGTCCTCGACCATCAAGCCGATGTTGTCGCCCGGGTGTGGGTCGAATCGGTGTGGCGAGTAGGGCGGTGCCGCGCTGCGCAGTGGAAATGGCGTAAAGCGTAGATTCGGGCAGGCGGGAATGACAAAGCTGCCTTCCAGCTCGATGCGATTCCAGGTCAGACCGCCATTCCAGTGGGTGAGCATGTTGAACAGCGGGAAACCCGTGCTCAGGTCCTCGTGAACCATGTCCGTGCACCAGACTTGATGCGGGCAGCCCTCACGCAGGCTCAGCAAACCGGTGGTGTGGTCGATCTGGCTGTCCATCAGAATGATCGCGCTGATCCCTGTATCGCGCAGGCCGCGATTGGGCTGCATCGGGGCGAACCCCTGAAGCTGTGCGCGGATGTCGGGAGAGGCGTTGCACAGGATCCAGTTCACACCGTCGTCCGACAGCGCGATGGACGACTGGGTGCGCGCGTGCGCCCGCAAGCTGCCGTCGCGAAAGCCTGCGCAATTGACGCAGTTGCAGTTCCACTGAGGGAAACCACCGCCGGCGGCGGAACCGAGAATCTGGATGTGCATGTAAACCCCGTAGCGACGGGCCAGGCCGGCCCTGAATCAGAATCGCGTTAATAAAAAAGCCCCGGCGAACCGAGGCTTCTCACCGCGCAACAATCAACGGCTTGCGAAGTACATGGTGACTTCAAAGCCGATACGCAGATCAGTGTAAGCAGGTTTAGTCCACATAATTGACTCCTTCTGGGTTAGTGCAGCGGTGGGTGAGTACATTCGTTAGTGCTCCTGCGAGCGGAGACGTTCAAATGCTTAGGGGGCTATGTTACTAAAATTATCGAACGGCCAATGATGAAATATCCGATAAAGATCCTTGCACAACGGGCAATGATCAGCGGGTTGTGGTCTGCGGTCGGGGCGGGCTAGAGGGCGTCAGGGCGGTTCGATAGGCAGAGTCTGGGGCTGTCGGGCTGGGCCAGCCGATGAGCGGTTTCGAGCAGAGCGGCTTGCTGAAGATGTGCAAGGGAATGTTGCAGGCATGCGCTGTAGTCGCTTCCGTGTCCCGCCAGATGTGCTTGCCAGAGCAGCTCGGCCGCTTGCGAGTGCTCCATGTCAGTCGTTTCGAGTTGATCCTGCAGGATTTTTACCTGCCCGGGTAAGTCTGCGGCGTTAATCATTGTCGGCAGACTCTTGATGAACGTCTCAATGTGCGCAACGAGTTGCTCCGCGCTCGCGCCTGGCGATTGCACGCCGAACAGCAGACCGCCCTGGCCAGCGATCTGTCGGAAACCACTGAAAACGGCGTAACCCAACTGCAACTCGACCCTTAGGCGCTGGTAGAACGGAGCCTGCATCAGCTGTGCGAAAAGTCGCCACGTGGCTTCGTCGTCGAGAGAGTGGGAGGGCGTTGGGTAGAAGATCAGCAGCGCAGTTTCGGAAGATTCCGACGGTTCGATTGCCCACCGTGTGCCTGTAGCCGGGGTGGTTAGGTGTGCTGGAAGCTCGGGGAGACCGGGGATCAGCCGAGCGGCGTGACTCAACAACTGTTGCGCTGAGGGGGTGAAGCCCGTGGCAAACCCTGTCCAACCAGCCTCAGCCCAAACGCGGTGCAGATTGTCGGTCTGATGTGTGATTGGGCTGTTCAAATAATGATCAGGCAACGTCTTCAACAGCTGACGGATCGGGATAACGGCCGGTTCATTAGCTGGCGCACCGTAGCGCGCCAAGGCTTGAGCATCCGGCTTGCCGAGCAAAAGCAGAGCCTGCTCCAGCACGGCGGGCAGCGGTTGCGCCAGGCCTGAGACTTTCAACTGCCAGAATCTGCCGTAGGCACTGAATGCCAGCGCGACCCCCGCTTGACTGGTTTGGGCCGTTAGCGGTTTCAGGCTTTCACCCAACATTCGTGCAAGCGTTGGTTGCGCCGTGGCAAGCGTCCATCGCAGGTACAGTGCGGCTTCGCCGTTTTCCGGCAGCGCGTCGCTGAATGTCAGCGCGGGCAGCGGCAAGGTCGGCGCCGTGGCCGGCGTTGTCTGGTTCAAAAATGGATTGGGGGCGGGCAGCCGCCAATGGACGGTTGAGGCGTCGTACGCCGGAGATTTGGCTTGCGCCTGCAACAGCGCGTCTGGTGTGAGCTGGCTGAGCAGTGCCTCGACCGCATCTACCGACAGGCCCGCCGCATTAGCTTCCGCGCTGAAATACCGCGCCAGCGAAAGTGCGCCGCTGACGGCCAGACGCCGCTGTTCCAGTCGCGCGTATTCTCCGAGCAACGGGCGGTAATGGGATTTGAAAAAGGCGAGCCAGCTGAACACCGTTGCTGATACGTGCGATGACGCGTCGGGTGTCTTCGCGGCCAATGCGACATCAATGTCGATTACCGCCTGGCCGCCAAACTCATACATGACCTCGGCCTTCATCGACTCAATCAAGCCTCGGTCACGCAGCTCCGCCACCAGCCCGCCCCCTTGCGCGTCATTCATCCAGGTGCAGAGAAACGCCGCGGCCTGTTCCTGCCCTGCCGGTAAGCCTTGGCATGCGAACGTCAGATGCATCCGACGCTGATCAGCCTCGCCGATTGGCTTCGGTGCATCAGTGAGCAGCGCAGGCGGCTGCTGTTGCTCAACCCGAATACCTTGAGCGAAACACCCGCCAGACTGCGTGGCCAATTGTTCCAGTTCATCCAGCGACTGAGGCCCCGCGAGGCTCAACGTCATCTGCCCGGCCTGATAGAACCGTCGGTAGAAATCCTGCAGCGCATGCTGGAATGTTTGACGGGGAACCGGAAGGCTGAAGCGATTGCCGGCATGAAACCATCGAATCGGATGCAAGGCCGACAAGGGCTGCAGGCGCTTCAGCAGGTCACGAGAGGCATCGTCCCGCGACCAGGCGATGAATTCCGCGTGCAGCACCTCCCGTTCTCGCAACTGATCGGCAATCGTCATACGCGGATGTGCGAGCATTTCGCACAGCCGCTCGAGACCGTCGGGGAACACGGCGCGCGGCAGTTCGAAGAAAAAGTCGGTAGTGCGCTCGCGTGTGCTGGCGTTCACTTGCCCGCCATGACGCTGCACGAACGCCATCAGCTTTTCGTCATCCGTGAAGCGCTCGGTGCCGAGAAAAAACAAGTGCTCAAGAAAATGCGCCAGCCCCGGCCAGCGGGCCGAGACATCATGACTGCCTGCCGCCACCCGCAATGCCGCCGCGCAACGCTTCAAACGTGGGGCCGAAACAAGCACCACGTTCAGGCCGTTGGGCAGGGTCAGGGATCGCTGGCTGATGGGGTTGGGCATGGCGCTGTGAGGTTTGATGACTGAGCGGCCATGCTAGCGGATTACGGGCGTGCAGGTGTGGGACGTGCGCAGGGGCGGCGCAGGAGAATTACCTTACGGTTTACTCAGGCCGGAATAAAACCCCGGTCGGCGATCCTTGAAATACGTATTGATCGCCTGAGACTCGCTCATCGATTCACGATCCAGATCCGCAATCACCAGCGCCTCATCCTGTCCAGCAAGACCGATTTGGCGACCGTCCGGCGCGCAGATGCTGCTCAAACCGCAGTAATGGATCTCGCCCTCACTGCCGCAGTAATTGGCATAAACCAGGTAGCACTGGTTCTCGAAGGCGCGGGCCCGCACGGTGACTTCCGCGACGAAATCGTACGGCGCCATGTTCGCGGTCGGTACCAGAATCAGGTCGGCGCCGGCCAGGGCCAGACGCCGTGTGTTCTCGGGAAACTCGACGTCGTAGCAGATCAAAAAGCCGAGTTTCCAGCCTCCGAATGCCACCACCGGAAAGTGCTCATCGCCCGCACTGAACATCGCGTTGTCCAGCTCGCCATACAGATGGGTCTTACGGTAATTGCAGAGCCGCACACCTTGCGCGTCGATCAACTGCACCGCGTTGTAAACCTGGCCGTCGGTGCTCAACTCCGGGTAGCCGTACAGAATCGCGACGCCCGTGGCCTGAGCGATCTCGGCAATCTTCAGCGCAGCCGGGCCGTTGCTTGCTTGCGCCAACTCCCGCGCGGCCTGGGCGCCAATGTTGTAGCCGCTGAGAAACATCTCCGGGAAGACCAGCAGCTTCGCCCCCTGCGCCGACGCCTTGATCGCCTGAGCTTCCAGGCGCAAAAGGTTGGCGCTGACATCCAGCGGCAGCGGCGGGCATTGGTAGAGGGCGACGCGCATAGTGGCTTCCTTATTCCGGCAAAACGATCGGGCCGATCTCGTGGAACACGTCACCCGGGCCCGGGTTCTCGGCGTGAGTCTTGCCGCCAAAGTGGGTCATGATGCCCCACACCGCGTTCAGCGACGTCTGCACAGCGCCCTCGACCCAGGCCGGCGTCCAGGACACGTCGTCACCGGCGATGAAGATGCCCCGTTGCTCGTCAGGCATGTCCTTCTGCATGAAATGCGCGTACATCCGCTGGTTGTAGCGGTAGTGGCCCGGCAGCGCGCCTTTGAAAGCACCGAGGAAGTGTGGGTCGGATTCCCATGACACGGTGATCGGGTCTCCGATGACGCGTGCGGCGATATCGACCTTCGGGTAGATCTTTTTCAGCGCGCCGAGCGCCAGGCTTACGCGTTTTTCAACGGGGTGGGGCAGCATTTTCAGCGCGTCACTCATCCACGAGTACGACAGGCAAATCACCCCCGGCTTCTCGACGCCGTTGGAATAGGTGCCGTTGTCGAATAGATAGGTGCCACGGGTCAGGCGATCAGTCAGGGTCATGCTCATCATGTCGCGGCCGGTCTCCGGGTCTTTGTCCTTCCAGAACGGCCGGTCGACCATGACGAAGGTTTTCGACGCCTGCATGTAACGCGTGCGGTCCAGTGCCATCCACATCTTCTGGGAAAACAGCGACTCTTCGCACTCGATCTGGGTGGTCAGCAACCAAGTCTGGCACGTCGCCAAAACCGCATCGTAATGGCGAACGTCACCCAGATTGTCTGTGACCGCGAACTGGCCGTTGGCGGCGCGGCTGATGCCTTTAACGCCCGTGCGCGGGGCGCCTCGGTGCAGCGTCGACAGGCTGGTGCCTTCTGGCCAATGCGCGCAACGTTCAGGGGCGTGGCGCCAGATGCCGATAGGGACTTGCGCGACGCCGCCGACGATCAGGTGCTGGTGATCGTCGCAGTTGGTCATGACCACGCGGAAGATCTCCAGCATCGAGTTCGGGAAGTCCGAGTCCCAGCCACCGGTGCCGAAACCGACCTGCCCAAACACTTCGCGGTGATAGAACGACAGTTTGGCGAAGGCTTTGGACGTGGCGACGAAATCATAGAACGTGCGGTCGTCCCACAACGGCACCAGCTTGTTCCACAGCTCCTTCAGCCGGGGCACATCGCGGTCGCGGATGGCTTGTTGGATGTCGGCGAACTGCGAGCCGTCCTCCAGCGCGTCGGCCCAGGCGTCAGCCACTTCCTGAAACAGCGCGGGCAAGTCCGACAGTTTCTGTGCGTAGTGGGTGCTGCCTTCCAGATCAATCACTGTGCTGCCCGACGCTGCCGTCAGCGGATTGGGGAAGGGCTTGGATTCCAGGCCGAGCTTGTCGACGTAGTGATAAAAAGCGGTGGAGGACACCGGGAAGCGCATGCCGCCCAGCTCGGCGATGATGCCTTCAGCGCCTTCGAATTGCTGCGAACGCAGACGGCCGCCCATTTTGGAGGCTTCATAAACGACGGGTTTGAGGCCCAGCTTCATCAGCTCATAAGCCGCGACCAGCCCGGCGATGCCTGCGCCGACAATCGCCACCTCTTTGCCGAGGTTCTCCGTAGGAATGCTGCCGAGGCCCGCAGGATGTTCGATCCAGTCATCGAAGGCGAACGGGAAGTCCGGGCCGAAAATCGTGATCGGTTTCTTTCCGTTGGCGGGGTGGCGATTGTTCTTCATGACTGACCTTGTTCGACTGAGGCGCGAAAGTGAACAAGTCTAGATAACAGTTGGGACGTTAATAAGACGCAGAGTGCCGTCGTTGTGTCGAGAACCCCAGCAAAGTGACGGAGCTTTTCGTCATATTGTCGGAAATGGCACGTCAGGACGGCTGGCCGCGATCAATCTTGCTGCTGAGGATGATCGACGTGGTGGTCTTCTCGACCCCGTCGACGCTGCCGATCAGATCAAGCATCTGATCCAGCTGCTCCGGCGAGTCCGTGCGCAGCCACGCCACGTAATCGAATTCGCCACTCACTGCGCACAACTGTTGCACTTGGGCGAGCGCACTCAGCCGCCGCAGCACTTCCTTGCCGGAGCGAGGCTGCACGGTGATGCCGACGTAAGCCTGCAGACCTCCATCCACCAGCCGCTGACCCAGTCGCACGCCGTAGCCGGTGATGATTTTGGCTTTTTCCAGGCGCGCCAGTCGCGAGGTCACGGTCGTCCGCGCGATGCCCAATTGCCGAGCAAGATTCGCGACCGGTTCCCGGGCATTGATTTGCAGCGCGGCGATCAGTTTGCGGTCGATGTCGTCGAGCGCTGGTGGGCGGGTGTCAGGCAAGGGCGGATCTCCTTCGGCAAGCGGGGCATGTTAGGAGATTCCGTAGGGGTTTGGGTGATATTCGAATGGCAAGGCGACGCGAAAGCTCAAGGATTCTGCGTTGATCGTCCACCAGAGATGGGCGTCAGAGAACCTGCGTCGGTCATGTAGGACTTTTCCGCGCTGTAAGGCTTTTGTCATTCTTCTGTCACCCCTGGCGTGCCTAAATTCTCTCCCCACCCCCTTTGAATCCACGCCGGGAGCCTCGTCATGACTCTGGATTTCTCCGAAACCGCCCGCTATATCCAGGCCGATATCCTCGACAGCTTCGACGAAGAACTGGAAATGGAGTACGACGACGCACGCCTGGATGGCCTGTTGGCTGATTTGGGTGAGGAGGTGCCCAAAGGGATTGATCGCCGCCTGTATTTCCGTGAGCTGCTGCGCCTGCAGGGCGAGCTGGTGAAACTGCAGGACTGGGTGGTGAGCCAGAAGCTCAAGGTGGTCGTGCTGTTCGAAGGCCGGGATGCGGCAGGCAAGGGCGGTGCGATCAAGCGCATCACTCAGCGGCTCAACCCGCGGGTCTGCCGTGTGGCTGCACTGACCGCGCCGAGTGAACGCGAGCGCACGCAGTGGTACTTCCAGCGCTACGTCGCGCACCTGCCTGCGGCTGGCGAAATGGTGCTGTTCGACCGCAGTTGGTACAACCGGGCCGGGGTCGAGCGGGTCATGGGCTTCTGCAATGACGAGGAGTACGAAGAGTTTTTCCGCACCGTCCCCGAATTCGAAAAAATGCTGGTGCGCTCGGGCATCATCCTGATCAAGTACTGGTTCTCCATCACTGATGACGAGCAATACCGGCGCTTTTTGATGCGCATCCATGACCCGCTGAAACAGTGGAAGCTTTCGCCCATGGACCTCGAATCCCGTCGTCGCTGGGAGGCCTACACCAACGCGAAGGAAGAAATGCTCACGCGTTCCCACACTGACGTCGCGCCGTGGTGGATTGTCGAGGCCGACGACAAGAAACGCGCGCGCTTGAATTGCATTCACCACCTGCTGGAGCAGATCCCGCGCGGCGATACCGAGACACCGCAAGTGGTGCTGCCGGAGCGCGAGTACAACGCCAATTACCTACGGGCACCGGTACCGCGTGAGATGGTTGTTCCGCCGGTTTATTGATCCTCCGCCGATATGTGATCACAGCGCTGGCAGGGTTCAGATCTTCCACGCCGGCGCTGTTTTCGCCAGTCGCTGTTGCAGGCTTTCGAGATTCTGCGTGAACTGGCGGGTCATTAGCTGATAACCGAGCACCTCGGTCGAGGCGGTTGGAACGTCGGGCCCGACGGTCAAACTCTCGGTCGGCCGCTGCAAACGCTCGGTCGCACCGGTCTGCAGCGCGCGGGCCATGCCGATCAACATGCGACGAATGCGCCGTTGCTCCGCCGTCACGCCCGTGCTGCCAGCGTCTGCCGGACGCAGGTTCGACAGAATTTCGAGAATGCTCAGGCACATGCGGTAGTGGCTCTGAATAGCGTCCAGCTCAACGATCGAAATCTTCACTTCCTTGGACACCGACGGCATCAGCGAACGCAGCTGCAGTAACGTCGCGCCCATCCGTGCCGTCAGCTTCACGTGCTCATCTGCGGTGATCGACTGCCCGCTGGCGATGCGATCGTAAGCCAGGGCACAGTCCCGCAGGCCACTTGCCAGGTTGTAGCGCCACGAATACACGGCGTACAGCGGCAGCGCGAATGAGAACGCCAGGGCGAGGGCGATGCCGATCAGGATATCCACCGTCCGCCACAACCCGTCCGTGATCGGGTTATCACCGTGGCCCGCCACGATAAACAGGGTGATCGCCGACAGCAGTGCCGTGTAGCCGCCCTTGCCGATGGCGTGATACGCGAAGAAGCCGCAGATCAGCGACATGATCACGTAAGTCAACAACGGCATGCCCAGATAGCTTTCCTGCGCCACGATCGCCAGGCCCAGGGCCGCCCCTATCAACGTCCCGTAGGCCCGCTCTACCGACTTCTTGCCGATGTTGCCGTGGTGCTGCAATCCGCCAATCACGATCAGCATCGTGACCGACGCCCACTCACCGTGGGGCAAATTAATGCCGGTCGTCAGAAGAATCGACACCAGCAGTCCGACCACGATGCGGCCGGCGTGAATGTAGCGGGCATGGCGATAGCGGCGGTATGGGTCCAGCAGTGGACGCAGGGCGCGGCGAAGCCAGGAGGGGAGAGAGGCTGAGTTCATGGGGTTACAGACCATGGGGATGATGAATATATCCGAAGCCCGGCAAACGCGGCGCGTCACCACCGGCATTGCCTCATTCACCAAATCATCACATGTGAGATGTTGCGTATCGGGATGCTTGCGCGTAGGGTGCGTTGCTATCACATGTGATGTTCAGGAAAAACCTCAATGGCTCGGAAAACTTCAACCGACTACATGCGCGAAATGCGCGCTCGGCTGACGGCTGCCGGGTACGTGAAACGAGAGCTGTACGTACTTCCAGAAAACGCGGAAGTGCTGAGAGACATCGAAAAAGTGCTGCGCCAGCCCTACTTGGGTAACCGGATCAAACTGGAGGGATTCATGACTGAGAACACCAATTGGACCATCGACACGCTTCACTCGGCCTTCGCCGAACTGGACGTGGTGAAGAACGAAGACATCAAACTAACCCTTATTCACGGTGCCGAGCCGAGTCTGAGCCTGGTGATGAACCAGTTCGGCGGCTTGCCCATCATCATTGCCATTGCGGGCGACCAGATCCTGGTTGATTCCGTCCTGGTCTACGCCTCTCAGGTCAAAGACCCAACGTCTTTCAACGAGACAGTGTTGCGCAGTCGGGACCTCTTCCCGCTGTCTTCGATCGGCATCGAGACCATGCCAAACGGCGAAACCGTCTACAGCATGTTCGGCGCCCTGAGTGCCGCCTCTTCGCTGACGGTCATCGTCCACGAAGTCCTCACGCTGGCAGACAACGTGATTCGTGCGGCTGATGCCTACGAAGACCTTCTAACAGTTGATTCACAGTAATCGGGAGACACATCAATGAGCCTTTGGAAAAAAATGGTCACAGCGCTGCGTGGTGGGGCTTCCGAGGTGGGTGAAGCCATCGTCGATGCTCAGGCACTGCGAATCCTCGACCAGGAAATCCGTGACGCCGACGCCTCTATGCTTGCGGCGCGCAACCAGCTGATTCAGATCAAAGCCAAGCACAAGCTCTCGCTGCAACGCGTCGAAGAGCACGACAAGAACATCGCCAACTGGGAGCAGAAAGCCCTCGCCGCGATGAATAAAGGCGAAGAAGCCCTTGCCCTGGAGTGTGCCGAGAAAGTGGCCGAGCTGACGGCCCTGCGCGATCAAGAGAAGCTTGCCGCCGATCAGTTTGGCGTACATGTGGCCAAGTTGACCGCACAGGTCATCAAGGCTGAAAGCCAGATCAAAGGCTTGCGTCAGCAGACCGATATGGCCAAGGCCCGCGACAGCGTGCAAAAGGCGCAGATCAACGCCGCTGCCGCAACCGGTGGTGCCAACGGCCGACTCGAAACCGCAGTGGGTTCGCTGGCCCGTATCAAGCAGCGTCAGGATGAGCAGGACGCGAGGCTTGAAGCGGCCGACGAGCTGACCGAGGCTGCTAATGGCGGTGATCTGGAGCGTCGTCTTCAGGATGCCGGGATCGGCGCAAAAACAGGCGGCGCGGCTGATGTTCTGGCCCGCTTGAAAGCGCAAAACCAGAGCGGTAACGCTGGGCAATAAGCACCGTTAAAAATAGGCAGCCGGATTTCCGTCTGCCTTTTTTCGGTTTCAGTTTTTTGGGCTCCAGCGGTGTACAGATGAATATCGGAAATGGACTACGAACGATACTTTGCCTTGCCGCTGTGATGATCGTTGTGCAGATGGTTAACTCCCTGACCGCCAACAGCCTGCTGTCCCACGGCCTGGTGCCCAGAACGGTATCCGGACTCCAAGGCATCGTGTTCTCCCCGTTTCTCCATGGCTCTGTCCGTCACCTGCTGAGCAATCTGCTGCCTTTTGTGGTGCTGAGCTGGCTGGTTGCGACCGAGGGGCTTCAATGTTACGTCCGCGTGGTGCTGCTCATCGTTGTGCTCGGCGGGCTGATGGTCTGGGTGGTCGGCCGGCCGGTCATCCATGTGGGCGCCAGCGGTCTGATCTTTGGCTTGTGGGCGTATCTGCTGGCCCGGGCGTGGTACCAGCGCAGCCTGGCGAGTTTCGCGATTGCACTGGTGACCCTGCTGGGCTACAGCGGATTGATCTTTGGGTTCATTCCGGTGCCGGGCGTATCGATTGAGTCACACCTGTGTGGCGCGCTTGCCGGTATTGTGACGGCCTGGCTGATGCACTCGCGGCGGCTTCTCGAGCGAGGTCCGGCGCAGTGAATTTAAAAATTTTTTACATCGCCTCGGCGCGAATTCAAAGGAGATGAAACATGAGCTGGATCAAACGCGCGTTAGGCTTGGAGTCCCCCACTCCACCGGGCGGTCTCGGCAATCCAAGCCTGGCTAATCCGTTCGGGCTGGCGACCGGTCGTATGCTCGACCTCGACGACTCGCTAAAGCTGATGCTCGACGGCCATTCAGAGCTGGTGGTACCTGACGAAGAAGTGGTCTGGGCGGTGGGTCAGGTTGACCTCGGGCAATCGGTCCGTCTGGTGCGCTTCTACTTCGAGGACGAGGATTACTGGCTGCAGGTCATGATGAACGGGCCTGCCGCTGAAGATGTTCAGGACATCATCCTGTTCGGTTACAGCAGCGCCGTCACGATCAACAGCGAGGCGGAGCTCAAGCGTCTGGTGGGGCCTGCGTCCAAAGTCGGTCTGCCGGTATTCGAGCATGACGGCTGGGAGTACGGTCGTCAGTGGGGCACGGAACAAGGCCAGACCGAGCTCACGCCCATGGACGAGCACGTCGTCAGTCCTGACGGTGCCTACCGCATCAAGCACCTGAGCATGTTGTACGCGCGGGACACCGGACTGGTGGATCGTCGCGAGTTTCTGTTGCTGTCCGTTGAAGAGGACGAGGAGGGCGTTGTCTCCTTCACCACGTCGGTCGGCGTGACCCTGCAGTCCACTGATTTCACCGTCATTTAAAAGGAAGTAAAAAATGCTTGAAGCGCTTCGTATGTCTGTCAGCTTCCAGTCGTTGCTGAGTTTTGTGGTCTACATCATTGTGGCCGGCGGATTGTTCTCGTTGTTTCAGATGGCCTACACGCGTCTGACCCCCCACAAGGAATTTGCCCAGATTCGTGAGGGCAATGTTGCCGCCGCCGTCGCCCTCGGCGGTGCGCTGATCGGTTTCGCTCTTCCTGCCAGCAACGTGATCACCTACAGCATCAGCGTGCTGGATGTGGTGATCTGGGCAGTAATCGCAGCAGTCGTACAGCTGCTGGCCTTCACCGCCACCAGCATGGTGCTCAAGGATCTGTCCGCACGCATCACCCGAGGCGAGCTTGCCGCGGCCATCTACGCCGCCAGCGTCTCGATCAGTGTCGGTTTTCTTAATTCGGCCTGCATGACGCCGTCGACCTGATCGCCCGTTATCGAAAAAGGAGTTATCGATGAGACGTAGTTCCCTCAAGCTGGTCCTGGCCAGCACCCTGCCGTTAGCGATCAGCGCATGCAGCAAGTCCGATACCGTCGAGGTTTCCGCGCAGCAGACCTATCCGTCGGTTCAGTCCTGCGTTGACCAGAAAGTACCGGTCGACATCTGCTCGGACGCTTACATGAGCGCCCTGGCGGAGCACCGCCGCATTGCCCCGACCTACGACGACAAGACGGCTTGCGAAGCAGATTTCGTCCCCGATTACTGCCAGCAGAATGCCGATGGCAAGTTCACGCCCAAGCTCGGCGGTTTTCAGCTGGAAGTTTCCGGTGAGCTTCCCAAGTCACAGGTTGATGCAGCGAAGGCTCAGGCTAACCAGTCGGGTGGCGGTGGCGGTGGCTTCGGTTCCGGGGTGAACGGATTCCTGATGGGCATGCTCGTCAGCAACATGGTCAACGGATTCACCGGCGGTGGTGGTCGTTACTACGCTCAGCCCATCTACCAGGAGCGGGACTCGCGGGGTGGGTATGGGTATTCCACACTGTCGCGCCAGATCGAGCAGGGCAAAACCTTCGGCAACTCCACCCAGGCGCGAAGCAGCTCGACCGGCACTTACAGCAAAAGCACCCTTGGTCGTAACTCCTCCGTCTCTTCTTCTGTTTCGCGTGGCGGTTTCGGCAGCCAGGCCACCGCTCGCAGCGGTTGGGGTGGCAAAAGCAGCGGTTCAAGCTTCGGCGGATAACAGGGACGTTACCCATGAAAAGGATCAGCATCCAGGAACGTCCTGACTGGCGCCAGACGGCCGAGCGTGAAGGCTTCAACTTTCACACCATCGACGGCGAGCGCTACTGGGATGAGCGGGCCTACTACCAGTTCACCGAAGCGCAGATCACACGCGACATTGAAGCGCCGACCCAGGAGCTTCATGCCATGTGCCTGGACGTTGTGGAAAGGGTCGTCGAGAGCGAAGAGCTGCTGACCCGGCTGGCCATTCCGCAGGCGTTCTTTGATCTGGTTCGCACCTCGTGGAAGGAAGGCCACCCGCATCTGTATGGCCGCTTTGACTTCAGCTATGACGGAGTAAACCCGGCCAAGCTGCTGGAAGCCAACATGGACACGCCTACGTCAGCGTATGAAGCGGGCGCGTTTCAGCTCATCTGGCTTGAAGAGCAGATCCAGCGCGGCGTATTGCCGGCCCACGCTTCGCAATTCAACTCGATAGCGGAGGATCTGGTCCGGGCTTTTGCGGCGATCAAGGAAGACGGGCCGTTCTACTTTTCGTGTATGTCAGGCTCCATCGAAGACCGGGGTACGACGGAATTCCTGCGCAAAATGGCTGAACATGTCGGCATCGACACCCGCCACATCGACATCGAAGACATTGGCCTGAACGCCAACGGCCGATTTGTCGATCTTGAGGGCCGCTGGATCGAACGCATCTTCAAGCTGCACGCTTGGGAGCATGTCTTTCATGAGCCCCACGGCCAGGCCATCCCCCAGTGCGATACGCAGTTCATCGAACCTGCCTGGAAGGCGATTATTTCGAACAAAGGCATCCTGCCGCTGCTTTGGGAATTCAACGAAGGACATCCCAATCTGCTGCCGTCCTTTGTGGATAAGCACCCGCAATCTGCGGTGCCAAAAGGCTGGGTGCGCAAGCCTTACTTTTCCCGCGAAGGCGCCAACATCGAAATCCGCACCCCGACTGACCAGGTCATTTTCGAAGACGGGCCCTACAACGATGCGCCCTACATCCTTCAAGAGTTCGCGCCACTGCCTCGTTTTGGAGACAGCTACACGCTGATCGGGTCTTGGGTGGTGGGTGATACGGCTTCGGGGATCGGGATTCGTGAAGATGACAGTTTGATCACCAAGGACAGCAGCCGGTTTTTGCCGCATGTGGTGATTGACTGAGATCGTGATGAGCCCGGTGTGGGTGCCGCGCAAGAACGAAAAAAGCCGCGCAATGCGCGGCTTTTTATTTGGTGGGCCCACACGGACTCGAACCGTGGACCAAGGGATTATGAGTTGCTGGGTGACCTGATATATCTAGATAAAACTGCATTAGATTAGCGTAGGTACAAAAAGCTGAAAACATCATAGGTTAAGGTGTTGAGCGTAATCCGGTGAAAGAAACCGAAGGTCTGTACTGTACCGCTGGCGTACCTCGGGGTACAGGGGTTTTTACCATAGACCAAGGCTGGAGCTATCGCAGATAGTGGTACGCGTTAACTTTTTAACCAAAAGTTCCAGCTGCTTTACAGGCTTGCAGAAATCCATACTTCAAAAAATTCTCATTGGTATATGGTGATTTGGCTGTGTGGCGGGCGACAGCTCGCAAGTACGCTTCAGGGCCTCTACCTTCCGCACCTGCTGATTCCTGGTGCCAACGCCATTCATCCATGACTTCCACGACCCATGCCTTTGCATCTAAGCTGCATAACTTCGCGCGATAGCGCTCTTCAATGCTATAGATTTCTTTCCAAGTCTCGATTTGCTCGTTCAGCTCAGCTGGGCCGAAGTTTAGGCCTATGTCGGCAGTAGTCAGCTTGTCGTGGTCAGCGTGCTGGATGAGCACATGCAAACTAATTGTGTAAGGTATGGTCGAAAATGGGTAAAACACCTTGCGGCGCTCCTGCAGGCCGCAGGGGTCTTTGGCGGTAAACGCCGTGTCTTTACTGCTCTTATAGCTACTGTTGCAATGTTGGCAGGCTGGGACCAAGTTTTTGAAGTTTATAGAGTTGAATGGGTAGATCGACTTCGGCATGTAGTGGTCGTATGCTTCGCGCTTGGTATGGTCTTTCCCCAAGAGATCGCTAATGCCGCAAAAGGGACATTTATCATTGCTATTGGTACTTACGAATTGCCTATAATGATCATTGATATCGCCAGTTTTTTTTGTCATGGCCGCAGCATCGAAGTCATAGAGGCCGACAAAGAACGCGCGCATGTCGCCAGCGATAACGGGAAACTTACTCTCAATGTCAGAGTGTCGAGTTGCATGACTTCCAGAGTGGTTGGCGCATAGCTGTTCGATGTTGTTATTGCTGCAATACCACCATTTCAACCGCCGAATCTGTTTTTGATTTAGATTACTAAAACCTTTGAAGATCTTCTCGACGTGACCATAAAAAAAGTCTGCGTTTTTTTTATCTGAGTAGTAAAATGCCTCCATCACCTCACGCAGTTCAACGTTGCCATCGAACAGGTGCAGACCGAACGGACCTACAGATGGCGCTTTGCACCAGACGTCAAAGAATATGTAGTCGATGAACTCTTGCATCTTCTCCATTTGATGTGGCACATAGGTATAAGGGAACAACATCAGTTTTGCCCCTTCTCTCGGTCCTGCGGAGCACGGCCGAGCATGGTGTTGACAAGCAATACTTTTTCTAACGAGTCGCCAAGTTCTTGATCTAGCTCGGTAATTAGAGCTGACACCTCCTCTCCACGTTCGAAGCGTTCCCGTAACCCAGTGAGGATTGACTGAGCATGTCCGCCGATGGTTTCGCGCTTGCCGAAAGTTGTCATGGTAATCTTGTTAATCGATGCGCCCAGCGTATTGTACTCGGGATGGGCAATGTTAACGGCACCACTATCCAAGTCTTTGTCGAAAATCATTACCTTGCCGGGCTTACTGTCTGATATCAGGAAAGGCGAGTGGGTGGTAATTAGCATTTCCTGACTAGTTTCGGCTTGTCCTTGTAAGCATTCACGTAGACGGCTGATGAAACTCGCTCGCCACGCTGGATTAAAATGAGTCTCAGGTTCATCCAGCAGGAACAGGCTGTTAGTATTACGAAATAGCAGGCATAGGCCTAGGCTGTGCAATAACTGGTGCTCACCGTCCGACAACTCTTTGAGTAGCATCGGTTTGGCTACACCCTTCTTCTTTAAGTAAAAATTCTTAAAGCGCATAGCACGTTCGTCGGAGGCCAGCGTAGGTACCGTTTCGCTCACGTAGTAACTTTTTGATCGATAGATATCGGTCTTTAGGCTGTCACTCACCGAATGAAGATTTAATACTAGTCACACTTGAAAAGCTTGAAATAAGTTGAGGGGCGCCCCGTCGAAGTTGTCATTAAATGCTTTCCTGGTAGCTTCATTTACCCAATAATCGAGAGTCAGTGTGTCTGTGGCGTCATCTTGATAACTCAAAGTGGCGCAACGCTTGAGCTTTTCTATTATTGAAGATCTTTCATCGCCTTCCAGAAGGCGCATTAGATTAACTGTATAGGCACCCGTCTCTGAATTCCATGATATGGCCGGGTTGTCTGTGAAATAGCCGTCCTCTGAATATCCAAGGGAGAAGTAGTCGCCTGAAGTCAATTGTGCTGCTTGCTTAGCAGGCACCTCAATGCTCCGCTTGAGGATGATGCGAAACTGCCTAAGCGCCTCGATACCTACATCTTCGCGGAAGGGTTGCAGTGTTGTGTGGTCTTGGAAAAGCAGATTGCAAAGCAGAATGGCCTGACTGAATCCGTTGTCCAGGTAGGCCAGCCGTGTTTCGGGGTGCCCGGGATAGCTCAACTGTTGAATCAGCGAATTCCAGTATTCGTCGAACTGCACGAAGCGCAGTTTGAAGAATGGCAGGCTGAGAATTTCGTTTTCGCCTGACGAGTAGCCCAGCACATATTGCGGCATCAGAATGTCAGCGTGGCCGCCGTCAAGCGCGTCGTAAACATTAGCGTTGAAGTCGCCTTGGTTGTTCCAAAGGAAACGTACGGATTCGCCGGGTTTTTTCCAGACGCTTACCTCGGCCCACACTGGACCATCGGGCTGGATGTATTCCGCTGGCACACGAATCAGGTAGTCCAACTCGAACGCCACAGGCGAGAAATCCTCACCTGCGTTCTGGAGTACCTCTGGCAGGAAGCTACGGCGTACACGCAAAATTTCAAGTTGGAAAAAGATCGCTGCCAGGGCTTCAAGCAAGTTGGATTTTCCGCTGCCATTCCGGCCTGCGCATACGAAAGGGGCGAAGTCTTCGGATTCTGTCAGCTCGTCCTGGAGTCCCCATTCGGTGCGAAAAAGGTGTTCAAAGCCGCAGGGCAAACTGCGAAAGCCTGCCGCGTCGGTGATCTTGATGCGCAGCAGTTTCATACCTGCACAGCCTTGAGTTCGATACGGTTGTTTGCGTCGTCAAAAGCCTGCACCAGCTTCCCAGCAGCCAGTGCCTCGAACACCCACGTCTTGATGTGTTCAAACTCATTAGTGCCCAGCTCGAAATCGTTGTCGAGTTGCCGCTCCACTAGGCGGGTTTGCGCCGCCGTCATAAAGTGCTGTATCGAAAACGGCGTGTTTCCCAGTTGACCTCGGTAGGCCTCCAGCCACTGCGTGATCAACGCCGCTCTCGCGTCAGCATTCTCAAGCGTCTCCAGCAAGTTTTCAGTGTCGGGTAGGTGGATGGCGAAGCCTTCTGCGGACGGATTATGTAAGAGTTCTACTGGCATGGCTTTCTCTTCTTCAGGTTCTATGCCCGGCAACGGAACACGCGACAAATCCAGCGTACCCTTGAATGCCTGCTGGCTCAGCGTGTTGAAGAGGGCTTCCAGATCAATGAAGCTTTGTTGGTAGCGGGATCTGAGCTCTTCGACTTTTTCGACGATGGCTGAAAACGCCTGTTGTTTTTCAAACGGCACGTCAATTGTGGGGATTGGATATATTCGAGAACCAGACACAAGCGGCTGCGCGGCCCTTCCTGCTATCTTGTTGAGATCATGAGCTGCTAACAAGTGTTTGAGAAACACGAGGTCTGTTCTCTTCAAAAATTTTTTAACGTAAAGCGCGTTATCAGTAACCCATGACTTTGGCTCTGTGATGTGCACTGAACCGCAGTAGTACCCCACTCGTCCAATGACAAGCGTTGGCGCATCAAACATATATTCTGAATGAACACCATTTACACCATTCCCGCCGTAAACTTTGTGCGGCCCCTGGGTGTTCATGTCTTTGGCCACTAGGCCATTTCCACTGGCCACCTTGATGAGCTGCCCAATTATCGTTGGTTCCCACCCCTTTTCATTCCGCACCGGATCGCCAAAAAATTCCAAAAATAGGCTCTTAAGCAGGTCATCAAGCTCCTTCAGATTTCGTTTGCGTACGGCGATGAGCCCTTCCACTTTGCCGAGCAGATGTACAATACGTATTTGGTTGTTAAAATCTGGGGCGTTATTCTCGAAAGGTATCGGTATTTCAATCTGTTTGAGAAATTTGAAATGCCTGCTGTATCCGGCTTCTTTAAGCTGAATGGACCGAAGGTAGTAGTAGATGTAGCGGGTGTGCGCCAGGTCAGGATTTACCCAAAGCGCTTTGGCACCGTCTGCACCCAGTGCAATCGGATCGTTTTCATATTTCAGTGCACGCGTGTGATCGCCAAAAATCAATATTGGAAGTAATTGGCCATTAACAAGGTTTGTGTCATCGGTGTAACCGGCAATTGGCGCTTTGCCTTGATCAATGATTTTGTATTTGCCTTGAGCCTGATATTCAGAGGCCTTGATTTTCGAAAACTTAGAGGTGGCATCTGTAATAACCTCTGAAAAGGGGTACCACTTCATCCCAGCATCCCCTTCAATTCGAGAAGCTCGCGCACTATGCCGCTTTGCACCCTGGCGAGTTCCATTTCATCCACTTCACCTACTTCGGCCTGAATCAAACGTTCCAGAATCACGCCCGGCGCGTCGTAGTGTACGTCCTCAAAAACGTTGGTTTTGTAGCGGGAATGCGAGAGGTCGTAGTTGTTTTTTTCGCTCGCAATCTCGGTGCGCGGTACCATGAAGCACTTGGTCGTGCGGTCGGTGTCGGCGGCGGTACTGCAGGAATCGCGGTTATGGAATTGAACAATGATGTCTTGTAGGTCGCCGTTGCCTTCTTGCTTGCTGCGTCTGTCGTCTAGCGAATAGCCGTCGGCGGCCATCTCATAGAACCAGACTTTTTCGGTCGCAGGCTGGGTGACTTTGTCCTTCGACCCCCAGACCTTGGTGAACAGCAGAATGGCTGTGCTGACTCCGGCATAGGGCTTGAACACGCCGCTGGGCATCGTGACGACGGCCTTGAGGTCGCAGCGCTCCACCAGCAACTGGCGAAGGGTCTTGAATGCGCCGCCTGAGCCGAACAGCACACCCTGCGGCACAATCACGCAGGCAGTGCCGCCTTTCTTGAGTAAGCGGAAGATGTTCTCGACAAATAGCAGCTCCGTTTTGGTTGTGCCCAGTTGCAGATTTTCATTGATGTCTCCCTTGTCGATGCTGCCGGTGAAGGGAGGGTTGGCCAGCACGATGTCGTATTCAGATTCCTCGGTGTAACTCTTGCTGAGGGTGTCTTTGTAGTCAATGTGTGGTTCGTCGATGCCGTGCATCATCAGGTTCATCAGTCCCAGGCGTACCATGGTGGCGTCGATGTCGTACCCCCACAGTGAACTGGCCAGAATTGCCTGAGCTTTTTCCGTGAGGGTTGCGGCTACTGAGGTGCGGACGAAGCCGTCTTCATCAGGTGTGAGGTTGTTTGTGCCCGCATTGATGGCTAGCTGCGTGACAATGTACTGGTAAGCACCGAGCAAAAAACCGCCGGAACCACAGGCCGGGTCGGCGATCTTGTGGCCCAGTTGAGGCTGCGCCAAATCGGCCATCAATTTGATGATGTGACGGGGGGTGCGAAATTGGCCATTTTTGCCAGCGGTGGCTATCTCTGACAGCAGCATTTCATAGACATCGCCCTGTATGTCTTGAAAGGCCTGGCCGTTCTCGCGCGAGTCGCGCTCCATCACCTCGAAGATGTCGTCGATAGTCTTCACCGCCTCCACTAGCAGGGCGGGCTTGGGGATGATGAATACTGCGTTTCTCATGTGATGGGTGAAGTTGGACTCCGCGCCGTTCAGGTCTTTTAGAAAAGGAAATACTTTGCCCTGCACATGCTGCAGCATCTCTTCGGCCTGCATGCGCTTGAACTCGCTCCAGCGCAGAGTACGTTTATCAATGCCGTACTGGTGTCGGTCATGTGCAAGGATTTCGACTAACTCCGTCGCGCTCTCACGACCACTGAGCTTGGTTCGATGTTCCGGTGGAACCCAGACACCCTCAAACTTGGATGTGTACTTTTCATCTGTCCATTCGGCGTCTGACTGGCGCTTGAGATCGAGCTCATCTAGCCGCTTCATGAAAAGCAAGTAGGTGATCTGTTCGATGGCGGTGAGCGGGTTGCTGATGCCACCGCTCCAGAATTTGTCCCAGAGCAGATCGATTTTGCCTTTGAGTTCGCGGTTGTTCTGTAGCATGAGTTGCCCTGATATTTAGGCAGACAACCGTTCGGTCAGCTGCAGGATTTCTTTGATTTCGCCCGGACTGAATACTCCACGGATGCCCTGTGGGTGAATGACCGTGAAGGGGGTGTTGATCAGGTCTTTCTTATCTACCTTTTCGCGCTCGATGATGAAGTTCTTCAGCAGGTTGAGGAACTCCATCTGCCGGCTGCTGAGCGTGGTGTGGGCGCGGATGAATTGGGCGAAGGCCGCGCTCACCTCGTCCGGGAAGCTCCTGAGCACTTCTATGCCCAGGATATGGCGGATGAACTGGATAAAGCTCGCCTTACGGTTTCTATAGACTTGGCGCAGTAGGTTTTCGGTGATATGCGGATGCTCTTCGTGGAGTATATCGGCTAGCTCACAGGACTCATCTGCACTCACTACTTCACCGTTCTTGATTTTCTGCAGCACAGGGTTGCGCTCGGTCAGTTCCGCAATCAGGCTTTCTACCATTTCACGGTAGCGGGTGATGCTCACGGCCTCGTGCTGCGGGCCGAATTCCACCCACTCCTTCTTGTGCAGTTCATCAGCCAGGTCGAGGTGGGTTTGCTCCTGGCCAGTGCTCTGTTCTCGAAATTTCATCAGCGGGCCGAGTTTGGCGACCATATTGTCGAAGGCGTCTTCATCGGCATTGGCCCAGTAGTAGATGGTCTGCGCGGTGCGGATCAGGTTTTCTTCCTGCTTCACGAAACTGACCGAGAGTGGCAGCTCGCTGATCTGTTCGACGATGCCCTCTTTGAGGATTTCCGCTTGCTCCTTGTCTTCGTTCAGTATGGCCAGCGAATATTCGAGCAGGTCGCGCTCGAAACGCATGGCCTTGAAGTCGGCCTCGGAGACGGTGCGGAACAGCGGCTTAATTTCTGCGCGCAGGAATTCTAGCCGGTCGTGGCTGAGGCTGATCCAGAAGTTGTCGTCGTCTAACCTTGCCAGGGCAGCGGCGGCCTCCTTGATCACCACGGATTCCTTGGGCAGCGCAGTAATTTGCAGGCGGAGCTTGGTGATTTCACGACTGGCAATGTCGACATGGCCGCTGTCGTTGGCCTTCTCGATCTTATCGAGCCGCAGACCCACCAGCCGCACGGGCAGCGACAACTGCGGCTTGAGTACTTTGCCCTTGGGATTGAGCTTGAAGTACTCGAAGTTGTCCCAGCAGTCGAGGATCAGGAACGCATCTTTCTCAAGGCACCAGGGCTTGGGCTTGCTGGTTTCCAGCAAGCGAGTGCCGCGCCCGACCATCTGCCAAAACTTGGTGTAAGAATAAACTGGTTTGGCGAACACGAGGTTCACGATTTCGCGCACATCAATGCCGGTGTCGAGCATGTCCACGCTGATGGCGATGCGTGGCATGTCGTTGTTGGTGAACTGGTCGAGCAGACCGCTTTTGCCGTAGACGCGCGGATCGTCCGACACCAGCACCTTGGCCAACTCGCCGTGGTGCTGTGGGTAGAGCTTGTCAAAGATTTCTTCCATACGCCGGGCGTGCGCCTTAGTGGCGCAAAAGAAAATGGTCTTGCCTGGCAGCACGCCGTTGGCGTCCTTGATGGATTCTTCCATGAACTCGCGGACGATCAGGGTGTTGGTGCCCTTATTGATTACTTGCTTTTCGAGCTGGGTGCCTTCGAAATTTATGTCTTCAACCTCTTTGCCCTGCAACATCAGCTTTTTCTGGTCTTCCAACGAAATGGTGCGCTTGCTAATGCCCTCCATCTGAAACTTGGTCTGGATCTTCATGACCTGGAAATTGGTGAGGTAAGGCGGTAGGTTGTTCACAGCTTCTTCGAAGGTGTAGGCGAAGGTCGGGAGGCCGTCGTCACAATGAAAGAGCTTAAATGTGTTGTGATCAATGATATCGGTTGGCGTAGCCGTCAAACCCAAGGTGATGGTTTTGAAATAGTCGAGTACTTCGCCGAAGGTGTTGTAAATGGAGCGATGGCTTTCATCGACGACGATGAAATCGAAGAAGTGTGGCGACAGGTGTTGCGCCTCATCCCGAATGATGTTGAGCATTGTGGGATAGGTGGCAACGTAAATGCGACGGTCCGTGGCAATCAGCTTTTCGCCCATATTGGGCCAGCGCGGCTCGTTGGGCATGTGTTCCTTGAAGGCCGCCAGTGCCTGCTCGCGCAGGGCAATACGGTCGACTAGAAACAACACCTTTTCGGCGTGGTCCGCGCGCATCAGCGCATCGACCATGGCGATGCAGGTGCGGGTTTTTCCGGTGCCAGTAGCCATCACCAGCAGAAAGTCGCGCTTTTTCTGCTCGATGCCTTCGAGTACTGAACGGATGGCGCGGATCTGATAATCACGACCTGCAATCGAAGTGTTGATGAACTCTTGCGTCAGCGGCTTGCGATTGCGGCGAATATAGGCGAAGCGCTCCAAATCGTCGCGCGTGGGAAAGCCGATTACCTTGCGCGGCGGGGCGTTTTCCAGATCCCAAAAGTAGATATCGTGACCGTTAGTGTAGAAACAGAAAGGCAGTTCGCCGCTCAGCTGCTTTTGAATGTTGTAGCAATATTGCTTGGCCTGCTCGCGGCCTATAGCGGCGTCTCGGCTGGTCTTCTTGGCCTCAATGACGGCCAGCGGCTTGCGGTCCTTGCTCAACAAAACGTAGTCACCGAACTGATGAGCTTCGTAAGTCGTGCTTGGTTCAGCCGCACCTTCAGGCAAGCCGATCAAGATATCGAACTCTTCAACTACCTGTGTAGGGTCTTTGACGTTCCAACCAGATCGCGCAAGCTGCTGGTCTACAAGCTCTGATCTTGTTTGCGCTTCGGATTGAAACATTCTTTATCGCCTCTTCCAATGTAGCGATTTTGAGATCAGCCCGTCTGAGGATGCACCGCCCAGAGCTACAGATTTCCGCAAGGGTATCTGGAGGGTGTCTATTCGGATTGGGCGCTCATCTATGTCATAGGTACGTCTGCCCGTACAGATCGAGCGATGCTACCCCCGCAACGGCCAGTTGCTGATTCTAACGTAATCGGGTGAAATTGATCGAAGTTTGAGCAAGTTAGCCGTGCCTCTCTACAGAGCAATGTCACCCCTGTCTCAGTACCCTTTTCTTGCACAAGCATCTCAGTGTTGCGCCGGAGGTGGATGGTGCACCCGCTTGCAGACATAAGCCTCATGCGTTTTTTTGGGTAGCTCGCCCAGATGGTGGTTTGTAATGGCGTTAGATACGCTGACTAACCCTTACCGCGAGCTATGGATGCCATCTTTGAAGCTGGTATGCACATAGCTAGCAATGTCCGCACATGCCGGAGTTGAGACTACAACGGTGTACCAGTGAACTGCCTAAGAGGAGGGATTGCCGATGGCGTAATCTATGCGGGCCTCGTCGATCTATGCGGGGTCTAGCCCGCGCTTTGCTGGCGAATTTTTTGATACCAATGCCGACGAGCTATGGGTGCCTGATATCAAGGCGTGTGCGCCAGGCGATAAGTGGCAGGTCTTCAGGGATGTAATGTTTGTCGAGCCCAACGGTGCCGCCTTCATCTTCGGAGTCGAGCACGAGGATGGCCGGCCACACGGCGTCAAAGTGGGGCTGGCTGAAGGACAGCAGCTTTTCATCGATTTCTTGCGAGAGCAAAACGAAATTAGCGACCTGGCGATAGGTGCTCTCAGGGCTATTTTTCATGGCTCAGAGCACGCTAGCAAGCGAGTGCCCCGGCGGTATACACGATCCATCGACAGCATCTTACAGAACTTGCTTAATGCTATCGAAATCGCGAAGGTGAATACGTGTGTGAAAAGTTCGAAGGTGAGGATAGGTTTCTCGAGAGCGCCCACGCTACGCTGCCTTTTGACGAGCTGCACCGTTAGTTCGTAGCCGGAGACGGTTCTTGTCCCAAGGGGGTTATCAGACATGCGTCAATCACTAATTGACTCCATAGGTCGTGAAAGCGCCCTGAAACTGATGGGCGATGCCGTGTTGCAAGCCATTGAGGAAAGCGGTTCCTCTGGCGTTCTTCGTAAAGCCAAAACGGACCAATTGATTGATGGCCCCCTATGCGTGGTCGAGGATGACCGCCAGGTTCCTCTGGTTGCCGATCCATCGCCAGTATCTCGATCACTGAGCAAACAGGTTCCTATTGCATGATTAATCTAGCCCTGCTTTGGCAGCTATCGCTGAGCTTGAGGTTTTGGATTCAGACAGTCGCTACTTGGGCTTATGAGTCTCAAAAGACATAGGTTCAGCCGTCGCTGGAGTAGGTCTACGTGTCCCAAGCTCCGTCAAAGTATCTACCCCATTTGCCTGCAAAATTGACTGAAGAGTCGTGCGTGTGACGAATGCGGGTAAGGACGCGCTGACATGGTTCTGCTCGTCAGTGAACTGCGGTTCTGCTGGAGAGGTGGGCTTCATTCTTCTGCTCATGTGCCTGTCGTGGGTAAGACCGCCGCAGTCAAGATGCGACGGTGCCAGTGAAGCCTAATCCTGCGGTGGACTCTTGTTAACGAAGTCCGAAATTTCATCCGAGCCCATGCTCAAACTATTACCCTCAAACAAAGAGTTGTCGCCAGCTTGCGACTTCTTGCTGCTTTCATCAATTGCTGTTGCTAACCTTCCCCCCGCCGTACCCGCAATCGCGGCACTGGCCTGGCTACTCACGTTGTGACCCACACGATCGGCAATAATCAATCCTGCTTGAGCCGCCAGTCTTCCCGCAGTCGCCACTTTCGATGCGTAGCCAGATTCCTGTCCACTGCCTGAGCCCATAGCATGAGCGAAAGCCGACGACCCTCCGGCGCTCGATGTTGGCTGATCACCAGCTGAATCACTCATGATGCTACCGGTATCGTTCGAGGTGCCTTCCATATTGGCCTGAGCTGACTTGAAAGCTGCGCTGAGGGCCGACGTGCCTCCTGCTAACTCATTGGCTCCCGCTAATGCCGCGCTACCCGCTGACGCTACTGCTGATGCCGCCATCGTGGCCGCCCCCAGCGCCGCGCCAGCACCGAAGCCGCCGATCCCAGAGGCTTGCCCACCTGTGCCGACGATACCCGCCAGCATGGGCGGGAGTTTGTTGACCAGCGTGAGCAATATCACGGAAGCCACAAGCAGAACGCAGAGGCTGTTCAAATCGGGCGTTCCAACCTCAAATGCCTTGTAGTACTGGTCTAGAAATGATTTACCTACGCCGATCAGAAACGTCATGGTGAAAAGCTGGATGCCTACGCCAAGCACGGTTTTATAGAAGTTGATTGCGATATCCGAGGTCCAGCGGCTGCCGCCAAAGCCTAAGAGGAAGATACCTGCGTAAGCGAGTAGCCATGCGGATACAAGCAACAGGAGCATATTGACCGCGATCAGCGCCAGTATCACCAGCACCACGATAGCGGCGGCAAGCATCAGCGCTGTGACTACTGGGTACATCACTGACGAGGATTCCCCGACCTTCGTGAGAATATTGAAACCGATGTCGATGATGCTCGATGGTGACAAGCCACTACCTAGCCCTGAGGCATCTGCACTGATGGTACGCATGGTGTCGATGATGGCTAAAGATATGGCGGGGCCATTGACGAGTAGCCACCAAAAGAATCCCAAAGTGCCAAAGAAGCGAACTGTTTCGGCAAAAAAAGCCTGTATATCAGCGTTCCTCAGTGCCATCAGGCCATAGGTCCAGGTCATGCTAATTAACGCTAGCCCCCAAAATAACCATGACGCTTTGGCAGTGATCTCGGATCGCCAGGTGACAGCAACCGTTGAAAAGCTATCGAGAATTTTGTTGAGCATGTTTCCGCTGTCCAAGCCGGCTGCCTGAGCGGTATGACTGAACGCCAATGTGATAAGTACTAGGTAGATGAGGGATAGTTTTTTCATGGATCACCATTTCCGGTCGGTGCTTTGAGTATTTCCATGCCCTAGGACGCAGCCTGCGTAATCGGTAGGACCGCTCTGCGGTAACTGCCGTCCGTTTGCACCAGGGCATTCGGTGCGCTTAGCGTCGTTCTTTGCATCGCAGCTGCTCATGAGTAGTACTGCGAGCGCTATGCCGAAGATGAGTCGAATAGGTAGGCGCATGTCTTCACCACTCCTTGTCGCTGCTTTTGCTGTTGCGACCCGCTAGCGCTTTATTACTAGCGGCAAGCCTTTGAGCGTCACGGTCAGCTTCAACTTGGGCGCTGGTGGCGAGAGCATTTTGCTGAGCTATTAGCAGGCTGCGAATTTGTAAGAGTTGGTTCGTCTGGGCGCTCGCCAACTGATTAGCCGATTGAATGGCCTGCATTTGGCCTGTGGCGCTGGTCGCCGAGCGCTGGAGGCGTGCAAGGGCGTCGGCATCTGCTTGCAGGGTTCCCTGTTGGTTCGAGACGCTGGCTAAAAGGGCGTCGTTTGCCTTTTTACGGGCGGTGGTGGCTTGGCTCTGTGCACTCGCGATTGTTTCGAGGTCTTGAGTCGTACAAGTGTCCACACCTATGCAGGGTGCTTCGCCGTAATGAGCTGAGTCCTGATAGCGCGAAAGGTACTGTTCTAGGCTCCCTGCTTGAGTTTTGTAATAGCTGAGTGTGTCCTGCGCCGCGAGCAGTTTGGAAATTGTCTGGTCCGCTTCGCTCCAGATGTAGGCCGCAGGCGCAGCAGTGTTCTGCAGCATGTTTTGATACTGCTGTAATTGGGTCGTGTATTGCTCAATCTGCTTGGTCACAGCTGCGACGTTTTGGATGGCACTGATGGTCGTCTGCGTTGTATTGGCAACGTCAATCACCGGAATGCCGGCGAGTGCGACATGGAAGGGCAGGGCAACGATCAGCCAAATAGTTCTTCGTATGCTTCTTGGCGTGTTCATTTGGACTCCAGAGGGAAAAGTGAAGTGCGGATTTTTTAGCCGCTAAAATTTCAGTGCCTGAACCAACCTAAGCATTTCGTCTTGGTTGGCTTCAATCCGCTTCAGAAGAGCTCGCACTACGCCGGGCGTCCAATCACTGCCGCAAACGGCTAGCTTGGGATCATCTGTTAGCCACAGCTTCAGCAATCCACCAAGTCTGCCTTGGTCTGCATTGACCTTCACGAGTTGCAGGACATATTCGGAGTCGAGCGTACTTTTTACTTCGTAACCTAGACTTAATCGCCTTAGATATTCCGCAACTGGCAGACTTACATGCGCTGCATTCTCTTTAATTTTTTGCTCCTCGCCAGGTAAGACGGGTACTCGAAGATGCTTCCCATATTTTCGGGTGTGTTCCTGCTGTTTGTTGGAGTTCATTTGTTAGTTTCCTTGTGGTGTCCCTAAAGTCGCGGTAGCGACCGGCCTCGCAGAGCAAGACAGCATTGAGTGCCGCAGGCGCGAATACGCGAGAGTGAAGTTAGCTAACCGACTTGTCGGTTGGCTAACTTCACCTATCTTGCCCCACAGTTCATCATCTTTTGTTTGATCTACACCTCTGGCTGAAGCTGAGCAAAAGCGTTCATTTATCGATTAATCGATAAATGATCGTCAAAAACACGAGGTTGTTCATGCGGATATCGCCTCAAAATAAGATTGTTCATTGAAACAACGGTGGAACAACGATGTTTCGACGGCCACTGGCTGCGTCGGCAGGTTACCGGTTTGGTTTCGTTATGAGTTTACGGACGTGCCTACGAAACGCTTGATAGTCAAACTTGATTACGCCTTCTTCGCTCAATGTTTCCCAGATTTTAAGCAATGAGTTTCCCTCTTTGAGAGCTTCTCTGATCTGAGCTTGATTGATAACTATCACGGCATGACGTGCTGATGGAGAATCTGGAATGGTGTTTTTGATGACGTATTCCGCAATTCTTTGGCTTAATGACTTCATGACTCCCTCCTAAGCGTTTGGGTTGTCTTGGTTTGAAGTGCGCCCCTCATCTGTCATACAACACTCGTCTAATGGGTGGGAGTTGCTCCTAATTCGCTTTAGCTTACCCAGGTGCTCTAATCCTACGCTGGATGGCTCGCTGCGCTTGACACTTGAGGGGCCGTCTTTGGTTGACGTTTGGGAAAGGGCAGCGCCCCTGATTGCGTGGTCTGGTGGAACTGACGGTGGCGTCACCGGCTTAAAGTTATAAGCCCCTTCCTGGTAGCGTTTAATCACCCCGTGGAACCAACGCACAGCCGTTGTCTTGATTGCTCCTGATTTGATCGCAGCGGACAGATCGTCGAGCATCCGTTGGCGATCCGCTGGCTCAACCTGCTGCACGGCTCTCAAAATTTGGTCTCTCGTCTCGGTGAGCAATGGAGCGGCGATGCGCAGGTCGTGGACAGCGGTTGCCGTTTGCTGAGCTCCAGGTGTAGTAGTCTTTTTATTTTTGAGTTTTTTTGTATTGTTAGTATTTATTAGCTTCTCTTTTTCCGAAGCTGAGATTTCCATAGGTGGATTTTCCATATATGGTTTTTCTTGGCTTGGATGTTGTACCTCACGGCCTTCTGGTAGGTCGGTTAGGTGCCATTCGTAGCCCGAAAATTTACGGCCGGCACCGTATTTTCTTTTAGATTTCAAATACCCCGACTCTTCAAGCTCTTTTATTGCAGACCGGATCGCTGAAATTCCTGTTCGGTGATGTTTCGCTAGTCCCTCCACGCTTAGCTGCCAGTTCGGTGGTAGTGATAGGAGCGCGGTGATCAGCCCTTTTGCTTTCAAGCTCAGTTGCGGGTCGCTGATGATATGGTTGGGGATTTTCGTAAAGCTCCTAGATGAAGCTTTCCTATCCACTATCAGAGAAGTCGGCATGTCTCTAACCTTGGTCGATGACTTTGGCAATGTCGGCGGTTCGGAAATAAATGCGCCGTCCGATTTTTACTTTGCACGGCAATAGCATTCTCGAAACCTCATTGTCTCCACCAAGACTTAGACGTAGGCCGTCTTTGCTTCGCAGCAGGATTTCTGCGAGTTGATCTATGGACAGCAAGGGGGCTCCGTCGTATCTCGCAAGCAACGCTTCTTCAGTAGTCATAGTTTTGCTCAGTTGTTTGGTTTCCGAATAATCCTAAGTAAGTTTTGCGGAGTTTTAAAGGTTATTTTTAAGTTTTGTAAGGTTTCTTAAAAATTTCTAATGTTTTCAATGGTTCTATTTTTAAATGTTCGTTATATCGGTTGGTTTTCTTTGGTATTTCCTCTTGGGATTTTTTGCAAGGCTTGCTGTACGGCCCTGTCCTCAGAGATCGATGAAGGAATTTTAGCCGCTAAAATCTTTAAAGTTTTCGCTATATCTAAAGCACGCTTTGCAATGAGCCGGAAGTTACAGAGGTTTAGCTAAAGTTTCTCGCTTCGGCTTTTTGATTTTGTCTATTCTCTTAACAAGATCTTCAGCTCGTAAGTGTGTATAGCGCTTTAGCATCTGCATTGATTTATGCCCGCTGATTGCAGATACCTCCTGATCGGAAAGTCCACCTTCGACCAATCTGCTCACCGCCTCATGTCTTAGATCGTGGAACCTGAAATCAGGCAGCTCCAGTTTTTTTACGAGTGTTCTCCATATTTTGGTGAACGTGTAAGGCCGCCGTTTGTTGTCCTTGCCAGGCTCTCCAAAGAACACCAGGTTGCAGTCAATTGGTCGTGTGGGATTCGCGATTGCTGTCTTGAAAAGCTCCGCAGCACGTTTGCTAAGCGGTACGATTCTGTGAGAATCGTTCTTGGTGTCTGTCAGCTTCACAATACGTCGTTCTATATCAACCTGCGGTCGCCGGAGTGACGCTATCTCCGTTGAGCGCATACCGGTCTCCAGAGCGATACCAACGATCCAGCCGAGCATGGGGTTGCTATGGTTATTGACGGCGGCAAGCAACCGGCGCTCTTCGTTGGGCGACAGACGACGATTGCGGCCTTCCCCTGGGCTTGGCTTGCGAATGTTCAGTACCGGGTTGAACGTTAGACCTAAACCCCATTCCTGAATCGCTACGGTGTACAAGTGACTCAATAGGGCCAGTTCGAGTCGCACGGTATTGTTGCTGATGGTCCCACCACGACTGGGCTCGTTCAGGCGCTTGTCGCGGTAGCCTGCGATGATTTCAGCGGATAGGGCAGCTAGTGAATATTTGCCCAGGTGCTCGATGAGCTTCTTGGCTTTCGAGGTTTCGCCACGCTGAGTAGTGGGCTTCTTGGTGGGGGTGATGTCGCTCAAGTAACGCTTGAGGGCTGCCTCCAGCGTCATGCGCTCGGAGCCGGTGCGCTGGATATACACACCCCTCACCATTTCGTCTTCGGTGCGACGCGACCAGTCCTCCGCATCGCGTTTGGTGCGGAAGGTTTTCGCCACTGTTGGCCAGCCGGTTTTGCGGATCAAAGCCTTCCAAGTGCCGGAAGGGGTTTTGACTAGTGTTGCCATCTGAGAGGACTCCAAAGGTGTACTGGCGCACCAGCACTGTACCGATTTTGTACCTTTGGACCATAGGACTGTATTTGTGCAGAACCACCCAGAAACGCGAAAGCCGCGCAGTGCGCGGCTTTGAGTATGGTGGGCCCACACGGACTCGAACCGTGGACCAAGGGATTATGAGTCCCCTGCTCTAACCAACTGAGCTATAGGCCCTCAGTAGGCCGCGGATTATAACGACGGTTTACGCGCTGTGCTATCCGAAACGTCTGAAACGGTTGTACGAAGAAATGTCGTGCAGAATTCCTCCGCGCGCAGGGGGAGGCTGACGAGGTAGCCCTGGATTTGTTCGCAGCCCTCGTCCGCCAGGAATTGCTGCTGTTCGAGGGTTTCGACGCCTTCTGCGATGACTGTCAGCTGCATGCTGCGGCCCAGCGCAATGATGGCGCGGACAATCGCTGCATCGTGGGGGTCATCAGGCAAACCGCGCACGAACGATTGGTCGATCTTGAGGATGTCCAGCGGCAGGCGCTTGAGGTAACTGAGCGAAGAGTAGCCGGTGCCGAAGTCGTCGATCGCCAGCTGTACACCGAGTGTTTTCAGGCGATGCAGGACTGAAAGCGCTTCCTCGGTCTGCGACATGATGAAGTTCTCGGTGATCTCCAGTTGCAGACACCCTGGCTGCAGCTCGTGCTGGAGCAGCAGTCGTTCGATCTTGTTGACGAGATCGGTCTGACGTAACTGGGCGCCGGCAAGGTTCACTGACAACGGGCCGGACATGTCGTAGCACTGGTTCCACGCATGCAATTGCTGGCAGGCCGTATCGAGCACCCATTCCCCGATCTGCAGGATCATGCCGTTTTCTTCTGCCAGCGGGATGAACCGCTCAGGTGGGACATCGCCGAACGTGGGGTGAAACCAGCGTATCAGCGCTTCGGCGCCGACCAGTCGGTGTGTCAGCAGGCTGATCTTGGGCTGGTAGGACAGGGTTAACTCGTTACGCTCGATGGCGCGCCGCAGTTCGTGCTCCAGGGCGACTCGCTCGCTGGCCTGAGCGGTCAGATCGCGTGTGTAGTGCTCGACGCGGTTACGACCTTTGGCCTTCGAACGATACATCGCCGCGTCGGCGTTCTTGATCAGCGTGGCGACGTCCGCGCCGTCTGTGGGAAACAGCGCGCTGCCAATGCTGGTGCTCATGAAGAACTCGTGTTCGCCCGCTTGAAACGGCGCTGAAAAGCTGTTGAGCAGCTTGGTGGCGACTACTTCGGCGTCAGTCGGATTTTGCAGGCCCGGCAACAGGATAATGAACTCGTCGCCTCCGAGTCGCGCGACGGTGTCGATGTCACGCAGGTTCTCCTTCAGGCGCACCGCAATGCTTTTCAGCAGCAGATCGCCGACCGGGTGACCGAGGCTGTCATTGATGTGCTTGAAGCGATCCAGGTCGAGGAACAACACCGCGCCGAGGCTGTAAGCCGCTCTTGAGTGAATCAGCGCGGCGTGCAGTCGGCTTTCGAACAGTGTCCGGTTTGGCAGGCCGGTCAGCGGGTCGTGGTGCGCCTGATAATCCAGCCGTGCCTGGGCCTGTTTCAGGCTGGAAATATCAGCGAACACCGCGACGAAATGGGTGATGAATTTATCGCGATTGCGCACGGCACTGATGGTCAGCCAGCTCGGGTAGATCTCACCATTTTTTCGCCGGTTGCTGATCTCGCCCTGCCAGTGACCTTCGGCCGTCAGTTGGTACCACATGGCGGCGTAGAACGCGCTGTCGTGGAATCCGGACGCCAGGAGACGCGGTGTCTCGCCGAGGGCTTCCTGTTCGCTGTAGCCGGTGATCTCGCTGAAGGCGCGGTTGACGGCATTGATCCGCTGTCGGGTGTCGGTGATCAACACACCCTCCGCCGTGCTCTCGAATACCGTCGCGGCCAGTTGCAGTTTCTCCTGCATCTGGTGGCGGTCGGTGATGTCGCGCGCGATGGTGAGCATGCAATCCTCACCGGCAATCGGCAGCGGTCGCGCGGAAATCTCGCACAGGCGGATCTGACCATCCCTTCGACGAATGTGGCTGGTGAAGTCCTTCACAAAGCCGTCGCGGTTCAATTGCTCAAGCAGTTGCTGTCGCTCGTTCAGGTCTACCCAGATGCCCAGGTCGAGGGTGGTACGGTCTACGGACAGCGAGCTGTGATAACCGGTGATCCGGCTGAAACCGTCGTTAACCTCCACCAGCAACCCGTCGTTTTGCCGTGTAATCAGCAGTCCGTCTGGCGAAGAATGGAAGGCCTTGGCAAATTTCTCTTCGGACATTTGCAGCTGTTGCTGGGCTTCCTTGAGCGGCGTGATGTCCCTCACCACCAGAACCACTGCGGCCGTGGAGTCCAGATCAAAGGGCTCGGCTGACAGAAGCCCGGTGAACAGGCGGCCATCACTGCGCCGAAACGGCATTTCCAGATTGCGTATGCTGCCCCTTTGAAGGCGTTGCAGCAGACTGTGGCCGATGTCGGGAATGCCCCAGATATTCAGCTCGGAGGGCACGCGTCCTACAACGTCGGCCGGGCTGACGCCAATTTGCTCGGCAAATGCCGGATTGGCCTCCAGAAAACAGCCATCGGAAAGGCGCGCGATCACCAGCATGTCAGGGCATTGCGCGAACACCGAGGCGAACTTCCCTTCCGACAGGCGCAGCGCTTCTTCGGTCTGCTTGGCTTCGCTGATGTCGATCATCAGCCCGCGCATCACGGGCTCTCGGCCACAGCCGATCATGCTCACGATATCGCGAATCCAGACCACCCTGCCGTCGGCGCTCAGGACTCGGTAATCGACGCTGTGATCATTGCCTTCCGCCACCTCACGGTCGCAGTAGGCTTGGGCGTAGTCGATGTCCTCGGGATGAACGATGCTGCGCCAGAATCCGGGCCTTCGCCATTGGTGCAGCGGATACCCCAGCAATTCCTGCGCATGGGGCGAGACGTAGTTGTAGGAGTAGTCGTGAGTGTTGGCTTCCCATGCGATGGCCGAAAGGCTCTCGATCATCCCGCGATAGTGGTACTCGCTGCTGCGCAGCTCTTGTTCCAGCGCGATCCGGCGGGAAATTTCCGAGCTGAGGCGACGGTTGACCCGCACCACAATGGCCAGCACCGTTGTCAGCACCAGCAGCCCGGGCAGTCCGATCAGCAAGAACTCGTGCCAGAGCTTGCTGCGTTCGCTGGCATGGATACCTGCCGGCAATGCGGCTGACGAATCCGTCAGGTCGTTGTGTCGTTCTGATGGGCGCGCCTGATTGACACCGACAAATCGGTCGCTGAGCAGGGGAGTGGATAAGTTTTGGTTTATATCGACTGGATTTCTGGATTGGGCGTCTTCGGTGGACTGTAACCCTTGCCGCATCGCTTGCCCTTCATCTTCGTTGTGAAGCAATGCCTGGGCGGAGACTGCAGAGGGGGTAAGCAAGCATAAGAGAGCAATGGCCGGCATCCAAATCATGGCAGCCTCGGTGATTCATTGGTAAGAATCAAACGAGTGTAGCCGGGCTGGACAACAGTGGCACTGTGCCGAAAATTTATTCCTTAAAACGCAAAACCCCCAGCAATGCCGGGGGTTTTGGTATGACGCGTCGCTTACTCGTCGAGGAACGAACGCAGGTGTTCGCTTCGCGTCGGGTGACGCAGCTTGCGCAACGCCTTGGCTTCGATCTGACGGATACGCTCACGGGTTACATCGAACTGCTTACCGACTTCCTCAAGGGTGTGGTCAGTATTCATGTCGATACCGAAACGCATACGCAGAACCTTGGCTTCACGGGCGGTGAGGCCCGACAGCACTTCGCGCGTCGCTTCTTTCAAGCTCTCTACCGTGGCGACATCGATTGGCGACTGCATAGTCGAATCTTCGATGAAGTCACCCAGGTGGGAATCTTCGTCGTCACCGATCGGCGTTTCCATGGAGATCGGCTCTTTCGCGATCTTCAACACCTTGCGGATCTTGTCCTCAGGCATTTCCATGCGTTCGCCCAGCTCTTCCGGCGTCGGTTCGCGACCCATTTCCTGCAACATCTGACGGGAAATGCGGTTGAGCTTGTTGATCGTCTCGATCATGTGCACCGGAATACGAATGGTGCGTGCCTGGTCAGCGATCGAGCGAGTGATCGCCTGACGAATCCACCAGGTGGCGTACGTCGAGAACTTGTAACCACGACGGTATTCGAACTTGTCCACCGCCTTCATCAAACCGATGTTGCCTTCCTGGATCAGATCGAGGAATTGCAGGCCACGGTTGGTGTACTTCTTGGCGATCGAGATCACCAGACGCAGGTTGGCTTCAACCATTTCTTTCTTCGCGCGGCGGGCCTTGGCCTCACCGATCGACATCCGACGGTTGATGTCCTTGATTTCCAGGATGGTCAGGCCGGTTTCTTCTTCCAGCGCGGTCAGCTTTTGCTGGCAACGCTGAATGTCGGCCTGAAGACGACCAATGGCTTCAGCGTATTTGCTTTTGCCTTTGGCCAGCCCATCGGTCCAGCTCTGGTCAACTTCGTTGCCCGGGAACTGGCGCAGGAAGTCGGCGCGCGGCATGCGTGCATCACGAACACACAGCTGCATGATGGCGCGTTCCTGGGCACGCAGACGCTCAAGGGCACCGCGGACGCGCTCAACCAGACCTTCAAACTGTTTCGGAACCAGCTTGATCGGCATGAACAGCTCGGCCAGAGCCAGCAGTTCAGCGTTGGCCTGCTTGCTGCCACGACCGTGCTTTTTCAACGCCTTGAGGGCGATTGCCATCTGGTCTGAAACGGCACCAAAGCGCTGGGCGGCGATGACTGGATCCGGGCCGCTTTCGACCTCGTCCTCTTCATCGTCGGTAGCGTCGTCCTCCTCGTCGTCAGCCCCTTCGACCTTCTCGGCCTTGGGATCTACCGGCGGCGGGACTTCGGCTGGCGGCGCTATGCCGTCATCCGGGTCGATATATCCGCTCAAAACGTCGGACAGGCGACCGCCTTCGGTGGTAACGCGAGTGTACTCGGAGAGAATGTGCTCAACCGTGCCAGGGAAGTGCGCGATGGCGCCCATCACTTCACGGATGCCTTCTTCGATACGCTTGGCGATTTCAATTTCGCCTTCACGTGTCAGAAGCTCGACGGTACCCATTTCGCGCATATACATGCGCACTGGGTCAGTCGTGCGACCGATGTCGGTCTCCACCGCAGCCAACGCAGCAGCGGCTTCTTCAGCGGCTGCCTCGTCGGTATCGGCGTCGGCCAACATAAGGGCGTCCGCATCCGGAGCACTCTCGTGTACGGGGATCCCCATGTCGTTGATCATGCGGATGATGTCTTCCACCTGCTCTGGATCTGAAATATCCTCAGGCAGGTGGTCGTTGACCTCTGCGTAAGTCAGATACTTCTGCTCACGACCCAGGGTGATCAACTCTTTGATACGAGACTGCTGTTGCGCTTTTCCGGACATAACACCCTATCCACTGAAGGTCTTGGCGGGCAAAAAACAAGCCGGGGATTATACCCGAGCTATGACCTCACACGCCAGTTGAGGTCGGGGTTTGTGCAGGAACTTTGCGATTTAACAGGTTGAGCAGCTGAACTTTTTCTTCCGCGCTCAGGCCTGACTGCCGTTCCTTCCTGATCAATTGCTCCAGATGTCGCTCGCGTTGGCGGGCAGACAAGCTAGTTATAGTGTCGAAAAACTGTTGTTCAAGGTTATCGGCCGAGATCAGCCATTCCTTTTCCGCCAGTTGACGCAGCAATCGTCCTTGATCGGTGCCATGCCAGCGGGCAATCAACTGCATCGTGCGCAGCTTCGGGTTTTTCTGTGTAGCGTCGATCAGGGCCACCAGAAGCTGTGAATACACATTCTCTTCATCGGCGAACGTACTGGCGTTGGCGACCTGCGCTGACAGTTCAGGGTGATGCAGCAACGTTCTGAGTGCTGTCAACGCCGGCGGCTCAACCGTCGCCGGTGTGCGTGGCCCGCGAGGTTCGAAATCAGGACGCTTGCCGTTCTTGTCCCATTTCTTGCCTTTGTCCCACGGCTTCTTGTCCCATTTCTTCTGCTGACCGCCCGGCGCGCTCGGTGTCCATTCCTGTTGCGCCTGATAATCGTGCTGCTGGTAATCGCCGTAATCGGGCACGGCGTCGTAATCAAAGCCCGGATCGTAGCTGGGCTGGGCTTCCGCCGGAGCAGACTGCATCAACTGGCTGACTGCAGCGGTGTCCAGTCCGGTGATCTCTTTCAGGCGTCGACGCATCAGCTCACGCAAATTCGCGCCCGGCACTTTTTCGATCAGTGGCGCGGCCAGCGTTACCATGTGTGCCTTGCCTTCCAGGGAGCGCGGGTCGGCCTCCTTGGTCAGTTGCTCGAAAAAATAGTCGGCCAGCGGCTGTGCGTGCTGGTTGATCCTGGCCTTGAATGCGTCGGTACCTTCGGCCCGCACCAGAGTGTCGGGATCTTCTCCTTCGGGCAGAAACAGAAACCTCGCGCGTCGGCCGTCTTGCAAACCGGGAATCGTCGCTTCCAGCGCACGCCAGGCGGCGTTTCGGCCAGCCTGGTCACCGTCAAAGCAGAACAACACGTTCGGTACCACGCGAAACAGCCGCTTCAAATGCTCTTCACTGGTCGCCGTACCCAGCGTCGCAACGGCATTGCGCAAGCCTTGTTGGGCCAGCGCAATAACGTCCATGTAGCCTTCGACGACGATAATCTCGTCCAGGTTACGGTTAAATTTGCGAGCTTCGAATAAACCGTATAACTCCTGACCCTTATGAAACACCGGGGTTTCAGGAGAGTTCAGGTATTTGGGCTTGTCGTCGCCCAGTACCCGCCCGCCAAATGCGATAACACGGCCGCGACTGTCGCGAATGGGGAACATCACCCGGTCGCGAAAGCGGTCGTAGCGTTTGCCGGTTTCGGCGTTTTCGATCAACAGGCCGGCATCGATCATCGCCTTCTGTTGAAGGGTGTCGCTGCTAAGGTGTTTGTAGAGGTTATCCCAGCCAGGAGGGGCGAAGCCGAGTCCGAAGTCCCGGGCAATCTCGCCTGACAGGCCACGGCCTTTCAGGTATTCCACCGCAGATTTTCGCGTTGGATGGCTCTTCAGCGCAGCGCGATAGTAGTCGGCGGCGGCTGTTAATAGGGGGTAGAGCGGCGAATCGGTAGGCTGCCTGGGCTTTTGCCCTTTGACGCCTTGTTCGCGTGGGACTTCCATCCCGGCGGCTTTGGCCAGGTCTTCGACGGCCTGGGGGAAATCCAGGTTGTCGTGGTCCATGATGAAGCCGAGGGCATTGCCACCCGCGCCACAGCCGAAGCAGTAATAGAACTGTTTGTCCGGGCTGACGCTGAACGACGGTGTCTTCTCTTTATGAAAAGGACAACAGGCGCTGAAGTTCTTGCCGGTCTTTTTTAATTGAACGCGTGAGCTGACAACATCGACGATGTCGGTGCGGTTCAGGAGGTCGTCAATAAAACCTTGGGGAATCAGTCCGGCCATGGCGTTCTCATCATCAGGCGCCCCGCCAGAAAGATCGTGGCGAATCCAAACCGTAACGACGGTTGCTTGGTCAGTGTAGACGGGTCAACGCGGCCTGAGTCAGGCTGGAAGAAATCGACGGGGTTTGTCTCGGTCGCATCTGCGGCGTCAACAGCCTCTGTCTTGTGTTGCTTGATCGGTGTTGCCTGAGGCTAAAACTGCAACTGCCGACAGCCCGGCTTTGAAGGCCGGGCAAGGCAGAAGCTTGCGTCAGACGTCTGTATTAATACAGACGAACGGCGCGGCGCTGTTCGCGCTGTACTTTCTTGGCGTGACGCTTAACAGCAGCTGCTGCTTTACGCTTACGCTCAGAAGTCGGCTTCTCGTAAAATTCGCGGCTACGAACTTCAGCCAGAACACCGGCTTTTTCGCAGGAGCGCTTGAAACGACGCAGAGCTACGTCGAAGGGTTCGTTCTCTTTAACTTTGACGGCTGGCATCCAGAGCTACCTTCATTCATTACCGGGGTCAACGCTTACTGCAACGCTTGCACTAAGTACGTCGGTTTTTAAGGGTTGCGGATGTTAACCCCTTGCTTCGCGGAATGCAAAGCCTCTGATCGAAAAGCACTGGTCGCAGGCATGAGCGGCGACTATTATGCGCGCCTTCGAATTCAGCCTCCACAAGGCGTACCCCATGCTAGTACTGGGAATGGAAACTTCCTGCGATGAGACCGGTGTCGCGCTGTACGACAGCGAACGCGGGTTGCTTGCCGATGCATTATTCAGCCAGATCGACCTGCACCGCGTCTACGGTGGCGTGGTCCCGGAGCTTGCCTCGCGTGACCACGTAAAACGCATGCTGCCCTTGATTCGTCAGGTGTTGGCCGAGGCGGACTGCGCCGTGACCGAGATCGATGCCATCGCTTATACCGCTGGCCCGGGACTGGTCGGGGCCCTGCTGGTAGGGGCTTCGTGCGCACAGGCTCTGGCATTTGCGTGGGACATCCCGGCGCTGGGTGTTCACCACATGGAAGGGCATCTGCTGGCGCCGATGCTGGAGGAAAATTCGCCTGAGTTTCCGTTCGTCGCTTTGTTGGTTTCCGGCGGCCATACGCAGCTGGTTCGCGTCGATGGCATTGGTCTTTACGAACTGCTGGGCGAGACCCTGGACGACGCCGCCGGCGAAGCTTTCGACAAAACCGCAAAGATGATGGGGCTGAACTACCCCGGTGGTCCGGAGATTTCCCGTCTGGCGCAATCCGGTGTGGCTGGGCGGTTTGTCTTTCCGCGTCCGATGACGGACCGCCCCGGGCTGGATTTCAGTTTCAGCGGCTTGAAAACCTTTTCGCTGAACACGTGGCAGCAGTGCCAAAGCGCCGGGGACGACAGCGAGCAAACCCGTTGCGACATCTCGCTGGCCTTCCAGCAGGCGGTGGTGGACACTTTGACCATCAAGTGCAAACGCGCGCTGAAGCAGACCGGGCTCAAACGTCTGGTCATTGCCGGGGGCGTGAGCGCGAACAAGGCGTTGCGCCTGTCGCTTGGGCAGATGCTCGATGGCCTGGGTGGCAATGTCTACTACGCGCGTCCTGAGTTCTGCACCGACAACGGCGCGATGATCGCCTTTGCCGGCTGCCAGCGTTTGCAGGCGGGGCAGAGGGAAAGTCTGAGCATTACGGTTCAGGCGCGCTGGCCGATGGAGCAGTTGCCCGGTCTTTGAGGGCAAATAGGTTCGAGCGCCTGATTGGGGATGTGAAAGGGGGCAGCGTCAGAAATGCCGTTCGCGCCCGGCAAACAGGTCGCGTAGATTGCCCCGATGGCGCCAGACGATGAGCAACGTCAATACGCTCATCGGCAGCAAAGCGTGGGGTTCCTGCCAGGCAAGCAGCGGAAGGGTGAGCGGCGTGGCAATCAGGGACGCCAACGAGCTGGTGCGAGTGAGGTAGAACGTCAGCAGCCAGGCGCCTATGGCGAGCAGGGCGGCTGGCGGATACAAGGCCAGCAACATGCCGGCGGCCGTGGCCACGCCCTTGCCGCCACGAAAACGGAAGTACAGCGGGAACAGATGCCCCAGCACTGCGCACAGTCCGATCCAGGCTTGCAGGCGTGGGTCGAGGTCCAATCCTCTGGCGATCAGCACCGGGATCATGCCTTTGCAGACGTCGCCAATCAGGGTCAGTACCGCGAGTTTCTTGCCGGCCAGGCGCAGCATGTTGGTGGCGCCGGCGTTGCCCGAGCCGCTGGCGCGAGGGTCCGGGCGACCGGTTATGCGGCTGATCAGGATGGCAAAGGACAGCGAGCCGAGCAGGTAGGCGAGGACCGCCAGTAACCAAAACATGCTAACCATTCCGGGCGAGGTTGCCTTGATTCTAACGGCGCATCGCGCCCTTGTCGTGCAGCGGAGAAACAGGCTTGGACAGAGTTTTCATTGAGGGTCTGGAGGTCGATACCGTCATCGGCGCGTACGACTGGGAGCGTGGCATTCGCCAGTGCCTGCGTCTGGACCTGAGTTTTGCCTGGGACAATCGGCCTGCAGCCGCAGGCGACGACCTGACCAAGGCGCTCGATTACGCCAGTGTGTCCGCACGAATTCAGACGTTCGCCGAAGCCTCTCAATTCCAGCTGGTCGAGACCTTTGCCGAGCGACTCGCCGAAGTGCTGATGAGCGAGTTCAACATTCCCTGGCTGCACCTCAAATTGACCAAGCCGGGAGCCGTGCCTGCGGCGAAGGGCGTTGGGGTGGAGATCGAGCGCGGATGTCGCTGACACGGATTTTTCTGGGACTGGGCAGCAACATCGAGCGGGAGCGCCATCTGTGCGCAGGCCTCGACGCCCTTGCCGGCTTTCTGACCGACATGACCTGCTCGCCCGTGTTCGAAAGTCATCCGGTGGGGATCAAGAGCGGGCCGTTTTTCAATCTGGTGGTGTCGGCGCTGACCGACCTGCCGCTGACTGAACTGGACCGCCGCCTCAAATTCATCGAAGCCGATAACGGGCGTTATGCCCCTGATCGAAAGGGGCTGCCGCTGGACATCGACGTCCTGCTGTATGGCGAAAAGGTCGGCAACTTCGACGGCCTGATTCTGCCTCGGGCCGAAATCCTCAAAAACGCGTTCGTGCTGTGGCCGCTGTCACTGATCGCGCCGCAACGCCTGCATCCAGAGGCCGGCGTGTCATTTGCCCAGCTTTGGGCCGATGCGAACATCGATCAGAAACTCTGGCCGGTTGCCTTTGAATGGCGCGGCGAGCAACTCACCCCGGCCACCCTGCTGGTTACGATGTAGCAGGCAGCCCGACCGAGCCGCAGCCAAGCCAGCGGCTTAAAGCTGATACGACGCCTTGTATACCTTCAGAGTATCCAGCCGCTCCCGCTTAAGCGCCTCGCCCAGTTGCTGGCCCTGAAAACCCTTCTCCAGCAGCGGTTGCACTGCCACTTGCCGCGCCGCTTCGGCAGCGCCGCGCAGATACTCGGCCTGCGGATACGTGCGCTGCTCAAGCCCCTTGCGGCCTCGGGCGTCCATTTCGCAGGCAGCGATAAACTCCTCGAAGCGCTGCGGGCGGCGATACACGTCAAAGCTCTGCAGCAGATCCAGCAATGTCGAAGGCTTCAGCTCCAACGCGCGATGACCATGGGTGTGATATTCGCCCACCAGCAGCGCCAGTTCCTGACAGTCCCTCGGCACTTTGAAACGCTGGTTCATTGCCTTGATCGCTTTGAGTCCCTTGTGCTCATGGGCGATATGGCGCGGCCAGTCCTCTTGCGGCGTGAGGCCCTTGCCCAAGTCGTGCAGCAAGCAAGCCCAGCGAACGCTTAGTGGCTGGCGGTGCAGGGCGGACTGATGCAACACGCTGAGAACGTGCGCACCGGTATCGATTTCAGGGTGATGGGCTTCCGGCTGAGGCACGCCAAACAGCGCGTCGACTTCTGGCATCAGCACGTTCAGGGCGCCGCATTCGCGCAGGACTTCGATGAACACCTGCGGCTCCCTTTCCATTAGCGCGCGGGAAATTTCCTTCCAGCTGCGCTCCGGTGTCAGCGCTTCCAGTTCACCCGAACCGCTCAGTTGGCGCATCAGTTCGAGGGTTTCCGGGGCGATGGTGAAACCGTCGGGAGCATAGCGCGCAGCAAATCGGGCCACGCGCAGGACGCGCAGTGGATCTTCGGCGAACGCGGGGGAAACGTGACGTAATACTCGGGCTTCAAGGTCCTGCTGACCGTGATAGGGATCAGTAAGTTGTCCATTCTTGTCTTCGGCAATGGCATTGATGGTCAGGTCGCGGCGGATCAGGTCTTGCTCCAGCGTGACGTCCGGGTGGGCGTGAAAAATAAAGCCGCCGTAGCCTTTGCCGGTCTTGCGTTCGGTGCGGGCCAGTGCGTACTCCTCACCGGTCAGCGGATGCAGGAAAACGGGAAAATCCGTTCCCACCGGGCGGTAGCCCTTGACCAGCATCTCTTCGGTCGACGCACCCACTACTACCCAGTCAATGTCAGTGACCGGTTTGCCAAGCAGGCGATCGCGTACCGCGCCGCCAACTTTATAAATCTGCATAAAAAAGCCTCCGTGAGGGCGACAGGATAAACCTTAAGTCGCGATCGCGGAGGCTGGAAACGCTCAGGGTTTATAAGTGGACGACCGCCAGGTCCAGCCGGGGATATTCACTGTCAGCGTGTTCGCTTCTCGGCGGCACATGGTGGACTTTCATCACCTGGTCGCCTTGCAGCGTTTCCAGATGGATATCAAAACCCCACAACCGATGCAGGTGTTTCAGCACCTCATCCGTCGAATCGCCCAAGGGTTTGCGGTCGTGCTGTTGATGACGCAGGGTCAGGGAACGGTCGCCGCGGCGGTCGATGCTGTAGATCTGCACGTTGGGTTCGCGGTTGCCGAGGTTGTATTGCGCGGCGAGGGTTTCACGAATCACCTTGTAGCCGGTTTCATCGTGGATGGCGGGCACGAGAAGATCGTCCTTTTGATCATCGTCCAGAATGCTGAACAACTTCAGGTCACGGATCACCTTGGGCGACAGGTACTGCAGGATGAAGCTCTCGTCCTTGAAGCTGCTCATCGCAAACTTCACCGCGGTCAGCCAGTCGGTGCCGGCCAGATCGGGAAACCAGTGGCGGTCTTCCTCGGTCGGGTGCTCGCACATCCGCCGGATGTCCTGATACATGGCAAAGCCCAGCGTGTAGGGATTGATACCGCTGTAGTAGGGACTGTCGAAGCCCGGCTGGTAGACGACACTGGTATGAGAGGTCAGGAATTCGAGCATGAAACCGTCAGTCACCAGCCCCTCGTCGTACAGATCGTTCATCAGCGTGTAATGCCAGAACGTCGCCCAGCCCTCGTTCATCACTTGGGTTTGACGCTGCGGGTAGAAATACTGGGCGATCTTGCGCACGATACGCACCACTTCACGCTGCCAGGGCTCCAGCAATGGGGCGTGCTTTTCGATGAAGTAAAGGATGTTTTCCTGGGGCTCGGCGGGGAAGCGCGAGAAGTCCTCTTTGTCGTTCTTGCTCGCACTTTTCGGAATCGTACGCCACAGATCGTTGATCTGCTTCTGCAGGTGCTCTTCCCGGTCCTTCATGCGGCGGCGTTCTTCCTCCGCCGAAATCGGATAGGGCCGCTTGTAGCGATCGACGCCGTAGTTCATCAGCGCGTGGCAGGAATCCAGCAGATCCTCGACCGCATCGATCCCGTGGCGCTCTTCGCACTGCATGATGTACTGCTTGGCGAAGACGAGGTAATCGATGATCGAACTGGCGTCGGTCCAGGTGCGGAACAGGTAATTGCCCTTGAAGAAGCTGTTATGCCCATAGCAGGCGTGGGCCACGACCAGCGCCTGCATGCAGATGGTGTTCTCTTCCATCAGATAGGCGATGCACGGATCGGAGTTGATGACGATCTCGTAGGCCAGACCCATCTGGCCTCGCGAGTAGGATTTTTCCGTGCTGAGGAAGTGCTTGCCGTAGGACCAATGGTGATAACCCAAGGGCATGCCGACAGACGCATAGGCGTCCATCATCTGCTCGGCGGTGATCACCTCGATCTGGTTGGGGTAAGTATCCAGCGCATAACGTTCGGCAATGCGGCTGATCTCCCGGTCGTAGGCCTGGATCAGTTCGAACGTCCACTCTGAACCCGTGGAGAGGGGTTGGCGCTTCTGCTCTCTAGCGGTCATGTCACTAACCTGCGCTGGAAGAGTTCACGGAACACCGGATAGATATCACCGGCAGAGACCAGCTGCTGCTGGGCGAACGTGTCGGCGAAGGCTTCGCCGATGCGCTCGTATTCGAACCACAGCGCCTGATGCTCGCGCGGGGTAATTTCGACGTAGGTGTAGTACTGCACGAACGGCATGATCTGTTTGATCAGGATATCGCGGCAAATGGGCGAGTCATCGTTCCAGTTGTCGCCGTCCGAGGCCTGGGCTGCGTAGATATTCCATTCGTTGGTGGGGTAGCGCTCCGCCATGATTTCCTGCATCAGCTTCAATGCGCTGGAAACGATGGTGCCGCCGGTTTCCCGTGAATAGAAAAACTCCTCTTCGTCGACTTCCCGCGCACTGGTGTGGTGGCGGATGAAGACGACTTCGATCTTGTCGTAGTTACGCTTGAGGAACAGATACAGCAGGATGAAAAAGCGCTTGGCGATGTCCTTGGTGGCCTGGGTCATCGACCCGGAAACGTCCATCAGACAGAACATCACGGCTTTGGAGCTGGGGTTCGGCTGTTTGACCAGCAGGTTGTATTTGAGGTCGAAGGTGTCCAGATACGGGACGCGACGGATGCGCGCTTGAAGTTTTGCGGCCTCGATTTCCAGTTCCTGGATATCGCCGAAGTTGTCGGGCTCCTCGATCCTCAGGCGTTCCAGCTCAGCCTGCACTTGGCGCAGCTTGGCCCTGCTGCTGCCGGACAGCGCGATACGCCGCGCATGTGCCGAGCGCAATGTGCGGATGATGTTGATGCGTGACGGGTTGCCTTCGTTACTGATGCCCGCGCGAACGGTCTTGAACGTGTCAGTGCCGCTCAGGTTGCGCTTGACCAGATTGGGCAGCTCCAGGTCCTCGAACATGAATTCGAGAAATTCTTCCTGAGTGATCTGGAACACGAACTCATCCATGCCCTCGCCGGAGTTGCCCGCCTTGCCAGGCCCTTTGCCACCGCCGCCACCTTGCGGGCGTGCAATGTGCTCACCGGTGGTGAACTCCTTGTTACCCGGATGAACAACCGTTTGCTTGCCGCCGCGACCATGGTGCAACACCGGTTCGTCGATATCCCGCCCCGGAATACTGATCTGTTCGCCGTGCTCCATATCGGTAATGGAGCGCCGGCTGACGGCTTCTTCAACTGCCTTCTTGATGTGGTCACGATAACGGCGAAGAAAGCGCTGCCGATTCACCGTGCTCTTGTTCTTCCCATTGAGACGTCGGTCGATCACATAGCTCATAGGCCCCTCCGGGGAGCTTCAAGTTGTGAGCCGCAAGCTGCGAGTAGAGGCGGTTATCCGGATAGCAGATGACGCGCTTTCTTCCTGCAGCCTGTGGCTTGACGCTTGCAGCTGCCTTACTGCGATTTCCGGACCCGTAGGTACCATTCGGAAAGAAGCCTTACCTGTTTATCGGTGTAGCCCCGCTCGACCATTCGTGTGACAAAGTCGTTGTGCTTCTGCTGGTCCTCTTTGCTGGCTTTGGCGTTGAAACTGATGACAGGCAGCAGGTCTTCGGTGTTCGAGAACATTTTCTTCTCGATCACCACCCGCAGCTTCTCGTAGCTCAGCCAGGTCGGGTTCTTGCCGTTGTTGTTGGCGCGGGCTCGCAGCACGAAGTTGACGATCTCGTTGCGGAAGTCTTTCGGGTTACTGATGCCAGCCGGTTTTTCGATCTTCTCCAGTTCCTCGTTCAACGCCACGCGATTAAGGATCTCGCCGGTCTCCGGATCACGGTATTCCTGATCCTGAATCCAGAAGTCCGCGTACAGCACGTAGCGGTCAAAAATGTTTTGGCCGTACTCGCTGTAGGACTCGAGGTACGCAGTCTGGATTTCCTTGCCGATGAACTCGATGTAGCGCGGCGCCAGGTATTCCTTGATGAAGCGCAGATACCGCTCGCGGGTTTCGGCCTGGAACTGCTCCTGCTCGATCTGTTGCTCCAGCACGTACAGCAAATGGACCGGGTTGGCGGCGATCTCATGGGGGTCGAAGTTGAAAACCTTCGACAAGATCTTGAACGCGAACCGGGTCGAGAGTCCGTTCATGCCTTCGTCGACACCGGCGCTGTCGCGGTATTCCTGAATCGACTTGGCTTTTGGATCGGTGTCCTTGAGGTTCTCGCCGTCGTAGACCCTCATCTTGGAATAGATGTTGGAGTTGTCCGGCTCTTTAAGCCGCGACAGCACGGTGAACTGCGCGAGCATTTTCAGCGTGTCCGGCGCGCAGTGGGCTTTGGCCAGCGAGCTGTTGAACAGCAGCTTGTCGTAAATCTTGATCTCGTCACTGACCCGCAGGCAGTACGGCACCTTCACGATGTAAATCCGGTCGATGAAGGCTTCGTTGTTCTTGTTGTTGCGGAAGCTGTGCCATTCCGATTCGTTGGAGTGGGCCAGCAAAATACCGGTGAACGGAATCGCGCCCAGGCCTTCGGTACTGTTGTAGTTACCTTCCTGGGTGGCGGTCAGCAATGGGTGAAGCACCTTGATCGGCGCCTTGAACATTTCCACGAATTCCATCAGGCCCTGGTTGGCCCGGCACAGCGCGCCCGAATAGCTGTAAGCGTCGGCGTCGTTCTGTGGGTATTCCTCGAGCTTGCGGATATCGACCTTACCCACCAGCGCCGAGATGTCCTGGTTGTTCTCGTCACCGGGCTCGGTTTTGGCGACGGCGATCTGGTTGAGAATGGAAGGGTAGAGTTTCACCACTTTGAACTGACTGATGTCGCCGCCGAATTCGGCCAGTCGTTTGGTCGCCCATGGCGACATGATGGTGTTCAGGTACCGGCGCGGGATGCCGTAGTCCTCTTCGAGGATCGTCCCGTCTTCGGTGGGTTTGAACAGGCCCAAAGGGGATTCGAAAACCGGGGACCCTTTGATGGCGTAGAACGGTACTTTTTCGACCAGCGTTTTGAGTTTTTCAGCCAGGGACGACTTGCCGCCGCCTACCGGGCCGAGCAGGTAAAGGATCTGTTTCTTCTCTTCCAGGCCTTGGGCGGCGTGGCGGAAGTACGAGACGATTTGCTCGATGCAGTCCTCCATGCCATGGAAATCCTCGAACGCCGGATAGCGCCGAATGACCTTGTTGGAGAAGATTCTGGACAGCCTGGAATTAGTCGACGTGTCGAACAACTCAGGCTCACCGATGGCCATCAGCAGACGTTCTGCGGCGGAAGCGTATGCGCTGCGATCGGTTTTGCAGAGCTCGAGATACTCCTGTAGCGAGAGCTCTTCCTGCCGTGTCGATTCAAAGCGTTGTTGGAAGTGGCTAAAAATACTCATGACGTCACCTCGCTCGATACGTGGAGCCGGCGGCGGATCGTCAGTTGATGCTGGATGGAAGCCGATCACGCGGCTGCCATTACCCCCCAAACACCATAAAAGTAGCTACCGATGACCCACGCGCCGGTGTACCGGCTCTCCCCTGATTCGGATGGCCTGAGGCTAAGAGTAGTTCGGATTCGGGCACAGAAAGAAGCGATGGAGATGAACAGGGCATACCCGTTCGTCAGATGAGGGCGCGAGCCCGCGTAGGACGCGGGATAGCGGCCAGCAAAAATATTTTTCGATCAGCCTTGCGTGGTTTCAGCAGGGAATTGGGTTTTCCACAACTCGAAACCGCCATCCATGCTGTAGACCTCGGAGAAGCCCTGACCTACAAGATAGGCCGCTGCGCTCTGACTGGAGTTGCCGTGATAGCAGAGGACGACCAACGGTTTATCCAGATCGGCCTGACGGATGAAGTCGGCGATGGAGTGATTATCGAGATGATGGGAATCCGGAATGTGCTGGGACGCGTAGGTCTGCGCGTCACGTACGTCCACCAGTACCGCGCCTTGTTCGCGCAGGGCATGGACTTGTTCGGGTGAAATGCGTTTGAAGTCAGTCATGGCTCGGGCTCCTGGGCCGTCGGGTCCTCGAACGGTCGAGAACGTAGTGAGATCTTTACTGCTGCAGCGGAATTGGCTCGCTGAGGGGGGTTAGCGCAGGGGCGGGTACCTTTGCGTCGCCGCGCTCGTCGCAGTCGCAACGGATCAGCGCGCGAGTGTCGACGTTGAGCAGCGTCATGGCGCCGCCCCAGACACAACCCGTGTCCAGCGCATACACCCCGGGCTCGTCACATCGGCCTTCAAGTGCGGCCCAGTGACCAAAAATGATACCGACGCCTTTGGTCTTGCGCTCCTTGTGCTTGAACCACGGCGCGTAACCCGCCGGCGCACTGTCGAGGCCTTCTTTGCTCTTGAGGTCGAGCTTGCCATCGCTGGTGCAAAAACGCATGCGCGTGAAGTAGTTTGTGATCACCCGCAGCCGGGTGACGCCCTGGAGGTCTTTGTCCCACTTGGCAGGCTCGTTGCCGTACATGCCGTCGAGAAAAGGCTCGAAGCGATTGTCATCGCGCAATGCCTGTTCCACCTCTTCGGCGCAGCGCAGAGCTTTCTTCAGCGTCCATTGCGGCGGAATCCCTGCGTGCACCAGTGCGATGTCGCGTTCGTCGTCGTAATGCATCAGCTTCTGTTGGCGCAACCAGTCGAGCAGCACGACGGCGTCTGGCGCTTCCAGAATCTCCCGCAGCGTGTCGCCTTTCTTCAAGCGCTCGATATTGCGGCCGGCCGCCAGCAGGTGCAGGTCGTGATTGCCCAGCACGCAGACGATCGAGTCGCGCATGGCGTAGAGATAGCGCAGGGTTTCCAGTGACTGTGGACCTCGGTTGACGAGGTCGCCGACCAGCCAGAGCGTGTCTTTGCCGGGCTCGAATGCAACGCGTTCGAGCAGGCACTTCAGCGGTTCAAGGCAGCCTTGCAGGTCGCCGACTGCGTAGACCGCCATCAGTGAAGCGCCCCCGGGACGGCCAGACGGAACGGAGCGATGACAGCATCGAAGCGCTTGCCGTCTTCGGCGAGCATTTGATAAGTGCCCTGCATGTTGCCCACCTTGGTGGTCATCACGGTGCCGCTGGTGTAGGTGTGGCTTTGTCCCGGCTGGATCAGCGGCTGCTGTCCCACAACGCCGTCGCCGCGCACTTCTTCAACCTGACCGTCGCCGTCGGTAATCACCCAATGGCGTGACAGCAACTTGGCTGGCAACTCGCCGTTGTTCTGCACGGTGATGGTGTAGGCGAAGGCGAAGCGGTTTTGCTCAGGCTGAGACTGTTCGGCTAGGAATCGGGTCTCGACGCTGACGTCGACCTGGTAACGAGAATCAGACATGCAAGAGGCCTTAGAAGCGAAAGCGGAAATAGCCGGAAGTCGTCCGGTTGGAAATCAGTCTAGGACATGTCACGGATAAAGACCGATGAGGCTTTGACCGGACATGTCCCGAGAAGGTCAGGCGGCGACTGGCTTTTCGCTGAGCTTGTCGGCCAGTCGCACAAACGCCGCCAGATCCAGCTGCTCCGGACGCAGGCTGCCATCGACGCCGGCTTCGGTGATTTCTTCGCTGGTCAGCAGGGCTTTCAGCGTATTGCGCAGGGTCTTGCGGCGCTGGTTGAAGGCCTCGCGGACGACGCGCTCAAGCACGCGGTGATCCTTGGCCGGGTGCGGCAGGGTTTCGTGGGGCACCAGACGAACGATGGCCGAATCGACTTTAGGCGGCGGATTGAACGCGCCGGGACCGACGTTGAACAGATGCTCCACGCGGCAGTGGTACTGAACCATGATCGACAGCCGTCCCCAATCACCGCCGCCAGGACCTGCCGCCAGACGCTCAACCACTTCTTTCTGCAGCATGAAGTGCATGTCGCGGATCAGGTATGCGTTCTGCAGCAGATGAAAAATCAGCGGCGTGGAGATGTTGTACGGCAGGTTGCCAACGACACGGAGGCTGTTGGGTGCGGCGTTCAGGCTGGTGAAGTCGAACTTCAGTGCGTCACCCTGATGCAGACTGAAATTCGGCTTGCTGCCGAACTGATGCATGAGAATCGGCACGAGGTCTTTGTCGAGCTCGACGACGTCCAATTGTGCGCCGCTGTTCAGCAGGCCCTCGGTCAGGGCGCCTTGTCCCGGGCCGATTTCCAGCATGCGGTCCTCGGTCTTGGCCCGAATGGAGCGCAGGATCTTGTCGATCACACCGGCATCGTGCAGGAAGTTCTGGCCAAAACGCTTGCGCGCCTTGTGTTGGAATTGCTCGTTCATGAATGGGTCTCGGCCATCTGATAGGCGGTTTCCAGAGCGAGCCTGAGGCTGCCGGTGTCAATCTTGCCGGTGCCCGCCAGATCCAGCGCCGTGCCGTGATCGACGGAGGTGCGAATGATCGGCAGGCCCAGCGTGATGTTGACGGCGGCGCCGAAGCCTTTGTACTTCAGCACGGGCAGGCCCTGGTCGTGGTACATCGCCAGCACTGCGTCGCAGTGCTCCAGATATTTGGGGGTGAAGAGCGTGTCGGCAGGCAGCGGGCCATGTAAATCCAGGCCCTCGCTGCGCAGACGCGCCAGAGTAGGTTCAATGATGTCGATTTCTTCGCGGCCCAGGTGACCGCTCTCGCCGGCATGGGGGTTCAGGCCACAGACCAGAATCCGCGGGCGGGCGATACCGAATTTGTTGACCAGATCCGCGTGCAGGATGCGCGTCACGCGCTCCAGCCGTTCAGCGGTGATCGCGTCGGCGACGTCACGCAGGGGCAGGTGAGTGGTCACCAGCGCCACCCGCAGATCACCGGTTGCCAGCATCATCACCACCTGTTCGGTGTGGGTCAGCTCCGCAAGAAATTCAGTGTGCCCGGAGAACGCGATGCCACTGTCGTTGATCACGCCCTTGTGCACCGGCGCTGTGATCATGCCGGCGAAGTGGCCGTCCAGGCAGCCCTGGCCGGCGCGGGTCAGGGTTTCGAGCACGAAGCCGCCGTTGGCTTTGTCGAGCTGGCCGGCAACGACCGGCGCCTGAACGGGGGTGTCCCAGACATACAGACTGCCAGCGGGGGCCGGGACGTCAGGCCAGGCGGCGGGTGTGACGGGGATCAAGCTGACAGCCACACCCAGCCGGGCGGCCCGCTCGGTGAGCAGGTCGCAGCTGGTAATGGCAATCAGGGGATGGGGCTGGGACTGCGCGGCGAGCAGCAGGCAAAGGTCGGGACCGATGCCGGCCGGCTCGCCGGGTGTCAGGGCGAAACGCTGGGGTTTCACTTGGCCGCCTGATCAGCTCCGGGGAGCTTGATCTCGACGTAGGCTTCATCACGGATCTGACGCAGCCAGGTTTGCAGCTCTTCGTCGTACTTGCGGTTACGCAGCACAGTCATCGCCTGTTGCTCACGGGCCTGACTGGTGCTGTCAGTCGAGCGACGGCCGAGGACTTCCAGAACATGCCAGCCGAATTGAGTCTCGAACGGCTTGGACACGACACCCTGAGGTGTCTCGTTCATGACGTCGCGGAACTCCGGAACCAGCGAACGCGGGTCAACCCAGTTCATGTCGCCGCCGTTAAGCGCCGAACCCGGGTCTTCGGAAAAGCTCTTCGCCAGTTCGCCGAAGTCTTCGCCATTCTGGATCCGGTCGTAGATCCGTTGCGCCAGCAGCTTGGTCTCGGCTGGGCTACGGATTTCGCTTGGCTTGATCAGGATGTGACGAACGTGGACTTCGTCGCGCATCTGGGTCTGAGTCTCGCCGCCGCGTTTTTCCAGCAGCTTGAGAATGATGAAGCCGCCCGGTGTACGCGCAGGAGGGGTGACCTCACCCGGACGCATCGACGACAGCATGTCACCAAACGGAGGCGGCAACTGAGCGGCTTTACGCCAGCCCATGTCACCACCGTCCAGAGCACTTTCACTGGCCGAGGACGCGATCGCCATCTGCTCGAAGTTCGCACCCTGTTGCAGCTTGCCGTAGAGGTCCTTGGCTTTGGCTGCAGCGGCCTGAATTTGATCCGACGTCGCGCTGTCCGGCGTCGGGATCAAGATGTTGGCCAAGTGGAATTCTTCGGAGAACTGAGCCTTGCCCAGGTCGGAAGCGAGGAAGTTCTTCACTTCCTGCTCCGAGACCTGAATACGTTCGGCAACCCGGCGCTGACGCACACGGCTGATGATCATTTCCCGGCGGATCTGCTCACGTGCGCTGGTGTAGGACAGCCCGTCGTGGGTCAGCGCAGCCTTGAACTGGTCAACGCTCATGTTGTTGCGTTGAGCGATGGTCGCAACCGCCTGATTCAGTTCTTCATCGCTGATGCGAATGCCGGAGCGTTCGCCGATCTGGATCTGCAGGTTTTCCAGGATCAGACGATCCAGAACCTGAGACTCCAGCGCGCTGGCAGGCGGAACACCCTGCCCGCGCTTGGCGATGGTTTGCTGAACCTCACGGGTGCGCTGGTCGAGCTGGCTTTGCATGACCACGTCGTTGTCGACGATGGCAACTACCTTGTCGATGGTGCGCACTTCAGCGTGCGCAACAGTACCGATAAGCAGCGCGCCCAGCATCAGCGGGCGCAGACAATCAGAAAGCTTGGTCTTCACGTTCACGATAACCTTGGATGCCTTTGTCGAGGAAGCTTTCAACTTTTTGGCCAACGACGCCGCCAAGTCCCTTCAACACGATTTGTAGGAAGACGCCGCGGTCGCCTTTTTCGTTCTGCGGTATCTCTTGGGTGGACTCGTCATAGTCGACCCAGTACCGGTTGATCAGACGCAGCTTCCAGCAGCAGTTGTCATATTCAAAACCACCAAAGGCTTCGAGGGTACGGTCACGGTTGTAGTCGTACTGCCAGCGAGCGATGGCGCTCCACTGCGGAACCACAGGCCAGATGACCGAGAAGTCATGTTGCTGAATCTTGTAGTAGTCCTTGATGACGGTGCCATCCGGATAGGTGTAGTCACCCCCACCTACGCTCCAGCGACCTGTAGTCTGGTCGTAACGAACCTGGTCGTTGCGATAGCGGTAGCCGGCGTTGATGATCTTGCCCGGCTCGTCTTCAGGCTGGTAGTGAACCATTGCGCTGCCGGAGCGAGTGCTGCGGCTGTCCGGGTCCCAGTTGAAGTCCGACGTCGCCCGCCAGTCGCGGTTGAAGCGATATTCGTATTCCAGTGCGTAAGGCGACACGTCGGACTGGGCGTCCTTGCGGTCTTCGTAGGCAATGCCTGGCAGTTGCACCTTACGGTCGGCGAAATACACCGCCTGACCAATGCTGACACGCTGACGCTCGAAACCGTTGTCTTCGATCCAGCGGTTGGTTACGCCCAGCGACAGCTTGTTCTCGTCACCGATACGGTCGGAGCCGACGAAGCGGTTGTCGCGGAACAGCGAGGCGTAGTTGAACGTGGTTTCACCCGAGTCGAAAATCGGGATATCGGTTTGATCTTTCTCTGGCACGTAGAGGTAGTACGCACGAGGCTCCAGCGTCTGGCGGTAGTTTTTCCCGAACCAGTTGGTGTTGCGATCGAAATACAGGCCGCTGTCGACGCTGAAAATTGGCACGCTGCGGTTTTCGCTGCTGTGATAAGTCTCATCCGCCAGCAACGTGCTCTTGCCCTGCGAGTCCAGGTCCAGATCGTACTGGGTGTAAACGTACTTGAGCTTGGGCGTTACAAAACCGTAGCTGGCAGTCAGCGGCAGGCTGATGGACGGCGCCAAGTTCAGACGATCGCCGTTCGCACGAGCAAGCCCCCGGACGTTGGTGTCCAGACGCGGCGAGGTCACGTCGTCTTCGTTGGTGTAGCCACCGGTTCTCAAATCACGATCAAAGCGAACCAGCTCAGTCTCGTAATCGAACTTGAAGCCTGCAGGCTGGAACGGCAGCGAACCATTCAGCGTGAGCTGAGGCAGGCGGCCATAAGGCGTGATCTGGGTCACGGTGGTCAGCTGATACTGCTGAGCGTTCAGCGTCGCGGTGTAGTTATCACCACGATAGTAGACCGCGCCCTGCTGGTTCAGGTAGTCGTGGGTGCTGACGCCTTCCTGACCGCTTTTCAGGTCCTTGAAGTAGTAAGGATCGCTGACTTTGGTGTAGTCGATCTTGCTGGTCAGACGCGAATCCAGACCACTTCGATCCTGCCAGTTGATCAACCAGCGGGTGTCTTTGTAGTCCGACTGATTTTTGCGATCGTCGTTGTCGTCGTTCAGGTAAGCCGCACCGAACTGACCTTCACTGCTCTTGGTCAGGTAACGGAACTCGCCTTCCAGCAACATGCCGCGCTTGGCCATGTAGGTCGGGTACAACGTGGCGTCGTAGTTCGGCGCCAGGTTGAAGTAGTACGGAGTGAGCAACGAGAAGCCGGTGTCGCTGTCCGTGCCGATGGTCGGTGGCAGGAAGCCGGACTGGCGACGGTCGTCGATCGGGAAATAAATGTAAGGCGTGTAAAGGATCGGAATGTCATGAACGCGCAGTGTGGCGTTGGTGGCAGTACCGAAACCGGTGGCCGGATTCAGGGTGATGTTGTTGCCCTTAACGGTCCACGCGTTGCTGTTCGGTTCGCACGTGGTGTACGTGCCGTCCTTCAAGCGGATGATCGCGTTCTCGGCACGACGAGCGTACAGGGCGTTACCGCGAACGTTGTTTTTGTGCAGCACGTATTCGGCGTTGTCGACTTTGGCTTCGCCGGTGTCGAGCTGGACTTCAGCGTGATCACCGACGATCAGGGCGCCGTTGTCGCGCAGACGGACATCGCCGTTCAGCTCGCCACGGTTCTCGGCCTGATGCAGGCTGGCTTCGTCAGCCTCGACCTGCATGCTGCCCTGACGCAGGACAACATCACCGGCCAGAGTCGCAACCTGCTCTTCCTGCTGATAACGCGAAGCCTTGGCGCCGATGAAGGTCGGTGCGTCGCTCTTCGGCGTCTTGTCGTCCATGCCCGGACGGATGGGTTCGATGTAGGCGCCCGAGCAATACGGACCGGTCTCGGCCAGTTGGGCTGCGGTCAGCTTCTCGCGCGGAACCCAGTCAAGGTGGCTGTAATCGGCGCTGCGCGATTTCAGGCCACGGCCCTTGGCCTCGGTGACCAGCATCGTTTTGGGCACGACTTCGCCATCGGAGGTGGTGGTCGTCTGAGCGCCATCTGCCGTGCTGCTGTTGGACGAAACACTGTTGGCGTCGTGCACGGGGCGCGGAGGCAACTGGGCTGCGTTGGTTTTCGGAGAGCAATCCCATGCACCTGTTGCAGACACCGAGCAGTCATACTGTTCGGCGGCAACCACGTACGGGACGGCCAGGGGTTGCATCGCCAGCAAACTGCCGGTTACGAGCAACGGAAATTTTTTACGAAACGCGGGGGATTTCAATGCCATCTTATTAGTCCGGGCTTCCTGCGCGCCATCTGCCCGCGGGGGGGCCGCACGCCTCTCGATGGGCTGAAAAAGATGTCGGATAATAAAGCATGACCCGCTTGACGGCTAGCGCCGTCGGAGACCCTTGCAATGCCAGATCAAGATGTACGCCTGCAACACCTGAAAGTTTGGCTCGATGAGCAGCTTCCGCGTTTATTTGAGGCCCAGGGCTGGGGCCCGATTCCCCCGGCCACGTTGACTGCCGCCAGTAGCGACGCCAGTTTCCGTCGCTACTTTCGCTGGGAGGGGGAGGGCCGAACTTTTATTGTCATGGACGCGCCGCCGCCCCAGGAAAACTGCAAACCCTTCGTGGATATCGCTCATTTATTGAGCGGGTCGGGCATTAATGTTCCGAAAATTTATGCCGAAGACCTGAATCAGGGCTTTCTTTTGTTGAATGACCTGGGTCGTCAGACCTACCTGGATGTCATCGACGAGGCAAACGCCGATCAGCTGTTCATAGACGCAATCGACGCACTGCTCGCCTACCAGCAACTGCCGATGGACGCGCCGTTGCCGAGTTACGACGTGGCACTGCTGCGCCGCGAGCTGGAGCTGTTTCCCGAGTGGTATGTGAAGCGTCATCTGGGCGTGGAGTTTGACCAGGCCCAGCAGGCCAGTTGGCAGGCAGTCAGCGATCTGCTGATCGAAAGCGCGCTGGCCCAGCCGAAGGTGCTGGTGCACCGCGATTACATGCCGCGCAACCTGATGCTCAGCGAACCGAACCCTGGCGTGCTGGATTTTCAGGACGCGGTGTACGGCCCGGTCACCTACGACATCACCTGCCTGTTCAAGGATGCTTTCCTGAGTTGGCCGGAGGAGCGTGTAGCGGCATGGCTCGAGCTGTACTGGAACAAGGCTGCGACGGCGGGCATCCCGGTGCAGCGCGAATTCGATGAATTCCGGCGTGCCAGTGATTTGATGGGCGTGCAGCGGCATTTGAAGGTGATCGGTATTTTCGCCCGCATCTGCCATCGTGATGGCAAGCCACGCTACGTCGCCGATGTGCCGCGCTTCTTCTCTTATATAGAAGCGGTGTTGGCGCGACGCCCGGAGCTGGTTGAACTGAGTAATCTGCTGACCAGCCTTGGCCATACAAAACCGACACAGGCAAAACCAGCATCTGTTGTGTAACGGAATGGACTGCAATTGAAGAGGGACTGCACGTGAAGATTGTCTTGATGAGGGCCGCATGAAAGCGATGATTCTGGCGGCGGGTAAAGGCGAGCGCCTGCGCCCGTTGACCCTGCACACGCCCAAACCGCTGGTGCGAGCCGGCGGTGTTCCACTGATTGAATATCACCTGCGCGCAATCAAATCGGCCGGATTCGAGAGCGTTGTGATCAACCACGCGTGGTTGGGCCAGCAGATCGAAGATCATGTGGGCGACGGTCACCAGTGGGGTCTGAATATCTCCTACTCCCCTGAGGGCGAACCGCTGGAGACGGGGGGCGGGATCTTTCGTGCGCTGCCGCTTCTGGGCGACGAGCCGTTTCTGGTGGTCAACGGAGACATCTGGGTCGATTTCGATTTCAGCGTGTTGATGAAGCCGCTCAAGGGGCTCGCCCATCTGGTGCTGGTGGACAACCCGCCGCATCACCCCGGCGGGGATTTTGCGCTGGTCGACGGGCAAGTTAACAAAGATGCTGATCAGCCGCGCCTGACCTACAGCGGTATCGCGGTGCTGCATCCGCAACTTTTCGCGGGCTGCACCGAAGGCGCGTTCAAGCTGGCGCCTCTGTTGCGTGACGCCATGGCGAAAGGCCTGGTGACGGGCGAACGTTTTGCCGGCCGCTGGGTGGATGTCGGTACCCATGAACGACTGGCCGAAGTCGAGCAGTTGCTTGCGGTGAAGCCCTAGATGCTGTGGCCATTCACGGTGGTCGGCGGTGGCGTCGGGTATCTGATTGCCAGTATTCCCGGCGCCATGCTCGGCGCGCTTCTGGGGCAGGCGCTTGATCGGCGGCTGCATTTCCGGAGCTGGGCGGAGATGCGCGAGCGTGCCAATGGCCGCACCGTGCCGCGCGACGACGAGCTTATTTTCATTCTGCTGGGGCGTCTGGCGAAGAGCGATGGCCGTGTGGTCGACGGGCACATTCAGCAGGCGCGCGTGGAAATGCGCCGACTGGACCTCAGCGAGGCGGCGCAGCGTCGGGCGATTCAGGCGTTCAATCGGGGCAAGGACGGGCGCGACAATTTGCGCGTTCACCTCACGCGCCTGAAAAGCCAGCCCCATGCGGCGGAGGGTTTGTTGCGTGCCTGTTGGCGCATGGCGTGGGCGGATGGCAGGGCGTCGCGCACTGAGCGCGAATTGATTGTGCAGTGGGGCAAATGGCTGGGCTGGCCGGCGGGCAAAGTCGAAGGCTTGTCATCGACCGAAGACGAGCAGCGTTCGCGGGGTGCTCCCGCCAGCAGTGGCGGCGAGTTTCAGGACGCGCTGCGTTTGCTGGGCGTGAAAGCGGATGCGGAACCAGCGCAGATCAAGCGCGCCTACCGTCGATTGCTCAGTCGCCATCACCCGGACAAGATCGCTGGCAGTGGCGCCAATCAGATACAGGTTCGTGATGCCACCGAGAAAACCCGCGAGCTGCACCATGCCTACGCGGTCATTCGCGATCGGCGCGGATTTCGCTGAGGCTCTGGGTCTGGATGCTGCCCACAGCACGGGCAGCGTCGAAGGCGGTAATGGTTACTTTGCGGCGTCACCCTCCAGCCAACCCCGAACGCGACGAAACAATTGATCTTGCTCCATCGCGGGATTGCCGGGAATGGCGCTCAACGCCACTTGGGTGAACCTGGCGTTCTTGTTTCGTTTGCTGGCATCCAGGCGGTCTTGTGCCTGCTGACGCGGCACCGAACGGTCCTTGTTGACGAAGTCGGCCGTCGGGACTTTCAGCGTGGGCAGCAGCGCCATCAGCGACGGCGTTTCCTTGCCGGTGTCCACGGCCGTGACCATGACCAGGCGTTGAACGGCTGGCGAGGGCCGCTCGCTCATGTAACGCGCCGCCCAATAAGCGCCGCTGCCATGGCCGAGGAGGACGATGCTCCGGGCTTTGTTCTGCTGGGCGAAGGTCACGGCGCTGTCGATCCGGGTAAAGATTTTCTCGGCGCTGGCCTTGGCCATCTCGGCTTGGGCAGCTGCCTGTTCGGCGGCCGCTGCGGCCTCCGCTTCAGCAGTGGCTGCAGGATCCGGTGCCTTGACCGGCGCGTCCTTGGGTTTATCACCCGTAGAGGCCGCAGCCGGAGCATCCGCAGCGCGCGCGAATACGCCGTCATTGTGAGCGTCCGGCATGCTCAGACTGAGGCTGGACCACCCGACGTCCGGCAACTTGCGGCGCAACGGTGCCACCGCAGTCGGCCAGTCTGCTGACTCATCGGCCCCCGGCACGATGATCACCGCGCCTTTGGGCTCGTCGACATTCGCCGGTTTCCACAACGCCAGAAACGTCTCGTCGCCCGCCTGCAACTGCTGTTGCTCGGCTTGTGGCACCTGACGCTCCAGCGCCAGGGTGTCTTCTTCAGTGCGCGACGGCAATGCCGCTCGCTCGACTGGCGCTTCAGCAGGCTTGGCGTCTTTGTCCGGCGCCGGATCCGCAGCCATGACGAGCGACGAGCAAGGTAGTATCAGCGTCAGGCACAGCGCAGGAAAGAGTGCGCGAAGGGTGTAGGACATCGAATATTCCAAAGGCCAGAAACAATTCCGGCAGACTAATGGGTTGACGGCGGTTTGTCAGGCCAGGCAATCGCCGCGTCTCAGCGAGCGACAGACACAGAGCATGATCGGCATGGGATTCAGGGAAATGGAGACGACAGTTTGAGAATCCGTGCGCTGTGCCTTCGGGTTATCGGCGATACCCGCGCGCTCTTGATCGGCCTGATGCTGATCGTGTTGCCAATGTCGCACTACGCCGTCGCCTCGCCCACGCAGGCCGACCCCTTGAGCCGCGAGCAGCGTGACTGGTTGACTCAGCGCGGGCAGTTGCGCGTGGGGCTCGTCCTTCAAACGCCTTACGCCCAGCTCGATCGTCGTGCGCAGCAGTTGTCCGGCGCGAACGTCGACCTCATTAATCTCATGGCGAAGACCCTTCAGGTGGAGCTGCTGTGGCGCAGTTATGCCGATCAGGGCGAGCTCGAAAAAGCCTTGGCCGACGGCCAGATCGACTTCGCGCCGGGCCTGACCCAGACGCCCGCCGGCTTGCGCCTGTGGCTGTATTCCGATCCGTACATGCGCGTTCCGCAACTGATCGTTGGCGAACGTGACGGCGCCGGCGCGGTGGATCTGGAGAAGCTCGACGGCCAGGTGCGCGTCGCTGTGCGCATGCCCAGCGCCACCGCTGACTACCTGCGCAGCAATTACACCCACCTCAATCTGCAAGGCGTGCCGCTGGAGCGTCAGGCGTTGCAGCTCTTGCTCAGTCAGCAGGCGCGATACGCCGTGATCGATGAGGCGCAACTCAGCCGTCTGTCCCGCGAAGCCGAGTTTGCCGGGCTCGCCGTGGTTGGCGACATTGGCTTCCCGCAGCTGCTGCGCGTGGCCTCCCGACGTGACACGCCGCAGCTCGCCGAGATTATCAGCCAGGCATTGAGCGCCGTTCCGGCCCGGGATCTCGAACAACTGCATACGCAGTGGCTTCAACCCAAATACCCGCAGATCAGTGAATCGCCGGGGCTGTGGAAGAACATCGCGCTGCTGCTGTTGGTCCTGCTCCTCGCCAGCGCGGCGATTGTTTACTGGCAGCGCAAACAACAGCAGCAACTGGAGAAACAATTACTCGCCGCCCGGGATGACATCGCCAGGCGTCTGGCAGGGGAGGAGGCATTGCGGCTGGCGCAGTTCTCCATCGATCAGAGCACCGTCGGCATTCTCTGGGTCAATTGGGACAGCCACGTGCGCTACGCCAATCAGGCCGCCGAAACCATGTTGGGTTATGCGCCGGGTGGAGTGGTGGACCGGCCGCTGATTGATTTCGAGCCGGGGCTGAACATGGATCGCTGGCTCAATCTGTGGAAAACCGCGCGCTCCAGCGAGGAAGGGCCGCAGAACTACGAAAGCAATTGCGTGCGCGCCGATGGCAGCATCCTGCCTGCCGATGTGTCGCTGAGCTTCCTGCGTTTTCGCGACGCCGAGTACCTGGTGGTGTTCATCACCGACGTGACCGAACGGCGGCGGTCCCTCGCCGCGCTGCAGGAGAGCGAGGCGCGCTTGCAGGTGCTGGCCGAGCAGTTGCGCGAGCTGTCGGCGCACCTGGAAACCGTGCGCGAAGAAGAAAAGGCCCGCATTGCCCGGGAAGTTCACGACGAGCTGGGTCAGATGCTGACCGTGCTCAAGCTGGAAACGTCCATGTGTGAACTGGCCTACGCCGATCTCGACCCTGGCCTGCGTGATCGGTTGAACAGCATGAAGCGCCTGATTGCGCAGTTGTTCCAGTTGGTGCGAGACGTGGCGACCGCGCTGCGGCCACCGATTCTCGATGCAGGCATTGCGTCGGCCATTGAATGGCAGGCCCGGCGCTTCGAAGCACGCACCCAGATTCCGTGCCTGGTGCAGGTGCCGGACAACTTGCCCAGCCTGCCGGACGCAACGGCCATCGGGCTGTTTCGCATTCTTCAGGAGTCGCTGACCAACGTCATGCGCCATGCCGAAGCGCATACGGTCGAGCTGAGCCTGACGCTGAGCGATGGCGTGCTGTGCATGCGCATCGCCGACGACGGCAAGGGTTTCGATCAGCACGCAGAACGTCCGGCGTCGTTCGGCCTGGTGGGCATGCGTGAGCGGGTTCTGATCATGGGCGGGCAATTGCATCTGGACACCTTGCCCGGAGAAGGCACAACCTTGCGCATCCACATTCCGCTGGATCCGGTCGCTGAGGAGCACGTGCATTGATTCGCGTATTGGTTGCCGAAGACCACACGATTGTCCGCGAGGGCATCAAACAGCTGATCGGCCTGGCGAAGGATCTGCAAGTGGTCGGAGAGGCCAGCAATGGCGAGCAGTTGCTGGAGGCTTTGCGCCACATCCCGTGCGAGGTCGTGCTGCTGGATATTTCCATGCCGGGCGTCAATGGCCTGGAGGCGATCCCGAGAATTCGCGCGCTGAACAATCCGCCCGCGATTCTGGTGCTGTCGATGCACGATGAAGCGCAAATGGCCGCGCGGGCCTTGAAGGTCGGCGCCGCCGGCTACGCGACCAAGGACAGCGACCCTGCGTTGCTGCTGACGGCGATCCGGCGGGTGGCTGCGGGCGGGCGTTATATCGACCCGGACCTGGCCGATCGCATGGTGTTTGAGGTCGGTCTGACGGACAGCCGGCCGTTGCACTCATTGTTGTCCGAGCGCGAGTTCTCGGTGTTCGAGCGCCTGGCCCAGGGCGCGAACGTCAACGACATCGCCCAGCAACTGGCGCTGAGCAGCAAGACCATCAGCACCCACAAGGCGCGCCTGATGCAGAAGCTGAAAATCAATTCGCTGGCCGAGCTGGTGAAGTATGCGATGGAGCACAAGTTGGTTTGAATGCGTGTCTAAAAACGACTTCCTGTGGTACTTCGTAAAACGCAATCGCGAGCAAGCTCACTCCTACAGGTTATTGCGATCCCCTGTAGGAGTGAGCTTGCTCGCGAAGACGCCAGACCAAGCCATAAATAACTTCCGGGCCACATACCTATCCCCGCCATCCCTGTAGGGCAATCCCTACCCGAAACCTTCCACCCCACCTAGGTCATTCTCTCTCACGCCCCGATTTGCGCGGCCTTCAGGCTCATCTATGTTTGATCCCTACGGTGGATCAAACAAAGGTGTGGGCAATGAGCAACGTCGATTCAAGCGCTGGGGCGAGTGATGTTCTGGTCAGCTTTCGCGGTGTGCAAAAGAGCTACGACGGCGAAGCCCTGATCGTCAAAGACCTCAACCTGGATATTTGCAAAGGCGAATTCCTCACCCTGCTCGGGCCGTCCGGCTCCGGCAAAACCACCAGCCTGATGATGCTCGCCGGGTTCGAGACGCCCACCGCTGGCGAGATTTTGCTGGCCGGCCGCTCGATCAACAATGTGCCGCCGCACAAGCGCGACATCGGCATGGTGTTCCAGAACTACGCGCTGTTCCCGCACATGACGGTCGCTGAGAACCTCGCGTTCCCGCTGTCGGTGCGCGGCATGAGCAAGACCGACGTGGCCGAAAAGGTCAAACGTGCCCTCGACATGGTCCAGCTCGGCACCTTCGCCCATCGCTACCCCGCGCAGTTGTCGGGTGGCCAGCAGCAACGGGTGGCACTGGCCCGCGCGCTGGTGTTCGAGCCGCAGCTGGTGCTGATGGACGAACCCCTCGGTGCGCTCGACAAGCAACTGCGCGAGCACATGCAGATGGAAATCAAACATCTGCACCAGCGACTGGGCGTGACCGTCGTTTACGTCACCCACGATCAGGGCGAAGCGCTGACCATGTCCGACCGCGTCGCGGTGTTCCACCAAGGCGAGATCCAGCAAATCGCCCCGCCGCGCACCCTCTACGAAGAGCCGAAAAACACCTTCGTCGCGAACTTCATCGGCGAGAACAACCGCATCAACGGCACCTTGCTCAGCCAGAGCGGCGACCGTTGTGTAGTGGGCCTGGCACGCGGCGAAAAAGTCGAAGCGCTGGCGATCAACGTCGGCGCCACCGGCAGCCCGGTCACGCTCTCTATTCGTCCCGAGCGCGTAAACCTCAACGGCCGCAGCGAGAGTTGCGTCAACCGCTTCTCCGGCCGTGTTGCCGAATTCATCTACCTGGGCGACCACGTGCGAGTGCGCCTGGAAGTGGCCGGTAAAACCGATTTCTTCGTCAAGCAGCCCATCGCCGAGCTGGATCCGGCGTTGAGCGTTGGCGATGTCGTGCCCATCGGATGGCAGGTCGAGCACGCGCGCGCGCTGGACCCGTTGCTGGATGCACATTGATACACCCGCGTTACGCGTCAACCGAAGAACCCAGAGGCGAGCCAAATCGCCCCATCGCTTAACCAACATTGTTCGTGGAGAGAAAAACTGATGCTCAAGACATTGAAGCTCACCGCCTTATCGGTAGGCATGATGTGCGCGGCGCAAGCCATGGCAGCGGACCTGACGGTCATTTCCTTCGGTGGCGCGAACAAGGCGGCCCAGGAACAGGCCTTCTACGCGCCGTGGGAAAAAGCCGGCAACGGCAAGATCATCGCCGGCGAATACAACGGTGAGATGGCCAAGGTCAAAGCCATGGTCGACACCAAAAGCGTTACCTGGGATCTGGTGGAGGTGGAGTCGCCAGAGCTGTCCCGCGGCTGTGACGAAGACATGTTCGAGTCGCTGGCCTCGGTCGATCTCGGCAACAAGGACAGCTACGTCAAGGGCGCAATTTCCGAGTGCGGCGTAGGCTTTTTCGTCTGGTCCACCGTGCTGGCCTACAACGCCGACAAGCTGAAATCCGCACCAACCGGTTGGGCTGATTTCTGGGACACCGAGAAATTCCCGGGCAAACGAGGCCTGCGCAAGGGCGCCAAATACACCCTGGAATTTGCCCTGATGGCCGACGGCGTTGCGCCGAAAGACGTCTACAAAGTGTTGGCGACCAAGGAAGGCCAGGACCGCGCCTTCAAGATGCTCGACAAGCTCAAGCCAAGCATTCAGTGGTGGGAAGCGGGCGCACAGCCGCCTCAATATCTGCAATCGGGCGACGTCGTGATGAGCTCGGCCTACAACGGTCGCATCGCTGCCGTGCAGAAAGAGAGCAACTTGAAAGTGGTCTGGACCGGCGGCGTGTATGACTTCGACGCCTGGGCCATTCCGAAGGGCGCGAAAAACGCCGAAGAAGCGAAGAAATTCATCGCGTACTCCCTCATGCCAGAGCAGCAGAAGACCTATTCCGAAAACATCGCTTACGGCCCGGCCAATACGGGCGCGGTCCCGTTGTTGAGCGCTGACACCCTGAAAAACATGCCGACCACCCCTGAGAACATCAAGGATCAGGTGCAGATCGACGTGAAATTCTGGGCCGACTTCGGTGAGTCCCTGGAACAGCGCTTCAACTCTTGGGCCGCCAAATAAGAGCACTGCCCAGTAAGCGCTTCGTTGTGAGTTAGATCCGGGTGCGTCGTTTGACCTGTCTGAAAGCAGGGCAGAGGACGCGCTCTTTGTTCAAAGATTTCGGAGTTCACTATGGCCATCGCCGTGCCCCTGACTGAAGGCGCCAGCCCGACCCTGAAGCAACGCCTGGCCCGTGCCGAGCGCGTCAATCGCTGGAAGGCTCAGGCGTTGATCGCGCCATTGGTGATCTTCCTGTTGCTGGTGTTTCTCGTGCCGATCGCGGCACTGCTCTACAAAAGCGTCAGCAACCCGGAAGTGGTGGGTGGCATGCCGCTCACGGTGGTGGAAGTGGCGAAATGGGACGGCAAGGGGCTGCCGCCTGAGGCGGTGTACAAAGCCGCGAGCCAGGACCTGGCCGAAGCGCGCAAGAATCAGACCCTGGGCGATTTGTCCAAACGCTTGAACCAGGAGTTGGCGGGCTACCGCAGCTTGTTGGCGAAAACCGCCCGCGCCATGCCCTTCAAGGAAGAGCCGGCCTCTTATAAGGAAGCGCTGGAAGCCGTCGATGAACGCTGGGGCGATCCTGCGTATTGGCAGGCGATCCGCCGCAACACCTCAAGCTTTACCCCCTATTACTTGCTGGCCGCTGTCGACCATCGCATTGATGACCTCGGTGAAGTGGCGCCCGCGACGCCCGATCAGGCGATTTACATCGACATCTTCGCCCGCACTTTCTGGATGGGCCTGGTGATCACCGTGATCTGCCTGCTGCTGGCGTATCCGCTGGCGTACCTGCTGGCCAATCTGCCTGCACGGCAGAGCAACCTGTTGATGATTCTGGTCCTGCTGCCCTTCTGGACGTCGATCCTGGTGCGCGTCGCCGCCTGGATTGTGTTGCTGCAATCGAGCGGCCTGATCAACGGCGCGCTGATGGCCATGGGCATCATCGATAAACCGCTGGAATTGGTGTTCAACCGGGTCGGCGTTTACATCTCGATGGTGCACATCATGTTGCCGTTCATGATCCTGCCTATCTACAGCGTGATGAAGGGCATCTCGCCGACCTACATGCGCGCCGCGATCTCCCTGGGCTGCAACCCGTTCGCGAGTTTCTGGCGCGTGTATTTCCCGCAGACCTACGCCGGTGTTGGCGCGGGCTGTCTGTTGGTGTTCATCCTCGCCATCGGTTACTACATCACCCCGGCGCTGCTGGGCAGCCCGAACGATCAGATGGTCAGTTATTTCGTGGCGTTCTACACCAACACCAGCATCAACTGGGGCATGGCGACGGCGCTGGGCGGGTTGCTGCTGCTGGCGACCGTCGTGCTGTACCTGATCTATAACTGGCTGGTCGGCGCCAGCCGCCTGCGTCTGAGCTGAGGAGAACGACCATGTTGAGCCCTTATTCCTCGCCCATCGAGCGGGTCTGGCATTACACGCTGCGCACGCTGTGCGGGTTGATTCTGTTGTTTCTGGTACTGCCGGTGCTGGTGATAGTGCCGCTGTCGTTTAACTCCGGCAGCTTTCTGGTCTACCCGCTGCAGGGGTTTTCGCTGCACTGGTACCAGGACTTTTTCGGCTCGGCGGAGTGGATGCGTGCTTTGAAGAACAGCCTGATCGTCGCGCCGGCTGCCACGGTACTTGCCATGGGGTTCGGGACGTTGGCGGCCATCGGTCTGACGCGCAGCAACTTCCCCGGCAAGGCGCTGATAATGGCGCTGGTGATTTCGCCGATGGTGGTGCCGGTGGTGATTGTCGGGGTGGCGAGCTACCTGTTTTTTGCGCCGCTGGGTCTGGGCAACAGCTATATCTCGCTGATCCTCGTGCATGCCGTGCTGGGTGTGCCGTTCGTGATCATTACGGTGTCGGCCACGTTGCAGGGCTTCAATTACAACCTGGTGCGCGCAGCGGCGAGTCTGGGCGCTTCGCCCACCACAGCGTTTCGGCGTGTGACCCTGCCGCTGATTGCACCGGGTGTGATCTCCGGGGCGCTGTTCGCCTTCGCGACCTCGTTCGATGAAGTGGTGGTCACGCTGTTCCTCGCAGGCCCGGGCCAGGCGACCTTGCCGCGGCAGATGTTCAGCGGCATCCGCGAAAACCTCAGCCCGACGATTGCCGCCGCCGCGACGTTGCTTATCGGCTTCTCGGTGGTGTTGCTGCTGGTGCTGGAATGGCTGCGTGGTCGCAGCGAGAAACTGCGCACGGCGGTGGAATGATCAATCCCCGCCGCAGGAACTGACCGGGCCGCGAATGGTAGGACCGGTTTTAGCCGAAAAGGCGTCGGGTGCCGCGCCGCAAAATTGATAGCGCACACATGGGCCTCTTCCCGGCTGAAGCCGGTCCCACAAATGCCATCTAACTCCCCCGCTTCACCACAAAACTGACGCATCCCACGATCCGGTCTATGTTTGACTCAGCGCATGCCACCCTGCCTTGTAAAAGAGCCACGTCTCCAACAACAACGTAAAGGACGAGCCCGATGAGCGTTTCTGCCTTCAAAATCGCCAATAAACTGATCACCGGCCCGGCTGCCATCGAGCAGCTGTCTGCCGAGCTAACCCGGCTCAACGTTCAAAACCCGCTGATCGTCACCGACGCAATCCTGGTCAAATCCGGAACGGTCGATCTCGCGCTGGCCCAATTGGGCGGCCGTCGGTATGGCTTGTTTGATCAGGTCAAACCCGAGCCAGAAATCGCTATCGTTGAAGACTGCACCCGGGCCTACCGTGACGGCGGTCATGACGGCCTGATCGGCGTGGGCGGCGGCAGTGCTATTGACATCGCCAAAGGCGTCGCCGCGTTCGCCAGTCACGAAGGGCCGCTGGCCGAGTTATTCGGGGTTGATCTGGTCAAGCGCAAAGGCCCGCCACTGATTGCCATTCCGACCACCGCGGGCACCGGTTCGGAAGTCACCAACGTGGCGATCTTTTCGGACAAACAGGCCCAGCTGAAAAAAGGCATCGTCAGCGATTATCTGTTGCCCGACGTCGCGCTGGTCAGCCCGTTGATGACCCTGACCTGTCCGCGCAGTGTCACGGCAGCCAGCGGAGTCGATGCCCTGGTGCACGCCATCGAAGCCTATTTATCAGTGAATGCTTCGCCGATCACCGACGCCATCGCGTTGGGCGCCATCAAGCTGATCGTCAAAGCGCTGCCCAAGGCCTACGCCAATCCGTCCAGCTTGCAAGCGCGAGAAGACATGGCCACCGCCAGTCTCATGGCCGGTATGGCGTTCGGCAATGCCGGGGTTGGCGCGGTGCATGCGCTGGCGTATCCGCTGGGAGGGCGTTTCAACATCGCTCACGGCGTCAGCAACGCGCTGCTGCTGCCCTACGTGATGGAGTGGAACAAACTGGCCTGCGTCGAACGGATGCGCGACATTGCCGACGCGATGGGCGTCCGCGTCGCGCATTTGAGCGACAGGGACGCCGCCGATCTGGCCGTGAAAGCCATGGCCGACTTGTGCGCAGCGGTGGGAATCCCGTCTGGCCTGCGCAGCTTCAATGTGCCCGAAGACGCCATTCCCGCGATGGCTGAGGAGGCCAGCAAGATCGATCGCCTCATGCGCAACAACCCGCGGAAACTGACCGCCGCCGACATCGAGAAAATCTACCGCGCGGCCTATTGATCCGGCTGGCCAGGCCAGGAACGTCAACCGCGACGACGGGCCAGCAACCAGCCGACGGTCAGCGTCAGGCCGGCGAGCACCATCAGCGTGGTACGTGGCCGTTGCTGGGTGAAGGTCGCCACTTCGTCCAGCAGATCGCCGTAACGTTCCTGCAGCTCACCCGCCGCTTGACGCGCCTTGCCTTCCATTTGGCTGCGCTCGTCACCGGTCAGGTTGCCGAAGACGTCTTGGGCCTTGCCAGCTGCCTGTTCCAGAACGCCTTTCACTTGTTCGCTTTTCATATCTTGGCTCCAGGAAATGAGTATCAGTGATGAATATCTCGCTGACCCAGACGGGTCAGCCACACTGATAGCTTAGAGCCCGGGCATCACTCCATGAAGGTGACTATGCACCAGAGGCACTGGCGCATTTGCATCACTCAGCGTTTACTTTTGCCCTGATTGGCGAACAGGTTTCGCTCCCTCGCCCAGACAATGGCTTCCGCCCGGCTGTGCACGTCGAGCTTGGAATACACCGTCGCGACATGGTTGCGAATGGTGTTGAGCGCCAGGTTCAGCCGTGCAGCGATCTCTTTGTCCGCCAGCCCCTCACAGATCAAACCCAGCACATCCCGCTCGCGAGCGGTCAGGTCGGTGAATGAAGCGCTGGGCATCTGTCGACTGTTGACCCGCTTGGCATTGGCCAGCTTTTCGATCAGCGTCTGGCTGAACCATGAGGCGTCCTGCATCACTGTTTCGATGGCCTCCACCAGCTCAAGCTCGGATCGCTTGCGCTCGGTAATGTCCATCAGTACGAAGAGGTAGCAGGCGTTGTCCTGAATCGTCACTGTGTCAGCGGCCAGCATGCAGTCCAGCGACTCGCTGCCTTTCTTGCGGACCTTCAGGTCGAGCCCGTCGACGCGGCCGGTGGTTTCCAGGACGTTGAACAGCCCGTCCATCACCGCGCCGTCCTCAATGAAGCCTAACTCCGCGACAGTCCGGCCAATCAGCTCCTGGGGGGTGTAACCGAGTGTGCTGAAGAACGCCTCGTTAGCTTCGACGATCTGTTGCCGATCAGCTGTACACACCAGTGTCGGCACCGGCGTCAGCTTGAACGCTTTGGCAAAACGCTCTTCGCTCTGGCGCAGCGCGGTTTCGGCTTTGCGTCTCGGCTCAAGGTCGGTGAACGAAAACAGCATGCAATCTTCTTCGTTCATGTCCAGCGGCTGCCCGGCGACGATGACCAGTTTGGTACCGCCCTCCGGCAACTTCAGCTCAGCCTGCATCTGCGGGATGGTCGCGCCCTGATTCAGACGCTCGATGGCGAGGTCCTTGCGCTCGGCATTTTCCAGCACGTCCACCTCGTACACCGAGCGGCCAATCACGTTCTCTCTCGAGTGCCCGGTCATTTCCAGAAAGCCCTGATTGACCTTGATGAAGCGCAGATCACTCAGGCGGCAGATCACGGCGGGGGCGGGGTTGGCGTTGAAGGTCTTTTCGAAGCGCTGCTCGGCGCCGGCCCACTCCGTTGCGTCGGCGAGGATCAGCACCAGCGATTCGGGAGTGCCGGTGCTGTCTTCAAGCACCATGCTGCGGACGCGATGGACCCAGCTGCGCTCCTCTTCTTCACCGATCTTGCTGACCTCGATGAGCACGTCGCTGAACACCTCGCCTGCCGCCACGCGGCTGATCGGATATTGGTCAACGTCCAGCGGATGATTGTTGCGATAACGCAGGGAAAACTTTTCGCGATAGGCCTCGCCGTTGGCGCCCAGTTCGCTGATCTCTTCGACCCCGTGCATCAGCAGCGCCGCTTCGTTGGCCCAGATGATGGTCTGATCGACCTCCACCAGCATCACCCCGTCCGACAGACCCGAGATGATCTGCTGCAACTGGCGGCGGTTGGTTTCTCTGGCGAGGATGGCCTCTGACATGCTTGCTCTCCTGACGTCTCAATGCGGTCGGGCTTCGGTCAGCCGGGCGCTCCACGCTATCGGACCGGCTGGCAAAAGCTTAGTGCTGCAGCTTAGTGCAGCCGTGCTTGCGAGGGTCGGTGCGAATGCACCAGCCGAAGCGGTGCAAATGCGCCATCACATCTCTCAACGCGCTGATCAAACTGGTTTCACGTCTCATAAGACGCGGTGAGTCCGCCCTCGCAGGCTCGCCCTTATCAACGCAGGTGGTGCATTTGCACTGATACGTCGGTTGCACGCCTGATGTGCACCCCCTGCACCAGAGGAAATTTTCATGGCTTCGACCTACGCAACATCTGCTGTTCTGGGCAGCGCTTCGCCGTTTCGAGTGTCTTGGGGATCGGTGTTCGCTGGTGCGGCAATCACGCTGGTGACCTATCTGGTGCTCAGCGTGCTTGGCACGGCGATCGGCGCGGGCGCGCTTGATCCGATGGCTCAAGGCAACCCGCTCAGCGGTTTCGGCAAGGGCGCCGGCGCCTGGTTGTTTATCAGTACCCTAGTGGCCATTGCCGCCGGTGCCTGGGTGTCGGGTCGTACTGCGCCGGACCGTGGTGGTCTGCATGGTTTGCTCAGCTGGACGGTCAGCACGTTGCTGACCACCTGGCTCCTCGCGTCGCTGGCCGGCTCGCTCGTCGGCACTGCCGGCAACATCGCCGGCAAGGGTATTTCCCTGGCGGCCGACGGCGTGGCTGCTGCCGCACCCGGTGTGGGCCAGAGCATCAAGCAACAGCTGGATAAGAACGGCATCAGCCTGGATTGGGACAGCCTGAAATCACAGCTGGACACCACGCTTAAGCAGTCCGGCAAGCCAGAGCTCGATCCTTCGAAGCTGGATCAGAAAGCTGACGTGGCTGGCGCCGATGCCAAGCAGACTGCAGAGCAGGCGTCTACCGATCCAACCCAGGCCGGCGATCAGTTGAAGCAGTGGTTTGATCGCGTCCAAAAAGCCGGCGAACCGGCCTTGAACGCTGCCGACAAGGACGCGCTGGTCAACATCGTTGCGGCCCGCACCGGCAAGAGCAAAGCCGAGGCGCAGCAGATCGTCGACAACTATGCCCAGGCCTATCAGCAAGCCGCGGCGAAAGTGGCAGAGCTCAAGCAGCAAGCTGAGCAACAGGCCCGTGAAGCGGCGGATGTCGCGGCCAAGCAGGTCGCCAAGGCGGCGTGGGGCACGTTCTTCATGCTGATCATCGGCGCGGCGTTGAGCTTTGGTCTGGCCCGTTATGCCCTGAGCTCGCGTCCTCGTCTGCTGGTCGAGACCGTGTAAGGTTTCAGCCGTCTCTTTTGATTCTGAATCCCCGAATCAAGCCTGGGCCCGGTGCGCAATGCTGTCGCACCGGGCCTTGTGCCGTTGACGCACCCTGAGTCACGCCGCTCGGATCACTCTCGTGCGACCCAACGCACGTTTCAAACTCTTGGAGTACAATGCGCGCCACCGTGATTTCGCTCATAAAAGGTGCGTCATGCAGCCCTTCGCTATTGCTCCTTCGATTCTGTCCGCCGATTTCGCCCGCCTGGGAGAGGAAGTCGACAACGTCCTGGCCGCTGGCGCCGACATCGTCCACTTCGACGTCATGGACAACCACTACGTCCCCAACCTGACGATCGGACCGATGGTCTGCGCGGCATTGCGCAAATACGGCATCACCGCGCCCATCGACGTTCACCTGATGGTCAGCCCGGTGGATCGCATCATCGGCGACTTCATCGACGCCGGGGCAACCTTCATCACCTTCCACCCGGAAGCAACCCAGCACATCGACCGCTCTCTGCAACTGATCCGCGAAGGCGGCTGCAAGGCGGGTCTGGTGTTCAACCCGGCGACCCCGCTGAACCTGCTCGAATACGTCATGGACAAGGTCGACATGATCCTGCTCATGAGCGTCAACCCGGGCTTCGGCGGTCAGAAATTCATCCCCGGCACGATCAACAAGCTGCGCGAGGCCCGCGCGCTCATTGACGCGTCCGGTCGCGACATCCGTCTGGAGATCGACGGCGGCGTCAACGTCAACAACATCCGCGAGATCGCCGCAGCCGGTGCCGACACCTTCGTCGCAGGCTCGGCCATTTTCAACGCGCCTGATTACCGCGAAGTCATTGCGAAGATGCACGCAGAACTGGCGTTGGCCCGTTGACCAGCGGCTTCGAGCAGCTGTTTCCGGGCCGTCTGCCCAAGCTGATCATGTTCGACCTCGACGGCACACTGGTCGACTCGGTGCCGGATCTGGCTGCAGCTGTGGATAAAACCTTGATCCAGCTTGGCCGGCCGCCGGCAGGAATCGAACGGGTACGTGACTGGATCGGCAACGGTGTGCGCGTGCTGGTACGCCGCGCGTTGGCGAACGGCATGGATCACACCGCCGTGGATGAAGAGTCCTCGGAGGCTGCGCTGGCGATTTTCATGGAGGCCTACAGCGGCAGTCACGCGCTGACCAAGGTCTACCCTGGCGTGCGGGAAACCCTGAAATGGCTGCAGAAGATGGGCGTCGAGATGGCGCTGATCACCAACAAGCCGGAGCGCTTTGTTGCGCCGTTGCTGGATGACCTGAAGCTCGGCCGGTTCTTTCGCTGGATCGTGGGTGGCGACACGCTGCCGCAGCAGAAACCCGACCCGGCGGCGCTGTTCTTTGTCATGAAAATGGCCGGCGTACCGGGGTCGCAGTCACTGTTCGTGGGTGACTCGCGCAACGACGTGCTGGCGGCGAAAGCGGCGGGTGTGGCCTGTGTGGCGCTGAGTTACGGCTACAACCACGGACGCCCGATCGCGGAAGAGTCACCGGCACTGGTCATCGACGATTTGCGCATGCTGATTCCGGGCAGTTCTGCCGGTTGCTTAGCGCAAGGCGCTGAGATAACGTTGCCCGACCTCAAGTCTCCCTCCTTTAGAGAATCCGTCGTGGTGGTCACTCGCAAACTCTGGATGAAAGTCATCAAGGCCCTGGCCCGCTGGCGTTGGCGCGCCTGACTTGAATCTGGCCGGAGCCCCGGCGCGTTTGCATCCCTGACCGTTTTCCCTCAGACCACGAGGCTGATATGACCCGCGAAGAATACCTGCGTTTGGCCGCTGAAGGCTACAACCGCATTCCCCTTGGCTACGAAACCCTGGCCGACTTCGATACGCCGCTGTCGATCTATCTGAAGCTGGCTGACGAGCCCAACTCCTATCTGCTTGAGTCGGTGCAGGGCGGGGAGAAGTGGGGGCGTTATTCGATCATCGGGCTGCCATGCCGCACCGTCATGCGCGTGCATGACCATACCGTCAGCGTGACCCACGACGGCGTCGAGATCGAGCGCCTGGAAGTCAAAGACCCGCTGGATTTCGTCGAGACCTTCAAGGCGCGCTACAACGTCCCGACCATCGCCGGTCTGCCACGCTTCAACGGCGGCCTGGTGGGCTACTTCGGTTATGACTGCGTGCGTTATGTAGAGCCGCGTCTGGGCAAGTGCCCCAATCCTGATCCGTTGGGCGTGCCGGATATTCTGCTGATGGTGTCCGATGCCGTTGTGGTGTTCGATAACCTGGCCGGCAAGATGCACGCGATCGTGCTGGTCGATCCGGCTGAGCTTGAAGCCTACGAAGATGGCCTGGCGCGACTCGAAGCGTTGATGGAGAAATTGCGCCAGCCGATCACGCCCCGTCGTGGGCTGGACCTGACCCGTCCGCAGGCGGCGGATCCGGTGTTCCGTTCCAGCTTCACCCAGTCGGATTATGAAAAAGCCGTCGACACCATCAAGGAATACATCCTGGCGGGCGATTGCATGCAGGTCGTACCGTCCCAGCGCATGTCCATCGACTTCAGCGCCGCCCCGATCGACCTGTATCGCGCGCTGCGGTGCTTCAATCCGACGCCGTACATGTACTTCTTCAACTTCGGCGACTTCCATGTCGTCGGCAGTTCGCCGGAAGTGCTGGTGCGGGTCGAAGACAACTTGATCACCGTGCGCCCGATTGCCGGGACGCGTCCCCGTGGCGCCACCGAAGAAGAAGATCACGCGCTGGAAGTCGATCTGCTGTCCGATGACAAAGAGATTGCCGAGCACCTGATGCTCATCGATCTGGGACGCAACGACACTGGGCGCGTTTCGGAAGTCGGCTCGGTGAAGCTCACCGAGAAGATGGTCATCGAGCGTTATTCAAATGTCATGCACATCGTGTCCAACGTGACCGGTCAGCTGAAAAGCGGCCTGACGGCGATGGATGCGCTGCGGGCCATCTTGCCGGCGGGCACGTTGTCGGGCGCGCCGAAGATTCGTGCGATGGAAATCATCGACGAGCTGGAGCCGGTCAAGCGCGGGGTGTACGGCGGCGCCGTGGGCTACTTTGCCTGGAACGGCAACATGGACACCGCGATTGCCATTCGCACCGCCGTGATCAAAAACGGCGAGCTGCACGTGCAGGCCGGTGGCGGCATTGTCGCCGACTCTGTGCCAGCGCTGGAGTGGGAAGAAACCCTCAACAAGCGCCGCGCCATGTTCCGAGCGGTAGCCCTGGCGCAGCAGACGCCTGAGGCTTGATGGTTGGTCTGCTCATGAAAACGGCGCACGGGGCGCCGTTTTTTATGCCGAACACCAATCCGTTGTAGGAGTGAGCTTTGCTCGCGAAGGCTGATTCCGCGCCGCTAAATCTTTAGCGTGCTCAACGAAACCTTCGCGAGTAGGTGGAGCGCCACCCAGGGCGCTCCGACATGTTTTAAGTGCGTCAGAAATCCAGACTCACCGCCAGATTCACCCCTTGCTGCGTCACGTCATCATTCTTGCGCCAGTTATAGCCGGCCCGCAGCGTCAGGTCCGGCGCCAGTTTCTGGCTCAGGCCCACGCTTGCACGATTCAGACTGCGCTGGGGGTCATAGCCTTTCAGATCAAAGTCCACGCCCGGCACGCTGTTCAGCGCGATGGTCACGTCCTGCTGATCGGTGTCGAACTCGCGCTCATGGGCCACTTCGCCAAACACTTGAGTCTGCGGCGTGACGTCGAACTTGCCTTGCAGCCCCGCGCCTAACCGTTTCGACTTGCGCGTCTGGTCGTCGTAATTAAGTGCCGTCGCGCGCGCACTGTTCTCCGAATAGCCATCGACATTGACGTGGGAATAGTCGGCGCTGATGAACGGCGAGAAATGCCAGCGACTGCTCTGCTCGGCCAGATCAAAGCCCACGCGGCCACTGATGGCCCACAGGTCGCCGTCGGTGTCGCCTTTCTCTGCCCCTTCGCTGATGCCCAGCGCGAACTTGCGCTTGAGGTTGTCGTAGTCGAGCTTTCCGCCCGAAGCGGCCAGGTCCGCCCACCAGTGTTGCGCCTGATATTGCACGAACGCGGTCGCGATATAGCTGTTGAGTTTGTAGTCCGAGTCCTTGGCACCGGCTTCGAGGGTTTGCCGGTAAGCGCCCGCAACCAGGCCGGCTCTCCAATCCTCGGCGAAGCGGTAGCTGCCACCCACTGTGAGGTTGTAGCCATGACCGTCGCCGCTGGCGGAATTGCTTTGCGCGTCGAAATCCATTTTCTGACCGCCGCCGGCGACGATGGCGCGCCATTCACCAACGTTCTGCCAGTTGCCCCAGTCCGCCAGCCATTGACTGCGCAGTTCATCCTGTTGCGCGCGCAATGTGCCGTTGGCCATTTCCGGCAGCAAGGTGATCTCCCACGGTGCCGACAGAATCGAATACCCGTAATCGGCGATAAGGCGTTGACCCGCAACCGTCGGGTGCACGCCGTCGTTGAACAGCAGCTTGGTCGGATCAGGGGTCAGGCCGCCAATCCCGTAGACGCTGTTGGCGGTGCAGTTGTTGCCGTTGAAACAGGTGCCAACCAAGTTCTGATCGGCCGCCAGCCCGTAGCGCGCCGGGTCGGTCAGGACATCACGTATGAGCCCCGGGACATTGAGCGGAATGACTTCGGCATCGATTTGCCCCAGCCGATTGACCAACTGCTGGTTGAACACCCCGCTCAGCAACGTCGATGGCCCCTGTAATGGCGTGCCGAATACAGCGGGTGTGCGGCCGATGTCCGGCAGCAGCCAGACCATGATGTAACGCGCGCCGGCCTGGGACAGGATTTGTGCGCCGTTCGCCAGGTTGTTGGCAGCGTTGACGGCCTGTCCCGCACTCAGCACCCGGCCCTGAAGGAAGTCGTTGCCGCCCCCGGTCAGGTAGTAAAGGGCGTTCGGGTCAGCCCGCGAGCTGTTTTCAACCAGATAACCGGGTCGTGTCCGGAACACCGTCGTGACGCCCGTCGACGCATCGGTGTTGGCAACCTGTGATTGGGTGGTGATCGCCGCGAGGATCTGATCGGTCCGGTCGCCGCCCACGGCCCAGTTATTGCCGTCCGCCAACCCTTGCGCCGCGCGAACGGGGGAGGTCGACGCCTGCAAATCACCGGGCGCCACGCCAAGCATTCCGCCCAGCAACGTTGATGAGTTCAGACCGAATGCCTCTCCGCTGCCGTTGAGGTACGTCGGGCCGGTGCGGTTGGTGAAGCGCAAGGTCGCGCCCGGTGGTCCGCCCGCATCGGGGAACTGTCCGGCGTCGGCGAGGCTGTCGCCGAACACGATCATCGTTGAATAGGGGGAAGAGGCGGCCAGGGCGGAGGAGCAAGCGAGCGAGAGCAGGCAAGCCGCGAACGGCCAGCGCAGTGTGGCTTTGAGCATGGGGGCATCCCTTATTGTTTTAGTGCTGTACGAGAAGGTAGCAGCCGCGACATAAATCACCCACGATGCTGTGGCATTCACGGCAAATATTCTGTACCGCCTTCCACGCTGCAATCTGCACCTTGCGAACGTTCAAATCCTGCCAATCGGCCTCTGAGCCGCGCCATCCGGGCACTGCGATATTGCGCGGCCTGCGGCGGTACGCTACTGTGCGGCAACGTATGAACGAGACCTTTCCTGTGTCGATTGTCAGCAGCTTCTTGATGCGCGTTATCAAGGGCCACGCCCGTTGGCGTTGGCGCGCCTGACTATTTCCCCCGCCGGCCCCGCCGGATCTGTATTGATATGCCTTCTGATGCCTCGGTTTTGCAGTGCCTCGCCGGAACACTTCCTGCGACCCCTCTGCGTGCCACTGAGGTCAGTAAACAGAAGGCCACGTTATAAAGTCAGTCATTCAAAAGGTTAAGCACCATGCTGCTGATGATCGATAACTACGACTCCTTCACCTACAACGTCGTGCAGTACCTGGGCGAGCTGGGTGCCGACGTCAAAGTCATTCGCAACGACGAGATGACCGTCGCCGAAATCGAAGCCCTGAACCCCGAGCGCATTGTCGTTTCCCCCGGCCCGTGCACGCCGAACGAAGCCGGCGTGTCCATTGACGTGATCAAACACTTTGCCGGCAAGCTGCCTGTGCTCGGCGTCTGCCTGGGCCATCAGTCAATCGGCCAGGCGTTTGGCGGCGACGTAGTGCGTGCGCGCCAGGTCATGCACGGCAAGACCAGCGAGCTGATCCACGAAGACAAAGGCGTGTTCGAAGGCCTCAAGCATCCGCTGACTGTGACCCGCTATCACTCGCTGGTGGTCAAGCGCGAGACACTCCCGGACTGCCTGGAATTAACCGCTTGGACTCAGCTCGAAGACGGCTCGGTCGATGAAGTCATGGGCCTGCGACACAAAACCCTTAACGTTGAGGGCGTTCAATTTCACCCTGAGTCGATTCTTTCCGAGCAGGGCCACGAGCTGTTCGCCAACTTCCTCAAGCAGACCGGCGGCACCCGTCAGGGTTAAGGGCAATTCGACATGGCAATGGATATCAAAACGGCGCTGGGCCGGGTTGTGAATCAACTGGACCTGAGCACCGATGAAATGCGCGACGTCATGCGCGAAATCATGACCGGCCAGTGCACACAGGCGCAGATCGGCGCATTCCTGATGGGCATGCGCATGAAGAGCGAAAGCATCGACGAAATCGTCGGTGCCGTGTCGGTCATGCGCGAGCTGGCGGATCAGGTCCAGCTCAAGACGCTGGACGGCGTGGTCGATATCGTCGGCACCGGTGGCGATGGGGCGAACATCTTCAACGTCTCGACCGCCGCTTCATTCGTGATCGCGGCGGCCGGTTGCACAGTGGCCAAACACGGCAATCGCGCGGTCTCCGGCAAGAGCGGCAGCGCTGATTTGCTGGAAGCCGCAGGCGTTTACCTGAACCTGACCCCAGTGCAAGTGGCGCGCTGCATCGACAGCGTCGGTATCGGCTTCATGTTCGCGCAGACCCATCATGGCGCCATGAAGCACGCCGCCGGGCCACGCAAGGAACTGGGCCTGCGGACCCTGTTCAACATGCTCGGTCCACTGACCAATCCTGCCGGCGTCAAGCATCAGGTGGTCGGCGTGTTCAGTCAGGCGCTGTGCCGGCCATTGGCCGAGGTGCTACTGCGCATGGGCAGCAAACACGTGCTGGTGGTGCACTCCCAGGATGGCCTGGACGAATTCAGCATCGCCGCGCCGACGTTTGTCGCGGAACTGAAGAACGGCGAAGTGACCGAATACTGGGTGCAGCCGGAAGATCTGGGCATGAAGAGCCAGAGCCTGTTCGGCCTGGTGGTCGACAGCCCGGCGCAGTCGCTGGAATTGATTCGCGACGCGTTGGGTCGGCGCAAATCCGAGCACGGCCAGAAAGCTGCTGAAATGATCGTGCTCAACGCCGGCGCCGCGCTTTACGCGGCTGACCATGCGTCGTCATTGAGAGAAGGCGTGGCCTTGGCCCACGACGCATTGCACACGGGCCTGGCCCGCGAGAAGCTGGAAGAACTGGGTGCCTTTACCGCGGTATTCAAGCAGGAGAATGAAGAATGAGCGTGCCGACGGTATTGGAAAAGATTCTGGCCCGAAAGGTCGAGGAAGTCGCTGCGCGCCGTGCCAGCGTCAGCCTCGCCGAATTGGAAACCTTGGCCGCCGCAGCCGATGCGCCGCGTGGGTTCGCTAAAGCAATGATTGCTCAGGCCAAGCGCAAGCAGCCGGCCGTGATTGCAGAAATCAAGAGGGCTTCGCCGAGCAAAGGCGTGATCCGCGAAAACTTCCAGCCGGCGGAAATCGCCAAGAGCTACGAAGCGGGCGGGGCGACGTGTCTTTCCGTATTGACCGACATCGATTTCTTCCAGGGCGCTGACGAGTATCTGAAGCAAGCCCGGGCGGCGTGCTCGCTGCCGGTGATCCGCAAGGACTTCATGATCGACCCGTATCAGATTGTCGAAGCACGGGCATTGGGCGCCGATTGCATCCTGTTGATCGTGTCGGCACTGGATGATGTGAAGATGTCCGAGCTGGCATCGGTCGCCAAAGATGTCGGCCTCGACGTGCTGGTTGAAGTCCACGATGGCGACGAGCTGGAGCGGGCACTCAAAACCCTCGACACCCCGCTGGTGGGCGTCAACAACCGCAACTTGCACACGTTCGACGTCAGCCTGGAAACTACCCTCGACCTGCTGCCACGTATTCCCCGTGATCGGCTGGTCATTACCGAAAGCGGTATTTTCCACCGCGCCGATGTCGAGCTCATGGAAATCAGCGATGTCTATTCCTTCCTGGTGGGCGAGGCGTTCATGCGCGCCGAGAAGCCGGGCGTGGAACTGCAGAGACTGTTCTTCCCGGAGAAAGGCACGGCGATCAAGTCCGGCGGGCTGGACTGATCCAGGGTTGTAGGCCAGAAAGCCATCGCTCTTCGCGTCAGGAGGCAGCATGACCCTTCAGCTCTTGGAAACCTGCGTTGAAGCCGGCCTCAAGGCCGAGCAAGACCTCCTGGCGTCGGTGTGTGATGGCCACGCTGACAGTGGCTTGCTGTTCTGGCGGCCTATTGATCGCGCGTTGGTTATGCCACGCCGGTTGAGTCGGCTTCCCGGCTTCACTGAAGCCAGCGAAACCCTCGCCGACAGTGGCTGGCCCGTCCTGTTGCGTGAAAGTGGCGGCGAGCCGGTGCCGCAATCTTCTTCAACCGTCAATGTGGCGCTCGTGTATGTCCAGCCGGACACCGATCTGGATCGCGACCGCATCGAAAATGCCTACATGCGCCTGTGTCAGCCGATCCTCGATACCCTGGGGGAGCTGGGCGGCGCTGCATCCCTGGGCGAAGTCGAAGGCGCCTTCTGCGATGGCCGCTTCAACGTCAACCTCAACGCTCGCAAGATGGTCGGCACCGCGCAGCGCTGGCGCCAGAGTCAGGGTGGCAAACGGCCGGTGGTGTTGGCCCATGCCGCGATGCTGCTGGATGACGAGCGCGTGGCAATGGTCAACGCGGTCAACCGCTTCAATGAGACCTGTGAGCTGGATCAACGATGCAAAGCAGAAAGCCATATTGCTTTGCATGAGCTATTTGACGCGCCGGATTTTCTAACCCGCCTGAGGGAACGATACGAACGCCTGCTCGCCCGGATCTGATTCCGCTGCGGGCATCGAGCACGTCGTTAGCGGGTGCCGAACACCACCATGGTTTTGCCCCGGACATGCACCAGATTCTGCTCTTCGAGCGACTTGAGCACACGACCGACCATTTCTCGGGAACATCCCACGATACGGCCAATCTCCTGGCGGGTGATCTTGATCTGCATGCCATCGGGGTGGGTCATCGCGTCGGGCTGTTTGCATAGATCGAGCAAGCTGCGGGCAACGCGCCCGGTGACGTCCAGAAACGCCAGATCGCCGACCTTGCGCGTGGTGTTGCGCAGCCTTTCGGCGATCTGCGCACCGATGGCGTACATCAACTCAGGGTCATGCTGACTGAGCTCGCGGAATTTGGCGTAGCTGATTTCGGCCACTTCACATTCGGTTTTAGCACGCACCCAGGCGCTGCGCTGGGCGCCGGCGGCCGTCTGCTGAAACAGCCCCAGTTCGCCAAAGAAATCCCCGCTGTTCAGGTAGGCCACAATCATCTCGCGGCCTTCGTTGTCTTCGATCAGGATCGTCACCGAGCCCTTGATGATCAGGTATAGCGAGTCCGATTCTTCGCCTGCGCAAATGATGTTGCTCTTCGCCGGGCATCGTCGTCGCTGGGCGTGCGGCAGCAGTTTGTCGGCGATTTTCATCTTGTTCGGAGGCGGCACGGCGAGCATGGCTGTATCCCGTAAAAAACTGCGCCCTGAGGCATTCCTAGAGGTATCGGCAGTATTTCCGATTTAACGCAGTTCAACAGCGGCAATTAGCCTTTTTTTCAGACACTTCCTACATTTCGGTCGTTTTCGGGCATGTCCAGTCCACTCAGCGATGGTAGGGCCCTGTGCTAAGCTGGCCGCCATTTTTCAAGCATTGGAGTCCGGTGATGAAGGCGCGTATTCAATGGGCGGGTGAGTCGATGTTCCTCGGTGAGTCCGGCAGCGGCCATGTGGTCGTGATGGATGGCCCACCCGAAAGCGGCGGTCGCAACCTGGGTGTTCGCCCGATGGAAATGGTGCTGATTGGCTTGGGTGGCTGCAGTAACTACGACGTGGTCAGCATCCTCAAGAAAGCACGTCAGCCCATCGAGAGCTGCGAGGCGTTTTTGGAAGCAGAGCGCGCCAGCGAAGATCCCAAGGTGTTCACCAAGATCCACCTGCACTTTGTGGTTAAAGGACGCGGTCTGAAAGAAACGCAGGTCAAGCGTGCGATCGAGTTGTCGGCCGAGAAATACTGCTCGGCATCGATCATGCTGGGTAATGCGGGCGTCGAAATCACCCACGATTACGAGATCATCGAACTGGGCTGAGCAACGCTCAATTTTCACAAAAGCGGTGCAGGCTATGGCATGCGACTTCTGACGTCTGCATAATGCGCCCCTTTTTCAGGGCGCGACCGCCGGATAGCCGGCTCGCCTCCGACCAGACAACCAAAATCGCCAACGCGAAGAGGTGTTAACCGTCCTACGCAGCTGAGCCGGGCTCAGTTGACGGGCATGCTTGATCACGCGGCCAGCGCCGCACCCATATAGAGAGTTTTTAACGGTGAAAAGCAAACTCAAGCTCCACGGGTTCAATAACCTGACCAAGACCTTGAGCTTCAACATCTATGACATCTGCTATGCGGAAACCCCGCAAGACCAGCAGGCTTACGTCGAGTACATCAACAGCGTGTACGACGCCGAACGCCTGACGCGGATTCTCACCGATGTCGTCGATATCATTGGCGCGAACATCCTGAACATCGCGCGTCAGGACTATGACCCACAAGGCGCCAGTGTGACCATTCTGATCTCCGAGCAGCCGGTCACGCCGACTGACAGCCAGATCGAAGAATCGCCGGGTCCGCTCCCGGAAACAATCCTCGCGCACCTGGACAAGAGCCACATCACGGTTCACACCTATCCTGAAATCCATCCCGTAGACGGCATCGCCACCTTCCGAGTGGACATCGACGTGTCGACCTGCGGCGTGATCTCGCCGTTGAAAGCGCTGAACTACCTGATCCACAAGTTCGAGTCCGACATCGTGACCGTCGACTATCGTGTGCGCGGTTTCACCCGTGACGTCGAAGGCAAGAAGCACTTCATCGACCACGAGATCAACTCGATCCAGAATTACCTTTCCGACGACACCCGCGACAGCTACCAGATGACTGACGTGAACGTGTACCAGGAAAACCTGTTCCACACGAAAATGCTGCTCAAGCAGTTCGAGCTGGACAACTACCTGTTCGGTGACGCCACCAGCAATCTCTCCGCTGAGCAGCGCGAGCAGGTGACTGGTCGCGTGAAGCACGAGATGCTCGAAATCTTCTACGGCCGCAACATGCCGGTCTAAGGTTTCAGCGGTACAAAAAAAGGCGCCTCTAGAGGCGCCTTCTTTGTATCTGGCTTTCAACGATAATCGGGCTCCGTAATAACAGCCCGAAATCGCAGTTTCGGTCAGATCCTGTAGGTGGTCTTGGTCATGACTTTGGCGATCAGGCTCATGCCGAATTTCACCGGTGCCGGAAAGCGGAATCCGCCTGCCTCGATCGCGCTTTCGGCGTGTTGCTCCTCGTCGGCACACATCTGTTTGAGAATCGCACGGGACTTCTCGTCCTCGACCGGCAATTGCTCCAGATGCTCATTCAAATGCTTGCAGACTTGATCTTCCGTCGCGGCAACAAAGCCCAGGCTGATCCGATCACTGATCAAGCCCGCCACTGCGCCGATGCCGAACGAAGCGCCGTAGAACAGCGGGTTGAGCACACTGGTATGACTGCCCAACTGATGAATGCGTTGCTCGCACCACACCAGGTGGTCGATTTCTTCCTCGGCGGCGTGCTCCATGGCTTTGCGCACCTGAGGCAGTTTCGCGGTAAGCGCCTGCCCCTGATACAACGCCTGAGCACAGACTTCGCCGGTGTGATTAATGCGCATGAGCCCGGCGACATGTCGGGTGTCGGTCTCATTCATCTTGATATCGGGTTGAACAATGGCAGGCGAGGGACGGTGTGCGTGCGCGCTGACGGGCAGCAGCGTCTTCATCGCAGCATCGGCCTGAAGCAGAAAACGGTCGATAGGGGAGTAGTGACGTTCGGTAGCCATGGGCGCCTCCGGGTAAATCCACGATGGCCAGTCTACCGCAAACGATGAAGCCGGGCTTGTCCGGCGTCAGCCCGCCGAGGCGCAAGGCACGCACTCGGCAGGTCGATAGAATCCGAACGCGGTGACTCAGCCCGGCGGCCAGTTCATCTGGCGCTGACCCAGCACGTGCATGTGAATGTGATAAACGGTCTGCCCGCCTTTCTCGTTGGTGTTCATGACCACGCGAAAGCCGTCCTCGCAACCCAGTTCTTTCGCCAGGCGCTGCGCCGTGAACAGGATATGGCCCAGCAGCCCTTTATCGTCTTCAGTCACGTCGTTGAGGGTGGCGATCGGCTTCTTCGGAATGACCAGAAAATGCACTGGCGCCTGTGGGGCGATGTCGTGAAAGGCCAGCACTTGATCATCTTCGTAGATGATCTTCGCCGGGATTTCGCGGTTGATGATCTTGGTGAACAAAGTATCCACAGCCTTCTTGCTCCGTTTCGAGGGGGATGAAGGCAGTGTACTGAGCGTCCCGGGTCACGCCCAGCCGTTTGTTGCGACGGGTCGCGTCAGACTGACGTACGAGATTTGAGAATCGAGCCCCAGAGTTTTCGCGTCATCCAGCGACCGGCGAAGCGCGGAACCCGCGTCAGCAGCCTGTTACGCCAACCCGGGATAATCACCGCACGGTTCTTTTCCAGCGCGCGAACCGTGTACAGCGCAACTTCTTCGGCGGTCATGTGTTTGTCGTGGGTGAACTTGCCGGCGTCCAGCTGTGCGGTGCGGAAAAACGCCGTTCGCGTCGGCCCGGGGCACAACACCGAAACCTTCACGCCGGTTTTATGCAGCTCCTCGCGAAGCCCCTCGGAAAAATGCAGTACATACGCTTTGCTCGCGGCGTAGGTGCTCATCCACGGCCCTGGTTGAAAGCCCATGATCGAAGCAACGTTGAGAATCTGACCGCCGCCTTGGACCGCCATCAGGTTGCCAACCGTGTGACACAGCCGCGTCAATGCGAGCACATTAAGGTCGAGCAGGTCCTGCTCTTGCGCCCATTCTTGAGCGAGAAACGGCCCGCTGTTGCCGATGCCCGCGCAGTTGACCAACAAATCGATGCTTCGCGCGCCCTCTTCGAGCTCTAGCAGAAAGCCCGAGAGGCGCAGCGGTTCACCCAGATCGCAGGCGCGGAACAGCACCTCGACGCCAAACCGTTGGGTGAACTCAAGTGCAATGCTTTCGAGCATCTCCCGGTGCCTGGCCACCAGAATAAGGTTGCGACCCCGGCGGGCGAGGGCTTCTGCCATCGCCAGGCCAATACCGCTGGATGCCCCTGTGACCATGGCGTAACGGGTCATGCAATTCTCCAGTGTTTGCAGCTCGTATTGAGACAGCGTCCTTGCTGCCAGATAGTTATTGGTCGTCGTTGCTGTCGGACGAGTCACCAATATCTACAGGATCAACGGGGACGGTCGGTTGTTCCGCGTCATTGGTGTCATTGGTGTCATCGTCGTAGGGCAATGCTTGTTCGTATGCGCTGGTGGTGGCTTCAACTTCTTCCTGAATGGTTTTCAGGCCACCCATCACCCCAGCCACGATCGCCAGCGCCAGTACCACAAGCCAGATTACTGCGAGGGCTTTAACGCGTGGCGTATTGGCGGGCGGCGGCGGACCATACTGATTAGGGCCTGTGCTACCGGGCACGGCCATCATCACGATTGGAAAGAAGCTGCCCACCACCGGCACCAGATTCAGCAGCAGCAACCAGGCCGACATACCGGCGTCATGCAGGCGCTGGGCGCCGATCTGGACACTGATGACGACAAACGCGACGAACGCGACGGTGCCCAGCAGCCCTCCCGCCACGAGCGAAACGCTGAGAACGCCGACACACAGGGCGGCGACCAGTATGGCCACGCCCACCAGCGCCATGCTCCACGCCAGATAGCGCAGACGGCCGATCCGCCCTTGAGTGGTAAACACCTTTAATTCGCCGACGGCGGGCCAGTCTTGTGCAACCGGTGTGCGCGGCGGCGCGTAGGGCGATGCCGCGGGTTCGAAGTATGGACGCTGGGGCGAGTGTTCAACGACTTCTTCAAGGCTCAGTGATACCGGCTCCTCAGGTTCGATACGGCCTTCGACACCCGCATCGTTCAGCGCCGCGAGATAACGCTGCGCGTCGTCCCGCGTCAGACTGCGCTTGATGGTCACCGGGTTGCCGGTGAATAGACGATCAACGCCGGAAACGTCGGTCTTGAACAGCTGCGCCAGGTTCAGGCGCGCTGTTTCCAGCTCAACACCTGTCCGCAACTGTCCCTCGAAAACGATCTTGAAGTGCTCCGCCATGCTGGCTTCCTTGTCTTTTGAGTTCATACGATGTGAGCAGTGCGCGTCAGAACGGTTTGACGACTACCAGAATGACCACAGCCAGCAGGATCAACACCGGTATCTCGTTGAACCAGCGATAGAACACATGGCTGCGGCCTGGTTCTCCGCGCGCGAAGCGTTTGACCTGAGCGCCGCACACGTGGTGATAGCCAATCAGCAGGACGACCAGGGTGAGCTTGGCATGCAACCAGCCTTGCTGCAGGAAACCCGGGGCCAGGACGATCAGCCAGATACCGAATACCAGTGTGGCGATCATCGAGGGAATCATGATGCCCCGGTACAACTTGCGCTCCATGGTGCAGAAACGCTCGCGGCTAACCGAGTCTTCGCTCATGGCGTGATAGACGAACAACCGCGGAAGATAGAACAGGGCTGCGAACCAGCACACCATGGCGACGATATGCAGGGCTTTGATCCAGAGATAGAGCATTTTGATTTGTTTCCAGGAACACGGTGCCAAATAGTAGTGGCTTCGGCGCCCGTACGTCACGTTCGCGGTTGTCCCATTGGCAATCGACCCATATGATCAGCGGCTTTCCACTGGTTTCGTTGAGGGGCAGGTTATGGTCAAGGTCGGTATCGTCGGCGGTACGGGTTACACCGGCGTCGAGTTGTTGCGTCTTCTGGCGCAACACCCGGAGGCTGAAGTGGTTGCGATCACCTCGCGCTCCGAGGCAGGTCTGCCTGTCGCTGACATGTATCCAAACCTGCGCGGTCACTATGACGGTCTGGCGTTCAGTGTGCCGGACGTCAAGGTGCTTGGCGCCTGCGACGTGGTGTTCTTCGCCACGCCTCACGGTGTCGCACATGCGTTAGCGGGCGAGTTGCTCGCCGCTGGCACCAAGGTCATCGACCTCTCCGCCGATTTTCGTCTGCAAGATCCGGTCGAGTGGGCCAAGTGGTACAACCAGCCCCATGGTGCACCGGAGCTGCTCGACGAGGCGGTATACGGCCTGCCGGAAGTCAACCGCGAGCACATCAAAGGCGCACGCCTTATTGCGGTGCCGGGTTGCTATCCCACCGCCACTCAGCTGGGCTTTCTGCCGCTGCTCGAAGCGGGCCTTGCTGATGCATCACGATTGATCGCCGACTGCAAATCGGGTGTCAGTGGTGCAGGTCGCGGCGCCAGTGTGGGCTCGCTGTATTCCGAAACCAGCGAGAGCTTCAAGGCTTATGCCGTTAAAGGGCATCGCCATCTTCCCGAAATCACCCAAGGGCTGCGTCGTGCAGCCGGCGGCGATGTCGGGCTGACGTTCGTGCCGCACCTGACGCCGATGATCCGCGGCATTCACGCCACGTTGTACGCGACCGTCGTCGACAGGTCGGTCGATCTGCAGGCGTTGTTTGAAAAACGCTATGCCAATGAGCCATTCGTCGACGTGATGCCCGCCGGCAGCCATCCGGAAACCCGCAGCGTACGTGGAGCCAACGTCTGCCGCATGGCTGTGCACCGTCCGCAGGATGGCGATCTGGTGGTGGTGCTGTCGGTCATCGACAATCTGGTCAAAGGCGCTTCGGGCCAGGCCGTGCAGAACATGAACATCATGTTTGGCCTCGATGAGCGCCTGGGCCTGTCCCACGCGGGGATGTTGCCTTAACAGCGCCAGGTCGTACGTCTCAGGTTGTAAGCCGATAGCTGGCTGTTTCTTGCAGCTTGTCGCTTGCGGCTGCCGTGACAATAGTTGACCAATTTTCTAGGAGAAGCGGATAATGCGCGACATTACGCATTATGACGGCTTAGCGCCGGGAGATTTTGAGCATGAGCGTTGAATCCTTCACCCCTGTGGCTTTGGAATTCACCCACGGTGCCGCGCACAAGGTGAAAACTCTGGTCGATGAAGAGGGCAATGACCGCCTGAAGCTCCGCGTCTTCGTGACCGGTGGCGGTTGTTCCGGCTTTCAGTACGGCTTCACGTTTGATGAAGACGTCGCCGAAGATGACACGATTGTTGAGCGCGAGGGTGTCAGCCTGGTGGTTGACCCCATGAGCTTCCAGTACCTGGCAGGTGCGGAAGTGGATTATCAGGAGGGTCTGGAAGGCTCTCGCTTCGTAATCAAGAATCCTAATGCCGCGACTACTTGCGGCTGCGGCTCTTCGTTTTCGATCTGATCCAACCGTCGCACACAAAAACGCCGCGCATTTGCGCGGCGTTTTGCATGGCGAGGGTAGAGCTTAGGCCGGGTAGATTGCGCCCAAAACACGCAACCCTTTGGCCCCGGTCACGCTCGGACGGTTGGCGGGTACGCTTTCCAGTGCGCAATGGGCAAGCCAGGCGAACGCCATTGCTTCCACCCAATCAGGATCAACACCGAATTCCGCTGTGCTTGTGACCTTTGTTGCCGGCAGCAGCGCCGCCAGTCGATCCATCAATGCCTTGTTGTGAGCGCCGCCACCGCAGACCAGCAGCTCTTTGGTCTGCGCCTGTGCCGATTGCAGCGACTCGGTAATGCTCAATGCGGTGACTTCCAGAAGTGTAGCCTGCACGTCTTCGGGTCTCAGCGTTGGCATCTGGAACAAATGGTGATGAACCCAGCCAAGGTTGAACACTTCACGGCCGGTGCTTTTCGGACCCTTGGTCTGGAAGAACTGATCACTGAGCATGGACTTGAGCAGCGCATCATTGACTGTTCCACTCGCGCCCCACGCGCCATCGCGGTCATAGCTCACGCCACGCTGTGCTTGTATCCACGCGTCGAGCAACACGTTGCCAGGACCTGAATCGAACCCGGAAACCGGTTTGTCGATCTCGATCAAGCTGAGGTTGCTGAAGCCACCGACGTTGAGTACGGCGCGGTAGTCCTTGTTATCGTCGAACAACGCTTCGTGGAATGCCGGAACCAGCGGCGCGCCCTGTCCACCTGCAGCGATATCGCGCTTGCGGAAATCGCTTACGACGGTAATGCCCGTCAGCTCAGCGAGCAGGGCAGGGTTGCCTATCTGAATGGTGAAGCCACGGGCTGGTTCGTGGCGAATCGTCTGGCCGTGGCTGCCAATCGCGCGGATTTCGCCGGCTGACACATTCTGCTGATCCAGCAGGGCCAGTACGCCTTGAGCCGCGAGATGAACCCATTTCTGCTCGGCGATGCCGGCACGGGCCAGCTCATCCGGACCACTGGCGCATAGCCCCAGCAGTTCGGCGCGAAGATCGTCCGGCATGGGAATGTAGTAGGTGCCGAGCAAACGTGGTCGGTCATCCTGTTCTACCAGCGCGAAGTCGAGTCCATCCAGACTGCTTCCGGACATTACACCTACATATAAAGTCATGGGTCAGCGCTTACTCGAGGCCAGCATGGTGGCCTTTTCCTGGTCCATGCGAGCCATCAAAGGTTGGCTCTCCTGCATGAACCGCTGTTTTTCGGACTTGGCGATCGGGTCAGCCATCGGCAGCTTCTGCCCCAACGGGTCGACATGAACGCCGTTTACCTGAAACTCGTAATGAACATGAGGACCCGTGGACAGGCCGGTGGTTCCAATATAGCCAATGACTTGGCCCTGCTTGACGCTGGATCCGGACTGAATACCCTTGGCAAAACCCTGCATGTGGCCGTACAGCGTCCGGTAGGTCTCACCGTGCTGAATGATCACGGTATTGCCGTAGCCGCCGCGCCGACCGGCAAGAATGACTTTGCCGTCGCCGGTCGCCTTGATTGGCGTACCACGAGGTGCAGCGTAGTCGATGCCTTGGTGGGCGCGAATCTTGTTCAGGATCGGGTGTTTGCGACCGGATGAAAACAGTGAGCTGATGCGGGCGAATTCGACCGGGGTACGGATGAATGCCTTACGCATGCTGTTGCCATCGGCGGTGTAGTAGTTGGTGTTGCCTTGCTTGTTCGTATAACGCACTGCGGTGTAAGTCTTGCCACGGTTTACAAAGCGCGCCGAAAGAATATTGCCTGTACTAACCGTCTTGCCGTTGACGACCTTTTGCTCGTAAATGACATCGAATTCGTCACCTTTGCGGATATCCTGGGTGAAGTCGACGTCGTAGCCGAAGATGTTTGCCATCTCCATGGTCATGGTATGGCTGAGGCCTGCACGCTGGGCGGATTGCGACAGCGAGTTGTTGATCATGCCGTGCACATAGGCAGTGCGAACATTGGGTTTGCTTACGTCACGGGTAAACGTGTAGCCCTTGTCTGTCCGGGACAAGCTGATGCTTTCTGTCTCGCTCAGCTTGCTGTGCAGCTGCTTAAGGCTGCCTTCAGGCGACAGTTCGAACTGCAGAACCTGGCCGTTTTTCAACTGGCTGAATTGCTTGGCTTGTTTGTCGCTGGCAATAACGTCATGCACTGCCGTTGCGGGTAAGCCGACTTTGCCGAACAGCGTCGACAGCGTATCGCCTTTCGATACCACCACTTCCCGGTGGGTGGGACCCTTGGCAGTGGCAACCTCTTTCGGCGCAGCCTTTGTGTCGGTGGAGGGCTTCGCTGTTTCAGTCGGCTCAGTCGCATCACCTTCGATCTGGGCGAAGGGAGAATCTACCGGCGCCTCTGTGGCTTGAGTCTGTTCTTGAGCGTCTTGTTCTTGCTCGATCTGATCAGCGGGCGTGTCCAGTTCAAGAGCAAGGTTTGTTCGTTTGGCTTCGACGTCACTGGATGGGAATACGAGGAGAGCCAGGCTGAGCAGTGCGGCGATACCGCTGGCTGCTAGCAGGTGGCTCTTCGGATAAAGCGGTGGCGCTTTAGGCGGAGTGTCGGTCATAGGTAATTTTGACTTTGAAAAAAGATGAAATGGAAAAGATGAATGACATGATGAAGATGAAATAACTGTATAAAATATAACCAAATCTCGCCTGAGGCAAGCTTGCGATCGGCTCGCTCCGCGATTCGTCGAGCACCTATTGTCAGAACTTGTATTTGGGCGCTGATCTTGTATGGTTGTTTCCCTTTGAAATAAGGCATTACGGGGCGGTTATGAAGTCGGTTGAAGAGCAGCTAGCGCTGATCAAGCGCGGTGCAGATGAACTCCTGGTCGAGGCCGAGCTGATCACAAAGCTCAAGCGTGGGCAGCCACTTCGCATCAAGGCCGGTTTTGATCCAACCGCGCCCGACCTGCACCTCGGGCACACAGTGCTAATTAATAAGCTGCGTCAATTCCAGGATCTCGGGCATCAGGTGATTTTCCTGATTGGCGATTTCACCGGGATGATCGGCGATCCAAGCGGCAAGAGCGCTACCCGTCCCCCGCTTACGCGCGAGCAAGTGCTCGACTATGCCGAGACCTATAAAGCTCAGGTCTTCAAGATTCTGGATCCGGCTAAAACCGAGGTGGCCTTCAATTCCACCTGGATGGACCAGCTGAGCCCCGCTGATTTCATTCGGCTTTCTTCTCAATACACCGTTGCCCGTATGCTTGAGCGTGATGACTTCGACAAGCGTTACAAGTCGAACCAGTCGATCGCCATCCACGAATTCCTTTATCCGCTCGTGCAGGGTTACGACTCGGTTGCCTTGCGCGCGGACGTCGAGCTGGGTGGCACCGATCAGAAATTCAACTTGCTGATGGGGCGTGAGCTTCAGCGCGCCTATGGTCAGGAGGCTCAGTGTGTTCTGACGATGCCGTTGCTGGAAGGGTTGGACGGCGTCAAGAAGATGTCCAAGTCCCTGGGTAACTATGTGGGTATCCAGGAAGCGCCCGGCATTATGTACAGCAAGCTCGTCTCCATCCCAGATGCGCTGATGTGGCGTTACTTTGAGCTGCTGAGCTTCCGCTCCATGGAAGCGATCGCTGCCTTTAAGGCGGATTGCGACGCCGGGGCGAATCCGCGCGACATCAAGATCAAGCTTGCCGAAGAGATTGTCGCGCGCTTCCATGGTGAAGAGGCTGCAGCTTCTGCCCATCGTTCTGCAGGCAATCGTATGAAGGATGGGGAGCTTCCGGAAGATCTTCCGGAGATCGAGCTGGCCGCTTCCGAAGACATGCCGATTGCTGCCGTCCTTAATAAGGCGGGGCTGGTAAAGAACTCGGCAGTCGCTCGCGACCTGCTGGCATCCGGCGGCGTGCGTATAGATGGTGAGGTGGTAGAGCGCGGGTTTGTATTCAAGCTGGGGGCGACCCATGTTTGCCAGGCCGGCAAGAAAGCGTTCGGGCGGATTACACTTCGCTTGGAATAAAGTTCAAATAAGTGCTTGACGCCCCTCTGGATCTGTCTATAATTCGCCCCACTTCCGGCGCAGACGAAACGGAAAACTCCTTGATAATCAACGAGTTGGACGAAGTAAGCAGCGAGGAATGCTTCGGTTCAGATGCTTGAATCGACAGCGGTGAAAAAGGCAGTTGACAGCAGGTTGTAACGCTGTAGAATTCGCCTCCCGCTGACGTGAGACGTTAAGTCGAACGAAGCGCAAGTGGTTGAAGTTGATGAGGAAACTTTGAAAACTTCTTAAAATAACCGCTTGACAGAAACAAGAGACGCTGTAGAATGCGCGCCTCGGTTGAGACGAAAGATCTTAACCACCCGCTCT
>NZ_JBDFPL010000009.1:0-332045 GCF_039672565.1 Pseudomonas sp. Ps21-P2
ATCGGCGCTTTTGGTGGAAGGGGTGGGGCGAGGTCTCCCACGGTCTGTACTGTTACAGCAGTCAGATGCGAACTGTTCGTCCCACCACCCCTTCAAGTCTAACCATACAAGCGAGCTTGCTCGCGAATGCACTCTGCCTGCGACGAATCAATCGCCTGACACGCCACCTTCGCGAGCAAGCTCGCTCCCACATTTACGGCGTTCGCACGACGGGGATCTTCCACAGGGCTCAGCGTTGGCTCTGAGAAATCGTCAGACCAAAAAGTGCCACAACAGCGACGTGCCGATCAGCCCCACCACCGACACAATCGTCTGCAGCACCGACCACACCCAAATGGTTTGCTTCAGTTGCAGGCCGAAGTATTCGCGGACCATCCAGAACCCTGCGTCGTTGACGTGGCAGAAGAACACCGAGCCCGCCCCGATCACCAACGCCACCAGTGAGGCTTCCACCGGCGCCAGCCCGGCCATCATCGGCGCAAGAATGCCCGCCGTGGTAGTCGTCGCGACGGTGGCCGAACCGGTGGCCTGACGCAGCGCGACCGCAATCAGCCACGCCAGCAGCAGGTACGGCATGTGTGCGCCTTCGGCCACTTTGCTGATGGTCTGGCTGACGCCCGCGTCCAGCAACGTTTGCTTCAGGCCGCCGCCCGCACCGATGGTCAACAGCAACACGGCAATCGGCGCCAGGCTCTTACGCAGCGTGCCGCCCACCTGCTCGCGGGAGATACCGTTGGCCCAGCCCAGACACACCGTCGCCGCCAGCACCGCAATCCCCAACGCCACCAGCGGCTCACCGAGGAATTTCAGCGTCAGCGCGATGTTGCTTTCCGGCTCCATGGCGATTTTCGCCAAGGTGCTGCCGAGCATCAGGATCACCGGGAGCAGAATGATCAACAACGAGATACCGAAGCTCGGTTGGCGGGAGGCGCTGGGTTTGGCCGAGAACAGCTCGCCCAGCTCTGCCGGTTCCTCGATGTGCATGCGCTTTGACAGCCAGTTGCCGTACAGAGGACCGGCCAGAATCACCGCCGGCACCGCCACGCAGAAACCCAGCAACATGGTCAGGCCCAAATCCGCGTGCAAGGCGCTGACGGCGATCAGCGGTCCCGGGTGCGGCGGCATCAGCGCATGCAGCGTGGTCATGCCGGCCAGCGCCGGAATCGCGATTTTCAGCAGCGGCTGATTCGACTGGCGGGCCATGACGAAGATGATCGGCACCATCATCACCAGACCCACTTCGAAGAACAGCGGCAGGCCGATGACCATGGCCACCAGGGCCATGACCCACGGCAGGGCTTTGCCCTTGCCCAGCCCCAGCAACGTCGAGGCAATGCGATCCGCCGCGCCGGACTCGGCCATCAGCGCACCGAGCATGGCACCGAGGGCAATGATGATCCCGGCCTCACCGAGAATCCCGCCCGCGCCCTTGCTGAACGCCTTCGCCACTGCCTCCGCTGGCAACCCCGCACCTATCCCTGCGATGAATGTGCCCACCAGAATCGACAGAAACGGCGGGAGCTTGGTCGCGCTGATCAGCACGATGATGGTGGCAATGGCGATCAGGCAGCAGATGATCAGGCGAGTGTCGTGAAACACCCAGGCAGCAGATGACAGATCCAACGCGGAACCCCTTATCGGTCGGTTTTTATTTCAGGACGGATTGAAACAATATGTTTCAGCCGGCCGAACCATACCGGATGCGGCATTGCGTCGCAGTTAAATTTTCACAGGATCTGGCCGTTTCGCCACCGGTCTCCCACCTGGAGCGCGATATCACCCTGTAGGAGCAAGCTTGCTCCCCAAGGCGGCATTTGAGTCGCGTGCGCATTCGATCAGCACCTCGCGCAACCCCTGGGCGGCGGCCGACAATTGGTGGTCCGCCTGGGTCATCAAACCAATACGACGCTCGATGCGCGGGCCTTCGAGGGCAATGCAGCGAGCGCCGAGCTCTTCCATCTGCGCGATGCACAGCGACGGCACCGCGCTGACGCCCAGGCCGTTGGCGACCATGCGGCCCACCGTCGACAGCTGATGGCTTTCAAACGCCACCGACAGTTTGCCGTGCTGGCTCTGCAGGTCTTGCTCCAGCAACAAGCGGACGGCGGACGGGCGTTGCAGGGTGATGAAATCGTGACGCAGCAGCTCGTCCCAACTCACCTCGCTGCGCGCGGCCAATGGCGAATCCTTCGGCACCACGGCGACGAAGCGATCCATGTAGAACGGCGTGAAAATCAGGTGGGTGCCAGATTCAGGTTCGAATCCAATGCCCAGCTCCACGCGCCGATGGCCGACCATTTCCACCACCTGCTCGTTGATCACGTCGTGCACCGCCACGTTCACCCGTGGGTAGCGCTCGCGAAACACCTTCAGCGCGATCGGCAGCAAGTTGCCCGCGTAGGACGGCATCGCCGCCACCGAGACGTTGCCCATTTGCAGGGTGAAACGCTGTCGCAGCAGCTCTTCGGTATTGTCCCAGTCGGCGAGCAACTGCCGGGCCAGCGGCAGCAAGGCCTCGCCCTCGGGCGTCAAGCTGACGTTGCGCGTGGTCCGGGTCAGCAATTGCCCGCCCAGGTCTTCCTCCAGCGCCTTGATGGTCAGGCTCAACGCCGGCTGCGATAGATGCAGTCGTTCACCGGCCTGAGCGAAACTCAAGCACTGCGCCACTGCCAGAAACGCCCGAAGCTGTTTCACTTTCATATATTTGGATTACTTATCAATCGATCAAAAAAACAAAATTAACAAATCAGTGCATGCGAGAGAAGATGCGGCCAACGCTCTCCGATGCTTAGATTGTCGGACACAACTACAAATAAGGCGGGATCTCACCATGGCTGGACTCGACAAACGCGTGGCAACCTACGCTGAAGCCCTTGCCGGGCTGACCGAAAACATGACCGTGCTGTCGGGCGGCTTCGGACTGTGCGGCATCCCTGAAAACCTCATCGCTGAAATCAAACGCATGGGCGTGAAGGGCCTGACAGTGGTTTCCAACAACTGCGGCGTTGACGGCTTTGGCCTGGGCATCCTCCTTGAGGACCGGCAGATCCGCAAAATGGTCGCGTCCTACGTCGGTGAAAACGCCCTGTTCGAGCGCCAGTTGCTCAGCGGCGAATTGGAAGTCGAACTCACCCCCCAGGGCACCCTGGCCGAAAAAATGCGCGCTGGCGGTGCCGGCATTCCCGCGTTCTATACCGCCACCGGCTACGGCACCCCCGTCGCGGAAGGCAAGGAAACCCGCCAGTTCAACGGCCGCAACGTGATTCTCGAAGAAGCCATCACTGGCGACTTCGCCATCGTGAAAGGCTGGAAGGCCGACCACTTCGGCAACGTGGTCTACCGTCACACCGCGCAGAACTTCAATCCGGTCGTGGCCACGGCCGGCAAGATCACCGTGGTGGAGGTCGAAGAAATCGTCGAGCCTGGCGTGCTGTTGCCCACCGAAATCCACACCCCCGGCATCTATGTCGATCGCGTGATCCTGGGCACGTTCGAGAAGCGCATCGAGCAGCGAACCGTCCGAAAAGCCTGACATCAGCGTCGTACTCGAACCGATTTCCCCTTTGTATCTCCGGCGCTGGGGCTTCCCACAGGCCGGACAGAATAAAAGAGACCCAAGACCATGGCACTCTCCCGCGAACAAATGGCACAGCGCGTTGCACGCGAACTGCAAGACGGCTTCTACGTAAACCTGGGCATCGGCATCCCGACCCTGGTCGCCAACTACGTCCCGGACGGCATCGACGTGATGCTGCAATCGGAAAACGGCCTGCTCGGCATGGGCGCCTTTCCCACCGAAGAGACCATCGACGCTGACATGATCAACGCCGGCAAACAGACCGTGACGGCGCGCAAGGGCGCGTCAATTTTCTCCTCGGCCGAGTCCTTCGCCATGATCCGTGGCGGCCATGTCGACCTGACCGTGCTCGGCGCGTTCGAAGTGGACGTCGAAGGCAACATTGCCTCGTGGATGATCCCCGGCAAGCTGGTCAAGGGCATGGGCGGCGCGATGGATCTGGTGGCCGGCGCCGACAACATCATCGTCACCATGACCCACGCGTCCAAGGACGGCGAATCCAAGTTGCTGTCGCGCTGCAGCCTGCCGCTGACCGGCGCCGGCTGCATCAAGAAAGTGCTGACCGACCTCGCGTACCTGGAGATCGAAAACGGCGCCTTCGTGCTGCGCGAAACCGCACCCGGCGTGACCGTCGACGAAATCATCGCCAAGACCGCCGGCAAATTGATCGTGCCGGATGACGTGGTCGAAATGACGTTCTGATGGATCCGGCAATGGCGCGGTTCTGCAGGATCCGCGTCATGCCCCACGTTTTCGCCACACCCTAAGCATTTGCTGCACCCGCACCTTTGGTCAGACCGCCCTGCCCCTTCAGCGATGAAGGGGCTTTGCTGTATCTGAGCCGGTGCTTTTTTCGCGTCACCGCCAACACTTGAAACTGCCGTCCAAAAAACCTGAACAATAACTCCAAGAGGTAATAAACGTGGCCGCCGACATCGAAGAAAGCCGCTCCGCCCGCTTTGCCCTGCGTTGCGCCAAATGGGCGGAACGCTGGTTCCCGGACTCGTGGGTGTTCGCCGCCCTGGCTGTGGTCATCGTCACGCTTGCCACGCTGGTCATCGGCGCCAAACCCGCCGACACCGCCAAAGCCTTCGGTGACGGTTTCTGGAGCCTGATCCCCTTCACCATGCAAATGGCCTTCGTGGTCATCGGCGGCTACGTCGTCGCCAGTTCGCCACCGGCGGTCAAACTGATCGACCGCCTGGCGCGCATCCCGAAAAACGGCCGCTCGGCCGTGGCCTGGGTCGCGCTGATCAGCATGGTGGCGTCGTTGCTCAACTGGGGATTGTCGCTGGTCTTCGGCGGCTTGCTGGTGCGTGCCCTCGCCCGGCGTACCGATCTGAAAATGGATTACCGCGCCGCCGGTGCCGCGGCTTATCTGGGTCTGGGCGCGGTGTGGGCCTTGGGCCTGTCGTCGTCCGCCGCGCAGTTGCAAGCCAACCCGGCCAGCCTGCCGCCGTCGATCCTGGCGATCACCGGGGTGATTCCGTTCACCCAGACGATCTTCCTCTGGCAGTCCGGCGTGATGCTTCTGGCCCTGGTGGTGGTCTCGATCGTCGTCGCCTACGCCACAGCGCCCGGCCCGGCCAATGCCCGCGATGCCAAGGAATGCGGGATTGACCCGAGCTTCAGCCTGCCACCGTTGCCGCCGCGCACTCGCCCGGGCGAATGGCTGGAATACAGCCCGCTGCTGATCATCCTGATGGTCGCGCTGGCGTCCGGCTGGTTGTACAACGAATTCAGCACCAAGCCCGCGATCACCGCAATTTCCGGCCTGAACACCTACAACTTCCTGTTCATCATGGTCGGCGCGCTGCTGCACTGGCGTCCGCGCAGTTTCCTCGATGCCGTGGCTCGCGCCGTGCCGACCACCACCGGCGTGCTGATTCAGTTTCCGTTGTACGGTTCGATCGCCGCGCTGCTGACCACGGTCAAGGGCGGTGATGCGCAAACGGTCGCGCACCACATCTCGACGTTCTTCACCAGCATCGCGTCCCACGACACCTATGCGCTGCTGATGGGCGTGTACTCGGCGATTCTCGGGTTCTTCATTCCGTCCGGCGGCGGCAAGTGGATCATCGAAGCGCCGTACGTGATGCAGGTCGCCAACGATCTCAAATACCACCTCGGCTGGGCGGTGCAAATCTACAACGCCGCCGAAGCCCTGCCGAACCTGATCAACCCGTTTTACATGCTGCCGCTGCTGGGCGTGCTCGGCCTGAAGGCACGGGATTTGATCGGCTTCTCGTTCGTGCAGTTACTGGTGCATACACCGCTGGTGTTGTTCCTGTTGTGGGTGCTCGGCACGACGCTGGCGTACATCCCGCCGGTCATGCCTTGATTGAATAGTCGGACCGGCTCTAGCCGGGAGGACGTCATTAGCCGCACCGCAAAATCGAGGGTGCATATGAAGGCCCCTTCCCGGCTGAAGCCGGTCCCACTAAAGCAGCGTGGGCAGTCAGTGAAATTGGGGTGAACTCGGATGTAGGACCGGCTTTAGCCGGGAAGACGTCATTAGCCGCGCCGCAAAATCGAGGGTGCATATGAAGGCCCCTTCCTGGCTGAAGCCGGTCCTACTAAAGCAGCGTGGGCAGTCAGTGAAATTGGGGTGAACGCGGATGTAGGACCGGCTTTAGCCGGGAAGACGTCAATGGTCACACCGCAAAACCGAGGGTGCCAACACCGGCCCCTTCCCGGCTGAAGCCGGTCCTACTTTGCAAAGCTGTATTCGCGCTCGACTCTGGAAACCCGGGTCGTGCATTGCCGATACCAGGTGGACCGGCCGCGCTCGCGGATTTCCCGGTGTTGCGGATGTTCCTTCCAGGCCAGGATTGCTGCTTCATCCGCCCAGTAAGACACGGTGATCCCCAGTCCATCGTCGCTGCGTGCCGATTCCACGCCGAGGAACCCCCGCTGCTGACGAACGAGTTCGAGCATCCGCCGGGCGGCGTCGTCATATTCCTGTGCTTCGAGTTCAGTGCGAACCGAGGTGAAAATCACCGCGTAATACGGCAGGCCAAAGGTGTTTGCCATCATCATGTCAAATCAACTCCGCCGCGCAGGCCAGCACAAACGCTTTCACCAGCGGCGGGGTGCTGCCCTCCAGCGCGGCGCGTTCCGGTTGAAACAACGTCGCCACGAAGAACGGATGACCGTCGAGCTCCATCGCGCGGACCTCGCCGTCTTCGTCATAACCAGATACTTTCAGCGGCCCGGCAAACACGTCGGCCTCCAGTTCCTTGCGCAAACCGTAGCGGCAGCGGTAGCGCTCGTGGGTTTCCAGTGCGCCGTACGCGGCGGCAATTCGCGAACCCGGGCGCAGGCGAATCGGTGCGAAGGCCTCGACCAGCGAGCAACTCAAGGGCGTGATGATTGCGTTCTCCGATTCCGGCGCGGTCTCGGCATGCTCGGCATCGGCCCAGCCCAGGTGATTGCGCGCGTACTCCAGCAACGCATGCTGAAAGCCGCCGCACGTCCCGAGAAAAGGAACCTGCCGCTCCCGGGCGAAGCGAATCGCCGTCAGCGCGCCGTCCATGTCGCGATAAGGGCTGGCCGGCACGCACCAGATGCCTTCGAACGCCTGCAAGCTCACGCCGTGCCGAACATCCGTCGTCGGCACCCATGTGGCCTGCACGCTAAGCCCCGTTTCGTTCGCCACCCTGTCCAGCGCCACGGGTATGGCCTGATGTGCCGGCACGCTTGGGTCGTAGTCACCTACCAATGCAATCCGGATTTTCTGCCGCTGAGTCATGTGTGCTCCCTGATATCAAAACGCTTTGCGTGAGGTCCGGAGGCGACTATAAGCTTGTGGCCCTGCAATCAGAATGGGCGTCCGGGCAAGTGATCAATGCAGCTGCGCACTATCGAATCAACCATGCCGACCTCACCCTCATCCTCGCGCTGGTGCGGGGGAGGACGCTGGCCAAGGCCGCCGATCTGCTGAAGGTCGATGTCTCGACGGTGTTCCGCGCGGTGCGGCGGATGGAAAAGTCGGTGGGCACAACGCTCTTCGACAAGAGCCGCGCCGGCTACGTACCGACCAGCGCAGCACTGGCGCTCGCCCAACAGGCGGAGAGTGCCGAAAACGCGCTGGCCCTCGCGCAGTTGAGTCTCGAGCAGGGCCGGCAAGTCGTCAGCGGCACCGTGCGCCTGACCTGTACCGAAGCCGTCCTGCAAAGCCTGTTGCTTCCCGCCTTGAGCCGCTTCATGCCGGACTACCCGGGCCTGCGCCTGGAACTGAACACGTCCAGCACCTTTGCCAACCTGAGCCGCCGCGACGCCGACATTGCCCTGCGTCTGACCAACACGCCGCCCGAGCATCTGGTCGGCACTCGCCTGGGCACGGTTGGATATCGGGTCTGTTCGAGCGAGGCCTACGCGCGACGCTGCGGTGATCGGGCCCTCGACGACATGGACTGGATCGCCCCCGACGATTTCCTCCCCGACCACCCCACCGTGATGTGGCGCCGGCAGCATCTGCCCGGCGTTAACCTCGCCTACCGCTGCAGCTCCATGCTTGCCGTGGCCCAACTGGTGCGCGCAGGCATGGGCGTAGCAGCGCTGCCGGATTTCATGGTTCGGGACAGCGAGGTTCAGCCTTTGAGCGAGCCGCTCGCAGGCCATGACACCGGGCTGTGGCTGCTGACTCGGCCAGATTGCCGGGCGCTGCGCTCGGTGTCGGCGTTGTTCAGCGAGCTGACCAAGGCGATTGAGCTGTAAAAAGCGTCTCGCCCCTTTGATACAAAACCTGTGGGAGTGAGCTTGCTCACGAAGGGGCCGGTACATCCGCTAGATCACTCGCGGATGGAAGGCAGCCTTCGCGAGCAAGCTCACTCCCACAGGGGCCGCGTTCGCTGAAGATAGATGTGGAGTGGAGCCGATCAACAACTCGTCAACCCCGCTCAACCACCCCGCCGCTCCCGGCGAAACTGGCCCGGCGGCATGCCGTGGGCTTTACGAAAGCGCCGTGAAAAATACGCTTCGTCGGTAAACCCGCAGATCTCGGCGATGTGGCTCAGGGGTTTGCTGCTGTTCATCAAATGCGTGCGTGCCAGCCGCATGCGCCGCTCCAGGACCAGTTCGGAAAAGCTGTTGCCGGTTTCTTTGCGCAGCAGGTGGGTCAGGTAATTGGGCGACAGAAAGGCCGCCGCCGCGGCATCGGTGAGGGTCATGGCAGGATCGGCAATGTGCGCGCGAATATAGTCGATCACCCGACTCATCGCATCGCGCCGTCCCCGCCGCTCGGCCTTGTTCGCCGACAGCGCCAGCAACTGCGCTTCGTAGCGATTGCACACCGTGCCGATCAGCTGCAACAGGCAGCCCCGCAGAATGGCGCCGGAGCCCAACTGCCTGCCGCGATCCATGTCGCGCATCTGCCCCAGCAGCGCGGTCACCTCAGCGAAGTCGGCGTCATCAAGGGTGAAATCCAGATGTTCCTGAAACCGGAACGGCGCCAGCTCAGGCGCCTCGGCGACGGGCACGTCTTCAAGGTCCATCGGATCGCACTGCAGATGCTGCAGGAGAAAGTCCTGAGAAAAGTTGATGACGACAAAATTGCCGTCTTCCGGGTGCGGAATCACGTGCAGGCGATGGGGCAGGATGAACGCCAGGGTGTTGCGCGGAAACGGCCTGACCGCGCCGCCGATGTGCTGCACGGTGTCGCCGCCGAGATTGATCTGAATCTGGAAATAGTCATGACGATGGGGCGCCGTCAGCGCGGGTCGGGCGGACTTGTCACGGATGTAGAAATCCATGCGGTCGCTGCGCTGCTGCATGCCATAGGTCTGGATGCGGGAGGGATGGGCCATCGCTGAAACACCTGAAATCGCGGGTTCGGACTGCCCCATGGTAGGGCAACGGCGGCAGCCGAACCAAAGGATTCTCAGGCGGGCGTAACGTGGGATCAGCCGATTGTCACATTCAGCTCGGCAATGCCTTCGATCCCGGCAGTGACCACATCACCGCGCTGCAAAGCGCCTACCCCGGCCGGCGTGCCGGTGTAGATCAGGTCGCCCGCTTTGAGGCCGACCGACTGCGACAGGTAGGCGATCACGTCCCTGACCGCCCAGATCTGATCAGATAGATCGCCACGTTGACGGCGCTCGCCATTGACGTCCAACCAGATCGCGCCGGCTTCCGGATGGCCGATCTCGCTGACCGGGCGCAGCGGTGTGGCGGGCGCGGAGGCGTCGAACGCTTTGGCCCATTCCCACGGCCGGCCCATTTTCTTGGCCTGGGCCTGCAAGTCGCGGCGTGTGAGGTCCAGGCCGACGCCATAGCCCCAGACATGGGTCAAGGCGTCCTGCGGGTCGATATTCACGCCGTCCTTGCCGATCGCCACGACCAGTTCGATCTCATGATGCAGGTCCTCGGTGAGCGGCGGGTAAGCAATCTGGCCTTCAGCGGGCACCACGGCGTCAGCGGGCTTCATGAAGAAGAAAGGCGGCTCGCGGTCGGGGTCGTGGCCCATTTCCCGGGCGTGATCGGAGTAATTGCGGCCGACACAGAACACCCGACGAATCGGAAAACGGCTGGCCGTCCCGGCGACGGCCAGGGAGGGTGTGACAACGGGGGCGATAACGAACTCGGTCATGGCAGTGTCCTTGATTAAAGGTGGCTCGGCATGGGGTTGAGTGTGGCGGTTGATCGCTCAGCCGGGTTGGACAGATCCCATCTGGTTTTGGACAAAACAACGCAGCTCAACGCAACGAGCCGAGCCGAGCCGACAGATCAGCCACGCCCCACAAACGGCATACCACTGGCCATGACGGTCATGTTCAGCACGTTGGCCGACAACGGCAGCCCGGCCATGTAACTCACCGCTTCGGCGACGTGCTGCACGTTCATGGTTGGCTCGACCTGCAGCTCACCGTTGGGCTGCAAAACGCCTTTGGTCATGCGATCGGTCATTTCGGTGAGGGCATTGCCGATGTCGATCTGACCGCAGGCAATATTGAACTGCCGACCGTCCAGTGCAGTACTTTTGGTCAGGCCCAATACCGCATGCTTGCTCGATGTATAAGGCGAGCTGAACAGCCGTGGCGTGTGCGCCGAAATCGAGCCGTTGTTGATGATTCGTCCGCCCTGAGGCACCTGGCGGCGCATCAGGCCGAAGGCGGCGCGCGCACACAAAAACATCCCGGTGACGTTGGTGTCGATGACGTTCTTCCACTGCTCCACCGACAGCTCATCCATCGGCACCGCCGGTGCGCCGATGCCAGCGTTATTGAACGAAACGTCCAGTCGACCGAATGTGCGTTCAATGGTCGCGAACAACGATTCGACGCTGGCCGGATCGCGCACATCCGTCGGCACCGCCAGCGCCTGCTGCCCGGCAGCCTCGGCCTGATCGACCAGCGCCTGCAACGGCTCGGGCCGACGTCCGGCCAGCACCACGGCAAAGCCGTCAGCCAGCAGTTGCAGCGCCACGGCGCGACCAATACCGCTGCCGGCGCCTGTGACCAGAGCGACTTTCAATACAGAAGATGAAGACATGGGCGATTCCTTTTTTGTCAGAGAGCGTACTGCGGTCGATATCGCCGCACCCACCGCGTATCAGCTGTGAACAGGCGTCAGCACCGGCTTGCCCGCGTAGAACGCCAGCAGGTTGTCGGCGACCATTTGCACCGTGTCGCGGGATGCTTCCGGCGACAATCCTGCCAGATGCGCCGTAAGGACCACGTTGTTCAAGGCTTTCAGGGCATCGGGGACGTGGGGCTCGTCATCGAATACGTCCAGCGCCGCCCCGGCCAGGCGGCCGTGCTGAAGCGCGTCGATCAGCGCATCGGTGTCGACGACACTGGCCCGGGCGATGTTGACGAGGAAGCCGTCCGCGCCCAACGCATCGATGGCGGCCTTGTCGATCAGGTGCCGCGTCGACCCGCCGCCCGGCGTCGCGACCACCAGAACGTCCGACGCTTCGGCCAGCGCCAGCGGGGTCGCGCAATAGTTGAAATCCACGCCCGCGCGGGGTGAGCGGCTGTGATAGTGGATGACCATGTCAAACCCAAGCGCGCGTTTGGCGATGGCCATCCCGACCGAACCAAGGCCCAGAATGCCCAAGCGTTTGCCGGCGAACGAGGGCCGTGTGACCTTGCGCCATTCGCTGCGGCGCACCGACGCGTCGGCCTGGGGAATGTCGCGAACCGCCGCCAGCAGCAAGGCCATCGCGTGGTCCGCCACCGTCGGGGCATTCACCCCTGCTCCATTGGTCACCACGATGCCCCGCGCCTCGGCGGCTTCGAGGTCGACACGCTCGTAGCCCGCGCCAATCACACAGATGATCCCAAGGTTCGGCAGCGCCGCCATTTCCTCGGCAGTGAACCCCAGCGGCCCACGGGTCAGCACCGCATCAATCTCCCCGCCCCCATTCGCCACCGCCTCGGCGCGCATCGCCGGCGTCGGCGCCAGAATCAGGCGAAAGCCGCTGCTTTCCAGAATCGGTAAATACATGTTCACGCTTTCAACCAGCACCAACACCGTTTTCATCATCCCTCCGCCAAGCGAAATTCGTGGTGCTGACAGTAGCGCGAGTGAGAGCGGTTGGGCAGGGGCGAACATGGAAATCCATAGTTATGACGCTGCGCATTAGCCCGGCAGACCCATTAACGTCACACGGAACGCCGACACTTTAAGGCACCCAATACCGGATCAACGGACCAGCTGTGGCCTCAACTATTTCCATCAAACCGACAGCCATTCCCCCCAAAACGACAACCCCGGTTGCCCGCCATGCCCGTTGCTGTTTAAGGTTTGAGCCCTGCGGCACCTGATTTTTCACAACAAAACGATGTGCCACGCGGTGCGGCAACGGCTGCGCCATGAACGGACTTGCACAAAAAGGAACATCAGAACCATGTTGAAAGGATTATCCAGAACGTTGAGAGGCGCCGCGATTGCCGGTGTGTTGTTGTCATCCGCCGTGGCCCTGGCGGCCACTGACACCGGCAAAGAACCGGGTCGGGCGCTGGCGGCGAAGATCGGCGTGCCATGGCCGGCGGTCATTGCCCATCGCGGTGCATCGTTCAATGCGCCCGAGGAGACCGTCCCGTCCTACACGCTGGCCCGCGAACTGGGTGCTGACTACCTGGAGATGGACATCCAGCGCACCAGGGATGGCGTGCTCATCGCGCTGCATGACAACACGCTGGAGCGCACCACCAATATCGCCGAGGTCTACCCGCAACGGGCCAAGGACCCGCTGAACACCTTCACGCTGGAAGAAATCAGGCGTCTGGACGCCGGCTCGTGGTTCAACAAGGCCTACCCCGATCGCGCCCGCGCCACCTACGCCGGGCTGAAGATTCTGACGCTGGACGAGGTCATCGACATCGCCGAAGGCGGCAAGAACAAACCCGGCCTGTACATCGAAACCAAGGTGCCGGCGCAGTTTCCGGGCATTGAAGAGGATTTGAAGAAGAAGCTCGATCAGCGTGGTTGGCTAAGCCAGCGTCCTGCCGCCGAGAAAGGCTATGTCAACGTCGCCCACATGCCGGGCCGCGTGGTGCTGCAGACCTTTGAAAAACCAAGCCTGGAATTGCTGCAGAAGAGCATGCCCGATACGCCGAAAGTCCTGCTGCTGTGGCTGGGTGATGGCTCCATCGAAACGGCGTCGGGCAAGACCTTCAAGGACTCAGGGGCCAAGGACAAGGCCAGCTTCTACGCCAGCCAGCAGGTGAAATCGAAAGAGGAATTTGCCGCCTGGATGGACTGGGCCAAAGCCCACGGCGCGGTGGGGACCGGGCCATCGGCAGCGCTGAAGAACGGCGGGGACCAGAGCTACAGTGATCTGGTGCAGCCGTGGATGAACAAGATGGCCCATGATCGCGGGATGATCGTTCACCCGTACACCGTGGATGACGCCGTGGATTTCAAGGCGATCAGCGAACAAGGCGTGGACGGGTTCTTCACCAACCGGGCTTCGGAACTGCTGAAGTTCTACGGCCGACCATCGAAGGAAAGCATGGACTCAATCCTGAAACGCAACGGTTTTTGAGCCAGAGACCGCAGCGTGATGTGTAAAGCGCGCGGCTGTGGGAGTGACCGTCTTCAATTCCCGGCCGCGCGGCGTCTGCGCGATGGTGCTCTCATAAGACTTGACGCTGTTGCCGATATTCACGCCGATCAAAACTGTGGGAGTGAGCTTGCTCGCGAAGAGTCCGGTATGGGCGCTAACTATTCAGCGGCCGAAATACCGCCTTCGCGAGCAAGCTCGCTCCCACAAGGCTCGACGTTCTTACGCCAGCTCTGCAACCACCGCCGCCAACGCTTTCGCCGGATCGGCCGCCTGGCTGATCGGGCGGCCGATGACCAGGTAATCAGAACCCGCATCCAGCGCCTGACGCGGCGTCAGAATGCGACGCTGATCGTCCACTGCGCTGCCGGCCGGACGAATGCCCGGGGTCACCAGTTGCAGTGACGGGTGCGCCGCTTTCAGCGCCTGGGCTTCCAGCGCGGAACACACCAGACCGTCCATCCCGGCTTTCTCAGCCAGCGCCGCCAACCGCAGGACTTGCTCCTGGGGCTCGATGTCCAGACCGATCCCGGCCAGATCCTCGCGCTCCATGCTGGTCAGCACGGTCACGCCGATCAACAGCGGCTTGGGGCCGGTGCGCTGATCCAGCACGTCACGGCAAGCCGCCATCATGCGCAGGCCGCCGGAGCAGTGCACATTGACCATCCACACGCCCATTTCAGCGGCGGCCTTGACCGCCATCGCCGTGGTGTTGGGAATGTCATGGAATTTGAGGTCCAGGAACACTTCGAAGCCCTTGGCGTTGAGGGTTTCGACGATGTCCGATGCGCAGCTGGTGAACAGCTCCTTGCCCACTTTGACCCGGCACAGCGTAGGGTCCAGCTGATCAGCCAGATTCAACGCGGCTTCGCGGGTCGGGAAATCCAGGGCGACGATGATGGGGGTCTGGCAGGCGGACATGAGCGGGTTCTCTGGCAAGTCGAAATCGGCGCGCATTGTAGCCGAACATCCCGCAGGGCGGGACCCGGCAATCGGTAAATGCCTGCCCGACCCGCGCCAGGCGTCGTGCATCTCCTACAATTGAACCACTGGACAGCGCCGCTGCTCCAAGCCTTATCACAAGAAGGAGAGCGTTATGCCCTGGTATGCCTGGTTAATTCTAGTCGTTGCAATCGGCTCGATCGTCGGCGGTCTGCTGATGCTCAAGGATTCAGCGAAGAAACTGCCCCTGACCGATGAACAACTCAAGCGCGTCCACGAGCGCAATGCCGAGATGGACGCAAAAGAAGCGCGAGACCGCTGAACCACCCTGCCCACCAATGCTGCTGAAGCACGTTGCGGGAGCGCGTTTTCAGCGCTCCCACATCGCACCAACCTTATCACCCGCTGCGCGTTCCGGCAGGTAATAGGTGCCTTCGTCAGTCGCTCTTCGCACCTTCGCCCTGGGCCACCGCGTGGTGAGTGGCCTGCGGCGTCACAGCGATGCGAAACGGCTGAAAGATCTTGAACATCTCCCCGTTCTCTCGGAGTTTCTTCAGCAGTTCGCTGAAGCGTTCGCCGCTGATGGGTGCGTCCGGGCGCAACAACGCGTAGTGCCGATACACCTGATCCACGCGGTCCGACACCAGAAACTGATCGGCGTCCTGCGGGTTGTTCGACATGAACGTGCTCAGGTAGGAGCGCGTTACCAGTGCAATGTCCGCGCGGTCACGCAGCACCATCAACAGGTTGCTGTCGTGGGAATAGGTCAGCGTGGCGTTGTAATTGTCGGCAAGAAATTTAGGGTCGGCGTCGAAACCCGCGAACGCATAGTGATAGCCGCTGAACAGTGCAAGGCGCTTGCCGTGCAACTCCTCGAAATACGTCTGGGTCCTGCCCTGCAAGCGGTGCGCCACGAAAACCTCGGCGTCTTCCAGCCCCATGTCGACATCTTCGTGGGGAATGCCTTTCCAGCCCCAGTCGGGGTTTTCGAAAATGGCCATGTCAAAGCGCGCCTGCTGGAAATCGCGAAACCGGCGCGGGATGGACGTGGGCACCGCTTCAAAGCGGTAGTCGTTCTGCATCGCGTTCAGTGCGCTGATCATCTGCGGCAAGAGCCCGGTGTCTTCACCGCGCTCGGGGCGGATCGTGTACGGCGGGAAATGCGCCGCGCCAATTCGCACGATCTGGGTCGCACCGGCCTGCCAGGCCCACAGCGTTGTGGTCGTGAACAGCAGGGTTTTAAAAGCCATCCGCATCGGCGTGGACATCAAGACAAGGACCTCAGGCGAAACGGAGTACGTAAGCTATGCGTTCGCGATCAATTAGACAACGGTCAAACGGAAGCTAAATCGCCTCTGTCGTTCCAACTCTCGCCCTCCTTGCGCCTTGCTGCCCCCTTTCCCTTTTGGCCCACATCCCGGCTGAGTGCGCGCGATGTCTTTGCAGGGCCGGCTTTAGCCGGGAAGAACCCCGACTGAGTGCCACCCGCTTTGTGGGGTGTCGCCCGACGCTTTCCCGGCTAAAGCCGGTCCCACCATAAAGCGCTGAAGCTGTCCTTGTCCTTTGCGTTATCGACCGCGCTGCGCTTTATATGAGGAGCGGGTCCGCATGCAATTTATGCCGAGGCGCGTCAGCCAGGCAAGGGCTGTCCCGGCCATTTGCCAGTCAGGCGCTACAAAAGAAGAGGGCACTGCAAACCTTCCCGCCTGCCGCGAGTCCCAATCATGGATCATCCGCGCCGGGCAATTGGACGTGACGGCCGTGATGTGGCTACGCTCCATGGCGCTGCCGCAGGTTATGAAACAGGAGTTCGAGATGCCCTACTGGCTGGTGATAGACCTGGAGGCCACCACTGAAGAGGGCGGATGGCCGGTGGCGGAAATGGAAATCATTGAAATCGGTGCGTCGCTGGTCAATCAGGACGGGCGCGAAATCGACCATTTCGAACGCTTCGTGCGGCCCGTGCGCCGACCGTTGCTCACGCCCTTCTGCCGGGAGCTGACGCACATCCAGCAGAGCTTTATCGACAGTGCCTTGACGCTGCCGGCGGTATGGCCACAGTTTGAACGCTGGATCGCTCAACACCGCGAGCGACTGGTCGCCTGGTCCAGTTGGGGCGATTACGATCGGCAGCAGCTGCAACAGGACTGGCGCCAGCACCAACTGACCAGCGAACTCGCCACCCTGCCCCACATCAACCTGAAACAACGCTTCGCCAAAGCCCGTCACCTGCAAAAACCCTGCGGCCTGAACACTGCGCTGCAACTGGCGGGAATGCATTTCAACGGCCAGCAACACCGGGCACTGTCGGACGCGCGCAATACCGCACGTTTGTTACCGCTGGTGATTCCCGGCTGAAGCGTGACGCATCTCTCAAAGCGGATGACGGCCTTTTGTACGTTCGGCATACTGTCCGGCCTTTTCCAGCCCTTCCCAAGGAGATCAGCCATGTTCAAGGTCAACGAGTATTTCGACGGTACCGTCAAATCCATCGCCTTCAAGCAAGCAGCAGGCGACGCGACCATCGGCGTCATGGCTTCCGGAAAATACAACTTCGGCACCAGCGACCGCGAAATCATGCATGTGATCTCGGGCTCCCTGAAAGTGCTGCTACCGGGCGCCAATGACTGGGAAACCTTCAACGCCGGTGAGAGTTTCAAAATCCCGGCCAACGTCAAATTCGATGTCGAAGCGACCGAAGAAACCGCCTACCTCTGCGAATACCGCAAAGACTGATGCGCAGATTCAGGTCGGCACTCAGCCGACCTGCTCCACCCCGGCATTGAACTGCAAGGCCGCCAGCCGCGCGTACAGCGGGTTGCTGGCAATCAGCTCGCGGTGGGTTCCTACCGCGACCAGTTTCCCCTGATCCATGACCGCAATCCGGTCTGCGTTCTGCACCGTCGCCAGTCGGTGGGCGATCACCAGGGTCGTGCGACCCTTCATCAACGTCGGCAATGCCTGCTGAATCAGATACTCACTCTGGGCATCCAGCGCGCTGGTGGCTTCGTCGAGCAACAGAATCGGCGCATCGGCCAGCAAAGCTCGCGCGATGGCCAGCCGCTGACGCTGTCCGCCCGACAAGCCCATGCCGCCGTCGCCCAAGTGGGTTTGATAGCCTTGGGGCAGCAGCTGAATGAATTCATGGGCATGGGCAATCCGCGCCGCCGCCTCCACTTGCTCGACGCTGGCCGCCGGGTTGCCGTAGCGAATGTTGTCCTCCACCGAGCCGAAAAACAGCGCAGGGGTTTGCGACACCCAGGCGAAGCAGCGGCGCAAGTCCAGCGGGTCCAGGCGTTCGGCGGGGATGCCTTCGATCAGCACGCGTCCCTGCTTCGGGTCGTAAAAACGCAGCAGCAGGTCGAACAGCGTCGACTTGCCCGCACCGGAAGGCCCGACCAGCGCCAGGGTTTCACCCGCTTCGACGGTCAGGCTCAAGCCGTCCAAAGCATTGCGCTCCGGGCGTGAGGGGTAGGCGAAACTCAGGTTTTCCAGCGCCAGGCGACCGCTGATGCGTGCGGGCAGCGTGAGCCGATCACTGGCAGGCGCAGTGATTTCGCTGCGCGCCTGCAGTAATTCGGTGATGCGCTCTGCCGCGCCCGCTGCCCGTTGCATCTCACCGATGACCTCGCTGAGGGTGCCGAATGCGCTGCCGACGATCAGGCTGTAGAACACGAACGCCGCCAGCTCGCCGCCGGAGATGCGCCCAGCAATCACGTCCATGCCGCCGACCCAGAGCATCACGCCGACCGCGCCCAGCACCAGCACGATCACCAGGGTGATCAGCCACGAGCGCTGCAGAATCCGCTTGCGTGCCGTCTCGAAGGCGCCTTCGGCGGTCTGCGCGAAACGCTGCCGATCCTGCTCCTGATGGTTGTAGGCCTGAACGGTTTTGATCTGCCCCAGGGCCTCGGACACGTAGCTGCCGACATCCGCCACGCGGTCCTGACTCTCCCGCGACAGACTGCGCACACGGCGCCCGAAAATGAGGATCGGCGCGATCACCAGGGGCAACGCCACGACCACAATGCTGGTGAGCTTTGGGTTGGTGAAGAACAGCAGGATAATCCCGCCGATGACCATCAGCGCGTTGCGCAGGAACATCGACAGCGACGAGCCGATCACCGATTGCAGCAGCGTGGTGTCGGCGGTCAGGCGCGACTGGATTTCCGAGCTGCGGTTGTTCTCGTAGAAACCGGGGTGCAGGCTGACGAGATGGTCGAACACCTGCTTGCGCAGATCGGCGACCACCCGTTCGCCGATCCAGGAAACCAGATAGAAGCGGGCAAAGGTGCCGATGGCGAGGGCGACCACCAGCCCCATGAACAGGCCAATGGTTTCGTTGAGCAGCGTCGGCGAACGGGTCATGAAACCCTGATCGACCATCAGCCGGATGCCCTGCCCCATCGACAGGGTGATGGCGGCGGTGACCACCAGCGCGAGCAACGCACCGATGGCTTGCTTGCGGTACGGCGCGATCATGCGCAGGGCCAGACGAATGGCATGCCGCTGACGGCCGGAAAAGACTGAAGCCATGGAGGACACCCGGAAGACGAATCAGCCGCAGAGCCTACACCTCCCTCCCCGCGCACGCTCGTCAGCTTTCGCTGAACTCCGCGGGCCGTCGCCAGTCAAGGAATGCTGTCACGGCGCAGTCATGCCGGCGTGATTACTATCGACGCGCACTTACCTGATGAGGAGACAGGCCATGAGCTTGCAAAGCAGCAGCAATCAAGAACCCGTGTTCCGCCCTCAACCCGAGCTGCAGCTGGGCGGCGCGATTCTCGACGGAAACGGCCAGGAAATCCTGATCACTGAAGAAATGGTTCAGGCGGCCTGTCAGGAATGCGAGAAGTACTGGGTACAGCCCGAAAAACAAGACTGATGTGCAGATTTGATTCCAACCCGGCCACGGCGCCGGGTTTTTTATGGGCGCCTATCAGTCACCCACAACCGTCGCACCCAAGGCCTCGACGATCTGACGCAAGGCCGCCGACTCGCCGTTGATGCGCACCTGCAGGCTGTCGATTTCCCGGCGGGGCGGGTAATGCTTGCGCAAGGCGTCGAAGGCAAGGCGTTGGCTACTGGCATCGCCCACCAGACTGCGGCGGAAATCCGCGTCGTCGCGGCGAGGATCGTAAACGCCCCGACACAGCGCGTTCAGTGCCCAGACCGGATCGGTGGCAGCGTCCAGCGTGACTTGCGCCAGCCAGGGCTTGGGCAGCAGGTCTTCAAGACGGATGCTCGCCGGCTGGTCAAGGTGCGCACACAGGGCGTGATAGATCTGCGCCGTGCCGCGCTGCCGGCCGTCGAGGCTGTAGCCAGCGATGTGCGGGGTGCCGATGACGCACAGCTCGGCAAGTTCGACGTCGACCGCCGGTTCTTTCTCCCAGACGTCCAGCACCGCTTGCAGGTCTTCACGTTCCAGCAGCACCTGGCGGAGGGAGACGTTATCGACCACCGGGCCGCGCGCTGCGTTGATCAGCCAGGCGCCCGGCTTGAGCTGCTGCAGCCGGGCGCGGTCGAACAGGTGCCAGGTGGGCGTGTTGCCGGTTTTATCCAGCGGCGTGTGCAGGCTGATCACATCGCAGCGGGCGATGATCTCGTCGAGGCTGACGTAATCGCCGCCTTCGCTGGCCTGACGCGGCGGGTCGCAGACCAGAACATTCCAGCCCAGGCCGCGCAAAACCTTGATCAAGCGGCCGCCGACCTGCCCCGCCCCGACCACGCCGTAAGTGCGGCTGGCAAGCTCGACGCCTTCGATTTCCGCCAGGGTGAGCAGGCTGCCCAGCACGTAGTCCACCACGCCACGGGCGTTGCAGCCCGGGGCGCTGGACCATTGAATGCCGGCTTCCTTGAAGTAATCGAGGTCGAGGTGATCGGTACCGATGGTGCAGGTGCCGACAAAGCGCACCGGCGTGCCTTCGAGCAAGGCGCGGTCAACGCGGGTCACCGAGCGCACCAGCAAAATATCGGCGTCGGCGACGGCAGCGCGGTCGAGCGTGCGGCCCGGATAACGCTGGATGTCACCGATGCCTGCGAAGAAGGCGTCGAGCAGGGGAATGTTTTCGTCGGCAACTATGCGCATGTCAGGGCTCCTGGAGTGGCCGCAGTGTAGGCGCCAGCGCCCTGCCGAGCCAGCGCGATGCGAAAAGCGTCATCCGGTACGCAGCCAATCAGTCGAGCTTCTTGCGGATCCAGTAGAGGAACTCGCCGTCGCCTGCCTGTTTGTCCACCAGCTCGTGGCCGAGGAAGACACAGAATTTGGGGATATCACGCTGGGTGGACGGATCGGTGGCGATCACCTTGAGCAAGCCGCCGGGGGGCAAGTCACGCACCTTCTGGTGCAGCATCATGACCGGCTCGGGGCAGTTGAGGCCGGTGGCGTCGAGCACGGCATCGACGGCGGGGCTTTCAATGGAATCAGACATGGGGGCAATGGAATCAGACATGGGGGCGCTCCGGAAACAGGCCGGCATTGTCGCTTAATTGATGAGGCACGCCAAATCAGGCGGTCGCATGTGCGGTGCAATCCTGCCTGTCAATAGCCATGGACTACGCTGCTGCCTACAAACTTTGTAGGATTCTGCGACATCTTGGCGTTTGGTCATCCCGAACCCTGCACGTATGATCCTTGACATTTCTCCGCAGATTAGAAGCCTATGTCCCTGATAGTTCTACTGCTTCTGCCCTTCGTCGGCAGCTGTCTGGCGGCGCTTTTGCCGCACAACGCACGCAACAGTGAATCCATCCTCGCCGGCCTGATCGCCTTGATCGGCGCGGTGCAGGTGGCATTGTGGTATCCACAGATCGCCCACGGCGGGGTCATCAGAGAAGAGTTTTTCTGGCTGCCCAGCCTGGGGCTGAATTTCGTCCTGCGTCTGGACGGCTTTGCCTGGCTGTTCTCGATGCTGGTGCTGGGGATCGGCGCCCTGGTGTCGCTGTATGCGCGTTATTACATGTCGCCGGACGACCCGGTGCCGCGTTTTTTCTCATTCTTTCTGGCGTTCATGGGCGCCATGCTCGGGCTGGTCATGTCCGGCAACCTCATTCAGATCGTGTTCTTCTGGGAGCTGACCAGCGTCTTCTCGTTCCTGCTGATCGGCTACTGGCACCACCGCGCCGACGCCCGGCGCGGCGCTTACATGGCGCTGATGGTCACCGGCGCCGGCGGCCTCGCGCTGCTGGTGGGGATGATGCTGCTCGGGCACGTCGTCGGCAGTTATGACCTGGATCGCGTGCTGGCCTCGGGCGATGCGATTCGCGCCCACGCCCTGTACCCGGTGCTGCTGACGCTGATTCTGATCGGCGCGCTGAGCAAGAGCGCGCAATTCCCTTTCCATTTCTGGCTGCCCCACGCCATGGCGGCACCGACGCCGGTGTCGGCGTATCTGCACTCGGCGACCATGGTCAAGGCCGGCGTGTTCCTCCTGGCGCGCCTGTGGCCGTCGCTCTCGGGCAGCGAACAGTGGTTCTGGATCGTCAGCGGCGCAGGGGCCGCCACGCTGGTGATCGGCGCTTATTCGGCCATGTTTCAAAACGACCTCAAGGGCCTGCTGGCCTATTCCACCATCAGTCACCTGGGGCTGATCACCCTGCTGCTGGGCCTGAACAGCCCGCTGGCCGCCGTCGCGGCGGTGTTTCACATCCTCAACCACGCCACGTTCAAGGCGTCGCTGTTCATGGCGGCGGGGATCATCGACCACGAAAGCGGCACCCGCGACATCCGCAAGCTCAGCGGGCTGATCAAGCTGATGCCCTACACCGCGACGCTGGCGATGGTCGCCAGCGCGTCAATGGCCGGGGTGCCGCTGCTGAACGGCTTCCTGTCCAAGGAAATGTTCTTCGCGGAAACGGTGTTCATCACCTCGACCGACTGGGTCGAGATCGCCCTGCCGGTGATCGCCACGATCGCCGGGATTTTCAGCGTGGCCTATTCCCTGCGCTTCACCGTCGATGTGTTCTTCGGCCCGAAAGCCACGCGCCTGCCCCACACGCCCCACGAGCCACCGCGCTGGATGCGCCTGCCGGTGGAATTGCTGGTGCTGGCCTGCCTGATCGTCGGCATTTTTCCCACGCACTCCGTCGGCCCGTTGCTGGCCGCCGCAGCGCAGCCAGTGGTCGGGGGGGAATTGCCCGAATACAGCCTGGCGATCTGGCACGGGCTGAACGCGCCGATGATCATGAGCCTGATCGCCATGGCCGGCGGTATCGTTCTGTACCTGCTGCTGCGCGGGCCGATCAAGCGCAAGCAGGTGAACGGGCCGCCGCTGATCTGGCGCCTGAACGGCAAGCGCATGTTCGAGCGCGTGCTGGTGCTGAAGATGCGCGGCGCCCGCCGACTGGTGGGGCTGTTGACCACGCGTCGCTTGCAGGCGCAGCTGTTTCTGATGGTGCTGGCCGCGCTGGTCGCCGGCTTTGTGCCGATGTACGAGAGCGGGCTGAGCTGGGGCGATCGACCGAAGATTCCGGGCTCCGGGGTATTCGTGATGCTCTGGCTGATTGCGATTGCCTGCGCCATCGGCGCTGCGTGGCAAGCCAAATATCATCGTCTGGCGGCCGTGACCATGGTCAGCGTCTGCGGATTGATGACCTGCGTGACCTTCGTCTGGTTTTCCGCGCCGGACCTGGCACTGACCCAACTGGCGGTGGAAGTCGTCACCACGGTGTTGATCCTGCTGGGCCTGCGCTGGCTGCCGCGACGCAACGAAAACGTGCCGCCACCTTCCCAGGCGCGACGCAGGGCCAAGGTGCGGCGGATCCGCGATTTCGTCCTCGCCGTGGCGGTGGGTGGCGGCATGGCGGTGTTGTCCTACGCCATGCTGACGCGGCCGACGCCGAACGCCATTTCCGAGTTTTACCTGAGCCGCGCCCTGGCCCAGGGCGGCGGCACCAATGCCGTCAACGTCATGCTCGTGGACTTCCGTGGCTTCGACACCTTTGGCGAAATCACCGTGCTGGCCGTGGTGGCGCTGACGGTCTTTGCGCTGCTGCGTCGCTTCCGCCCGCCGAAAGAAAGCATCGCCCTGCCGGCTCAACAGCGCTTGCTGGCCCGGGACGTGGTCACCGATCTGGTCAATCCGCGTCACGCTGCCGACACGGCACTGGGCTTCATGATGGTGCCGGCGGTGCTGGTGCGCCTGCTCTTGCCGGTGGCATTCGTGGTGTCGATGTACCTGTTCATGCGCGGGCACAACCAGCCCGGTGGCGGTTTCGTCGCCGGGCTGGTGATGTCGGTGGCGTTCATCCTGCAATACATGGTCGCCGGCACCCAGTGGGTCGAGGCCAACATGAGCCTGCGGCCGTTGCGCTGGATGGGCACCGGTCTGTTCTTCGCGCTGGCCACAGGGCTGGGTTCGATGGCCCTGGGTTATCCGTTCATGACCACCCACACCGCCCATGTCGACCTGCCGATACTGGGCGACCTGCACATCGCCAGCGCGCTGTTTTTCGACATCGGCGTGTACGCGGTGGTGGTCGGCTCGACCCTGCTGATCCTCACGGCGCTGGCTCACCAGTCAGTGCGCAGCCATCGCCCGACCTCGCTGCCGCAGCCCATTGAACCGGTCCCGGCCGACAGCCCGATTTCACAAGGAGCCATCTGATGGAAGAAGTCATTGCCATTGCCATCGGCGTGCTTGCCGCCTCCGGCGTGTGGCTGATCCTGCGTCCACGGACCTTTCAGGTCGTCATGGGCCTGTGCCTGCTGTCCTACGGCGTCAATCTGTTCATCTTCAGCATGGGCAGTCTGTTCATCGGCAAGGAGCCGATCATCAAGGACGGCGTGCCCCAGGATTTGCTCAATTACACCGATCCCCTGCCCCAGGCGCTGGTGCTGACGGCCATCGTCATCAGTTTCGCCATGACCGCGCTGTTTCTGGTGGTGCTGCTGGCGTCGCGCGGTCTGACCGGCAACGACCATGTCGACGGGCGGGAGCTGGGTGAATGAGTGTGATGAATCAACTGATCGTCGCCCCGATCCTGCTGCCGGTGCTGACCGCTGCGCTGATGCTGTGGCTCGGCGAGAAACACCGTCCGCTGAAAGCGCGGATCAACCTCTTCTCCACCGGGCTCGGTCTGGCCATCGCCATCACGCTGATGATGTGGGTGCAGAAAACCGGCACCACCGGTTCCATAGGTGTGTACCTGCCGGGCAACTGGGAGGCGCCATTCGGCATCGTGCTGGTGGTCGATCACCTGTCGGCGCTGATGCTGGTGCTGACCGGCATCGTCGCCTTCTGCGCCCTGCTCTTCGCCCTGGCCCGCTGGGATCGCGCGGGGGCGAGTTTTCACGCGCTGTTTCAGATTCAACTGATGGGGTTGTATGGCGCGTTTCTCACCGCCGACCTGTTCAACCTGTTCGTGTTCTTCGAAGTGCTGCTGGCGGCGTCCTACGGCCTGATGCTGCACGGCTCGGGGCGGGCTCGGGTTTCGGCGGGCCTGCATTACATCACCATCAATTTGCTGGCCTCATCGCTATTCCTGATCGGCGCGGCGTTGATCTATGGCGTGACCGGCACGCTGAACCTGGCGGATCTGGCGATAAAGATCCCTCAGGTGCCGGAGGGCGATCTGGGCCTGCTGCACGCCGGCGCGGCCATTCTGGCGGTCGCCTTTCTGGCCAAGGCCGGCATGTGGCCGCTGAATTTCTGGCTGGTGCCGGCCTATTCTGCCGCCAGCGCACCGGTGGCGGCGCTGTTCGCGATCATGACCAAAGTCGGCTTCTACACCCTGCTGCGGTTGTGGACGCTGCTGTTTTCCGGTCAGGCCGGCGCGTCGGCGTTCTTCGGCGGGGACTGGCTGATCTGGGGCGGCATGGCCACCGTCAGCGTGGCGGCGATTTCCGTGGTCGCCGCCCAGCGTCTGGAGCGCATGGCCAGTCTGAGCATTCTGGTGTCGGCGGGGATTCTGCTCTCGGCGGTCGGTTTCGCGCAGCCGAGCCTGACCGCCGGGGCGCTGTTCTATCTGGTCAGCTCAACCCTGGCGCTGAGTGCGCTGTTCCTGCTGGCGGAGTTGATCGAGCGCTCGCGCTCGGCCAATGACATCGCCCTCGACGAAGACGCCGACCAGTTGCCCAAGGCGCTGGAGTCGTTGCACCCAGTGCCCGGGACCAATCTGGATGACGAGCAGAAAGCCGTGGTCGGCCATGTCATCCCCTGGACCATGGCGTTTCTGGGCTTGAGTTTCATTGCCTGCGCGCTGTTGATTATCGGCATGCCGCCGCTGTCAGGCTTTCTTGGCAAGCTGACGCTGATCAGCGCCCTGCTCAATCCGCTGGGCCTTGATGTGGCGAAGGCCGAAGCCATTCGAGCTGACAGCTGGACGCTGGTGGCGCTGTTGATTATTTCCGGGCTGACGTCGCTGTTTGCCTTCGTGCGTGTCGGCATCAAGCGCTTCTGGACGCCCCAGGAACATGCGGCGCCCCTGCTGCGGCTCAACGAATGCCTGCCGATCGCCTTGCTGGTGGGCTGCGCCATCGTGCTGACGTTCAAGGCCCAGGCGCTGTTGCATTACACCCAGGACACCGCCCAGGCGCTGCATGACCCGCAGCAATACGTGCTGTCGGTCAAGGCGGCCAGGCCGGTACCGGGGCCGGCCTCGGCGACGCCGGAGGTGCAGCCATGAAGCGTCTGTTTCCAGCGCCGCTGTTGTCGCTGTCGTTGTGGGGTTTGTGGCTGTTGCTCAACCTGTCCCTGAGTCCGGGCAATCTGCTGCTGGGCGCTCTGCTCGGCTTTTTCGCGCCGTACATTTTCGCGCCGTTGCGCCCCTCACCGGCGCGGATCCGCAAACCCGGCGTCGCCCTGGGCTTGTTCCTGCTGGTGGGTCGCGATGTGGTGGTATCCAATCTGGCGGTCGCCTGGGGCGTTCTGCGCGCGGGTCGTCGTCCGCCACGCTCGGCCTTCGTCAAAGTCCCGCTGGACCTGCACGACGCCCACGGCCTCGCAGCGCTGGCGATGATCTGCACGGTGGTGCCGGGCACGGTCTGGTCCGAACTGGCGCTGGATCGCAGCGTGCTGCTGATGCATGTGTTCGATCTGGACGACGAAGCGGCCTTCATCGAGCACTTCAAAAGCACGTACGAACGGCCACTGATGGAGATTTTCCAATGAGCGCCCTGCTCACAAACGCGATCCTTTTTACGCTGTCGGTGTTCGCCATCGCCATGGTCCTGGCCCTGATTCGCCTGTTCAAAGGCCCGTCGGCGCAGGACCGGGTATTGGCGCTGGATTACCTGTACATCCTGGCGATGCTGATGATGCTGGTGCTGGGGATTCGCTACGCCAGTGATACCTACTTCGAAGCGGCGCTGCTGATCGCGCTGTTCGGCTTCGTCGGCTCATTCGCGCTGGCCAAATTTCTATTGCGCGGTGAGGTGATCGAATGAATTCGTTGCAGGTTCTGCCGTTCTGGGTCGAAATCCTGACCGCCGCGCTGCTGGTGCTGAGCAGCCTGTTCGGCCTGATCGGCGCGCTGGGTCTGCTGCGCATGAAGGACTTTTTCCAGCGCATGCACCCGCCCGCACTGGCCTCGACCCTCGGCGCGTGGTGCGTGGCGCTGGCGTCGATCGTCTACTTCTCGGCGCTGAAGGACGGTCCCGTGTTGCACGCGTGGCTGATCCCGATCCTGCTGGCCATTACCGTTCCTGTGACCACTTTGCTGCTGGCGCGCACCGGGCTGTTTCGCAAGCGCATGGCCGGTGACGACGTGCCACCCGAGGTTAGCGACGGCAGACAGCAGGGGCATTGAGCCTGGGCTGAAGGGGGTTTCCGGGCGCAGACGGGCCCTCTACCCATCGCTTGGGCGTGGGGGATGTGGGCGCGATCCGTGTGCAGGCGTGTTGAAGCGCTGTTCTACTCGCTGGCTTTGAACGTCAGCTCGCCCTTGCGCCATTTGGCGGCTTTGGCGGTGGCGGCTTTGAGGACTTTGCTCAGGCCGGTTTGAATCTGTTCGTGGGCGGCGAACACCATGAAAATGCTGTGGGACTCTTTGAAGACGATGCCGTGGCCTTCGGGCACTTCGACAAACGCGTATTCGCCCAGACCGTAGATGGTCATCTTGATGTCGCGGAAGCGGATTTCGAACTTGCCGCCTTCACGGCTGGGCAATACGGCGGCTCGGAAGTGGTCACCCACTTTGAGTTCCAGCCCGGGCTTATCATCGACCACCAATGCGGTTTCGGTGTCGATCTCCGACATGTAAATGCCTTCAGGGGATTGTTCGATGACATAAACGAATCGCGCCTGGAACAGCTTTACCAACTTCGCGCGCACGTCTCCGAGCACGAATAATGCGTGGGTATCCAGATTACCTACTGCCAATGTACAAACTCCCAACCAGATAGGAACCCGCCCGGACAGCGGACCGGGCGGGAAAGAAACGAGAAATGGTGCGTCCTGAAGCCGGACGCTGGCGTTAGCATGGATTCTACCGGCAGTGAGTCTATACGGGATATATCCCTTTCGTCCGGTGTGAAGTGGTTTTTGTCAGACGATGTTCAGTAGGACTGGCTTTAGCCGGGAAGAGGCCTGTTTGATCACCCTCAATTCTTGGGTGTGACACCTGACGCTTTCCCGGCTGAAGCCGGTCCCTCTAAAAGCACGCAGGGTGTCCGTAGGACCGGCTTTAGCCGGGAAGAGGCCTGTTTGATCACCCTCAATTCTTCGGTGTGACACCTGACGCTTTCCCGGCTGAAGCCGGTCCCACTAAAAGCACGCGGTGTGTCAGTGCCCCTTCGGGCAATCTGTTAGAACTCTTGCCTGCCCCGCGCACTCCCATGCAACAGAAGGTTACTCACTGACCACGCCAATCCGGGTCCTTGACCCGTTCGGGAGAAAAAATGGAAATCATGACGCCGTCGCTTGAGCTGTTGTTCGAACAATTGGGGCTGGAGTCCGATCAGGCCAGCATCGACGCGTTCGTCGCCGGGCATCATCTGCCGGAAGGTGTGAAAGTGTCCGAAGCCGAGTTCTGGTCGCCGCAACAAGGGGCGCTGCTGAAGGAAAAAATCCAGCTGGATGATGACTGGGCACCCATCGTCGATGAGCTGAACGTCTTGCTGCACACCCCGACCTGACCCGTCGCACGTGCAAAAAAATGGCGGCCTACCAAGGCCGCCATTTTTTTTGCCGGATTCGCCATCATCGCCACCCGTTGCTTCAATGCCGCTCACTGTGGATAAGCAAGTTGACCGAGATTGGTGAACATCTGCCGGCCATTGAGCGCAGGGGCATGCACGAACAACCCATCGACCAGCGAGTCGCGTCGGGCATTGTTCCAGTGGGCCGAGCGATGGATGTAGCGCCGATACAACAGCGTCTGCTCGGCGTCACTCAACGCACCGCCCTCCCCTTTGGCGTGGCTGATCAGCTTGGCGGCTATGGGCCGCAACTCCGGTGGCAGGCTTGTTTCCGCTGATTCTTTGATGGGCAGGAACGGCACGCCCTCGTCGCATGCGAGCGCGTGCATCAGCCGCAGGTAAACAAGGGCGAGGTGGTTGTAGACGCGTCGCTCCAGCTTCACCGTCGCCACCACTGTCTTGACCCCGCGTGAGCTGCTGGCGAACCGTTCGAAACATTCCACGCCCAGCGAGGCGCTGTCATCGGTGGGGTCGAGCAGACGCCCCGCATCAAGAGTGGACAGCTCGGCGTGGGCCTGCAGCCAGGCATCCGTCGTGTCATAAGGCGTGCTGACGCTGACCAGGCTGCGGCGAGGCCGGAACAGCGAGACTTTCTCCATTTCCTGGGGCTGATAGCCGCCACCGATGTCCGAATGGCTGCCGGGCAGTACGATTTCCTGGGGCCAGTCGGGCTTGACGCTGTTGAGCACGAAGTTGCGCCGATGCTCATCGCCGGCCACCAGGTGCAGCACCTGCTGCGCGCACCCGGGGGGCAAAAACAGATTGACCCGTTTGTTGACCGCATCCCGAACGCTGCCCAGATCGGAAATCCCGCCCACGGCGGCGACCGTGTCGAACAGGCCGATGACCTTCAACCGCACGCTGCCACTGGCCCATGAAAAGCTGTCCGAAAGCGGCAATTTGCGGGGGTCGAGCACGGGGTCCAGCGCGCCACGGGATTTTTTCAGCACTTCGTTGGCCAGATGCCGGGCCGACGCCGCTCCCCGACTGAAGCCAAACACGTCCAGCTCCAGCGCCCCGATGACACAACCCGGGTTGTCGCTTTCAAACGTGTGAAGTTCATCGGCAAGCTTTTTGATGCCACGCGACACTTTCGCCACCACGCCAGTGGTGCCGCGACCGAAGCCTTGGCCCGACAAGCGGGAATCGCGCCCGCCAGATGTTGTGCCAACGCCACTGACATACACCGCGCCATACACAAACAGGCCGTCTGCATTAACGATTGCCTTGCGCTGTTGTTTATATAAACCGGCCAGTCGCGCGATATTGGTCGGGCTGTTGCTGTAACTGCTGCCGGCGTCAGTGTGCCGACCGCCACATTCTTTTATATGCACGCCGCCGTAGACTTCCGCCATGGCCTGGCAGTCGGCGCCGATCTGGCTATTCACCCGGTTATTGCCGGTCCCGTCGAAAAACACACCTAAGCGAACGGTGACCTGCTGCGCGCCGGCGCGGGAATCGGCCGACGCGTGACTGATAGTTTTTTTTGTCATTTGATTCATCCGTGAGTACTGACATGAGTCCCGAACAGGCGATTACATATTCGGACATATACTCACAGGATGATCGCAGTTAACGTTCCGTCAACCGATGGAACTGCACTTCAGACGCGTCCTACTTCAATATCGGACGGTTAAATAATTAAAGGGCCTAAGTCGTACAATTGACGCTCCCCGAAGATCTGCAAGCTTCAAGCGGCAAGCCACAAGACGCGCGATCACTGATAACTGCTCTTCACTTGCAGCTTGCAGCTTGCAGCTTGATCCTCAGCTTTTCTCCGGCCTATAACCCAGCCGCAGCCCGCCCCAATGTCGGCCCTTGACGACGATGGGCACGGAAAGATCGTGCATCAGTTCGCCGGTGTCGCGGGTGTAGGTCTGCAACAGCACCGGCTGCTGGTGACTGCCACAGCGAATGCCGGTGCGGTCGTCGAACTTGCGCTTGGTGCGGTTGTTCACCGCGTCGACCGCCGTATCACCCGTCAGCGGCCGGCTGAACACCTGATTGTGGGTCGGCACGTAACCCTGCTGCGTGCAGGCGATGGCGAAAACCAGACCCTCATGACGGGTCAGCAGCGGTTCCTGAATGGCCGGCAGCGTTTGATCGGTGTAGCGGTCGAAGCGCGTCTGGTACTTGGCCGGCGAGGTGTTGGGGATGGGCTGGTAAGTGCGGTCGAACAGATCGGTCAGGCTGACCCGGCCCTGATCGATGTCCTGCTCGAACGTCGCGGCTATCTGGCTGGCACCTTCCCGGGCGAGGTCATAAATGCGCTGGTGGTAGTCATCCAGGCCGACCTGAGCCAGGCGCTCGCTGATGGTTTCCGCCTGCTCTTCCATCTGCAACGCCGACTGCGCCAGGCGCCGGGTCTGGTCATCGCTGATGGCAAGGTCGCTGCGCATTTGCTCCACCGCCACGAACAGGCTGCTCAATTGCTCCTGATTGGTCTGGGCGCCCCGCGCGATTTCACCCACCTGTTGCTCTACCCCAACCGCCAGTTGAGCGATGTTCGCCAGTTGCTGTCCGGTGGATTCGACCTGGGCGACGCCGCCACTCAGGTCGCCCGATAACTGCCGAATCTGCTCGACCACCTGACGGGTGCGCTGCTGAATATCCACGACCATCTCCCCCACTTCACTGGTCGCCGTCGCCGTGCGCCTGGCCAGCCCGCGCACTTCGTCGGCCACAACGGCAAAGCCACGGCCGTGTTCGCCGGCGCGCGCGGCTTCGATGGCGGCGTTGAGGGCGAGCAGGTTGGTCTGGCTGGCGATGGACTGAATCACTGCCGTGACACGCTGGATGTCTTCGCTGCGCTGGCTGAGGGCTTCGATGAGTTCACGGCTGTTGTCGGCCCGTTCGCTGAGTTGGTGCATCAGACCAATCGAGGCGTTGAGGACGTCAAGCCCCGCGCCGCTGCTCTCCCGCGCCTGGCTGGCGGCGGTCAGCGCTTGCTGGCTAAGCGTGGAAGTGGCGCGCTCGGTGGCGATCATCACGTCGGCGCTGCTGACGATCTGCTCGGCCGCGTTGACCTGGGACTGCAGCTTGCCCGCCAGTTGCCTGACGGAAAACGCCACGGCCGCCGCAGACAGCGCATTGTGACTGGTGCTCCGGGACAGATCGCGGGTCAGACGGGTCATGCCGTCTTCGCCCGTCCGCGCCACCGCCACGGGCGTCCGACCCGCGAACAGCGCCGGTATCCACATCATCGACAGCGCAACGGGCAGGCATACATAAACCGACATACCACCCCGGACCATCGCCGCGAACAGCAGGCACAGGCCAAGGCTTTGCAGGGCGGGCGTCAGCCAGCGCGAACCGGCGGCGGTCCGCTGGTCGGGAGCCCCGTGAGCGGGTTGAGAGGGTGTTGCGGCGTGACGACCTTTCGCATCCATGTCCGGGACCTGCCCTGCTTTCATTATTGTGAAAGCATTAAACGCCCAAATAGCGGCCATGCGCCATGAGTCATTGGTGGTAGTCGGTCGGAATGTGCGGCGAAGGAAGGGGTTACGCAGTCAGCGCGTAAGGGATAGGCAATGGAACGGCTCGACCACCCGTTGCGGGCGGTCGAACCCGAGGGATCACGCCTGACGCTGGTGGCGGTCGATCTGCTCGTGACGTTCCTGAGCTTCGATGCAGTACTTGGTGGTCGGGCTGATCAGCAGGCGCTTGAGGCCAATGGGCTCGCCGCTGTCTTCGCACCAGCCAAAACTGTCGTCAGCGATACGGCTCAAGGCCATTTCCAGCTGTGGCAGCATGCGCTGATCGCGGTCAATCACGTTCACCAGCCAGTGGCGCTCTTCTTCCACGGAAGCGGCGTCGGCCGGGTCAGCCGGGGTGTCCAGGCTTTCGATCGCGATACGGCTCTGCTCGATGCGCTCGTGGATTTCGACTTTCATGGCTTGCAACAGGTCGACGAAGAACGCGTGCTGCTCGGCGTTCATGTAGTCATCGGCCGGCATCGCCAGCAACTTTTCCTTGGTCATTGATTTCTCTATAAAAAAACGTGCATTAAGGCGATCTCAAAGGTGCGCCTCAACCTGGCATTAAACGCGCCGTAGTCTCGAAGCGCCGCTTGGCACTCAATTTACGAGGGGCGGCAGTCTAAGGCCGGGTTCGGTACTCGGCAACATAATTGATCAGGATTCGTCCAACAAGGGTTTGAATACCCGGTGGCATTGGGTCGCGCCGGGGTTTGATCGCACCCTTCACCCGGCCCGGGCGTCCTCGAAACGAGGCAGATGGTGTCTGACCGACCGTGGCCTGATCGGTTCAAACCGATGAAAAACGAAAAGGGCCTGACAACAGGCCCTCTTCAATAACCCCTGAACGACTCAGCGCTTGAGCTTGCGCTTGTTGCGGTACTGATCGATGACCACGGCGATGACGATGATCAGGCCTTTGATGATGTCCTGCACGTAGGCATCGACGCCGACGAAGGTAAAGCCGCTGGCCATGACCCCGAGAATCAGCGCGCCGATGACCGTGCCGGTGATCCGCCCCACGCCGCCGGCGAGGCTGGTGCCACCGATCACCGCCGCCGCGATGGCGTCCAGCTCGTAGGAAACGCCCATCCCGGCCTGCCCCGTGGCCGCCCGCGCCGAGGCCACGACGCCCGCCAGCCCGGCCAGCAGACCGGCGATGCTGTAGACGATCACCAGATGACGCTTGACGTTGATCCCCGAGGTGCGCGCCGCTTGCATGTTGCCGCCGATGGCGTAGGTGTATTTTCCGTATTTGGTGTAACGCAGGGCGATGTGAAAGATCACCGCGACCACCAGAAAAATGATCACCGGCATGGCGCCCTGGCCGATCGCGGTGTAGGAATCATTCAGCATGCTCACCGGCTGACCACCGGTGTAATAGCGCGCCAGGCCCCGCGCCGACACCATCATGCCCAGGGTGGCGATGAACGGCGGGATGCCGGTGATGGCGATGATGCTGCCGTTGATCGCCCCGGCGAGCAGACCCACCCCAAGCCCGGCGATGACCGGCGCCCACACCGGCAGGTCGGTAAGCGACGGAAACACCGCCCGGGTGTAGTCCGACGATTGCGCCAGGCTGGCGGCAATCATCGCCGACAGCGCCAGCACCGAGCCTGACGACAAGTCGATGCCGGTGGTGATGATGACCTGAGTCACGCCAATGGCCAGCAGGCCAATGATCGACACCTGCAGAATCATCAGCACCAGCCGCTGGGAATTCATCAGAAAGCTCTGATCGCGGACGATCCAGCCGAACAGCTCGAAAATCAGGCCAATGCCGATCAGCACCAGAAAAATGCTCAGTTCGGTGGGCAGCCGGCGTTTGTGCTTGCGAGGTGCCAGCGCGGGTTTGTTTTCCAGCATCGCGTTCATCTTCATGTGTGCCTCTAGTTCTTGTTCGACCCGAACGGGGCATTGCCACTGGGGCGTGAAGCAGTGCTCGAACCGGCGCTTCAGTAGCCAGAGATCGTGTGAATGGGGAGTCAGTGAACAGGGTTTCCGGACGCCAGGTGCATGACCCGTTCCTGGGTGGCCTCGGCGCGGTCGAGGGTGCCCATCATTTCGCCTTCGTGCATGACCATGACCCGGTCGCTCATGCCCAGCACTTCCGGCAGTTCGGAAGAAATCATGATCACCGCCATGCCTTCGCTGGCGAGCAGGGAAATCAGCCGGTAGATCTCGGCCTTGGCGCCGACGTCGATGCCACGGGTCGGCTCATCGAGAATCAGCACCCGCGGGTTGGTCATCAGCCAGCGCGCCAGCAGGGCTTTCTGCTGATTGCCGCCGGACAGCGTGTCGATGCACTGCTCAAGGGACGGCGTCTTCACCCGCAGCTTTTTGCACATGTCTTCGCACAGCACGCGCAGGGCTTTCTGATGGACGAAACCGTTGCCGACGTAATGGGGCAGCACGGCCATTTCCATGTTTTCCAGCACCGACAGGCACGGAAACAGGCCGCTGAGCTTGCGGTCTTCGGTGAGCAGCGCAAAGCCTTTCTCGATGGCGAAGTGCGGGTCGCTGACACGGATCGGCGTGCCGTCGAGGAAAATGTCCCCGCGCGTGCTCGGGGTGATACCGAAGATCGTTTCAGCGACGTTGGTGCGCCCCGATCCCATCAGCCCGGCGATGCCGAGTACTTCGCCCGCGTGCAGGTCGAACGACACGCCCTCGAACACGCCGTCCAGCGCCAGGTCGCGCACCGACAGCAGCAGCTTGCCGACGGGCTGGTCGCGTTCGGGAAACAGCTGGGTCAGTTCACGGCCGACCATCATGGAAATCAGGCTGTCGCCGTTCATGCTGTCGGCCCGCTGCAGGCCGATGTAGGCGCCGTCGCGGAACACCGCCACTTCATCGGCGATGGCGAACACTTCGTTCATCTTGTGGGTGATGTAGATGATGCCCTTACCCTGGGCGCGCAGGTCGGCAATGATCGAAAACAGGTGGGCCACCTCCGTCTCGGTGATGGCGGAGGTCGGCTCGTCCATGATCAAGACGTCGGAGTCGTAGGAAACGGCCTTGGCGATCTCGACCATCTGCCGTTCGGCGATGCTCAGGTTGCCGACCATTTCTTCCGGATCGAGGTTGATGCGCAGGCGTTCGAGCAATTCCGCCGTGCAGCGGTGCATCGCGCGGTGATCGACCATGTGCAGGCCGTTGAGCTGCTCGCGGCCGATCCAGATGTTTTCGGCGATGCTCATGTGCGGCATCAGGTTGAGCTCCTGATGGATCATGGCGATGCCCGATTGCAGCGCCGCCAGCGGCGACTGGAACACCACCGGCTTGCCGCGCAGGCGGATTTCGCCGGTGTCGGGCTGGTAGATGCCGGCGATGATTTTCATCAGCGTGGACTTCCCCGCGCCGTTCTCGCCCATCAGCGCCAGCACGCTGCCGGGCCGCACGCGCAGTTGCACGTTGTCCAGCGCCACCACCCCGGGGAAGCCCTTGCTGATGTTGGTGATTTCCAGCAGATAAGGGTGTTCGGCGTCGCTCGCCCTCCCGGAAGCGGGTGGATTGTTTGAAGCCGAAGCGGTTGCGGAAGCGAACATGGTCACAGGCTCCTCGAGTGACAGGGCGGCAGAGGCACGGCGGCGCTCTGCCGGGTGTCAGTCGGTGTGAGGTGAGCGGTTATTTGAAGGTGCTGACGTTGTCCGGGGTGATCAGCTTGAAGGGAATCACGATGGCCTGTTCGGGCAGCGTTTCCTTCTTCGCCAGCTTCACGGCCGCGTCAATCGCGCCCTCGCCCTGCCCCTTGGCGTCCTGGAACACCGAAACCGAGAGGTCGCCTTTCTTGACCGCGCTCAGGCCGTCCGGCGTGCCGTCGACACCGGCCACAAACACCTCACCTTTTTTACCGGCCTGCTTCAGGGCCATGGCCGCACCGATGGCCATTTCGTCGTTGTTGGAGATGACCGCCTTGAAGTCGCGGCCCTGGGTCAGCCAGTCATTGGTGACGTCCATGCCTTTCTGCCGCTGCCAGGCGCCGGTCTGCTCCTGGGTGACCTTGATGTCAGGGTAGTTTTTCAGCACTTCCTTGACCCCCGCCGTGCGGTCGCGGGTCGAGTTATTGGCCAGCTCACCGAGCAAGATGACGACGTTGCCTTTGCCGTTCATTTTCTTGGCCAGGTATTCCATCTGCATGCGCCCGGCTTCCTTGTCGTCGGAGGTCACGGAGGCAACGCCTGCGGGCAGCTTCGGATCATCCGGACGGCGGTTGACGTAGACCAGCGGAATGCCAGCATCCGTGGCCGCCTTGGTGATCTTCACGGTGGCTTCGGTGTCGACGGGGTTGACGATCAGTGCGTCGACCTTCTTGCCAATCAGCTCCTGCACCTGATCGAGCTGTTTGTTCACGTCATTGCGACCATCCACGAACTGCAGATCGACACCGCCCATGGCTTTGACTTTCTTGTCCATGTCCTCGCGCATGTAGGTCAGGTACGTATCGTCGAACTGAGACATGGACACGCCAATCTTCAGGTCGGCCGCCAGGGTGACGCCGCTGCTCAGCATCAGGGCCAGGGCGAGTGAGGTGAAACGGAGTGGGGTATTCATGAACGGTCTTTCTCCAGATTCTTGTTGTTGTAATAGCGGGATAACGACTGCTGGAGGTGCTGGCGTTTAGCGCGGAGCAGAAGACGCCGCGTCTGAAAGGTGCGCGACCGAACCGCCCGATGCCCCGCACACCATAACGCCGCGACTTTCGACGCAGAGCACGTGGGCGATGGTTTCGAGGGCGGATTCGAACGCAGGGGCAGCGTTGATGAATGTGCGGGAAACAGCTCGGGGAATGGCGGGAAGCGCGAGTAAGAAGGGGCGGCAAGCCTTGGCGGCTGATCTGAAAATGTTCATCGGCGGTACCTGTCTGCGATTGGCTTTCTTGTTTTTGTGTCGCTCGTTCGACCTGCTGCCGGGAGACCCGACACCAGGCGCTGACGGCGATCGTCGGCAACCTGGAAATGACTCTATTGGAAAATAATTTCTACTTCAACAGCTTTTAGAATTAATTTCTATTTTCGTTCTGATGCGCCCCGTCTGGGCTGTTGGTGGGTGTAGCGCAGTGCCTCACAGGGCATCTGCGTGTGCTTTTCACAGCACCACCACCCTGCCCTCCATCGCGCTGATTCTTGCGGCATCCAGCACCCTGGCCGAGGCCACCGCATCGTTTGCATCCACAGGATTACGCCCCTGATTCATCACCGCCTCCTGCCATTGCCGGTAAAACTCGGTCCAGCAGCCACGCTCCGACGGGACCCGCTCACGGTGCTCGCCCTGTTCGAACCAGCCCCAGCGTCGGTGTTCTTCCACGCCCCAGCGTTCGCCTTCGGACTTGGGTGACAACCCGGCCAGTGCGGCAGCCTCCTGACCGTCGAGGCCCTCGACGGTATAGCAGCCCTGTAAACCGTTGACCCGAAATCGCGGGCCCTGGGCGTTTTGCAGGCAGTTGCCCCAGAGGTGCGAAACCACGCCGTTGGCATGGGTCAGTGACATGAAGAAGCCGTGATCAACTTTCTGCCCAGGGGTCGCAAATTCAAGCTCGGCGTACACCCGCTTCACCGGCCCGAACAGCAGCAGCGCCTGATCCACCAGATGGCTGCCAAGATCCCGCAGAATGCCGCCGCCGCTTTCCTTGCCAACCGACGTGGGCGAATAGCGCTCGACACGGGACTCGAAGCGGCTGATGTCGCCGAGAACGCCCTGATCAATCAGTTTGCGCACGGTGAGAAAATCCGAGTCCCAGCGACGGTTCTGGTACACGCCCAATAGCACCCCTCGGCGTTCGGCGGCGTCTACCAGTTCCTGGGCGGCCTGGGCATCCGGCGCGAACGGTTTGTCGCTGACAACCGGGACGCCGAGCTCGATGGCGTCGAGAATCAATGCCCGCCGAGAGGCCAGCGGCGTCGAAATCACCACCGCATCGACCCCGGCCGCGACCAGATCGGCGAGGCTGTCGAAGGCCGGGACTTTGGGGTAGTCGTTCCGCAGGTCCTGCCGGCGTTCCGGCGAGCGGGTGACCACGCCGGCAAAGGTCACGCCGGGCAGGCTGGCGATCAGCGGTGCGTGAAAATAGCGCCCGCCCTTTCCGTAGCCGATGAGTCCGATTTTCATGGGTGAATGTCCTGTCCCTGCAGAAGCGTGTTCAATACTGACGGGCCTTGGCCAACGCCGCTTTTTGCCGTTCATATGCATCGGCCGTTGTACCCGCGGTCGACACCTGCGCCACGCCCACGCGCCACCACGACAGGTAGCCGTGGATCATGGTTTTCGGCAGCACCTTGATGTCGATCAGCGTCGAAACCGTCTGGGTACGCGCATCGGCCAATGCCGCTTCCAGCTCTTGAGCGTTGCTGACCTTGTAAGTCTTGCAGCCATAGGCCGCGGCACTCATCGCAAAATCCACCGGCACGAAGTCGCCATCCAGCTCACCGGTTTCGGGATTGCGGTAGCGGAACTCGGTGCCGAAACTGCCCATGCCGTTGCCCATCTGCAGATTGTTGATGCAACCGAAGGCCATGTTGTCGAGCAGCACCACGTTGATCTTGCGCCGCTCCTGAATCGAGGTGGCCAGTTCCGAGTGCAGCATCATGAAGGAACCGTCGCCCACCAGGGCGTACACCTCACGCTGGGGCGCTGCCATTTTCACGCCCAACGCGGCGTTGACCTCATAGCCCATGCACGAATAGCCGTACTCGACGTGATAACTGTCGACACTGGTGCTGCGCCATGCCCGCTGCAGATCTCCAGGCAGACTACCGGCCGCCGCGACGATCACCGCGTCCCCGGGCAATTGCTGGTTGAGCACGCCCAGCACTCGGCTCTGGGTCAGGCACGAACCGGTCATCTCGATGAAGTCGCGCAGCACCTGCGGGTCAAGGTGGCCGCTGACTTCCGGCTCGAAGTCTTCGGTCTGGTATTCCACGGCGTACAGCCGATCCACTTCCGCCTCCAGAGCAGCCCTTGCCTCGCGCGGCTGATCGCCCCACTGCGCGCGGTAGTCGCCCAGCTGATCCGCCAGGGAACGAAGCGCCAGGCGCGCATCGGCCAGCACCTGCACGCCATCGAGCTTCTGCACATCGAAGGCACCGACGTTTAGGTTGAGGAACTGCACCTCAGGGTTCTGAAACAGGGATTTCGAGCCGGTGGTGAAGTCGCTGTAACGGGTCCCGACGCCGATGATCAGGTCCGCTTCCCGCGCCAGGGTATTGGCCGCCAGCGTGCCGGTCTCGCCGATGCCGCCCATGTTCAGCGGATGGGCGGAAACGATGGCGCTCTTGCCGGCCTGGGTTTCGCTGAACGGAATGCCGAAGCGCTCGGCGAACGCCTGCAGCTCGGCGGCCGCGCCGGAATAACGCACGCCGCCGCCACAGATCAGCAGCGGTTTGCGCTTGCCCTTGAGCAGCGCCACGGCGTCATTGAGCATCGCTTCGGTGGGCGGACGGCGGTCGATGCGGTGCACGCGTTTTTGCAGGAAGGAATCGGGGTAGTCGTAGGCCTCGGCTTGTACGTCCTGGGGCAGCGCCAGGGTGACGGCGCCGGTTTCGGCAGGGTCGGTGAGCACACGTATGGCGTTGAGGGCCGCGCTCATCAGTTGCTCGGGGCGGTTGATGCGGTCCCAGTATTTGCTCACGGCCTTGAAGGCGTCGTTGGTGCTGATGCTGAGGTCGTGGAACTGTTCGATCTGTTGCAGCACCGGATCAGGCTGGCGACTGGCGTAGACATCGCCGGGCAGCAACAGCAGCGGTATGCGATTGGCCGACGCAGTGGCCGCGGCGGTGATCATGTTGGCGGCGCCGGGGCCGACCGATGAGGTACAGGCGTAGATCTTGCGGCGCAGGTGTTGCTTGGCAAACCCCATGGCAGCGTGGCACATGCCTTGTTCGTTGCGACCTTGATGGACGACGAGATCGCCGCGGTCCTGCTCAAGCGCCTGGCCCAGGCCGAGCACGTTGCCGTGGCCAAAAATGGTGAACACCCCGGCGACGAACTTGCTCTGCACGCCGTCGACTTCGACGTACTGGTTATCAAGAAACTTCACCAGGGCCTGGGCCATGGTCAATCGAGTCGTGGTCATGCTTGCACCTTGTTGTTATTGGCGGTGATGGATGCCCGGGGAATGGTTAGCGGACTTGGCTGACTGGGCTGAATATTCAGACTCAGCGATGATCCCTGTGGGAGTGAGGTTGCTCACGAAGGGGCCGGTCCGTCTGGCACATCCCCAGTGGCCATACCGCCGCCTTCGCGAGCAAGCTCGCTCCCACATTGACCGCGTACGACAGACGGTCAGCGCAAATTCCCTACTTCGCCGTCGGCATGCTGAATTCCGCGCCCTTGGCGATGCTGTCCGGCCAGCGCTGCATGACGCTTTTGTAGCGGCTGTAAAAGCGCAGGCCTTCTTCGCCGTAGGCATGATGATCGCCGAACAGCGAGCGCTTCCAGCCGCCGAAGGAATGCCAGGCCATCGGCACCGGGATCGGAACGTTGATGCCCACCATGCCGACCTTGATGTTGCGGGCAAAGGCCCGGGCGATGCCGCCGTCGCTGGTGAAGCACGACACGCCGTTGCCGAATTCGTGGGCGTTGATCAGCTCCACCGCCGAGGCAAAGTCAGGCACGTGGACGATGCCCAGCACCGGCCCGAAGATTTCTTCCTTATAGATAGTCATTTCCGGCGTCACGTCATCGAACAGCGTGGCGCCGACGAAGAAACCCTGTTCTGCGCCCGGCACGCTGAAGTTGCGCCCGTCGACGATCAGCTTCGCGCCTTCCTGCACGCCCTGGGCGATGTAGCCCTCGACCTTGGCCTTGTGCACCGCCGTGACCAGCGGGCCCATGTCCGAATCGGCGTTCATGCCGTTGCCGACCTTGAGCGCATCAATGCGCGGCAGCAGTTTGTCGATGAGTTTCTGCCCCACGTCTCCTACCACCACAGCAATGGAGATCGCCATGCAGCGCTCGCCCGCCGAACCGTAGGCCGCGCCGATCAACGCGTCGGCGGCCTGATCCAGATCGGCATCGGGCATGACGATCATGTGGTTTTTCGCACCGCCGAGGGCCTGCACCCGCTTGCCGTGGGCCGTGCCCTGCTGATGAATGTATTCGGCGATGGGCGTGGAGCCGACAAACGAAATCGCCTCGATGCCCTTGTGCTGCAACAGCGCGTCCACGGCCACCTTGTCGCCCTGCACCACGTTGAACACGCCATCCGGCAGGCCCGCCTGTTTCAACAGCTGCGCCATCAGCAGGCTCGCCGACGGGTCGCGCTCGGACGGTTTGAGGATGAAGCAGTTGCCGGTAACCAGCGCCATGGGAATCATCCACAGCGGTACCATCACCGGGAAGTTGAACGGCGTGACGCCAGCGCAAACGCCCAGTGGCTGACGCAGGTTCCAGTTGTCGATGCCGCCGCCGATGTTGTCGCTGTAGTCGCTTTTCAGCAGGCTCGGCGCGCCACAGGCAAACTCGACGATCTCGATGCCCCGCACCACTTCGCCCTTGGCATCGGAAAACACCTTGCCGTGCTCGCGGCAGATGATGGCCGCCAGCTCGTCGTGGTGCTGGTCAAGCAGTTCCTTGAACTTGAACATCACCCGCGCACGCCGCAGGGACGACTGATCCGCCCACGCGGGAAACGCCGCCTGGGCAGCGGCAACGGCTTCATCGACGGTCTTCAGTTCCGCCAGCGCCACCCGGGCCTGCACGGCGCCGGTGGCCGGATTGAACACATCGCTGAAACGCTCGGCGCTGTCGTGAATCTGGCCGTTGATGTAGTGGCCGATGATCGGGGCGTTGCTCATGACGGGCTCCTTCAAAAAAATTGGGTTACAGATCCAGCAGCCAACTGTGCTGCGGATCGTTGTGGAATTGCCATGCGCGCTTTGGCCCGGCCATCACGTTCAAATAATAGGATTCGTAGCCGTACGGCACGCTGACCGGGTGGTAACCCTTGGGCACCGTGACCAGATCGTTGTTCTCCACGGCCATGGCCTGATCGATGCTGCGATCGTCGGTGTACACGCGCTGGAACACATAGCCCTGGGGCGGGTTGACCTGATGGTAATAGGTTTCTTCGAGGAAGCTCTGGTGCGGCAAATCATCCGTGTCGTGCTTGTGCGGCGGGTAGCTCGACGAGTGGCCCGAGGGCGTGCGCACCTCTACCACCAGCAGCGAATGCGCCGGTTCGGAATCGGGAAGGATGTCGCAGACGTATCGGGTGTTGGCCGCCCGGCCGCGCACGCTGCGTTTCATCGTGTCGGGGGTGATCACGCGCGCCGGCAGGTCTTTGGAGGCATCGCCCGGCGCAGCGCACACGGCAATCTGCACCGCGCTCAACGCCGTGACTTCGGCTTGACTGCCCGGCGGCAGGTACACCGCGAAGGGCGATTTGTCCTCGAACACGGACTGCCGATCACCGAGGTTTTCCCAGTTGAAACCGCCCTGCCCCGGCGACTCGCCGCTGACGCTGATGCGACCGCTGAGCAGCACCAGGCAGATTTCCTTGTCGCCCGCATTCACCGGCAGACGTTCGCCGACGCTCAATCGGTGGGCGGAGAAGCCGACGTACGTCAGCACGCCGTCGGCCAGCGCGACGACATCGCGCCCTTCAGCCTTGCTCTTGACCAAGAGATTCATGTTCACAGGCTCCTCTGTTCAGGCGGTTGTTGAGGTGCGTTCTGTTGTTGAGCCGCGCTGTTCAACTGCGCGGCGGCCAGCAAATGGCGCAGGGTCTCATAGCCCTTCTTCGCGTAGGCATAGCTCGGCGCAACGGCCGGGTCCTGTTCCGCCTCGACCACCAGCCAGCCTTGGTAATCCGCTTGCATCAGCACGTCCAGCAGCGCGGCGAAATCGATGTCGCCATCGCCGGGCACGGTGAAGGTGCCGTTGACGATGCAGTCCGGAAAACTCCACAAATTGTTGCGCGCCAGCTGCACCACCGGCTTGCGCACGTCCTTGAAATGCACATGGCAGACGCGATCGATGTGTGTGCTCAGCACTTGAAGCGGTTCCCCGCCCCCCATGTAGCAGTGACCGGAATCGAACAGCAGTCCGACTTCGCCGCCAGTCAGTGCCATCAGCGTGTCGATGTCCTCCGGCGATTCCACGTACGCGCCCATGTGGTGGTGATAGGCCAGACGCACGCCTTGGGACAAGGTGAACCGGGCCAGCTCAGTGAGCTTGTCGGCGTAGGCCTGCCAGGCACTGGCGCTGTGGAAGCGCGGTCGTTCGACCAGTCGGATGCGCTGGCCCTGAATCGAATCGGCCACTTCGCCGTAGACCAGCACCGTGGCGCCGTTGTGCTTGAGCAGTTCGACATGGCTGGCGATGGCGTCGATTTCCTCGGCCGCCGAACGGCTGGCGAGCCGACCGGAATACCAGCCCGACACCAGCGCCAGGTCATAGGGGCGCAACACATCGGCCACGCCTTGGGCGTCCTTGGGGAATTTGCCGTTGAGCTCGAAGCCTTCGTAGCCGATTTCCTTGCCCTCGCTGAGCGCGGTTCTCAGGGGCGTTTCGCCACCGAGGGCCGGGAGGTCGTCGTTGCTCCAGGAAATCGGGTTGATGCCAATTCGGATTGCAGAAGCGGGCATGGCTGCACCTTTACTGTTGTTATCACGTTCAACTGAACACACAGTCCGCGGGTTCGGACTTCAAGCCCGGGCGTCGCGCCAGGACTCGATCAGGAAACCGAAGTTGCTCTGTACCCGAGTGATCAGGTCCGCGTCATCGATTTCGCCCTCCAGCCAGGCTCGGCTGGGTTCATGAAAAATCGTGCGGCCTACGGCAAACCCACGGCAGGTGGTGCTTTTCGCCGCCTGACGAAAGCCGACCGCCAGGGTTTCGGCGGGCGCGTTCAGCCCCAGCAACACCACACCCCGGCAGTACGGATCACGCTCATGAATCAGCGCATCGAGCTGTTCCCAGACCTCGGCGGACTGCGATTCGATTTTCCACCAGGCCGGGTAAATGCCGAGGTTGTAGAGGCGCTTGAGGGAACGGTAGATGACATCCGGATAGGGCGAAGGATGATCCTTCGGCGGAATCACTTCCAGCAGCAGTTCATGACCGCTGGCCAGCGCTGCCTGATACAGCCCCAACAACTGCGCTTCCTGTTCCAGGCGCAGCATCGGTTCGTCGTCCGGGTGGTATTGCACCAGGCACTTGATGATCTGTTCCTGAGGCCAGGCCAGTAGAGTGCTGCCCACCGAGCGCCCGTGCTCGAACGCCAGTGGGCGCGAGCCTTGCACTTCCACCGGACGTGCCACCCACCAGCCGCGCCCGCTGGCCGCATTCAGTGAATCCTGACCAAAGCGCTGGTCCGCCAGCACGCCGACATCGGCGGCGATGCCGCGCTTCTCCAAATCGGCCTCAACCCGCGCGACCGCTTGCACGAACAACTGCTTGAGCTGGCCGATACACGCCGGATCGCGCCCGGCCTTTTGCGCCAGCTCGACCAGTTGCCCGCGATGATCGAAGGCGAAGATGAACAGCGGCTGCCATTCGCGACGGGGCACGCTGACCCGGTGCAGACGTTGCAACACCGCGTCCTGATCGGGTCGAGTGATCGGAACCGGGCTGTTAAACAGGTATTCCAGCTCGACGAGCGTCGGCATGGCCGGCGCGCAGGCGTGCCGCGACACCACCAGACCGCCGCAGGCATTGGCCAACTGGCAGCAGCGCTCATCGCTTTCGTCGTTGAGCCAGCCCTTGAGAAAGCCGGACATGAACGCGTCGCCCGCGCCGAGGACATTCAGTACTTCCACGCGTACGCCAGGGTAAATCGCGCCGTCTTCCAGCTTCGCCGGAATCGCCCCGTGAATCACTGTGCAGCCCTGGGGCCCGAGCTTCACCACCAGCGTCGCGGCACTGAGCTCACGAACCCGGCGCAGGGCGCTGAGCAAATCGGTCGAGCCGCCAGCGATGAGGAATTCTTCTTCGGTGCCGACGATCAGATCGAAGCGCGGCAGGATGCGTTGCACGTGCTGGCTGACAGTGTCGTTGGCGACGAAGCGGGTTTCGCCGTCAGCCTTGCCGGCCAGGCCCCACAGCACCGGGCGGTAATCGATGTCGAGGACGCGTTTGACGTTGTGTTTTTCGGCGTAGTCCAGCGCCTGACTGCTGGCGCGGAACACCTGATCGGTGGAGAAATGCGTGCCGGTGATCAACAGCGCCTTGCTGGAGGCGATCTGCGCTTCATAGATGTCTTCAGGCTGCAGCGCCATGTCGGCGCAGTTCTCGCGGTAGAACACCAGCGGAAAGGTTTCGCGGTCCTTGATGCCGAGCAGGACCATGGCGGTCAGGCGTTCGGCGTCGACCTTGATGCCGCTGACGTCGCAGCCCTCCCGCGCCAGGGATTCCACCAGGAACCGGCCCATATGGTCGTCGCCAACGCGGGTCAGCATGGCTGACTTCACGCCCAGCCGTGCGGTGCCGAACGCGATGTTGGCGGAGGAGCCGCCGAGGTATTTGGCGAAACTGCTGACGTCCTCAAGGCGCGCGCCGATCTGCTGCGCATAGAGATCGACGCCCAGGCGCCCGAGACAAATCACGTCCAGCTGACGCCCGGTGGCAAAACGAGTCTGGCCCATGCCGGCCCCTCTTCTTTTATTGTTATGGGTTTGATTGCTGATGCCCTTGCCCACAAGCGAGGTGCTTGCAAGCGAGTTCGTGGATGCAGACTAGAACGGCGCCCGGGCTTGATCAATGAATTTTTCTAAATTATTTTCATGTGGAATATTTATTCCACTTTGCATTGCAGGTCGCACCCTGCAAAACTGGCCGCCTGTCCTCCCGGACACTCCGCCACGCCACCCCCTGCCAAAGGATTCGCACGTATGTCCAGCCTCGATCAGCCAGGCTCGCCCGAAACCGGAGCCGACGGCGCAACGCCCGTCACCGCTGCGCCGGAGACCGCCGATGCACTGCTCAAGCTGATCACGGCCGAATACGAGAGCCTGCCGCGCCAGCTCAAGCGCATTGCCAGTTACATGAGCCAGCAGAGCGACCGGATCATGGTCGACCGCATCAGCGACATCGCCCGGGAATGCGAAGTGCATCCGTCGGCCATCGTGCGGTTTTCCCAGCGCTTCGGCTTCAGCGGGTTCAGCGAAATGCAGGCGCTGTTCCGCGAGGCCTACACCCACAAAGCCACGCCGGTGCAGAACTACCAGCAACGCATTCGCAGCATGATCGCCAATAAATCCCAGAAGGCCAGCGCGGGCGACCTGGCCCGGGAATGCGTCAACGCTACGCTGTCGGGGCTGGAGCGGCTGGCGCTGGAACTGGACGACGAGGCCTTCGAGAAAGCCGTGGACCTGGTGGTCAACGCCGACAACATCTACGTGGTCGGGGTGCGACGCTCCTTCGCCGTCGCCGACTATCTGGTCTACAACCTGCAGCACACCAACAAGCGCATTCACCTTATTTCCGGCCTCGGCGGCAGTTACCGCGAGCAGATGCGCAGCGTGCGCGCCAACGATCTGGTGATCGCCATCAGCTTCACGCCCTACGGCAAGGAAACCCAGCACTGCCTGCGCATCGCCCAGCATCATCAGGCCAAGACGTTGATCATTACTGACAGCAACCTTTCTCCCCTGGCCAAGCGCGCCAATGCCGTGTTGCTGGTCAACGAAGGCAGCTCGTTCGCCTTCCGCTCGCTCAGCGCAACCTTGTGTTTGTGTCAGGCGCTGTTCATTGCCGTGGCCTATCGCCTGGAGCTGAAGGTGGACGAAATCGCCGAACAGGCCGGTTTCGATGACTGATAACCGACAACCTTGTACAAACCCGACGAGCTGTACAAGTTCAGCATAGCTTTTTAACATCACCTGCGTAATGATCGGCTGCACTGCAAATGGAACACGCATCTGAGCTGCATCTCGCTCGCAAGGTCATGGATCAGGACCACACCTCAATCACTTGCCTGAGCCGCCATCATGTTTTTTGACTCGTCCAAGAATAAAATCATCCAGGACCTGCAACTGACCGTCGCCCATCAGGACAGTCTGTTGGAGGCGATCAATCGCTCGATGGCCAGCATCGAATTCGATCTGAACGGTGTGGTGCTCAAGGCAAACGACAACTTCTTCAAGACCATGCGCTACCGGCCCGAGCAGGTCATCGGTAAAGAGCACCGCATGTTCTGCACCCCCGAACACGCGCGCAGCCCCGAGTACGCCCAGTTATGGTCGCGCTTGCGTAATGGAGAGTTCGTGTCGTCGACGTTCCAGCGCGTGGCGGGCGATGGCAGCACCGTATGGCTGGAGGCCAATTACAACCCGGTCAGGGACTCGGACGGCAAGGTCACCCGGGTGGTCAAATACGCGATGGACGTCACCGCCAAACTTCAAGCCGAGAGCGAAGCCCACAATAAGCTGCAGGCCATCGACCGCGCCATGGCAGTCATTGAGTTCGATCTGGACGGCACGATCATCGCTGCCAACGACAACCTGTTGCGCTTGCTGGGCTACAGCCGGCAAGAGCTGCTGGGTAAAAGCCACAAGTTGCTCTGCCCCCCTGAGTTCACCAAAAGCACCGAGTATCAGGACTTTTGGCGTCGGTTGAACAAAGGCGAGTTTTTCAGCGATCAGTTCAAGCGCGTCGGCAAGCACGGCCAGACGCTCTGGCTGGAAGCGTCCTATAACCCGGTGTACGACGCCGCTGGCAAGCTGTGGAAGGTGGTCAAGTTTGCGTCGGACGTGACCGCGCGTATCGAAAAGCACGAGCAGGATTCCCAAAGCGCTGCCCAGGCGTATCACATTTCGGTGCAGACGCAGAAGTACGCCGAGCAGGGCACCCTGGTGATTCAGCAGGCGGCCAGTGAGATGCGTCAGATTTCGCAGAACATTGATGATTCGTCGCGGATCATTGGTCAGTTGGGTGAGCGCTCGGAGCAGATTACAGCGATCGTGAATACGATTCGCAGTATTGCGGATCAGACGAATTTGCTGGCGTTGAATGCAGCGATCGAGGCGGCCCGGGCCGGTGATCAGGGCCGTGGCTTTGCGGTGGTGGCCGATGAGGTTCGGCAGTTGGCGGGGCGCACGAGCCGGTCGACGCAGGAGATTTCGGAGATGATTCAGGTGATTCAGGCCGAGACGCGTCAGGCGATTGTGAGTATGGACAATACGCGGAGTACGGCGGTGAAGGGTGTGGATCTGGCGGATCAGGCGGGGGATGCGATTGTGCAGATCAGTTCGGGGACGAATGATGCGGTGGATGCCGTGAGGATGTTTGCCGGGCGGGATTGACCCTTAAGGTCAAGAGCGTCTGTCTGGGGACAGACTGTTTCGCCTTCGGCGAGTTACTTGATAAAGCCCCAAGTAACCAAGGGCTTGTGCTCCTGGTTGGGTTCCTCCTTCGTCGGAATACCCTCACTCCGACGACGCTCCGTGGGCCCGCGCCGAACGGACATCCATGTCCTAGCGGCGCTCTCGCCGCATCCATGCGGCTCGGCCCACTCCGCGTCGTCTGCGTTCAGCCTGCACCCAAGTCGCGATTGGCGGTGTTTGAACCTTCTCTGTATGAGATCAAAAGCAAAAGCTTCCCGGCTGAAGCCGGTCCTACAGTCAGAGCCGATGCCACTGACTGCACGCGCTGCTTTTTGTGGGACCGGCTTTAGCCGGGAAGAGGCCAGTTCAGGCGCTGGCGATTTCAGGATCTTCGCTGATCGTGCCCAGGCTCCGCGTGGGCATGCATACCGTGACGCTCCGCGTCACCCGACACCGGTTCCACTGAATGCACTCGATGTTTTTGTAGGACTGGCTTTAGCCGGGAAGGGGCCAGTCCGGGCAACACTTTTTTTGGACTGAATTGAGCGAATGATTTATTTACGACGCCTCACTGTAAATTCGTCAGTCCCCGAGCTCCCGCGTCACTCTCCCACTCACAACTGCTCTTCATTCCTGAGCCGCATGGCTTTCGCCCGTTTTTCCAAAACAACGTAAACCACCAGCGCAATCATCAGCGGGATGAGGAAGTAGATCACCCGATAGCCAATCAGCGCAGCCAGCAGTTGGCCTTTGCTGAATTGGTGTTGCATGAGGGTGATGAAGACGGTTTCGAGCACGCCGAGGCCGGCAGGGATGTGGGCGATGACGCCGGCGATGCTGCTGATGAGCAGGATCCCGAGCACAGCCGGGTAGAAGGCTTTTTCCGGCAGCAGCACGTAGATCAGCAGCGCCATCAGTCCCCAGTTCAATGCGCCCAGCAAGGCCTGGCGCATGGCCTGATTCAGCGATGGCAGCACAAACTGTTGCTTGCGGATGGTCCAGGTGCGTTTCTTGGAGAAGCGGCAGGCCAGGAAGTACGCCAGGCAGACGGCCAGCAGGACGAAGCCGATCAGTTGCAGCGTGGTGTCGCCGATCTTCCAGCCTTCGGGCAGGTCAACGAAATCACCCGCGAATACAAACCCGGCCAGCAGCATGTAGCCCAGCCAGTTGGTGATCAGGCTCAGGCTGAGGATGCGGGTGATGGTCGGCACGTCCAGGCCGAGCCGCGAATACAGGCGATAGCGAAGCGCGATGCCGCCGACCCATGAACTCAGGTTCAGGTTGAAGGCGTAGCACACGAAGGTCACGGGGATGATCTGTTTGACCGCCAATTTGTGTTCGGTGTAGCGCCGGGCCAGGACGTCGAAGCAGCAATACGTCAGATAACTGCCCGCAGCGATGACGAAGCCCAGCGCCAGGGTGCTGAGCTTGTAGGACTCCAGCGCGTGCATCACCTCGTTCCAGTCGAGGTTTTTCATCAGTGTGAACAACAACACAGGCACGGCGATGAAGAAGAACAGCGTGAAGGCGCGCTTGGCCCACGTCAGCCACGGACGATTCTTGCCCGTGTCGGCCGGTTTCTGCTCGTGAGTGGACGCTTGGGAGACGCCGGTCATAGGGATTTCTCCTGATCGGCCGGTACTTCATTTTTAAGCGCAGCGGCTTCCGGCAGGGTTTCCGGCGCGCGCAGGGGTTTCAGGCGTGGGCCGTGCACCGGGAACAGACCGGCAATCGCCGGGAAGTGCCGCAGGAAGTGGAAGCTCAGAAAAATCATCGGCGCACGCCACCACTGCCCTTTCGCCAGGCCCTTGAGGTTGACTTGTTTGCTGTGGGCCACGGCCAGGTCGCGCAGGTGTTCGTGCAAGCGCTGGTTCAAGGCGTGATCGCGGATGAACAGGTTGGCTTCCAGATTTAGCGCAAGGCTCAACGGGTCGAGATTGCTGGAACCGACGGTTGACCACTCGTGGTCGATCAAGGCGACCTTGCCGTGCAACGCCCGTTGTTTGTATTCGTGGATGACCACGCCTTCGCGCAGCAGCCAGGTGTAGGTCAGGCGCGAGCACACGCGCACGAAGGGCATGTCCGGTTGGCCCTGAAGGATCAGCGTGACTTTCACCCCGCGTCGGGCGGCGTTGCGCAGTTCACGCAAGAACCGGTAGCTGGGGAAGAAGTAGGCATTGGCGATGGTGATGCGCTGAGTCGCGTTGCGCATCGCCAGCAGGTATTGCTCTTCGATGTCGGTGGTGTGGTTTCGGTTGTCGCGTTCGGCAAGGAGCATGCGAGCGCTGCCAGCCTGACGCGTCACCGGCTTGAGCGGCGTAAAGGTTTTGCGCACGGCCGGGCCGAGCATGCTCAGCGTCGAGCGATAGATGTCGGCAACAATCGGCCCGCGCACCAGTACGGCGTAGTCCTGCTTGGCAGTGATGCCGGTGTCGGCCATGTGGTCGACGCTGTAGTTGATCCCGCCCATGAACGACGTCTCGCCGTCGATCACCACCACTTTGCGGTGCAGGCGCCGGAACAGGTTGGTGCGCATGCCCATCAGTTTCGGGCGCGGGTCGAACAGCTGAATCTGCACGCCGGCTTCGATCATCTTGCTGACGAAGGCCGTGCTCAGGTCGCTGGTGCCGTAGTCGTCCACCGTGATGACCACGCGCACGCCACGGCTGGCGGCAGCAATCACCGCCTGCTGCAAGCCCTCGCCCACCCGGTCTTCGAAAATGATGAACGTCTCGATCAGCACCTCTTCGCGCGCCGCACGAATGGCGTCGAACACCCGGGCGAAAAAGTCTTCGCCATTGATCAACAACTCCACCGAGTTGCCGTCGCGCCAAAGGCCGCACATGGCGCCCATCGCTCTCATACCCCTCATAGCGTTACCTCCACCGCCAAAGGCGCATGATCGGAAAGGTGCGACCAGGGGCGATTGGACATCACCCTGGGCGACCGGATGTGCGCGTTGCGCACGTAAATGCGGTCCAGCCGCAGCAACGGAAAGCGCGCCGGAAAGCTTTTCGCCGGCGCACCAAAGGATTCAACAAAGACCTCGCGCAGCCCGGCAGGATTCAACACGTCATCGGCCTTCTGCCGCCAATCATTAAAATCCCCGGCGACGATCACCGGCGCATCGGCTGGCAGACGCCCCACCAGATCGGCGATCAACTTCAGCTGCTGCTGGCGATGGACCTCTTTCAGGCCCAGGTGCACGCACACCGCGTGCAGCTCGCCAAAATGCGGCACGTCCAGCACGCAATGCAGCAGGCCGCGCTCTTCGGTGCCGTGGATCGAAATATCGAGGTTGTCGTGACGGAGGATCGGGTACTTGGACAGCAACGCGTTACCGTGATGGCCGTGGGGATACACGGCATTGCGGCCGTAGGCGAAATCCTTCCACATGCTGTCGGCGAGGAATTCGTACTGCGAGGTGGTCGGCCAGTTCTTCACGTTCTGCGCATGGTCCTGATGCTCGCCGTGGACTTCCTGCAGGAAGACGATATCGGCGGACACCGAGCGCACTGCGTCGCGCAGCTCCGGGAGGATGAAGCGTTTGTTGAGGAAACCGAAGCCCATGTGCATGTTCATCGTCAGCACGTTAAGGGTGACCGAGGCCGACGCGCTTTGTCGTCGGCCGTTGAGGTCTTCGGGGATCAGGGCACTGGTCACAACGTGGCTCCATGCAAATCGCCTGGCGCAACTTCCAGGTTTTCAGTGAGTTTGAAACGCTCAAGCAACCGGCGCGCGTCGTAAGGGGCGCGGACCTTGATGTCATTGTCGAAATAGCAAAAAACGTCGCGGGACTTCCGCGCGCGCAGGGCTTTGTCCACGATCAGTTGAGCATCCTTGGGCTGCGCGCCCCGTTGCCAGGCATCGATGCGGTCGCCCCAGTGCCTGATCGCCTCGTCGGAATAGCCGCTGGCGTAGAGTTCCTTGTCGCCGTGCAGGCGCACGTAGACGAAATCGGTGGCAAGGTCTTCCACATGGGGCCACTTGCCGGCGGTGTCCGCCACCACCAGCGCCACCTTGTATTTGCGCAACAGCGCGACGAACTCAGGCACCAGAAAGCTTTCATGGCGAATTTCAACGGCGTGACGCAGCTTCAGGCGTGCCGGGATGTCCAGATAACCCGGCTGCTGCAAGCGCTCAGCGCATTTGCTGGCGCAGGCCTTGGCGGCTTTACCGTCGTGGGGCAGCAGTTTAAGAAAGTGCTCGAAACGCTCGGCGTCGAATTTGAAGTTGGGCGCGAACTGCCAGAGGATCGGTCCCAGTTTTTCCTTGAGCTGAAAAACACCGGAGGCGAAGAAATTGGCGACGGGTTCGTCGATCTCTTTAAGGCGGCGGACATGGGTGATGTAGCGCGGGCCCTTGACGCTGAAAACAAATCCCTTTGGCGTGTCGTCGTACCAGCGCGCGTACAGCTCAGGCGATTGCAGCGAATAGAACGAGCCATTGATTTCGATGCTGTTCACGGCTCTGGAGGCGAATTTCAACTCGTTTTTCTGCGTCAGGCCGTCGGGATAGAAATCCCCGCGCCATGGCGTGTAACGCCAGCCTGAAATGCCGATACGAATGTCGCCCATGCCTGTGCTCTCTGATGTCCTGCCGCGGCACCTGCCCCGACACTGGTGAACTAGAGATAAGAAGCTTGAGACCGTGGCAGGTTCCCTGGCTTTTTGCCGGCGTTGCGGCGCAGATTGCCGCAGGCTGCGCCACCCCCTGCCCTCAGGACTCGGCCGAGGCCCTTTTGATCTTTTCTCGCGCGCCGCAGATATTCATCTGGCACCAGCGACGGCGACCATTTTTCGAGGTATCGAGAAACAGCCAGTCACAGTCCGGCGTGGCGCAGGCCTTGAGACGGGCCATATCGCCGGAGGTGAGCAACGTCGCCGCCTGAACCGCGAGACGACCGATAAACCCGGCCGTCATCGAGCTCAGGTCTTCACCGACACGCCAACGCCAGATCACACCCGCCGGGGCCAGCACCAGCAGGCGCTGGTCGGCAGTGTCGGCCAGCGCCTGATTCAACCCATGAAGGCTGGCAGGGTCGGTGTCATGGTCCAGCGCTATGGGCAGCAACAGCCGATACAGCGCTTCGCGAAAATCGATCAACTGTTGAAACGCCGTGAGCGTGTGCCAGGAAGAACGCCCCACCACGGCCATACAGTGCTGATGCTCTTGAGCATCGATAATCCCGGCATGGAAGAACCAGTGGACGATGTCCTCCAGGTTGCTCAGTTTGTCGACAACCTCCCGCAACCCCGTGCCCGGGCGGCGGCCGTCACAGGTATTGAGGTAATCCAGCACAGCCGCCCCGCCAACGAGGCGGATGGCATTGATCTTCATTTGTCCGATAGACATGGCATGCCCTCAGTGTGCAGCGACGAGGGAATGATGACAGAGAAGTGAGGAGGTCCCTGCCAGTGGCGACTCAGATACCAAACAATTGCCGAGGAAACCCATTCTCGGATGGTAGGCCAAGCGATGCGAACAGGCAGCCAGGCAAATCGGGCTTCGTGTCGATTACGTCTACCACTTGGTGCAGCCACCGTGACCCCGGCCCGATCTGGCGGAGCAGGAACCACATAACGGAAATCAGTCCATACAGACGGCTGAGCGCATTCTGATCTAGCGACAGGGCTTGGAAGTATGGCTCCGCAGGCAGCACTGGTAACGGATTAGACGCGACCTGGTTCCAAATGCGGGCATGGTGAGCGCTACGGTTTCGCAGCGTGTTGATTTCCTGCAGCCAGTCTTTGAGAACTTTGGCGTTGCTGATGCCCAGTCGAGCTGCAATTCGGTTTTGATAGCTTCCCTTCAGGATCTCGAAGTACTTGGAGACAGTCCCGAAGTCCCAGGCTTCCACAACTACCCAGAAAGGCATGGCTTTGTGGTTCTGCCGGTGCCATTCGATGCAGTCTTCCCGGCTGCGATTGATTTGATCCGTTTGCCTGGTCTGCCACTCGTTCCACGTGTTGCGCTGCCTTCCGCGCCGATCCTGCCAGTTCGTGGTTTGCTTTGGATTGACGAATCGCGTGTCGAGGTAGGCTAGTGGATCGTGGTATCCAACCTCATGAGCAATTATCGCGCGCATGTGAATCTCGATCCGCTCGATAGCATCAAGCATCAACTGGCGAAGTTTTTTGTCAAAGAGGTAGAGATCTACGACCGAATCGAAGGAGGCGCCAGCCGTGAAGGCTTCTTGTCGAAGAGGCTTCAACGTGACGTTGCAGAGGGTAACTTGACCTTGCTGATCCCGCTCAAACTCCCGTGCGGGAAACCAGAACCCACTAAGTCGATAGTATCCCACTTGTGCAAGCTTGCGCTCAGCCCGAAGCGGGTCTGCAACCTCCATGCCGCGACTGATCAGCAGTCTAGCCAGGTCGCCGTAAGACCGGAATGGTTTAGGTGGAGCGAGTTGCGGCAACTTCCATGTCCCAAATACGAGAAGGCCCAACCATAGAACCGGACTTGCCGGTGCCAGAGGATTGGGCGCAATTGCCGCAAATACTGGTTCACACTGCCCGGTTTGTCAAATAGTCCCGTTATTCGGCGCCAAATCCCGCCAACGTCAATCTCACAACCGCCTTAAGACGCCCCTCCAAGCTGCGCCAGACTTGCCGCCAGCTCGCTCTTGCGGAACGGTTTGGTCAGGCGCGGCAGGTCCGGATCAAGCCCTTCATGTTCGGCATACCCTGAGACCAGCAGGATCGCGGTTCCCGGCCGGGAGTTTCGGACCCGTCTGGCCAGGTCGGTACCACTGATGCCCGGCATGAGGTGGTCCGTGACGATCAGGTCGACATGCTGCCCGGCGCTCAGCAGTTGCAAGGCTTCCTCGCCGGAGGAGGCTTCGATCACGCGGTAGCCCAGGTCGGCCAGCATGTATGAGGTGCTGGCGCGCACCAGCTCTTCATCGTCGACCAGCAGTGCGATCCCGCGCAGGGAGCGTCGGTCCGGCGCCTCGTCGATGCGCAAAGCGGCTGCCGGCAGGGTCATGGCGCGTGGCAGCCACAGCTCTACGTTTGTCCCCAGACCCGGCGAGCTCTGAATCGTCAGCGCACCGTTCAGCTGGGACGCCAGGCCATGCACCATCGACAGACCCAGCCCCGTGCCTTTGCCGACGCCCTTGGTGGAGAAGAACGGTTCCACCGCCCGGGCGAGCGTGGAGGCATCCATGCCAATGCCGGTGTCCGCGACGGACAGGCAGAGGTAGTCACCGGTCGGCAGCCTGGAGCGGTGACCCTTGCACACCCACTCGGTGCTCGCCGAGATCCGCATCGTCCCGCCTTCAGGCATAGCGTCGCGCGCGTTCACGGAGAGATTAAGCAGCGCCATCTCAAGCTGGTTCGGGTCCGCGATCGCGGCTGGCAGATCAGGTGGCGCATCGACGACGACCCGGATTTGCGGCCCGGTGGTGCTGGCGACGAGATCGCCCATGCCATTCACCAGCTTCGCCACGTCGACCGACACCGGCTGCAGCGGCTGACGGCGCGCGAAGGCCAGCAACCGCTGCACAAGTGTCCTGGCGCGATCGGCCGATTGCACGGCGCCGGAGATCAACCGCTGCTCACGTTCACCGCCCACGCCTCGGCGCTGGAGCATATCGAGGGTGCCGACGATGGGGGTGAGCAGGTTATTGAAGTCATGGGCCACGCCGCCGGTCAGCTGCCCCATGGCTTCCATCTTCTGACTCTGGCGCAGCGCTTCCTGGACTTCTTCCCGCTCGGCGATGGCCTTGGCAATCCGCCCTTCGAGCGTGGCATTGAGTTCGCGCAGCTCTTCCTCGACGTCCTTGCGGGCGGTGATCTCAACCACCGTGCCGGTGACACGCAGGCAGCGGCCGGCGGCGTCGAACACGCCCCGCCCCTTGGCGGCCACCCAGCGAATCACGCCATCGTCCCTGCCGACGGTGCGGTAGTCGACGTCATAAAGCGCGCGGCGTTCGGGGTCGCTGGCTGCCTTGAACGCCGCGATCGTGGCGTCCCGGTCCTCGGGGTGCAAGCCGTCGTAAAAGTCTTGAATCGTGACTGGCACGTCAGCCTGAATGCCGAACATCGCCTTGGTTCTGGGCGGCCAGATCAGCGTGTCGTGAACGATGTCCACGTCCCAGAAACCGATGTCGGCGTGTTCGACGGCAAGGCGCAGGCGCTCTTCGCTTTCGCGCATTCGCATCTCGGCGCCCACCCGCTCGACATGCGCCCAGCAGCGCTCGACGACTTCCCTGACCAGCAGGACTTCCGAGGGCAACCACTCGCGAGGCTGATCCTGATGAACCGCCATCATGGCCGTCAGCCGGCCATTCTTGACCAGCGGGCAGCAGATGATCGCGTCGATGCCAATGCCCCGAAACATCTCCAGGCCCTCGCTGGCGCCGAGCTCTGCGCCCACGTCGCGCACGATCAGCGTGCGGCCTTCGCGCATGTCAGCCGCCGCCCGTGGGCCGAAAAGGTCGAGGCTGTAGGTTCCGGCCGAGCTCTGAATGCCAGCCGCGTTGTAGTCGCTGCGAATCCAGAAGCGGTCATTGTCGACGTCGACATCCGCGTAGGCGCAGCGCGACACGTTGAGCCTGCGCCCGAGCATCTCGGTGGCGACAAGCATCGCGTCTTCGGCCCGGCGAATACTGAAAAGGCGGCTGTCGAGCTCATCAAAAAAGCTCAGTCGCGCCGCGCTCTCTTGCAGCGCCGCTTCGGCCTGGTGCTCGGCCGTGCGGTCGCGGAAGATTTTCACGAAGCCGCCCTGCTCCGTGGCCAGCGGCATCATCAATCCGGAGCCCCAGAAGCGCGCACCATTCTTATCAACGTGCCAGCGTTCGTTGATGGCCCGCCCCCGCGCCATGGCGAGTTCGAGTTCGCCTTGGAACACCCGCTCGGCCTGGTCCGACTCGGTGTAGAACAGATCGCCCCCACGCCCCATGACTTCGTCGGCACTGTAGCCGATCACGCGCTGGGCGCCGATGTTCCAACCGGTGACCGCACCTTTCGTGTCGAAGGTGATGATCGCGAAGTCCTCGGCGCCTTCGACGATCTGGCGGTAGCGCGCCTCGCTGCTGCGGATTGCGTCCTCGGCTCGCGCACGGTGCACGACGAGGCCCACCGTTTTGACCACGAAATCGCAGATCTCGAGATCCGCCGATAACGGCTCGCGCAGATCGGCGTGATACATGACAAACGTACCGAGCATGGCGCCCTGCGCCGACCGGATGGGGATTGACGCGCAGACGTGCAAACCGTGGCCGATGGCCTGCGCCCGGAACTCGGCCCACTGCAGGTCATGGGCAATCTCGGACACGGACGCCAGTGGGTTCGGGGTCGTCGCGCGACTGCCTGAACCAGCACCTGGGCTGACCGTGATGCTTTCAACCGCGTTGATAAATGGAAGGGGCAAGCTCGGTCCGGCGCAATGCTGCAACTGACCGCCCTCCTCGCTCAGGAGCAGGATGCTGCCCAGGAAGCGGGACGGCGACAGTGCTTCCACCTCGCGGACGATCGCGTCCAGGGCAACATTCAGCGGCGTTTCTTCAACAGCCAGTTCAAGGATACGGTTCTGCGCGGCCCCGAGCGCAGCCGCGCGATTGCGTGCCTGGGTCAGCCGTGCGTTCTCGATCGCGATGGTTGCCAGCCGCGCCAGGCTTTCCAGGCGCTTGACCGTGTCGTCGTCGTGACTGCGGACCTGCGACCAATAAGCGCCGAGCGCCGCGACCGGAACGGGTCGACCGATGGGTGCCATGACCAGGCTACGGACGAAGGTTGGCGCGTAGGCGTCCTGCGGAATGCGTGGATCGAGCCGGACATCACGAATCGCAATCGTCTCGCCGCGACGTATGACCCATCCCGAAACGCAGTGGTCGGCCGGATAGGTCTGACCTTGCCAGAGCGGTGAGACTGCATCCTCCGCAATATAAGAACAGCGTCCCTCATCCTGAATAATGACCGCAACGCCATCCGCGCCGACCGTGGCACGGGCCACGTCGCGGAGCACGGCGACGACCTCGTCCACTGATTCCGCCATCACCAGCCGCTCACTGGCGTTCAGCACATGAGACAGGCGCTCATCGCCGCTAGGATCGACTGGAACAGTAGTCAAACGGATCTCCCGACATCGCCACGGCATCCCGCAGACTGGTTCGAACTGGACAGGGTAAAGCGGCATTGTATCGGGTAACTCTTCGCCCTCGACACGGCTTGAATCAGCTTTTTCGGAAAAGCGACCAACGCGCGCGCAGGTCATTCTTTTGAATGATTCCGCAAACGTGAAACGACGACGCAGGCTGTCAGAAAACAGACCAACCTATTCGCGAACTCAGCAACTCCAGCGCCGCCATTCCGGCGAGGGAATTCCCGGCGGCATTCAGCTCCGGCGACCACACGCACACGGTGAACTGCCCTGGCACGATCGCCACGATTCCGCCCCCTACCCCGCTCTTGCCGGGCAACCCCACGCGGTAGGCGAAATTGCCGGCTTCGTCATACAGCCCGCTGGTGGCCATGATCGAGTTCACTTGCTGAGTCTGGCGCGGCGTCAGGATCTGCTCACCGCTGTGCTTGCAGAACCCGTTGTTCGCCAGAAAGCAGAACGCCCGGGCCAGATCGAGGCAGCTCATCTTCAGCGCGCAGCAACTGAAATAACTGCGCAGCACGGTTTCGACCTCGTTATGAAAGTTGCCGAAGGACTGCATCAGGTACGCCATCGCCGCGTTGCGTGCGCGAAATTGATACTCGGAATCCGCCACCCGGGCATCGATCAAGACGTGAGGATTGCCCGACAGCCGCCGCACGAAATCGCGCATCGATAATGTGGGGGCGGCAAAACGAGACTGGTTGATGTCGCAAATCACCAAAGCGCCGGCATTGATAAAGGGATTACGCGGCCGTCCGCGCTCGAACTCCAGCTGCACCAGCGAGTTGAACGGCTGACCCGACGGCTCATGACCCAGGCGCTCCCAGATGGCCTCACCGGAATGGCCGATCGCCTGAACCAGGCTGAACACCTTGGAAATGCTCTGCACCGAAAACGGCTCCAGCGCGTCGCCGGCGCAGTAATAGGTGCCATCGTTGCCATACACGGCAATGCCCAACTGCTGCGCCGGCACATCGGCCAGCGCGGGAATGTAATCAGCCACCTTGCCCTGGCCGATCAAGGGACGCACTTCGTCGAGAATCTCGTTCAACAGCGTTTGCATGGAAGGTCCTGGCGTTGATCCCCTGACGGCAGCAGGGGTTAGGGTTCATGACGAATGCTGGAGGGGTGAGATCACACAATTGGACAGGATTTTGGTTTTTGTTGCGAGTGGGTGTGCACTTTTGGGTTGGCAAGCGTTGGCCGGCCGACAGCGCTTATGGGGCGGATTTTTTGGGAAGTTTGCCCTGCCATCAGATCGAGGTGTCGGGACTGAATGCTTGCCGCAGCGCCGCGATGGCTAGGTCAACAGATGGGCCTTCTATGGATGGCGGGTCAGGACGCTCACAGAACTCTCGCCATACGAACAGGGTCAGTTCTGCGCCGTCGGTTTGGTTGGAACCGTCAGGAAGCGAGCCGAAAGTTTGCAGCGATCTGTAGCGTTCGTCCTGCCAGAACAACGCCTCGACCCACGGGTAGATCGGGATGAAATGGAAGTGAATGGAGTGACCCGCGTCATGGCCGAAACGGCCAATGTAGAGGCGGTTGGGGTGCAGGTGGGTTTCGATGGCTTGCTGGATTTTCGCCTGTAATGGACCTAGCTCGGTCAGCGCTTCGTTTGGCAGGGTTGCCAGCGAGTGGGTCATCTGCTTTGCGCTGAGCATCAGGTAGCCCGGGAGGTGGCTGTCCAGGCGGTGGTTGATGAGCCAGTGGGGGGCTTCGTGGATGACGAAGCTAGGGGGTATATGCATAAGGTGGCCCTGTACGCTGATGACAGCTCTATAACGGTCAAGACGGATGCCGCCCGGCCCGCCGCGTTTCACTCATCGCTTCACCAACGATCTGGCCAGCTCGGGCCACTCATCCATTAACGCATCACGAACCCGTAGTCCTGCGGGCACCGGCTGCGCGTGGTCATCTTGAGCGAGACGGGCGAAAACCAGGGAATGTTCGCCCTTCGTCGCCCAACCGACGAACCATCCGTATCCATGAGCCTCATCGCTTTTGCCGTCTCCCATCCGAGGAAATGCTGTGCCTGTTTTACCGTGAACATCCCAACCATCTGGCCGCAGCGCAATTTGCGAGATGCGGCTCGTCATATCGTAGGCATGAGGGCTCACGGATAGTTGACGGTTCACCAGTCTGTTCAGAAAGGTGATCTGTTCGCGAGGAGAGATTTTCAACGAGGAGCTGATCCAGGCACGGTCAAGGCCGTTGTTTTTCCCCGGATCCCCCGTCAGGTCGGTATTTCCGTAATCGAATGACTCGGCATATCGCTTGACCGTCGCCTCTCCAAGCGCATGCGTGACGCGTTGCGAGAACCACACCACGGAATACTGAAACCACCGCGTTGCATCGGTCGGCTCCAGCCAGGCGGCTCCGCCCCAGTCAGGATCGCCGGGACGGTAGGGCAAAGTAGGAGAATGCTCGTTTTGCAGAAAGGCTGCGTCGAAGCCCATCAGGCTGATGGCGATCTTGAACGTTGAGGCGGGGGTCACTCGACTGCTGCAATCACCCTCTTCAAGCAACAGCTCACCACTGCTTGTATCAGCGACGATCGTGCAAATAGTCCCGGCCAATGCTGCCGAGATATTGAATCCCATAATCAGTAAACCTAACGCAACGCGGCGCATAAACATGAACTCTATTCCTTTAGGCGGTGATGCAAGAGCCTCTCCCGCGTGGGAAATATGACTCCGCAGTTCACGCAGACTCTCTCCGAGCCGCTTATCCAACATCAGCTTTCCTCAAGCCTGTTCGACGGTTCGCTCACAGCTGACCGGATCAAGTGCAAGGTAAGCGAAATTCCCTGCTCTGCGTATTAAAATCGAATCAAAGGTATTTGGTTGCACAGACGACTCCTTTGCCTTGACTGGAAACGCTACGACAGCGCGCCATACAATGCTTCCATCGCCCCCCGCAGAGAATCCAGCATGCCTGTCTCATTGGTCCGCCCTGCCCCCGCGCCGTTTCTGGCCCCTGGTGAAACCGTGGTGCTGTTCGACGGCGTCTGCAAACTGTGTAACGGCTGGGCGAAGTTTCTGATCCGGCACGACCGTCATCATCGCGTTCGACTGGCATCGGTGCAGTCGCCCGAAGGCCAGGCGCTGCTGGCCTGGGCAGGGTTGCCCGTCGATGCGTTCGACACCATGGCGGTCATTCGCGACCAACATTACTGGGTGCGCTCGGAGGCATTCTTCGAAGTGGTTACTCTGTTGCCGGGAGGGTGGCCAATGTTTCGGGTGCTGCGTATTTTTCCACAGTGGTTTCGTGACTGGGCGTACGACCGCGTCGCGCTAAACCGCTATCGTCTGTTTGGAAAACACGAGGTGTGCCTGCTGCCAACACCTGACCATCAACGGCGCTTCCTCAAGGAATTTTCGTGAACGGGATGCGCCAGGTTCACTGGCTGGCACGCGGCAGCCTGGCTTTCATGTTCGCTTACCACGGCTTGGTGCCAAAGCTCATCGCATTAAGCCCCGGCGAGCAGATGCTGTTGCAGGCTCACGGGCTGGAACACGCAACATGGCTGGTCCAGGCGGCAGGCTTGGCAGAACTGGTGCTGGCCGCAGTGCTGCTTCTTCTACCTCGGCTCCACTGGCCGCTGCTGCTCAGCGGACTCACCCTGCTCGGTCTGCTGGTGGACGTAGCCGTTATGCAACCTTCGATGCTCCTGGACGCGTTCAATCCGGTCACGTTGAATGTGGCGGGAATGGCGTTATGTGCCATCGCGTGGGCTACATGCACAAGGGATCAGTCAACTTGGTGAAGTCGGGAACGCTGCTGAACTGTAAGAACTTTAGGTGACGACTGTCCGCCTGGAACGATAGCGGACTACTTGCCGGTCAGGAATGTATAGATGAACAAGCCGAAAAAGGCACCACAGGACAGGTAGGCCAATGCCATCAAGCACTTTCCTGCTTTCTCAGCGGTCCCCTTGCCCTCGCGATACACAATGCTCCCCGTCGCCCCGAATAAAATAACGGGCAACATATAGGCCCGAAAATGTGCGATCACTTGCGCACGCTCAGGCAAAAACCAGATGAGAACTAAGAAAAACAGCAATACGCCGTACGCAAAGCCAGCGAATACGAAGGAGCCGCTGAGTGTTTTATTGCGTTTGGCGTGAGTCATATTTCCGCTTCCTTGCGCGTTGACGAGCGATGTAAATGCCCCGAAACATCCTACTTGAAGCGAATGGGCTGAAGACAGGCTTTGGGGAACATCTGCAGTGGATCAGAACAGTCTTCAATAAAAGCGACTACACCGGCCAGAATAGCGATTTTTCCCTGCATGAAACAAAGTCCTACAAAGGATGGATGAGTCCACCAGATGTGCATCAGAAGGCTCCGGCGAAAAAGACTGAATGAGATATCTTGTCGAGCCCTGGATCTGCAGATAACCCAAGGACGCCAATGCTCAGTTCGCTCATATCAAATGGTCAGCCACAACCCCCCGCCCCATCAGAACTGATGGTGCCTTGGTGGAGCTTTACGAAAACAGTCTTGGCGGCAACGGCCCTCTCCTTAGTGCGTGATGGGCAGATCGGATTGGACGAACCTATTCCCGATCAGCTCTTCACATTGCGCCAGCTACTGCGGCATGAGGCAGGTCTCGCTGATTATGGCGAACTGGCGGAGTATCACGCCGCCGTTTCAAACAGCGAGTCAGCCTGGTCAACAGACGAAATGATGCGACGGCTTGACGGCACTCGACTTCGATACAACCCCGGAACCGGTTGGCGCTACTCGAATGTCGGATACATGCTGATCGGCAAGCTTATAGAGCGGCTAACGGACCTGGCGCTTGATGATGCGGTGAGTCAACGAGCACTTAACCCTCTGGGCCTGTCGAACGTCCGCTTCGCCAAAACGCGAGCAGACTTACAAACCACTCATCCAGTCAGCACTTCAAACTATGACCCCGCCTGGGTCTACCATGGCTTGCTCATCGGCCCGATTTCGCAAGCGGCGGTATTCTTGGATCGGCTCATGTCCGGTGGCCTTCTCCCGACAAACCTGCTTCAGGAAATGCAGGCAGCACGAGCATTGGGCGGCGCGATTCCCGGGCGTCCGTGGGTCACTGCCGGCTATGGCCTTGGTGTCATGCAGGGTTCGATTGATGGCGGTTTTACCCTGTGCGGACACACCGGCTGCAGACCTGGCAGCGTCATTGCCGTTTACCGTATCTGCGACGGTGACACATCGGCGTGTTGCGCAGCGTTTGAAGTGAACGCCAGTGAAGGAGCGGTCGAAGCCTTTGTTGCTGAACAGCTGATCCAAGTCCTGCGTCAGGGGACGTGATTGCCGAGAGGTACCCCAGCGCTCAGGCCAGAAGCGGCCATTGGCGTCGGTACACACTCACGACCACTCACTGTTCAAAATGCCAACGGTCATGCAGCATACGTTGACGTTAACAGCAGCGGCGGAACAACCGTTCAGTCGCTCTTCAAGTAAACCCTAAACAAGGACGCGAGACGGGAAATGAAGCTAATCGCTGCGCAGATTCTCCCTGTGCCGGGGGAGTACGAAAAAAACATCGCCAGACACATTGAGGTCATCCACTTGGCGGCAAGCCAGGGTGCCAATCTCGTGCTGTTTCCCGAGCTTTCCCTCACGGGTTACGAGCCGAGGCTGGCTGAGGTCCTGGCGGTGCATCCGAGTGATAGCCGTTTTGATGAGTTCCAGAGATTGAGCGACCGGTACGGGATGCTCATCGCTGTGGGTGCACCAACCAGGGGAGCTAAAGGCACCGAGATCAGCATGATCAGTTTCCAGCCCGGGCTGGAGCGCACTTGCTATTCGAAACAGCATCTGCACCCTGACGAATTACCTTTTTTCACACCGGGCACTCGGAAGCTTGTGCTGAGTCAGGCAGATTTTGTCCTGGCCCCCGCCATCTGCTACGAATCACTGCAACCCAGCCATGCAGAAGAAGCCGCAGCGTCTGGCGCTCAGGTGTATTTAGCGAGCGTGGCGAAGTCTGCGAGAGGGACTGCACTGGCAAACAGTCATTATCCGATGATTGCCAAAAAGCATTCCATGACGGTGGTGATGGCGAACTGTGTAGGTCCCGCCGACGATTATGTCGCCGCGGGTGGCTCTTCAATCTGGAACAGTCACGGTGAACTCGTGTGCAGCGCCGATGCCGTTAACGAGGCATTGATGGCGTATGACATTCAGACCGGAGAAGCGAGTGTTTTCACACTGGTCTGAAATCCGCTCATGCTCTCCGCCGCGTCAGGAATGACGGGCGGGTTTGGGTCGATGGCTTTCCACTGCGACAGGCGCTGATCGACCAATAACGGTCGTTCGCAGGCTCGGCGCTAATGTCCTGGGTGTCGCTGTCGTCCAGGCTGTGGTAGTCGCAGCCGTCTCAGAGACGTACTTCAGCCACTCACCTGGCCAGGTGAACACTCAGCATTCGGCCCCGTTCGTTGAGGTGCCGATTTCCTGGCAACCGCCCTCCTGAACGTCATGCCCTCCTCCGAAGTCATAAAAACACTTCAGCCACGCCCATCAAGGTGCCTTATGCGTTTGATACCCGAACTGAACAGCGAAGCTCACGTGCTGATTTGCGGCGCCAGTCGAGGTATCGGCCTGGCACTCTGCGCGGCATTGCTGGCTCGCGATGAGGTGGCTCAGGTGTGGGCAGTATCGCGAAGCGCCACCACCTCCACAGAGCTGGCAACCCTTACAGCGCAATACGGCGACCGTCTGAAACCTGTCGACTGTGACGCGCGCAATGAGCAATCCCTCGAAGCGCTCGTGAGCGAAACGCTTGCCGGATGCGGCCATCTGCACCTGGTTATCAGTGCGCTGGGCATTCTTCATCAGGACGGCGCCAGAGCAGAAAAGGGGCTGGCACAACTGACCCTTGCAGGCCTGCAAGCGAGCTTCGCGACCAACACCTTTGCGCCGATCCTGCTGCTTAAACACCTGCTTCCGTTATTGCGCAAACAGCCTGCTACGTTCGCGGCGCTCTCCGCGAGGGTTGGTTCCATTGGCGATAACCGATTGGGTGGCTGGTACAGCTACAGGGCCAGCAAAGCGGCGCTCAACCAGTTGCTGCACACCGCCAGTATCGAATTGAAACGCCTGAACCCTGCCTCGACTGTCCTGGCCATACATCCGGGCACGACCGACACGGAGCTGTCTCGGCCATTCCAGGCGAACGTGCCTGAGGGCCAACTGTTCGAACCGGCGTACTCGGCGGACCGCATTCTTGAGGTGGTCGGCGCACACGGGCCGGCCGACAGCGGGACCTTTTGGGACTGGAACGACAAACCTATTGTCTGGTGACGTGTTCCACTCGCGGAAACATCAATTCAACAACTACTTCGCCAACGCTTTCACCAAGGCTGGCGTCACATAATGCGGGCCATCGAACAGGTAAAGCGGGTAACCGTCGTAGGCGGCCAGCTGCGGTTTGAGTTCGGCGGCCGTTGCGGAGCGGAAGCCGCCGCCGTAGTTGGGGCGGAAGGCTTCGACGATGATGCGCACGCGGTCCTTGCCCAGGCGTTCGCGCAGGGTGTCGGCGTAGGTGCGGGCGACCGGTGCGGTGCGGGCGTAAACGCCAACCCCGTCCTGAAAGAACACACCGATGTCGTCTGGCAGCCATTGCTTGAGCCAGTCGGCTGTGGCGACCGGGCCGATGTTGGCGCCGTCATAGACGCTGATCCACAACGGACGCGGAAGCTTGGCCAGCAGCGCGGGCAGCTCCTTGGCGCGGGTCCAGCTGGGGTCGACTTCAGCCGGGAAGTAATAGCCCGTCACGTGCAACGGCGTCGGCAGTTTGGCGATGCGCTCCGAGACGGCAGCCAGTTGCTCGATGTTGTCCCGGGAGCGGTTTTCGCTGAAATATCCGGCCAGGCCGATGATTACATCCTGGGCCCAAGGCTCTTTGGCAATACGTGCCCAATCGGGCAGCACCGGTACGCTCGGCAGACCGGTGCCTGGCACGAATGCCTGATCGTCGACCACGGTCCATTGCACCAGCAATTCCCTGGCACCCAGCTGATCCCATTGCCCCTTGATGCCGACTGTTTTGTTATCGGGCTGCCAGACAATTCCAACGATGCCGGGGTCCAGCCGTTTTTGCGTGGTGGCGTAAAACATGGCGGTGCCTGTGACCAGTGTCGCTGCAAGCAGCAGAACACCTAGAGTGGCACGCCGGGGGGTCCTGCCGAGAACTTTCAAGGAAGCGCCTTTTTGATGCGCTGGTGCCACTGGTTCAGCGACGTCACGCCCTTGGCGTTCCATTGGGTTGCTGCATCAGGGCCGAGGTGGAACTGACCCTCGTTGAATTGCCAGACGATCACCTGCGGCTTGTGCTGAGCAAAGTCCGGTGATTCCAGGTACTGCAGCAGTGTCGCCCAGGGGCCGACGTCGCCGGGGTTCCAGGTCAGTGTGACCGGGCGGTCCAGGGCGTTGGACAGTTTCTGCGTATAGCCAAGGTAAGGCTGCACGAAGCTGTTGCCGATGACCTGAACAGGTGCCGGGGCGTCGTCGATCAGCAGGTCTTTCTCGACCTGATGGCGCACGGTGTAAATGTCTCGGCCGATGGCCTTGCGCTTGATGGACGGCAGAAAGTTGCTGGCCAGATCGCCGAAGGCGCGCTTGTCGAACCATTCCCCCAGCACTGCACCGCCGCCGGGCTCACCCTGCAGGCGATAGCGTGCGGTGATCAGTTTCGCAGTGGCATCGGCTGTGTTTTCAGCGCTCCAGGCGGTCCAGTGGTAGTCGGCCCGGTAAAACGCCGTCTGCTTGCCCTGCTCCGTGGCTTGCAGTATCGGCCTGATGTTCAGGGTCGTCAGGCCAGCCTTGGCCAGTTCGCCTTGCAAACGGTCATAGCGCTGCACCACGGCCGGGCTCAACGGATGGTCGGCGGGTAGCCGTTGGGCGTAGAACGGCGCTTTCATCGGCACCACCAGCACCACGAGGGCGATTTTCTCCCGTTCAAGTTGCTGCTGGACATCCTTGATCAGGGCGATGTCGCGCGCAATGCCGGGGTTGTCGACGGTGTTCAGGCTTTCCCACGCAGGAAATAACCAGCCGCCCTGCCCGGTGATCACTGCCGAGTCGGCCTGGGCAGCGGCGCCGGACAGGCTCAGCAGCGCGCCGGCAATCAGGCCGGATATCGAAGGACGGCGCAGGATGTGGCGAGGTTTTACTAGAAAGGTCATGGGGCAGTCTGGTCAACGAGGCCGATCAGGCGGGGGGTCTGGCGTGAGCCGATCAGGAACAGGCTGTAACGGTCACCGGCCTTGAAGGGCTCAAGCTTGAGCGGCAGGCTGGCGCCTTGATCGCAGCTGGCAATCAGGGTCGCCTGCACCGGATTGATGGTCCGCTGCGCCTGGCCATTGAGCGGCAGCTGGCTGAACACGCTGGAACCGTTTGCCAGCTTGATCTCGGCTTTGTCACAGCCGGCGCTGAGGTTGTAGACGTTGAGTTCGGCGCGCAAGTCTTTGCCCCGCGGCTGCGGGTCGATCACCACCCGGGGGGCGGCCACCGGATCGCTGTTCAGAATCACCGTGACAAAGGCGTTTTTCGGCACGTTCAGGCCCTTGAGCTCACGCTGGTTGACCGTAATGCGAAGCGGTTGCCGCGAATCCACCACCTGGAAAGGACCGGCCACCACCGACTGCGCAGACAGGGCAACGCCGGGCTTGTTGTCCACGCTCACTTGCACGGCGCCGTCGGCGGGATTGACCACCCGCACCCAAGCCGAGCCTTCCGGCAGTTTCGGCGCATAGAGTTGAGCGATTTCCGACGCAGCCTGAGCCACTGTCGACGCCATGCCCAGGCTCAGTCCGAGCCCCATCAGCCAATACATACGAGGGTGCATATCCGTCCTCAATAGGAGTAAGTCAGGCGAGCGAAAACACCTTTGGCGCGGTCATCGCCAGACACTTTCACTCGGTATTGCAACGAAAAATCCACATAGGAGCGCGGCGCGTTGTACGCGTCTTCGCGGAACCAGTAGCGCACGTTGTTGCCCACGCCGACGCCAGCGGCATGGCCGGAAGAATATTCGGTGCTGCCGTCGGAGCGGGTGTCGCTGTCCATCTTCGAGTCGTAGTCGTACGCGGCCACCACGTGGGGGAATGTCACCCAGCGCGAGCCGGCACCGCCAATGGCGTAGCTGCGACCGCCTTGCCATTCGCTGTTGATGTAGTTGCGCGAGTCGTTGACGTAATGACCGGTCTCGGCGAACAACTGCGACGTCCACCAGCTGGGGACATCAACCCGCAAATCGGTGCCGATGCTGGAGCCGTAACCCAGGCGCAACAGCCAGTCGCCGTCGATGTCGGAGGACCCCAGGGGAAAGGTCCGTTCCACGGCCGCCATGACGTTCAGCGAGGTGAACGGCTTGACCCGCACGCCCAAGGCGCCTTGCAGCGCATCCAGGCCGGTGTCCGAGTCGCTGTTCTTGCTCCACAGCGTATCGGTGACCCGGCCATACAGCTCGACGAAACGGGCGTTGCGGTAACCCAGCGGACGCCACGACAGTTCGGTGCTGTTTTGCAGGCTGTCGTTGCTGCTACTGCCGCTCCCGTTATTGCCATTGCTGGTGCCGGTGCTGGGCGCCGAGCTCAAGCCACTGCTGGAACTGCTGCCGCGATAACTGGTGGTGCTGGTCAGGCCCCAGGTGCGCGACACATCGGCCACGGCGCGGCGGGTGTCGAACAGCTGCTGGTCGGTCATGTCCAGTTCGCCGGCATTTTTGGCGTCGATAACCCGCTTGAAATAACCCACAGAGTGTTCGTCGTCACTGACCCGCATCGCGTTGTAGGCCGCGTCCTGAGTCGCCGTCGGCGCTAGAGGCGTTGCGGCGTCAGCTTTGCGGAATGACTCATGGGCGCTGTCATCGTCGCCGGCCTGCACCGACAGGTAAGCCACTTGCAGGTCGCTCATGCCGTCCAGCTCGCCAGCGTCGCGGGCTACCTGCAAACGTTCCCGCGCCGTGCGACGTTGGCCCAGCTCGGCATAAAGGCTGGCTTCTTCATACGTGGGCAAGCTGCCCAGGGCCAGGGCCTGGGTGAAATCCTTGCGGGCACCGGCATCGTCACCGGTCTGCTGGCGCAACCGACCGCGCTGGGCCAGCAGGCGGGCGTCGTCGCCATTGGCTTGCAGGCCATCGCTGGCCGCCGCTATCGCTTCGGGCAAGCGCTTCTGCTCGGTCAGGGCGCTGACCAGCAGGCTGCGATAGGCCGGATTCTGCGGCGCCCGGCGAATGGCTTCGCTGGCCAGAGCCGCAGCCGAAGCGGCGTCCTTGCGGGCCAGCGCAGCGTAAGCCTGCACCGCCGTGTCCGTGCCGCCATCGCGCTGGTTGCCCGGCCAGATATCGCAGATCAGGCCGAACGCGCTTTCCTGGCAGTTAAGGGCCGGCGCCGGAAAACGCGTCGCAGTTTTCAGGCCATTGTTCTTCTGGCGCAACGCGACCTGGGCGGCGGCGCGACGGCGGGCGACTTCACCGCCCGTGTCGGCGGGCAGCTTCTGCAACTGGTCCAGAGCCTGTTGCGGCTCGTTGTTGGCCAGCGCCAGGTCGGCGGCGAAAAAGCGAATCTCGCGCACTTCAGAATCCAGCAAGCCTTCGATGGACAAGGCCCGGTTCAGGTCGGCCTGTGCCGCCTGAGTCTTGCCCTGACGATCCAGGGCATAGCTGCGCAGAATCCACGGCGCGGTTTCGCCATCGTCCTGGGCCAGCGCGCCGGTCGCGGCCAGTTCGGCGGCGCGGTAATCCTGGGTCGCGATCAGCGCGCTGATCAGCAATTGCTGGTTAGCGCCGATTTCCGGTGCCCAGGCCACGGCCTTGCGGGCTTGATCCACGGCCAGCGGCAGGTTGCCTTGTTCCAGCGCGCGATAACCGGCGATGGCCAGTGGCGCGGCCAGTTGGCGGCGAATGGCTTCGCGGCGCATCAACAAGGTGTCGTCATCTGGGAAAACCCGCAGGGCTTCGGTGGTGGCCTGATCGGCTTCTTCCAGATGCTGTTGGCGTTGCAGGGATTCGATCAGCAGCAGGCGATAATCCATGCGCTTGGGTGCCTGGGCGATCGCCTGGCGAGCGGACTGCGCGGCGACGCCGAAGTTATCGCGATCATAGGCCTTGAACGCTTGGGCCGCCGCGCTGAAACCGGGGGCCGGGCGCGACGGCGACTGCGAATAGCGCTTGGGGTTGTCGCGTTGTTCCTTGTCACGTTGTGCCTGCACGATCAGCCGGTTCAGACGGGTGACATCGGCCCGCTGACGCAAGGCTTCGCGGGCCTTGGCGATGGCCAGGTCGTAGTCCTTGCGGTCGTAGGCGCTGTAGGCCTCACTGGCCGCCTGGTAAGCGGGACCGGTCAACGGCAGGGGCAGAACTTCGCCATGGACCAGCGCAGGCAAAAGGGTCAGCCCCGTGGCCATGAGCGTCAGGAAGGGGCGGTTCATGCCGGGAGCTCCGTTGGGTAATGACTGTGCTGACGGGCCACGGCCTGTTCGATGGTGGTCCGAGGCAGCACGCCGCTGTCGACGAGATAGTCGCCAATGCGGCCGTGGTGCTGCGGGCGGTAATTGAGCATGGTGCGGTTGAACACGTCGCGGTCAAGCAGCCCCATTTCGATCAACAGGTCGCCCAGCATCGGCGCGCGGGCATTGGGCACCGGCTGGCCATCGAGCGCGTAGACGTTGCGCAATTGCGCGACGATCTCGCTTTCTCGGGCGATCAGTTGTACCGGCTCGCTGCCCAGCTCATCGCTGATCTGTTGCAGGCCTTCGGCGGACAGCGGGCTGGCGACAGCGATCTGCGCACGGCCTGCCTCGTTGGTCCCCAGCGGCACAACACGCCAGCGCAGCGCAAACTCGTCGGCCAGCAGCGAGGCGTCGGCTTTGTGGGCGACATCGAACACCCGCGGCAGATCGTTCTGGAAGGCGATGGCTTCAGCCAGGGTTTCGTCATCCAGCCAGCCGTGGCTGAGCAAAATGCGGCCCAGTGGCATATGGCGGGTTTGTTGTTCGTCCAGCGCCGTTTGCAGGTTGGTGTCGTTGATCGCCTGCCAGGACAGCAACACGCTGCCCAGCTTGCGCGGTGCGGCTGCCACCAGGTCGGTGGACGGGAAGTCGTGCATGGTCTTGTCCCAGACCAGCTTGCGATTGAGCGCCTTGCCGACCAGAAACATGCGCCACGCCCGGGAGGCGGCCATGAAGTTAACGAAGTTGCCCACCACCATGCGCGGGATCGACAGCAAACCGTGCTGCCAGCCATACAGCACCGTCGTGAAGTAGCAGCGGTGCAGAATGCGCCAGCCCAAGGCCAGACCGTTGGCAATCAACAGGTACTTGATCCAGCCGTTGGATTCGAACGGCGTCGGGAAACTCACGTTCCACAACCCGCTCTGGCGCAGGATGATCAGCGCCACCAGTTGCACCAGGATCACGTAGGCCAGGATGCTGACAAACGCTGTCACCACGCCTTTGCGGTCGCGAAAGAGCAGGTATCGGTTGGCCAGCGATCCGTTCCAGCCCATCTGTTCCCAGCCTTGCAGGCCGATCCCGAGGGTCCAGCGCGCTTTCTGGCGAAACGCCGTGCGGAAGGTGTCCGGGAAGAATTCACGTACACACAGTGGCATCTTCAGGGTGGATTCGTAGGGTTTGCGGAACCACGACTTGCGCAGCACCCGGAACTCCACCGGGAAGCGTACGAAAATGGCGTTCATGCCGACCTTGGCCAGGCGCGCACCAACGTCGTAGTCCTCGGTGAGGCTGTCGGTGTTGAACGGCTGGTTCTGGGTTTCCCCGGCCAGCACTTTCAAGGCCCGGTGCGAGAAGCAGGTGCCGACGCCGGCCGAAGGCACGGTATCGGTCATGCTTTCGCGGACCACCAGGTCCTTGCCGTGCCATTCGGCGAACTCGTCCATGTAGGTGCCAGCTACCCATTCATACCAGTTGCGTTCCAGGGAAACGACCGGCAGCTGGATCATGTCCTTGCGCGGCAACAGGTAGTTGAACAGGCGCAATTCCAGCGGGTGCAGCACGTCTTCGCTGTCGTGCAGCACGACGCCGGCGAAGGTCATGCCGTGGGTCTGTTCATGCAGGAAAATCGCCTGAATCACCCAGTTCAGGCAGTCAGCCTTGCAGGTCGGACCGGCATGGGGGACTTCCACGCGATGCAATTGCTTGTAACGCCGACGCATGCGCTCCACCTCATCGATGGTGCGCTGGTCGTTGATGTAGGTGCCGACGAAGACCACGTAGTTCTGGTAGTCGAGGGTCGACACCATGTTCTCGATCATCGGCGCGATGACGTCGTATTCCAGCCAGGCCGGAACCATGATCGCCAGTGGCTGTTCGTCCCGGTCCAGCAATTGCCGGGCGGTCAGTGGCCGGTATTTGCGGTCCGCAGTGAACTTGCGAAACAGGCGGCGAGACCAGTACCACAGGTCAATGAACAGATCGTCCAGGCTGGAGATCAGGATCAGCACCGCGACCACAATGGTCGCGACCTCCAGGAAGCTGTAGTAATGGGCCAGCCAGTACGGCCAATAAAGCGACGTCATCGAAGGGTTCCGTTACTGGCGATTGCGACGGGCGCTACGGCCAGCCAACATCAGGATGAGCACCAACAGGATGCCGCCGGGGATCAGCCACAACAGCGAAGGTGTGCGCCAGGCGTCCAGGCCCTTGGGCTCTTCTCTGTCGATGAACTGGCTGCCGTTTGGATCCTGGGTATCGAAGGTGTTCACGACACCGTTGTCGCCCAGGATTGACACGTCGCCGCGGGTCAACAGCACCGGCTTGGCGAACACAGGGGCTTCGCTGCCAAGAACGCGATAGACCAGGCCGTGCTGACCACCGGCATCCACCGCCTGCAGTGACGCCAGGTGGTTGAGCGGCGACAGGTCCAGCAGCGGCTGGTCCTTGTGGTTGATACGCAGGCGACCCTGGTCATCGACCTGAACCGATTCCTTGCTGTCCTTGAGCGGCAGCTCGAAGGCCAGGAAGTCTTTGTCCGGCGTGACCGTGGCTTTAGGATCGCTGCTGACTTTCAGTTCAGCGCGCAGCGGCGAAACGCCCGCCCCGTCAGCCACCGAGATCACCTGCGGCAAGCTGCTGGCCGGGTGATCCAGGTAAGTCTGAGGCACGAGGATTTGCGTGTTCGTTGCGTAACGGGCGGCCATGCCGGAGAAACCGTCATCCAGAGAAATCTTGTCCAGCACGATGTGGCTGGTCGGCAATACGGAAACCGGGAACGCTTGCGGCGTTTCCAGGCAGCGATCACTGACGGGCTGACGCTGGAACGAGACCCGCAGGACGTTCCTGGAACCCAGGGCGTAGCTCGGGATGCGCGCTTCGATGCGTTGCTTCTCGCCGTTGGCAAGCAACTGTTGCGCGCCGATCAGGTAGTCGTTGAGGAACAGTGACGCCACCGGAGCGGTGTCCGAAGCGCCAGGGGCGGCGGACACATCGATCACGGCCTTGACGGGCAGGCGACCGTCGTAGGCCACGCTGCCCAGTGGGAACGAAGCGCTCCAGTCGGACTTGGCGAGCACGTCGATGGTGCCGGGGTTGCCGCCCAGATTGCTCAGGGCCACACGGCCGTCGGCACTCAGCGGCATCTGCGCTTCGCTGACGGTCAGCGTGCGACTGCGGGCCAGTTTGTTCCAGGCGCTGCTGAACAGGGCCATGGCCTTGCCGGCCGCGTCAGGGGCGATCATCAGTACCGGACGGGTGCCGAGCAGCGCCAGACGCACATTGTCCGTACCCTTGGCGGCCATACCGGCGTTCACGTGACGTTCGCGCCATTGAGTAAACGCACCGCCCGCTGAGGCATCCAGACCTTGAATCTGACTTTGCAGGGCGTCCAGAGATTCGTTGATTGCCTTGAGCAATTGCGGGTCGTTGATGGCCAGGTCGGCCTGCACATCAGGGGTCTGGCCGAGCATCAGCAATGCGCCGATTTCCGCCGGGTTCGCCAGCGTATGCGAGCCCTTGCCGTTGAGGGCGGCGAAGGCCGGAATGCTCTGCAGTTCGGCCGGAATGCGCAGGGCGCTGAGGTCAACGCTGTCCTGTACGGCAGGGAACGACAGGATGCGCGCATGTTTGCCGATCCGTTCCAGGGCTACGCCCAGGCGCCAGGCGGCGTCGTAAGAGCCGGCTGTCAGGCTGCCCGGAGCGACCATGATGCCCGGCTTGCCCGGCAAGGCTGCCCAGGCAGCGCCGACGTCTTGCAACAGGTTGGCGTCGTAGCTGTAATTGAGGCGGGTGTCGGGTTCGATGCGCAGCACGTTGCCAATCGCGCGTTCGTCTTCACACAACACGCGAGACACGATCGACGACCAGGCCACGCCCAGGCGCACCGAACCGCTGTTGCGAGCGGCTTTGTCGACGCCCAGCGTGGAGCTGGCGTTGCCTTGCGCTTCGCTGAGCCCTTCGGCCCGTACCGGATAACCGTCCAGGGACAACAGCAAGGTGTTGCGACCGCCCTCCCCGTTGAGGTAACTGGCATCGAAGGTCAGCGACGCGTCGGTCAATGGCACACCGGCTGGAACCGGCAGGTACAGTTCGCGGCGCGAATCCGTGGAGCCGAGCACGATGGGTGCATCGATGCCCAGATCGCTCAGGCGAATCTCCCGGTGTTGCTGGGTATCGGCGTTGAGTCGGTTGATCGCCTCGGTGAGCGGGCTGTCCGCCGCCAGGGCAAAGTTGGGCACGAGCGCGAGCAGGCTCACGCCACAGACAAGGGCGCTAAGCGCGCCCGTTTGGGTGGCAACGGAAGACTTCATTAAGGCAGATCTCAAGCTGATAGAGGGGCGGTCGTTCGATCGGTCGTTATTGGTACGTGGAAGCCGGACGGTCGCTGTCCGGTGTCGGGGCGCGTTGCCCATGCTCAAGGTATTTGGGCACGTGCAGCTGGCCGACCACGAAGTCGTTGACCGGGCGGCCCATCAAGGCATCGACGATGCGCGAACTGGCCTTGCCGTCGCCATAGGGGTTGGCCGCCTGGGACGCGCGTCGCCACAGCAGGTCATCGTCAAACAGCGCGTTGACGCCGCTGATGATCGAGTCCGGTGACGTCCCGACCAGCCGCACGGTGCCGGCGGCAACGGCTTCGGGCCGCTCGGTCACCTCGCGCATGACCAGTACCGGTTTGCCCAGGCTCGGCGCTTCTTCCTGCACGCCGCCGGAATCGGTAAGGATCACGTGGGCGCGCTGCATCAGGCGCACGAACGCCAGGTAATCCAGCGGTTCGATCAGGTGCACATTGGCCAGGTCGCCCAAGTGCTCGGTGACCGGGCCCAGGACGTTGGGATTCAAGTGCACCGGGTAAACGATCTGGATATCGCTGCGCTTGGCCAGTTGACGCAAGGCTTTGCAGATGTCCAGGAAGCCGTCACCGAAGTTTTCCCGACGATGGCCGGTCACCAGCAAGACTCTGCGGTCGCCCCGCAGGAACGAGAATTGCTGATCCAGCCGGGTACGCAGTTCAGCGTTTTCCTCAATGCGTCGAGCGGTCAACTGCAGGGCATCGATGACCGTGTTGCCGGTCACGAACGAACGCCCTTGCAAGCGCTCGCCCAGCAGATTGCGGCGCGACTCATCGGTCGGGGCGAACAGCAGGTCGGCACTCAAATCGATGCAGCGGCGGTTCATTTCTTCAGGCCACGGGCTGTAGATGTCACCAGTGCGAAGGCCGGCTTCGACATGACCCACAGGGATGCGGCGATGGAAGGCACACATCGACGCCACCATGGCGGACGTGGTGTCGCCATGCACCAGCACACGGTCGGGCCGGGTGATTTCCAGCACCGGATCAATCGCTCCGTACAGCGCGGCGGTCAGCGAGTTGAGGGTCTGATGCGGCGTCATCACATCCAGCGTGAAATCGGCTTTCAGATCGAACAGCTCCAGCACCTGCTTGAGCATGCTCTGGTGTTGGCCGGTGATGCAGATCTGCGAGTGAATACCCGGCTCTGCAGCCAGCGCTTTCACCAACGGCGCCATCTTGATGGCTTCCGGACGTGTACCGAAAATCGACAGGATTTTAATCCCGGAATGACTACGAGCGATGATGCCCTCCTCACACGGCTTGTCCGCGCCTTCTCGATGCTCCAGGCGTGATCGCCTCTTGAGCAAACAGAGATATTGAGTTTATGGGGCCGGGGACTTAATCAGAATGGAGGCTTGATATTTCACTTCGTGTGAGATGGCGCATTGCCTTGCTTCCCGGAGCAGGCCGGATTATTAACATTAATATCGATGACTGCAAAGGCAGATATGCAAAATGAATGTTTAATTCGCCAGTGTGAAACTTTCGAAGTAATGGACAGTCACTTAGGGGTTTTGTTTTAGTTGAGAAGGGTAACTTACGAAGCAACTAAACAGGCGTTTGCGCCAGTGTTTCCGGGGAAACGAGCATTAACACGCGCCGCTCGTCTGCAAAATTGGATCTTTTCTTATATACCGTTGTCGCGCCGAAAGCTATACCAGGGTTTGCATAGAGACAGTTAATCCAATGCACTTTGCATAGTCACCCTAATGGCGCCTGTATATTGTCGAAACCGATAGCGAGAGTGTCTGACAATACATGTCGAGTTGCAAGCCCGTTATGTATCGGAAAGGAAATATATGAGGTCGCCGCGCGGTGGCTTTCATGCAGCGCAAGGCATCTTCGCTGTACTTACCTGTTCAGCGTGATGCCTTCGGGGGGGGGGAAATTCGCTTCGAATGGTCAGGGTCAGGGTCGGTGTGCATTAAACCGTGCCTCGCCTCGATCTCGCGCTACCTTGTCGCCCGCCAACAGGCCACCCTGGAAGCCCACGTCGGGCGCAAAGGGGAAAGGGGAAAGGGGAAGGAAACATCCACAGCCGACGCGCGCCAACCTGACTGCCGCTCCTGCCAGGCATGCCTCCCAGAAAGAAGCATGCGGCAAGAATCGTTTAGAGCGTGCCCGCTACGGTGCGCACCTCTTCTGGTGCAGCTTTGGTTTCTGACAAGGCGCCGGCATAGGCGCCAGCCGCCATGGCTACCGGATTGCCGCCCCCGCCGATCAGGCCTTTGGCCCCACCTTCGGCGATATGCAAACCGCCTTCGACACCGCCTTTGAGTATCCCGCCAACACTGCCATCAGACTCACCGATGCCTGTCGCCACGCCACTCAAACCGGGGACCATCCACATTGCCTTGCCCACTTCGCCAGCGGCGGAAGCCAGGCCGTTCTTGTCAGCACCTTTCTCGTCCACATGGGCATCCCTGGTCTGACTCCGGGCCGAATCGCCGGCGGAATGCGCACTCGCCCCGCCGCCGAACGGCTGCAGCAGCGCCCCGATTAACTTATCAAGCAGCTCCATCAAGGGAGAAGACGGCTTCGACGCCTCACCGCTGTTGCTCAGCCCCTGACTTTGCTCAGCCAGCGACTTGTTTTGCATAACGGCCGGCCCGCCATTCCCGGCAGGGCTGCCATAGTTGACCGCGCCCGTGGCGGACTGCGTGGCGTACTGCGAATTCTGTGTGCTCTGATCAGCCCGATAAATCGCTGAGCCGCCGCTGGCCAGAGCCCCGGTGCCTTGAGCCACGTTGCTGAAGTTGCCGGTGGCTCGGCTGCCGCCGTTGCCGGAATCAGTGGGGGTGTTCGACGGCTTTGCAGCATCAGGGGTTGGTTTGCCGTCGGGCCTGGAGGCATGGGGAGTGATATCAGGTGTCTTGGGCGGCGAGGCGCCGAGTCCGGGTAATTTCACGTTTTTTCTCCAAACTGAAAGGTCGGTTGGCAGTGCCCCAAGCCCACTCATGACCGCTTGCACAGGTGCAGGCGTGCTGGATGTTGTAACGGGGCGATCGCTGTGAGGTTCGCGTGGTGAGTGGGTAGCCCTTGTGTGGCGCGGGAGGGCAGATCGGTTCCGCGTAAAGAAATGGGGCCGAAGGATGCTTATCTTTGCGGTGCATGCGGATACATCCGCAAACGAATGTTCTTCCCGTCGCGCGCTTCCGCGAGAGCGCTACTGCAAACGATGACCGAAAGAGAACGGCCATAAGCGTTCAACAAAATGCCCCTTGACCCATGCACCATCGCCATAGACGATTTCCCATCTCAAGACGAGGACTAAGACATGGTGCGGATTCTGGGCAGAGCGACTTCGATCAACGTGCGAAAGGTTTTGTGGGCCTGTACAGAGATCAACATCCCTTTCGAGCGTGAAGACTGGGGCGCAGGTTTCAAACCCACCAGCTCGCCCGAATTCCTTGCATTGAATCCCAATGCCATGGTCCCGGTCATCCAGGATGATGGTTTCACTTTGTGGGAATCCAACGCCATCATTCGCTACCTTGCCACGCGCTATGAGGCGTGGGGGCTGTATCCCACCGAAGCGAGAATAAGGGCAAGAATCGACCAATGGACCGATTGGCAAGCCTCAGACCTCAACCGGTCCTGGAGCTACGCATTCATGTCGTTAGTCAGGTATTCGCCTGCCCATCAAGATCCTGCCGCGCTTGCCGCCGGGTGCGCGGATTGGGCCCGGCACATGCAAATACTGGAGCGCCAGTTGGCTTCGACGGGCGCATATGTCGCCGGTGACAGGTTTTCGCTGGCTGACATACCGATTGGTCTCTCGGTCAATCGATGGTTTGAAACCCCGATGGAACATCCTGAATTGCCAGCGGTGAGGGATTATTATGAGAGGCTCAACGAGCGCGTCGGCTTTCGTTTGCATGGCAGAAATGGGGAGCCCTAGGGTCGATATTAAAAGGGGTACCCGTAAGGAGCGCCTGTTGCAGCTTTCGGCCCAGAGTGTGTAAAAAAGTACTGTCGGCGCATAGCGCCGACGGTTGTTAGCTAAGTAGGTTCGCGGCAAGCCCTTCTGCGTATGCGTCTGCTCAACACGTCTTGCTTAATGATCAGCGTTTGCCTGGGAGCAAGAAGTCTAGTTCGTAGATACACCGCCCCGCGCTCAAGAACGAAACCTCGCCCCCGAAATTCCATGCAGCAAAACCCCAGAAGCCACAAACGCCAACGAAGCGACCACCACATTCGCAAAATACCCGGCGCTCAAGCCATACAGCCAGGCGCTCAACAACCCACCCAGCGTGCCCCCCGTTTGATACACCGCATTGAGCGATGAATTAATACTTCCTCTTCGCGACGCTTCAACCAGCCGCATGGCATCGCCCAGTATCAGCGCCAGCATCAGGTCTCGTCCGAACGCGAAGGCCATGTAGGCCGCGCCTTGTGCAAACGGCGAGCCTTCGCCCCATGGGATCACCTGAATCACCGCCGCGATCGCTACCGAGGCGACGGCGCACAAACGCAACGGACTGTTGAATCGGCTGGCAAGCCTCGCGGAAAGCATCGCGCCGAAGAGTCCGCCGACCTCGCCAATGAAGATGACCGAGCCGACGGTATCGACGCTGAATGATGAAAGCCCGTGTTGCACGAGCCAGCTCGGGTAAAGCCCCAGAAAGACGTACACGCCAATCGACCAGCAAAAGTACGCCGCCATCAACGGGCGGGTTCCGGGGCTGGCCGACAGCGACGTCAATCGCTCCTTGTACATGGCCCGGCTAATTGTGGAGGAGGACAACGAGGCTGAAGGCGGTGCCGGGAAGGTGAGCGCCAGACCGGCAAGAGCGGCGCAGACAACCGCCAGGCCGATGACCGTGACTTGCCACGACAGCAGCCCTCCCACAACGACGCCCATGGAGAGTGAGCACAGAAAGGCAATCGGCGCTGCGGTGGTGACATACCCGGCCGCTCTGGCGCGCTTGGCCTCGGGGACATAGTCCGCCAGGGCGGCAAAAATGGATGCGCCGATCATCGGCATGAACAGGCCTGTCGCCGCACGGCTCAGCACGATCATCGAAGCACTGTGGGATGCGGCGGTGAGCAGCAGCGTGAGGCAGCAAGCCACGCCCCCCACGATGATGAACAGCTTCCTGCCGAGGCGATCAATCAGCGGGCCAAGCGCCAGGTTACTGATCAGCGCCACCACTGGAAAAGCAGCCAAAATCCACCCGGACTCGCTGGGAGAAAGGTGCAAATCACGCTGAATGAAAGGCAGCAGCGGAATCATCATCACTACGTTGAAGTTGATGATGAAAAACGCTATCCAGAGGATTCCGGTAACCAGCACGTGAGCCCCCCTTATAAGCGTGGTGTCCGACAGTCGAGCCGGCGTGTCAGGACGGCATCAGCAACTGCGGCAGTCCGGAAAGGTCCTTCAATACGGCGTCAGGTTTCCAGGCGGGATCGAGGGGTTCGCCCTCTCGATCAATCCAGACGCACCGGATTCCCAGTTCCTGGCAGACTTTCAAGTCACTGAACTGGCCCATGGCGACATGGATCGTCTCCTCTTTTGTAACACCCATCGTGGCGTAAGCGTGGCGGAAAAGCGCGTGATCAGGCTTGTACGCCCTCGCCTGCTGGGCCGTGATGACGAAATCGATTGGCGTACCGATTGCCGTTATGGTGTCGGCGATAAGCTCATCCGAGGTGTTGCTGATGACGGCAATCCGGTAATGCTGGCGCAGCCGGGCAAGGGCTTCGGGTACGTCAGGGTGGGGCTCGATCCTCCTCAGGGTCGCGAGCAATGTTTCCAGATCTGCCGCCGTGGCGTCATGACCGGTTTCACGCAACGCCTGGTTCAGGCTCGCATCGAGTACCGTTTCGTACTCAAGGAAAGGCGATTGTTGCTGATGCTCCATCGCTACCTCACGCAGGCGAGCCGCGAAACTTGCGATGCTTTCCTTCGAGGCCTTAACCGTCAGATGCCGCTCAAGGATGGAGGCAGCCGCTCGCCGTACGGCGTCATGCCATTGAACAAGGGTGCCATAGCAGTCAAAAGTGATGACTTTGATGCGGGAATCAAGCTCAAGCATGGACGTGTTCTCCGAGGCTGCGCAGTGAGATCGCGTGCTGATCAGGAATGTACGGGTACGCGCTTAAACTCAGTAGTCAGCATGCTTGAAGAGTTGCGCGGGAATGCGCGTCTGATCGGTCGAGCGCAGTCGGTTTCTTCGAACCACCACGTGGTTGCGCTAAACCCAAGCACATTCCCGCCATGACCGATCACAGGAATGCTTGAAGGTGAGAATGTGCGGTCATTGTTCGGGTCTTTTTTTTAGTAGATTCCAACCGAAGAGGCCCCGCCACCGATGAGGTCGCCAAACCCCTTTCATCTTGCTGGACTTTGTCTACGCTGAAAAGCGATGGGGTCATGAGGACCTCGACGTTCGCTCAGGAGTATTACCATGCACAAGCTCGTTTCGTCTGCGCTCATCACTGCGCTGATGACTGCGTCCGTTGTTCCTTTGGCCCTCGCCGAAGACGACGTGGCAAAAGGCATTCGTCATGACAACCGTGAGCTGGATAACGGCATCGATCATGATGCCAAAGAAGCCGACAAAGGCGTCAAGCGTGACGCCAGCGAGGTGGATAAAGGCGTTAAACATGACGACGAGGAGCGTCATAAAGCGGATAAGCATCTGGATAAAGAAGCCAAGAAGCATCTTTGATTACGCCAATTTCCGCTTATTAAAGGCTGTTATTTGAAAGGAGTGGTCAATGCGTTTTCTTTCTTTATCTCTGCTTGCAGCACTTATCGTCGCAGGACCTGCGTTTGCCAAGGATGATCACCACGAGTGCGAAGCGGCACTCGAAAAGCTGAAGGCAGCGACGGAGGCTGACTTCACCTCGTCAGGTCACCATGAGCATCAACAGGCCAAAGCAGCCCATGAATCGGGCGACTTCAAGAAATGCGCCGACCAGGCGAACAAGGCGTTGTCCCACATCAAGGAGAAGTAACTGCGCGCTCAGCGGCTATGGGAGCGGCTCGTCTCAAGAAGGCCCCACCGGATGAATACGTTGATTTAGTGGGGCCGCCTTCAGCCGGGGGAGATCGATCTGGGCGAGGGGAATCACGGACTCGCACGGCGGGGGTGTTGGATCGCAACCCATGCGGCCATCGCCTACCCCCGCGCCAACAACCAGTCATCAATCATCCTCACCGCCCGCCCCACCTCAACCTGATCACTGCGAATATGCAGTTCCGGAAACACCGGCGGTTCATACGCCGAATCCACGCCGGTAAACCCCGGAATCCCCCCAGCCCGGGCCCTGCGGTACAACCCCTTCGGATCCCGCGCTTCAGCCACCGCCAGTGGCACGTCCACAAACACCTCCACAAACCGCGCATCGCCAACAATCGAGCGGGCCAACTTCCGAGCCGAGCGGGTCGGCGAAATCAACGCCACCATCACCGTCAACCCCGCTTCAACCATCAACGCCGCGACTTCCGCCACCCGCCGCACATTTTCCTCACGATCCTCCGCAGAAAAACTCAAGTCGCGGCACAGACCGGTGCGCAGGGAGTCGCCGTCCATAATGCAGGTCGTCAACCCGCGTGCGCGCAGCACCGGGTTGAGGCTGTCGACGATGGTGGATTTGCCCGCCGCCGACAGGCCGGTCAACCAGATGACCCGGGGTCTGGCGACGCACGTGGGCGGAATGATCTGAGTGAACGGATACGGCACCAGGTTGTGGTGCTGCGTCAGGCCAGGGGTATGGCTGATCATGACAATGCTCCTCCTTGAGTCAGGGTCAGGCGTGGGCCTGGTGGATAATGAAGTCCACGTTCATGACGTCGTAGATCGGTTTGAAATCGCCGTACGCATGGGGGGCGCGGAAGCCGGCCGCGCGCAGTTCGTCCTGCAACTGGCGCGGACGAATCGGGCACACCCGCAGCCGATACTGCGCCCCGTCGGCAAAGCGGTAGACGAACTCGCACACCGACTCGTCCAGCTCGCCGAGGCTGACGCTGGAGGTGTCGCCGCAGTAGTAATAGCGCCCCGATGACCTGAAGCGGCCGGCGAGGATGGCTTCGAAATTGCGCTGATCGATCAGCAGCAGTCCACCGGGTTTGAGCATCTGCCGAAACCTTTTCAGCACGGCGATGCGAGCCTCGCGGTCGAACACGTGGCACAGCGAACTGCCGAGGCACAGCACCGCGTCGAACTTCCCCAGTACGCGGGCATCCAGCGCTTGCCAGTCGCAACGATGGACCGGCACGTCGACGCCCAGCCGATCGAAGTTGCGTCGGGCCCGCTGCACCATGGTCGGGCTCCCGTCAGAGGCGGTGACGTCGAAGCCGGCCTTGTGCAACTGCGCCGCATGAAAGCCGCTGCCCGTCGCGGCATCCAGCACACGCCAGCCCCCCGTCCGGCGCAGCAGATCATAAAAGAACGACCCCTCGCCGGCCGCGCGTTTGTCCCAGTCGATCAATTCATCCCAGCGCTCGACGAAGTCCACGGCGTATTGCCCGGCATAGTCGTGATCGGCGACGGCCAGTCGGTCAGCAGGCGAAAGCGCGATGACCGGCGGCATGGGCGGCGACTCCTGTGTGATGACCGCTGTTGTGCTGAGCGCCCTCGGCATACGCCAGGTATTTGCTACCCAGTTCCTCCGCCCAGGCGGCGGCGTCGCAGACGCGCATCTCGGCCATGGCGAAATTCAGCTCACGCTGCATGACCTGCATCTGTGCCTCACCGAACACCGCCGTGCCGTCGGCGCGAATCAGTTTGATGCCGTCCAGCCGCTGCCCCGCTTCGTTGACCTTGATCGCCTCTTCCCGGGTCACGCCGTACGGCAGGTCGAGCAGCACCTTGCCCATGCCGACCTTGACCGGATAACCGCCGGGCAACCCCTGAGGGCCTGGACCGTGGACCCGCACCTCATGCTCGGCGTGGAGATTTTCCAGCACCGTCACGGCCGACACGGCAGTGAGATATTGCCCGTCAACGCCGCCCAATCGGCTGAATTCACGGGCGACGCAACCGAAAATAGCCTCCGCCGTGTGTTCGTCGGTGCGCTCTTCGCCATCAATCCAGTACGTCAGGTTGAAGCTGGCTTCGAGCCGTTGCGGCGGCAGACCATGGCGGGGGACGCTGTGGCTGAAATAGTGGTGGCCAACGAGTTTGGCGCAGACCTGCGTTGGCAGGCAGCCGGACAGATGCGCTACGGCGCTGCGGGTGGCCGGAATCAGGTTGGCGATATTGCCGATGCCGATGTCCGGCGCCATGCCGACCTTGTAAAGAATCGGATTGACTGCATCGGGGAACGCCGCGTTGACCACCAGACTTTTCGGACAGGACTGTTTGACGGCTCGCATCAGCGCGTAGGCCGGCGCCAGGTGCATCGGCAGCCAGGGCCCGAGCTGCGCCTGATCAAGAGCAGCAAAGCGTTCGGCCGGCAGTTGCGTGATCACCCGCCAGGATTGCAGCGAGGCACAGTTGAGAATGATGTCTGGCCGGATCTGTAACAGCGTTTCCGCATTGCGGCTGATGCACGATTCGCGCAGGTCCATCTGATGGCTGTGAATCTGGACCGTGACGTTCTGTTGCAGCGCGGCCAGTCGGATCAGATTGCACATCCGCGTGGCCTTTTCGAGATCGCGACTGGCGACGTGGAATTCAAATTGATTGCGCGGGGCCAGGATCTGCAGGATTTGCAGGCACAGGTTGCCGCCGCCAACGATGAGCAGTTTTTTGCGGTGCATGGTGTTCTCCCTGAAAGACGTGAGGGACGGTGGTGTTCCCGATCACTAGCGCGGGTAAGCGCCGTTATCCACTGCGATGACTTTTCCGGTCAGGTGGCGGCTCTGTTCCGACAGCAGAAACAGAATGACGTCGGCGACGCCGTCTGGCTGGATGGGCTCCTTGATGATTTCCTGTCGCTCGTACTCCCTGCGGCGGGGATCGGGAATACGATCATGGATCGAGGTGTCTCGAATCAGCCCCGGGGACACGGCGTTCACCCTGATCCGGGGAGCGAAGTTCCAGGCGTTGGATTTGGTCAGGCCGATCACGCCCGCCTTGGTCGCGCCGTACCACGCATCCATGCTCCCGACCTCCCCTGCCACCGATGTGATGTTGACGATGCTGCGCGAGTAGCCCGCCGCCGACTCCCGCCGCGCGAAGTCCTTGGACAGGCACCCCAGCGACTTGAGGTTGACGGCCCAGATCTCGTCCACTTCCGAGTCGCTGTAGTCGTAGACACTTTTGCCGTGATAGATCCCGGCGTTGTTGACCAAGGCATACAGCGCCCGGTGTTTGTGAAGGTCGTACAGGTTGCCGATAAACGACTGATAGACGTGCGCCTGGGAGAAATCCGCCAGGTGGGTTTCGAATCGGTGCAGCGGCAGGCTTGCCTGAAGCGACTGCAGGCCCAGCCGGTCAATGTCCGCTGCGATGACGTAATAGCCGGCTTTGACGCAGGCTATGGTGGTGGCCTTGCCGATGCCATTGGCGGCGCCGGTGATGACGATTTTTTTCATGGCTGTCCCTGCTCGGTGAACTGATTCATACGCTCGTAGAAAGGTCGATGCAGCTGGTAATACGTCATGAGGTGGGGATTGGCGTGCAGAGGACGCTCATCGAAATCAGCACTGCCGGGCATGATCCTGGTGCTGTTCTCGGCCTCCTTGTGCCAGCTGCGCCAGGCCTTCCATTGCTCGGGGCACGTTGCACTCCAGCTCAATGCCTCGGGCATGAAATCCAGTTGCAGGTGGTCGCAAAGCCTGCGCACGGTGCGCTCCGGGTGGCTTGCCAGGTCCTCGGCGTTGATCACACAGGGGGTGTGGCCGGTCAGCCGCCTGACCTCGCGGAAGATTTCGTACAGCGCTTGATGACCGATCGCGTGCGCCGGCATCTGCGGGAAGATGGCGTGATGGGACAGAATCGCCCGGGCCGGATCGCGAATGATGAAGACGTTCTGTTGCTCCGTTAGAAACTCGGCGTCGGCCTTCAACCGGTCGAGGCAGTGATAGGCCATGTCTTTATGGAAAACATGGGCGCGCTGGCGGGTGTCACGCAACAGCGCCTTGATCGACTCGTAGTCACGGGGCATCCCGCAGTTGAGGTCCCCATGGGGAATGGCTGATTGTTCGTCGTACGCCATGTGCGAAAACGGCTCGTGGAAAACCTCGAAATCACCGCGCTCGATGAACACCCTTTCCAGCGCCGTCGATCGCGAGCGCGGATGGGCCCAGAGGCCAATCATCCGGTTCATGCCCGCCCCTCCACGGTCGCTGGACGACGCGCAATGCGAGGCGTGACACCTGGCGGATCCAGGGTGTCGTTGATGAAACCCCGCAGGCGCTGCACGCCCAGGCGTACGTCATTGCCTGCAGTCAGGAACGCCGGATGACGGGCGTATTCGTCCGGGGTGAGGCCGCGTTCAAAGTACGCCTGGTTGAAATACGGAATGGCCAGGAGACGATCAAGGACTTTGCCGGGAATCTGCACCCATTCCGTCGCCGGGGCGATGCTGTGCCCGGCCTGCTGACGGCGCACGAGGAACTCGATGAGTTGGGGTGTCAGCGTGTACAGCGTGGTGTCGGCCCCGGTGCGCTGCAGGTGCCAACAATGCTCGCGCCCACGCGCATCGGTGTCGACCCTAATGCTGCACAACAACAGTTGCGCTGGTGTCTCGCGCCGCCGCATCAGGGCCTGCATCGCCTGATACACCGCCAGCTCGGCCCAGCGTTTATCCGTGCGGCTGAGGTGGATACGACTGCCCCGCGCTTGCCGCTCGAATTCCGCTTCCGCACCCAGCCGACCGATCATGAAGCTGACCACGTAACGCGCCCGCTCCGTGCTCACCCCGTTGACGAGCGCCCGCTGACGCCCGGCGTGAATGGCCTTGAGGCAGGCATCCAGCTGGGAAACGGTAAAACAGAAGGTATTGTTGATCGAGCAACCCCGCGCCACCAATTGTTCGATGGCGCGATAGCCTTGGGCGCTGCCCGGGATCTTGATCATGATGTTCGGCGCCAGCGCCGCCAGCTCAAGGCCGCGGACAACCAGCGCGTCCTGATTCATCCAGTGCCCGCCCTCGATTTGCGCCGACAGCCAGCCGTATCGGGCTCTTGAACGCTTGAACAGCGGCAGCAACGGTTGGGCGCTGTCGATGACCACCTGGTCGTAGAGCTGTCGCAGCCGAGCGTCTGCCGACATCGAAGGGGGCAGGGTGTGGAGAAAATCACGGTAATGAGCTGCATTGCTCATGACCGCCTGACTGATCAGCGTCGGGTTGGTGGTGGCCCCGCTGACGCCGGCATCCGAACTATCCGGTTCATCGGGCAATAATCCGGTAATAAAATTGTGCGTATCCGGATAAGCCCACAGCAACTTCTTCACGCAGCCTTTATATACAGTCGGCGACGAATCAAACCAGACTTGCGCATCGGAGTTATGACGTTTTAAAAGGTGAACGAAGCCTGAAACATCCATGAAGATGCCCTTCCCTTTTCGATAGATTCACGAACGTCGAGGCCCCGGTTGAATATGGGCAAAATGCCAGCTTTTTCAAGCTGATAGTCAGGGGGCTGAGCCGTCGAGGCATTAAGATGGATCCAAGCGGCAGACCTGTCAAACGGAATTCAACGGAATTCAACGGAATTTTAATGCCAAATCAGAATAGGTGCAGGCGTTGTTTATTTCTAATATGAATATGAAGGGATATTTAAAATTCTTCCACTATTTGAAGTTACTCAAACGAATGACATTAAAAATGAAGTACAGGAACATGTGCAGAATAGTATCGAGCGGAAATAAGCAAAATGTATATCGGCGCCACAATCTCTAAATTAGTTAGTCATACCATTCAAGTTAGTTAGACATTCGGAAGGAGGAGTTAATGGGACGGGCAGGTTTCAAGGGCAAGGGGGTGAGGCCCCAGGCGCCGTTCGAATTGCACGTTCTCCTCGACGGCCGCCAGACGTTGGGTTATGAAAGCGCTGCGGCAGTGACTGCGCCGCGCCAGATCAAAAAAACAGACCAAGAGACCTGACCGTGAGCAAACCTTCCGATACCGAACGCTACAGCTACAAAGCCCGCTGGTTTCACTGGGTGATGGCGATCCTGATTGTGCTCGCCTACGCGCTGATCCTGAGCCGTACCCAACTGGCCCGTGGCAGTGACGCGCGAACCTTCGTCGTGCAAACGCATTTCTGGGTCGGCATCGTCGTGCTGGTCATGGCGTTTTTCCGCATCGCCGAGCGCCACCGCCATACGCCGCCGGGCATCACCCCGCCCCTGGAGGGCGTATTGCGTCTGGCGGCTACGTTGTCCCATTACGCGCTGTACGCTTTCCTGTTCGCGCAACCCCTGCTGGGTCTGTTCACCGTGCTGCTGGAACGCGGCGCCCTGCCCATCCCCCTGACCTCCCTGAGCATTCCGGCGCCGTTCGACATGTCCAAGGACACCGCCGAAACACTGGAGCATTACCACATCCTGCTGGGCACGATTTTTTACTACGTCATCGGCCTGCACGTGGTCGCGGCGATTTGGCACCACTTCGTGCGCAAGGACAACACTGTCAAACGCATGGTGTAAGCGCGACCTTTCATTCGTCAGCGCCTCTCGCTTCAGCCCTTTGCGTGGGCCTCGTCGAGCAGCTGGCGAATGACTTGCTCCTGGGTGTCGTAGGCGCCTTCGCCAAAGTGGGTGTAGCGGATCTGCCCCTCGGCGTCGATGAGGTAATGCGCAGGCCAGTACTGATTGTCGAAAGCGCGCCAGATGGCGTAGTCGTTGTCGATGGCGATCGGGTAATTCAGGCCCAGCCTGGCGACATGCTTGCGCACGTTGTCGATGAGCCGTTCGTACGGGTATTCGGGCGTGTGCACGCCGATGACCATCAGGCCGTCCTTTTCGTACTTCTTTGCCCATTCGTTGACGTAAGGAACGCTGTGCTGGCAGTTGATGCAGTCAAAGGTCCAGAAGTCGACCAGCACAACCTTGCCGCGCAGGGATGCCTCACTCAGCGGCGGCGAGTTAAGCCACGCGGTAGCGCCGGACAACGAAGGCATCGCGCCCTGGCTGCTGACGTCCGGTGCCGCTGCAGCTTTGACGCTGGAGACGACGTAATCGATGACTTTGGGCACGCCGCTGAGCAGGCCCTTTTCCACCGCTGCTGCGCCCTCGGATGAGGTGCCGGCAAGCAGTTGATTTTGCGAGCCAGTGGCAATGGTCACGGCCACCAGCAACGCAGCGAAGCCAGCGCCACGCCGCAGCCAGGCAGTGACCGGCAGCGACAGTCTCAGCCGCGCGAGCAACCCGCGTCCGGCGAAGATCAGCACCCCCAACGACACCGCACTGCCTAGCCCGTACGCCAGCAGCAACAGGCTGGTCTGCGCACTGGGCCCTTGCAGCATGGCCCCGGTGAGGATGATCCCCAGAATGGGCCCGGCGCACGGCGCCCACAGCAGCCCGGTGGCAACGCCGATCAGTAATGAGGCAGACGGACCGGACAAGCGCCGCGTCGCCGGGTCGAGCCGATTACCGAGCGACACCAGCGGCAGCATCAGCCAGTGGCCCACGCGGGCGGAAAGCAGCGACAGGGCAAACAGCGTGAGGATCACCAGCGCGATATTGCGGCCGATACCGTTTGCCGCCACGACCCAGTCACTGCTGACCACCGCCAGACTTGAGACCAGCGCAAACGTCAGCGTCAGCCCCAACAGGGTCATCAGTACCGAACCCGCCGTCCGATCGGCCCGGGCAAACAGAAAGGGTACGACTGGCAGGATGCAGGGGCTGAGCACCGTGACGATGCCGCCGAGAAAGGCGATCAGAAACATGGCCGGCCACTCACATCGCTGATAAGCGTGGCGGACAGAAAGGCGGAGGTAAGTTTCTTCCAGTTCATGGCGGGCTCCGGGCACTGGGCACGTTGGATGTAAGGGCGGCCGAGGCGTGTTGCCTCGGAGCCGCCATTCAACGTCCGGGAGGTGTCGCCGGTGTGTCCGGGAAATCAGTGAATGAATCAGCACGTATCTGCCGTGGAGCGGGATACACGGCGATACAGGCGGGCCGATTCAGCGGCCGTTCACCGAATCCACCTTGCCATCCACGGGGTCCGGCGGCACGGCGCCGTCCTGACTGGTGTCGATGCTGACCACCACCGACATCCCCGGGCGCAGGCGGTCCACGTCATGCTGATCGTCGTCGATGGTGATGCGCACCGGAATGCGCTGGGCGATCTTGACGAAGTTGCCGGTAGCGTTGTCGGCAGGCAGCAGGCTGAACTCGGACCCCGCTGCGGGGGAAATGCGCTGCACCCGGCCGCGCATCTTCAGATTTTCCAGGGCATCGACGGTGAAACTCACCGGCTGACCCAGACGCACGTTGGCCATCTGGGTCTCCTTCATGTTGGCGATAATCCAGCGCGGGCGCGGCACCAGCGCCATCAACTGCGCGCCGGAATTGACGTACGCCCCCAGGCGCACCCCGATCTGCCCCAGCTGACCGTCCCGCGGCGCAGTGATGCGCGTGTTGGTCAGGTCAATGCGCGCCAGCTCGATGGCAGCTTCGGCATTCTTCACCGACGCTTCCAGCGAGCCGCGATTGACGATCACGGTTTGCAGGTCCTGACGGGAAATCTCCAGCGCCGCCTTGGCTTCGGCCAATGCCGCTTTTGCCTGCGCATCCGCGGCGCGGGTCACGTCAAATTCGCTTTTCGACACCGAGCCATCGGTCACCAGTGCCTGACCGCGGCGAAGGTCGGCAGCGGCCTTGTCACTCTGCGCCTGGGCATTCGCGATAGCGGCCTGACGTTGGGCAATGGTGGCCTCGGCGCTGCGCCGCTGTTGCAGATTATTGGCCAGCGCGGCCTGCTGAACGCCCAACTGAGCAATGCCCTGATCCAGGTGCTGCTGATAAATCCGGTCGTCGATGCGCACCAGCAGATCGCCCTGCTTGACCCACTGGAAATCCTGCACCGGCACTTCGTAGACGTAGCCGCTCAGTTGCGGGCCGATGATCGTGGTCTGCCCGCGAATCAGGGCATTCTCGGTGCTTTCGATCGGGCTGCTGAACGGAGGCAGCTGCCACGCGTACAGCACGACCAGCACACCCGCCAGGGCAATGCCGCCGAACAGAATCGCCGACACCAGGCGTATGCGCGCCGAACGCGGTTGCGTGGTGGCCGGCATGACCGCCGGCGCGGGCGCTGCGGAAGTTGCCTGTGACGGGGCGGCGTTGGGCGCCGCATTGCCAGAAGGGCCGCCTGAAGCGCTGTTTGGAGGGGTGCCAGAAGGTTTGCCAGGTTCTGTCATGAAGGTTGAGCGCCAGAAGGTGTAAAGGGAGATGCCGAAGGTGTGGCCGGCGTAAACGGCGCGACCGGCTCGGTGGTGATCCACAGCCAGGTGGCGCGGCTGGTGATCCAGATCATGGTCAGCACCGCGATGACTGCGATCAGCATAAATACGTCGTTGTAGGCCAGGGTATTGGCCTCACGGGTGGCGGCGGTTGCCAGCGAGCGAATGCCCAGGCTGGTACGCGCGGCCGGGTCGGCGATGGCCGAAATATACGCACCGCTCGCGCTTTGCAGGCGCGATTGCACCTGAGCGTCGATCAGCGTGACGTGCTCGACAATGTGCGCCGAGTGGAATTTCTCGCGCCAGACCTGAAAGGTGCCCAGCAGCGCCGAGCCGATCAGGCTGCCGACGTTCTGGGTAATCCCGAACATCACCGAAAAACTGACCATGTTGCGCGGGTTGCTGATCACCCCGCTGATGCCCAGCACCAGGGTCGGACCGAGGAAGAAGGTGCCGCCGAACGCCAGCAAAAACTGGCTGAAATACATCTGCGGTTCACGGGTCAGGCTGGTGGAGAAGCTGTCCATGCTCGAACCGATCGCCATCAGCGCCAGGGAAATGATCAGCGGCTTGAACAGGTGCTGCGGATCAATCGTCAGCGCGCTGACCGCAAGGCCGGCGACGCTGCCCAACAGCATGAACAGGTACAGCGTGTGCAGCTGCTCGGTGCCCTGATTCATCCCCTGAAGAAAACCGACCGCGCCGGTGGATTGCTCCGACAGCACGATCCGCGTCAGCAGCACGCCGAAGGCGAAGCGGATCATCCGGCCACTGCCCAGCCAGCGGGTGATCAACAACGGTCGGGTGCGATTGTGCTCGATACACAGCCCGGCAAGGATCAGCACGATGGACGACGCCAGGGCGATGCCGATCCAGGGCTCTTCAAGCCACCATTCAATCCGCCCCAGCGACAACGCCGCACAGAGCGCAGCGAAGCCTGAAGCGAGCAAGGCGAAGGTCAGGAAGTCGAGTTTCTCGAAGGCTTTGAAGCGGTCGCCTGGGGGCAGTTTCAGAATCAGCACGCAACCCAGGGACAGCAGGCACATGCCCAGTTCGAACAGGTAAAGCCCGCGCCATTCGGCAATCTGCAGCAGGTCTTCGGAAACCAGTCGCGCCAGCGGCGTGGCCAGTCGAGCGGTGCCGAGGCCCAGCACCAGGGCTTTCATGCGCCACTTCTGCGGGAAGGCCTGAATCATGTAGTACAGGCCCAGCGAACTCAGTGCCGCGCCGACCATGCCGTGGGCAGCGCGAACGGCGATGGCCGATTCGATGTCGTTGACGAACAGGTGCGCGAAGGTGACCAGCGCGTACAGCACCAGAAATACTTCGGTGAACGCGCGCAGACCAAACTGCTGGCGAAACTTCACCAGCAGCAGGTTCATCGACACATTGGTCATGACATACGCGGCGGGCAGCCAGGCGATCTCGGCCTGGGTGGCGCCCAGCGAGCCTTGCAGGTATTGAAGGTTGGCGACCACCAGCGCGTTGCCCAGCCCGCCGGTCAACGCCACGATCACCCCGACGATGGCATAGGCCCAGCGCTTGGGCGTCGCGTGCAAGGGCGTCGACGGCGAGCCCGGCAACGTCGGTCGCTCGTGGGGAGCCCAGTCGTGGGGTCTGTACTTGTCGTTCATTGAGCGGACCTGATGAATGCCGTGCCGAGCCACTGAAAAGCGATGGGGCCAGCCGCTATGAAAGCGGCCGCCTGTGAAGGCTAGCTGATCATGCTCAGCTAATCATTCTCAGCTCCCGCGCCTGCTCCAGTGTGACATCCACCGCATGAATGCTCGCCTGCCGGTGCTTGAGCATCCCGCCGCTGCGGCCGTTGAACACCGCGTTGATCTCGGCGAGGATCGACAACGCCACGCTGTGGGGCGCGTCACCGCCCAGGTCCAGCCCGACCGGGTAATGCAGGCTGGCCTGAGCAGCGGCTTCACGGGCCTGATCCGGCAGCTCGTCGAGCAAACGTTCGGTGCGGCTGCGTGGTCCGAGCTGGCCAATGTAGCGCGGCGTCGATTGCAGCACCTGCCCCAGCCAGTGGCGGTCCTGGCTCAGGCTGTGGGTCATCACCACCACGGCAGCGTCGGCGACCATCGCGTGCAATTCGGGCATTGGCTGCAGCGGCGCCGACAGCACCTGATCGGCCTCCGGAAAACGCTGGGGACGGGCGAAATGCGAGCGCGCATCGATCACCGTGATGTGCCAGCCCTGCAGCCGCGCCATGCTGACCAAGGGCATCGCGTCATGCCCGGCACCGAAGATCACAAGCCGGCGCGGCGCTGCGATGTACTCCAACAGCACCTCAACGGCGCCGTCCGCGCTGTCGTAGGTACGGGTGGCGGAGCGGCGGGCAGCGAGCACCGTTTTCAGGTCCTCGGCCACCGCCGTCGCCAGCCAGCGCTCACGCATGTCGATTTGCACCTGCCCGGATGAACGAATCGCCACCCGCTCGCCCAGCGCCGTATGACGTTCGCTTTGTGTGCCAATCACCGTCGCCAGCGCAGCGCCAACACCGCTGGCCTTGACCTCGCGCAACACGTCCGCCACCAGACTTGCCGCCTGGGGATCTATCCGTTCGAAGAGGATGTGCACCGTGCCGTTGCAACCCAGGCCAAAGCTGAGCTCGGCGTCTTCGAGTTCGTCGTCGTCCTCGCCGGTGCTGTACGTGCGCAGGGACGGCTTGCCATTGGCGGTCAGCCACCAGGCCTTTTTGCTGACGTCGCTTTCGAGGCAGCCGCCGCTGACGGTGCCGGTCGCCTCGCCCATCGGCGCGATCACCATCCGCGCACCCGGGCGTCGGTAAGCCGAACCCTCGACCTTGACCACCGTGGCGATCACCACTTCCTGCTGCCCGGTCTGCGCTTCATCAAGCGCCCCCAGCAGACTGGATAGATCATTCATGCGCGTCCCCAAAAACCGGTTCATTCATCTGGCGTGATTCATTTGTCACCTGACACATACCCTGAAAAGCCACTGCCATCCGTGACGCAAGTGCTGTTGTGCAGACTGTGAGTCGCCGCGCAGGTTCAGCTTTTGCCCGCGAAACACGTGTTGTGCGCCGTGCACTTGCAGCGAATGGCCAGCAGGTTACCGCAGACGGCGCGCAGATTGGCCATCGGTCACCGACTGCGCGAATCAGCCCGTGCCGGGACTACACTCGGTGCGTGCCGTTAAATCCATGCAAAACGCTGATGATCCAAGGCATCAACGTACTCGTGGGAAGTGGCCGTCCTTCATTTGGATATTTCGGTTGAACATTCCGCACAACGCACGCCTCAAACCCTGAATCGCCGTACCGCCTGGCTGCGTGGAATCACTCCACCGGGTCCACCGGGCATCGGCTACGCCGGAGAGCACCTGATGACGCGCCAATTACGCCAGCTTCGCGAAACATCCTCCACCCACACCCTGTGCCAGCGCTTTCAGAGCGTGCGCGACCGTACCGAATTTCTGGTCGAGCCCTTGAGCGCCGAGGACATGGTGGTGCAGTCGATGCCCGATGCCAGCCCGGCCAAATGGCACATGGCGCACACCACATGGTTCTTCGAAACCTTTCTGCTGGCGCCGAACCTGCCGGCCTACGAAGCGTTCGATCCGACGTTCGGCTACCTGTTCAACTCTTATTACGAAGCTGTTGGCCCGCGTCATCCGCGTCCGCAGCGCGGCCTGATGACCCGGCCGAGCGTCGATCAGGTCCTGGCCTATCGCAGGCACGTCGACGAAAACATGACGACGCTGCTGATGACGCCGCTCAGCGACGAAATGACCAGCCTGATCGAACTCGGCCTGGCCCACGAAGAGCAGCATCAGGAACTGCTGTTGATGGACATCCTTCATCTGTTCAGCCTGTCGTCGCTGAAACCGGCCTACAGCCCGCGCTGGCCGAAAGACCTGTCGGGCCGTCGTGGTCATTTCAAGCCGCTGAGCGCCGGCCTGACCGAAATCGGCCACGACGGTGACGGCTTTTCGTTCGACAACGAAGGCCCTCGCCACACCACCTATCTGCAGTCCTTCGAAATCAGCGACCGGCTGGTGACCAACGGCGAGTGGTTGAGCTTCATTGCCGACGGCGGCTATCACACCGCAGCCTTGTGGCTGTCCGAAGGCTGGACCCTGGTGCAGGAAAACGGCTGGAATTCACCCATGTACTGGCAGCACGACGAGAACGGCTGGAAGCGCATGAGCCTGCGCGGCCTTGAGTCGATCGACCCTTCGGCGCCGGTCACGCACATCAGTTATTACGAAGCCGCCGCGTTTGCGCTATGGGCCGATGCGCGCCTGCCCACCGAAGCCGAATGGGAAGCCGCCGCCCGCGCCGGTTTGCTGGAGCAAGTGGACGACGTCGCCTGGCAGTGGACGCAAAGTGCCTACAGCGCCTACCCCGGCTTCAAGCCCTCAGTGGGCGCAGTCGGTGAGTACAACGGCAAGTTCATGGTCAATCAGATGGTCCTGCGCGGCGGTGCCAGCGTCACATCGCCCGATCATTGCCGCCTGACCTACCGCAACTTCTTCCACGCCGACAAACGCTGGATGGTCTCGGGCCTGCGCCTGGCCCGTGATAGCCGTCAACCCGGCGTGGTTGACCCGAACGACAGCGAATTCGCCCGCGATGTGGTGGCCGGTCTCGGCGCCCCGCAGAAAACACTGTCGCCCAAGTATTTCTATGACGCAGCGGGTTCCGACCTGTTCGAAGCCATCTGCGAAACGCCTGAGTACTACCCGACGCGCGCCGAAACCGGGTTGCTGAAACGCATCGCCGGCGAGATCGCTGCGACCATTCCGGCGGGCGCAACACTGGTGGAATTTGGCAGTGGCGCCAGCGAGAAGACCCGTCTGGTGCTGGATGCCGCGCCGCACATCGCGGTGTACGTGCCGATCGACATCAGTGCGACAGCACTGAACAAGGCCGCGCGGTCATTGCGCCAGCGTTACCCGGCGCTGATCGTCGCGCCACAAGTCGACGACTTCACCCGGGTGCTCACCCTGCCTGAAGAAGCCGACGGCCACACCCGCGTGGGTTTCTTTCCGGGTTCCACCATCGGCAACTTCAGCCACGAGCAGGCCGTTGATTTCCTCCACAGCGCCCACGATGTGCTGGGGGAAAACGCCCACTTCATCGTCGGTGTCGATCTGGTCAAGGATGAGCAGACGCTGGTGGCCGCGTACGACGACGCCGACGGCGTGACCGCGCAGTTCAACAAGAACCTGCTGACCCGCATCAATCGCGAGCTGCACGCCGACTTCGACGTGTCTGCCTTCGATCACCTGGCCGTTTGGAACGCGGAACAGGCCTGCATGGAAATGCACCTGGTCAGCCGCAAACAGCAGAGCGTCACCGTTGCTGGCCACACCTTCCGCTTCGCCGCCGGGGAACGCCTGCACACCGAGAACTCCCACAAGTTCACGGTTGAATCGTTCACCGAACTGGCCGCGCGTGCGGGCTGGACCGTCAGCGAATGCTGGATCAGCGACACCCCACAAACGGCGTTGTTCAGCTTGCAGGCGTGACAGGGGGCAACGGAAATCCTCCAACTTCCAGGATTTCCCAATGTGGCTCGGCTACCACAGATGGCGCAGCAGACGCGGACCCTGTGGGAGTGAGCTTGCTCACGAAGGCGGCATCTCAGGCGCTAAAGATATATCGGGTGTAAGGGCCTCTTCGCGAGCAAGCTCGCTCCTACAAGTCGGTGGTCAGCCAGCGATGGCGTTGTTCAGCTTGCAGGCGTGACAGCGCTGATGTGCTCATCCCTGCCGGAAACTTCATTGTCATTTGCAAAATGGCGCTGGTAGCATCCGTTAGCACCCTCACGGACCCCGGCGGTACAGCCGGGGATTGAGTACAACAATAATCAACAGGGAGTCAGCGATGACGGCTCAGGTCATACCTGCCGAATACGCGGCGCAGCAATCCGCCTGCGCGAGCGTTCTGTCCGACGTACGCAATCACATTGGTCACCTCACCCTCAACCGCCCCCAGGGCCTCAATGCCATCGACCTGCACATGGTCCGGCAGCTGCAGTACCAGCTCGACGCCTGGGCAAAGGATGACAACGTTTACGCCGTGGTCCTGCGCGGTGCCGGCGAAAAGGCGTTCTGCGCCGGCGGCGACATCCGCTCGCTGTACGACAGCTTTCAGGCCGGCCGAACCGAGCACCTGGATTTCTTCGTCGAAGAATACGCGCTGGACCTCACCCTTCATCATTACCGCAAACCCGTCGTCGCCTTGATGGACGGCTTCGTGCTCGGCGGTGGAATGGGCCTGGCCCAGGGCGCGGACCTTCGCGTGGTCACTGAGCGCAGCCGTCTGGCGATGCCGGAAGTGGCGATCGGTTATTTCCCTGACGTGGGCGGCAGCTACTTTCTGCCCCGTGTGCCCGGCGAGTTGGGGATTTATCTGGGCGTTACCGGCGTGCAGATCCAGGCCGCCGATGCGCTGTATTGCGGGATGGCGGACTGGTACCTCAACAGCGAACGCCTCAATGACCTCGATCTGCAGCTCAATAACCTGAAGTGGAGCCTGACCCCGCTCAAGGACTTGCAGGGCGCGCTGGCGAAACTCGGCGTGCAGCACTTGCCTGCGCCGCCGCTGGCAAAACTGCGCCCGGCCATCGATCATTTCTTCGGCCTGCCGGACGTCCCGAGCATCATCGAACAATTGCTGGAAGTCAGCGTCTACGACACCCATGCCTGGGCCCTCGACACGGCGCATCTGATGCAAACCCGTTCACCGCTGGCGATGGCGGTCACCCTGGAGCTGCTGCGCCGCGGCCGGCATCTGCCGCTGGAGCGTTGTTTCGCCCTGGAGCTGCATCTGGACCGCCAGTGGTTTGAACGGGGTGACTTGATCGAAGGCGTGCGTGCCTTGATCGTCGACAAAGACAAGAAACCGCACTGGAGCCCTTCCAGCGTGCAGGCATTGGATGCCGAGCACGTGGCAAGCTTCTTCAGCGGTCATGAGGGGTGACCTATGCAAGATCTTGAACTGACCGAAGAGCAAGTGATGATCCGCGACATGGCGCGGGACTTCGCGCGCAATGAAATCGCGCCCCATGCCCAAGCCTGGGAACAAGCCGGCTGGATCGACGACGCGCTGGTGGCGAAGATGGGCGAACTGGGCCTGCTCGGGATGGTCGTCCCGGATGAATGGGGCGGCAGCTACATCGACTACGTCGCCTACGCGCTGGCGGTCGAAGAAATCTCCGCCGCCGACGGCGCCACCGGTACGCTGATGAGCGTGCACAGTTCAGTGGGCTGCGGGCCGGTGCTCAACTACGGCAGCGACGGGCAGAAACAACAGTGGCTGGAAAAGCTCGCCAGCGGAAAGGCCATCGGCTGCTTCTGCCTGACCGAACCCCAGGCCGGCTCCGAAGCCCACAACCTGCGCACCCGTGCCGAATTGAAAGACGGCGAATGGGTGCTCAACGGCGCCAAGCAGTTCGTCAGCAACGGCAAGCGCGCGCAGCTGGCGATTGTCTTCGCCGTCACCGATCCGGAGCTGGGCAAGCGCGGCCTGTCAGCGTTTCTGGTGCCCACCGACAACCCCGGTTATCGCGTCGACCGTATGGAACACAAGATGGGCATCCGCGCCTCCGACACCTGCGCCGTGACCCTGAGCGATTGCCGGATTCCGGCGGAAAACCTGTTGGGTGAACGGGGCAAAGGACTGTCCATCGCCCTTTCAAACCTGGAAGGCGGACGCATCGGCATCGCTGCCCAGGCCCTGGGCATCGCTCGCGCGGCATTTGAGGCGGCACTGGGTTACGCCCGTGACCGCGTGCAGTTCGAAAAGCCGATCATCGAGCACCAGAGCATCGCCAATCTGCTGGCCGACATGCACACCCGCATCAATGCTTCTCGCCTCTTGGTCCTGCACGCCGCGCGGTTGAGAACGGCCGGCAAACCCTGTCTGTCCGAAGCGTCCCAGGCCAAGCTGTTCGCCTCGGAAATGGCCGAGTGGGTCTGCTCCAAAGCGATACAAATCCACGGCGGCTATGGCTATCTGGAGGATTATCCGGTGGAGAAATACTACCGGGACGCGCGGATCACCCAAATCTACGAAGGCTCCAGCGAAATCCAGCGTTTGCTGATCGCCCGCGAGCTGCGGCACTACGCGCTGTAAGGGTCAGGCCCCTCCCCCCCCCAGAAACGCCGAACCCCTCAGGGCTCGGCGTCTGTCACTCAACGACCGCCCGGCGCGGGGCTTGGCGCGACAAAGCTGCGTCTTCCCAACTGGAGGACAAGCAGGGTCACCGAATCGGCATTGGCCAGGAGAACTCGACTGCGTTTGCGTGCATCGCCGAGAAACGCCTCACGGGCTTCATCCATGGTTTTGCTGCGGGTGAGCTTCAGGATTGCATCATGCTCGAAGCCCTCCTCCTCATCGAAATCACGCCATTCGCCCTCCTTCAAATGCAAAAACAGCTCATCTCTTCCGCTCAGATGCGACAGGCCATGGGTTTGCATGAGCTGGATATCCGCTTTCAGCTTGATGTTGTTGGCGGTGTTTTCCTGCAACAGGTCCGGATACGGTGCCGTGCTTTCCAGATAGGCAATGTCGTGGGTATCGAGCGCCAGGTGCGAGAGTTCGTGGATCAGCGTCGCGGCGCGGTAATGGGCCGGGCAATCAAAGCCTTGGGTGGCCGCCTCGGGCGTGAGCGGAAACTGCGGCGCATCGAAATACCGGTCAGTCAGGAACACGCGCTTTTTCGGGTCTCTTTTGATCACAAAGCCCATGGTGGCTGCGTGGCCCGCGCGGTTGGTGCCCACCACAAACCGGGGCGATGAGTAAGGCGACAACGACGCATCCATGACCTCATCGAACAGCGTCTTGATCGCGCGTTCGGTATCGACCAGCAACTCGTGATCGGGCGTACTGACACCGAAAAAATCACCGATGATCTGCGAGACGCGCGGGTGCAGTGGAGTCCCAGGCTCATGCACGTTCAGGTTATCCAGAGCGTTTTCAAGGTAGCGTTTGGCCTGCAGATGAGCCTCGCCGATATGCTGCGCGCGTTCCCGAAAAAACTTGCGTATCTCGGGCATGCCACTGGCTTCGATGAGCAACACGTCATCGGCGCTGACGTCCGCCGCGTGGGTGCGCAGCTTGGTCATTGCGCCGCCCCCGCCCTTCAGACCGGACTCGATGTCCAACTGCCAGCGCTGATTGTCATCCAGCCTGAGGCGCGGGCCGAGTGTGCGGTCAGCGCCAATGATCATCCATCTGCCATCCTTGGCCTGGCGGCGCACCTCATAGACCCGTCCGGCGACCGCCGCATAGGCCTTTCCGTTGGCGGGGTCCATAAACAGACTCAGCAATTCATCGCGACGCAGGTCTTTCAGCGAGATGTTTCGGGCTTCCAGCGCCTGCAAACGCTTCAGTTGCTCGGCGGTGAGTGTGACGCCGCCCCAGGAAAACTCTGGCGGCGTCAACTCCTCGTCCGTGACCAGATCGCCCCCGATCAGCTCGTCCTTCTCGGCCTGTTCCCTGGCCGTCACCATCACGCCCAACGCGGCAGAAAATTCGGAAATAGCCTCGCCCCAGTGACGCCCGGCCGCCGACGCAGCCGATGCACGAAACAGCGTATGGCTCTGCCAAAACGCGACCATGGCGGCAAACTTGCCGGGCACAATGCTCAGCGCCTGCTCCAACCCCAGCGAAGCCAGAAACTTGCGCGACGCCTGATCGGCCTCTTCGGTGGTGACCGTATCGGACGCGCCAATGTCCACCAGCAGGCTCACGGTGTCGGTGAACATGAACTGCAGCGAGTTGCCTTTTTCTTCAGCCAGCGAAACCGTGACCGGCCCCGGTGTGTGAGTGGGCACATCGCCCGGCCCCTGGTCAAAGAACGGCAGATGAGGCTCGATGAACCCGCCGTGCTCATATCGCTTGCGCACCTCCGGGTCCAGTCGCTCGAACACCAGGTGTTGCAGCGTTGCGTCACTGCGCAGATCGGCCAGCAGTGCAGACAGGCTGGCGTACTCGCGGAAGACTAAATCCGGGTGGAACACCGCGTGCAAAATCACCGGGCCGCTGTCAGGGTGCTCGGCACAGATCAGGTAAACGCCCTTGACAGCATCGGGCGTCATTCCCTCATCGGCGACCAGCCGCAGGGTACTGATGATCGTGCGCTCACCGTCCAACGGTTCGCGGGCAATACCGTCGGGCATTTCAACCACCCGCGAGATGAATTCGCAGGCTCGGGGACTCAGCTTTCCTTGCAGCTTCTGCTGCATTGCCACCGCCTGCATCATCGGTGGCAGTTGATTGACAAATAGCGTGTTGCGCTTTCCCCAGTTGACGTCCGCTGGAGTCAACGTCTGCCGCAACAGCGTTCGGAACCCTGCGCCGACGTCCAGCCCACGGACAGTCCTGCGCACATAGTCCGGGGTCATCAGGCGGCCGATATCGGGGTATTCGGCAGAGTGGATACTCAACGCCGCTTCTGGAAAATCAACGAAGCGATTGATGGCGTAATCAGTGAGAGACTCACTGTGCTCAAGGGTGGCGGCGGGAATCGCTGACGGGATCTGCCCAACGCCGGGGGGCGCGGCGACGTAGCGACGCTGGGTAACGGTGATCTGGTCAGGGTCCAGATCGCGCTCGGGGAAATTCTTGCGCATCTGATCCAACAGCCTGCTGCGCGCGTATTCAGTCAGCGTCGGGAGGTCAAAGAGAAAATCCTCGTCACCTTCGCTGGCGAGAAAAAAGCGACGCCATATCTCGTTATACGCACGAATGTCGCTGGCCGATGCAGACTTGAACCAGTCCGGCAACAGCTCTTCAAACAATGTGTTGTCGATTCGGACCGCCAGAGCGTCGAGCATGTCGACCAATTGCGCATCCAGTTCGGTGGCGCGGGCAACGCGAGTGAACAGCCCGGCTTCAAAACGACAACGCCGGGCACGGGCGCACAGTTGCTGGAGGTTCTGTAACTGGCGGTTAAACACAGTCTGTTGCAACGCCTCGATCGCATGGCCATTGCAGCGACTGAAATCAAAGCGGACCTGCTCCGCCGGTTGCGCCCGCAGGTGGTTGCGCAACAGCGTACGGTCGCGCTCCCCCACCAGAGCCAACCAGCGCTCGCTGTGCACGCTACGCAATCGACTGCCTAGTTTGTCGGTCAATGCCTGCACGGATTCGAAAGGCTCCCAGCCCTGCACGCTGCTCCAGAACATCAAACCTGCACCGGTCCGCCGCGGTTGCCAGAGCACCATTGAATCGCTGAGGGTGGCCTCGGCGCCGGGTCCATATACCACCGACAGCGAAAACACCTCGGTCATCGACAGGCCCGATTCTGATCTCTGCGCACGGACAGGCGCGTTGAGCACTTGCATGACCATGTGCGCCGCCTCGCTCGGGACCACCTCCATTCGCTGCCTCAGCGCCAGGTCCAGGCGCAACGCGTCTTCCCTGAGCACCAACGCCATGGCAACCGGTTGCAGCTGCCTGTCGCCCAGACGCGCAAGGGCCGTGCGCGATCGCCCAAATCGGTCGAGGTAGCGCTCGACGAAGTCCGAAGCAACGCGCTCGAGCATGACGTTAATCAGTTCGACATCAAGGTGCGCCCCTGCAGCTTGAGAAGTGAGCAGCACCTGCGCCGTGTGCGAGAGGGGATCAGGACGGTGCCCACTGACGCGCTCAAGCAACAGCGCCACCAGATCCATTGACGTGGCGCGCAAGGACTCACTGATGGCGACAGAACTCGGCTCGACATCGGAGGCGGCAACCGGCAGCGATTCCAGCCAGCGCACCCGTATCTCACTCGCGCGCAGGCCGCGTGCCGAAGCCGCGCATAGATAGCTTTGCAGTGCCTGCTCGGCGTAGCTGACCAGAAAGTTGTCCAACTGGCGCAGGTGGGCCGCACTGGCATCGGATACCTGGGTTCTCTCCAGCCACGACGGGGGCGACGGCTGTAGCGCAGTGGGCCGGGAAGGTCCGGAGGCGGAAGGTTCAAGGACGGCGCTGTCAGGCTCTGGCGCCGGGACGACCTGAATCAGGTCATCGTTGGCGCTGCTGCACCAGACGGCAGCGAAGTCCATCGGCTGATCGTGCCGCCAGCGCCCCGCCGTGAAATGCACCTGACGCGGGTCGATCAGGTAACGCACGTCCAGCGCATCGTCATACATCGCTGAGACCTTCACGGGCTCAGCCGACAAACCCTTCACGTACTGCAGGTTACGCAGCTGGAGCGCAAGGACGGAGTCCACCCGTTCGCGGAACAAGGGCCCGTCGATACTATCCAGCGTAAGGGTCAAATCACCTTCACGCAGTAACAGCGGCTGGTCCACAAGGGCCAGTACCGGGCGCAACATTTCGCGCCCTTCCGGGGTTGAGCAAAACGCACTCAGTGCCGTCAGGTTGGCAAATCGGCGCAGGCCGTGCTCCGGGGTAAACCACAGCAGCGGCAGCTCGGCCGGGGAGAAATCGAACACCAGTGTACCGGCCAGTTGTGTGGTTGTTCCGTCGGCCAGGTGCAGCACAAGACGTCTGCAGCGCAATTGAGCTTCCGACGAAATGTATTGCGGTCCGGACATGAGCAACGGCCTCAACATTTCGTGCTCCTGCCGACTGAGATTACCCTCGTGGCCGTAACGGTAGAGTTCATGGCACAGGCTGGTCGCGTAGACCTGAACCGCCATGTCGCGGCAGGAACCGGTCCCGCGTTGCTGGCTCCAGTAATCACGCAGCAGCCAGGCGAATTGGTCCGGCAGCGCAGACATCGTGTCGGTTATGGCCTGAGCGAACAATTGTGCATCGCGTTCGCTCACCACTCGGCCCTGTGCATCCATGAATTGCGGCGTCACGCCCGGCGCCTGCTCGGCATGGCAAAACGCTTCAAACGCCGTTTGAGAGAGCGTCTGGGTCATCAGCACAAGCTCGTCGCCGGCACCGAAAGCCGGTTGCACCATCCGCATGAGGTGCCTCGCCGGATCAATCTGCTGATCCGGCAAGAGCCGACGCAGTTGCAGGGCCAACGCGGAGGTGACAGCGCCGACCAGGTCTGGCGTCAGCTTCAGTCGCTCGGTGAACTGCCTGACCGAATTTGCCTGATATTCGACGATGGCCTGCATCTGGGCCTGAAAAACGTTGTCGTCGATTTTCTCGTACTCGAACGCTGCCGAAGGGTCGTTGTTTGCAAACCGGCCGAGCAACGCCTCCAGCAACTGCTGGCGACCGTCGAAGGCTTCGACGCCGGACGCCAGCGTGAACAGGAATATCCGTGGGTCGCTGGTCTGGCCGTGGCTGAACATCAGCGCAGCACTGAGTTCCAGCGAAGTAGGCAGGCCGTCATTGAGCAGCAACCGATCGACCCTGACCGGATCGGGATCATCGGCGCCCATCGCGCCTGCCGCGCGTTTAAGCCAGGTCTGTTCAGATGAGCGGAGCACGCCGGCAGCAACGGCGCGGTCGACTTCGTCGAGAAAGCGCTGTCGCAGTGACGCGCTGTTGAAGTACGTGGTGGTAACGGTAGGCATTGCAGCTCCTTGAGCACAAACGCCCGCGGCTGGCATCGGCCAGGCAGGGGCAGGAAAGGCTGGGAGCGTAGGGAAGAAATCCACCGCAACTGCGGTACATAACGCTGTACACGGGGAGGGAAATTCAGGATTGAATGGCGAAGACGCGGCGACGTCCGGCCATGAATGCGAAAGGCCTGCACGTAGAGTGGCGTGCAGGCCTTTTCATCGGAAGACAGTCCAGCCGATCAGGCTTTCGACGTGCGCTCAACGTGCCCGGCGAAGGCGTCGATGATGTTCTGCAGGAACGGACGGGTTTTCTCGTTCAGCTTGCCCTGTTCGTCAAAGAAGGTGCCCGCGTTGCCCAGGTACGCTTCCGGCTGCTGCATGCACAGCACGTCGAGGAACACGAAGCACTGGCGCAGGTGCTGGTTGGCGCCAAAACCGCCGATGGCGCCCGGCGAAACGCTGACCACCGCCGCCGGCTTCGCACTGCCCCACGCGCTTTTGCCGTAGGGGCGCGAGCCGACGTCGATGGCGTTCTTCAGCGCGCCCGGCACCGAGCGGTTGTATTCCGGGGTAACGAACAGAAAGCCGTCTGCCCCCTGCAAGGCTTCACGAAAGGCGGTGTACGCGGCGGGCGGCGAATCATGGTCGATGTCTTCGTTGTAGAGCGGCAGGTCGCCAATTTCGACGATGCTCAGTTTCAGGCTTGGCGGCGCCAGTTCGGCCAGTGCACGGGCCACTTTGCGGTTGATGGAATCTTTCCTCAAGCTGCCGACGATGACTGCAATCGAATGAACCTGGCTCATGAAACGGACCTTCTGCTGTTGGAGGAGATAACAGTTATAGATGAAACATGTGCGCAATTCTGTGTTGTTTTTCCGTTGCTAATCATCGAAGGGTTCGATGCTGTAGCGTGGGTTATCGGCGCATGTGCGTCGCGCGGGCCGCGCGACCGTCGCTCGCGACTATTTTTCCGAGGGCCGAAAACTCCCCCTGAAAACCGCGGTCTGACTGCCTTAGGCGAATAAGGTCCTAATAGAAATTTGGGAATTACCTTACAAGCGGACACGGTTTATTCACTCGCGGTGTTAGGATGCGAGCGAAAACGAGCAGTTATTTCCAGAGGTTACAAAGCAAATGGCTTCAGTTCTAGTTGGGCAATTTCATGCGCGGGACGCGGAGGGACGCGTTTACTCGGTGCATGAATTCCGTGAATCACAGCCCGATGAGGCTGATGGCAAGGAGCCCGTTTCAACTTATCGCCTGGCCATTGGCGACCGCGTCAAGCACTTGAGCGGAGAGGAATTCGAGTTGATTCAAAGCAAGGTCGTACTGACAAGAGAGCGCTGAGGCGCTGCTGCTAGCCCGGTTCTTTACACAGGCCGCTCACGCCGCGCGGCCACGAGTCAGGACATAAGGGCTTGCAGCTTCAATCGACGACAGGCCCGTCGAACAGCAGATACCAGAAAATCGCAGCCTCTTGCGTACCCGGATCTATCGCGCGATAACGCAGATGATCCACCCCGCCGACCACAAATCCGTAGCGCTCATATAACCGACACGCCGCCAGATTATTGTTCTGGGTTTCCAGGGTGATGCCCGGCAGACCACGCTTGCGGCTCCAGAACTGCGCCACGTCCAGCAGCTTTTGCGCCACGCCATTGCGCCGCGCGCCGTTGTCGACTGCCAGCTCATCGATGTGGGCGAAACCGTTCCAGTGCTGGCTGACCACCACATGCCCGACCGGCTGTTCATCGAGCCAGGCCACCAGCACAGTGCTGTCGGCGGCGTCCCGATAATGGCAGAACTCTTCGGAATCGATACCGTAGTTTTTCAGGTAGGGCTCGACAGCTTCGACGGGCCACTGCGCCACGGGCTCGCCGATCTGGACCCGGGCATAACCGGTAACGGTGAACGTGAATTCGCTGTTGAGGATGTAATCCTCGAAGCACTCGTCAGCGACACGAATGCTGAAAGTCGGGCTGGACGTGTTCACCATGGGCCTCCTGCACCATTACCGGATCGACATCACCTTCTCTCAAGGCCGCTGCCTGGCGCAAGCAGGGCCTTGAACGCCGCTGCCATCGTCAGGCTTCGGCCTGAGTCTGCGCTTCGAGCAACTGAGTCCACAGGGCCGGGGCACCGGCGGATTTGGCGATCACGGCCAGACGCGCTTCGTGTTCCGCCAGCTCGGCCTCGCTGGCGACGATGATGCGGCCCGGCGTGCGATTGGCGATCCGGCGGATCTCGGAAGGACGATCAGCGCCGCCCTCTCCATCGTTGTTGCCGGCCAGCGACAGGGTCGTCTGGCCACCGGTCATCGCCAGATAGACTTCCGCGAGAATCTCGGAGTCGAGCAAGGCGCCGTGCAGTTCGCGGCCGGAGTTGTCGACGTCGTAGCGTTTGCACAGGGCGTCGAGGCTATTGCGCTGGCCCGGATGCCGCTCGCGGGCCATGGCCAACGTGTCGAGGATGGTGCAGTAGCTGCTGAGGTTGGCGCGATCGTGCTGGCCGATCAGGGCGAATTCGTTGTTCAGAAAGCCGACGTCGAACGCCGCGTTGTGGATGATCAGCTGAGCGCCTTTGATGAACTCGAAGAATTCGTCGGCGACTTCGGCGAAACGCGGTTTGCCGATCAGGAACTGGTCGGTGATGCCGTGAACGCCAATGGCGCCCTCGTCACTCTCCCGGTCCGGTTGCAGGTAAACGTGGAAATGCCGCCCGGTCAGACGCCGGCCAACCAGCTCGACGCAGCCGATTTCGATGACCCGATGGCCATCCGTGACGGGCATACCGGTGGTCTCGGTATCGAGGACAACCCTTCGTTCAGTGATGATGTTTTGTACAGTCATTGCCTACCGCCTCAGCTTCAGGCGCGGATATTAGCATGGGGGTTTTGGGATGTGGGCAGCCTCGCCAGACCGCACCTGCCAGTGTAGGAGCGAGCTTGCTCGCGAAGAGGTCAGTGCCTCCACTCAATCTCTAGCAGCCGGAATGCCGCATTCGTGAGCAAGCTCACTCCCACAGGGTCCGTGTTTGCTCCACGACCGCGCAGCATCTGGACGACGGAGATCCCGCGCAGGACTCAGCCATCAGCCGTGCTTGATACCGCGCACTTCATCCACCCCACGGTTCGCCAACTGGTCGGCGCGTTCGTTGCCGGGATGGCCGATATGCCCGCGCACCCACTTCCAGCTCACGTTGTGCCGGCTGACCTGCTCGTCCAGCTGCTTCCACAAATCGGCGTTTTTAACCGGTTCCTTCGCCGCTGTCTTCCAGCCGCGCTTCTTCCAGTTGGTCATCCACTCGGTGATGCCTTTCATCACGTACTGCGAGTCGGTCACCAGGATCACTTCACATGGCCGCTTCAGCTCTTCCAGGCCGCGAATGGCGCCGAGCAGCTCCATGCGGTTATTGGTGGTGTTGGCTTCACCGCCCCAGAGTTCTTTTTCAACGCCTTTGCACACCAGCAACGCACCCCAGCCGCCAGGGCCCGGGTTGCCCTTGCAGGCGCCATCGGTGAAGAGTTCTACGGTATCGCTCATTACGATGTTTCCAGAAAATTGAGAAAGCGTGGCGCCAGCCGGACAATCAAGGCTCGGGCGTGCGCCGATTGACCTTGGCCATGGGCAACGGCAGCAGTTTGCCCATCGGCTCGCGACGCGGCATGCGCACAGGCCGCAATCCGACACTCATCTTGCGCGCGATCAATAGATAGAAGCCGCCGCCGGGACTTTGCCAGCCATCGCCGAGACGTTCGAGTCCGGCCAGACGGGCCTGCCACTTGGGCGAAGCGAGCGGCGGACGATAGCACCCGAAGCGGCGTTTCTCCAGCGCGAAGCCCAGCAGGTTGAGCCAGTCGCCGACCCGTGAAGGCGAGATGCAGCGGGCCCTGCGCAAGGCATCGTTGGCAAAGAAATGACGAATGCCCCAAGTGCTCCAGGGATTGATCCCGACGATCACCAGGTGCCCGCCGGGACGCACGCTGCTGGCGGCTTCGCGCAACAGGCCGTGGGGCGACAGGCAGAAATCCAGGCCATGCTGCATGACCACCACATCGGCGGCGTGCTCGCTCAACGGCCAGGCCTGCTCTTCGCAGACAATTTCAACGCCCGGCAACGGCGCGCCCAGCCGCACGTTGCGCTGCACTTGCTTTGCGGCTGGCGGCGTTTGTGCCGACGGGCCGTAATGCACCAGATAGCCGCCAAAAAAACGTTCGAGCTCTTGTTCCAGCACGCGGCTTTCTTCTTCCAGCAACAACTGCCCCAGGGGCCCGGACAGCCAGTCGCGGGCGGCGCTGATCAGCTCAAGCCATTCAGGATCGGCCTGGGCGAACGCTTCATCGGTCATTTCCGGTCTCCATGAGAGGGTCATTGCGATAGAGACTCGCCTCGAGTCAGTTCAGACCCTAAGATGCTTCTCTATGTTTCCAGCCAAGCGAACCGCGCCATGATACAGGTCGATGCCCTGCCCGCTTTCAGCGATAACTACATCTGGTTGTTACAAGACAATGCCGTCAAGCGCTGCGCCGTGGTTGACCCGGGCGATGCTGCCCCCGTCATTGCCTGGCTGGAACGCAACCCGGACTGGCGCCTGACCGACATTCTCATCACCCATCACCACGCCGACCACACCGGCGGCGTCGCGCAACTTAAAACGCTCACCGGCGCCAGGGTCTACGGCCCGGCCAGTGAGAAGATTCCGGCGCGGGACGTGGCCCTGTCCGACAACGATCAGCTCACCGTACTCGGCCTGACCTTTGCCGTCCATGCAGTCCCCGGCCACACCCTGGGCCACATCGCCTTTTACCACGCCGACGCGCAACAGCCGCTGCTGTTCTGCGGTGACACGCTGTTCGCTGCCGGTTGCGGGCGGTTGTTCGAAGGCACCCCGCAGCAGATGCATCACTCCCTGAGCCGGCTCGCCGAGCTGCCCGACAGCACCCTCGTCTACTGCGCCCACGAATACACCCTGAGCAATCTGCGCTTTGCCGTCGCGGTCGAGCCGGAGAATGCCGACGTAGTGGAACGCTTCGAGCAAGTGACGCAATGGCGTGCGCAAAATCGCATCAGCGTGCCGTCGACGCTGGCGCTCGAGCGCAAGACCAATCCGTTTCTGCGAGCCTCCGTCATCTCCGTGAAACAAAAAGCAGACGAACGGAGCGGAACCCACAACGCAACGCCCACAGAGGTCTTTGCGGTGCTGCGGGCATGGAAAGATAAGTTCTAAACAGGCGGCGAATCAGCACGGAAATTCTGAAAGGTTGACCGTTCAGCAGCCACTTTCTAGAATCGCCCGACATTTTCGCCTGGAACTATCCCCCAGCCAATGTCGTCATCTATACGTAAAACCTTCAATTCCGACACATTGACTCGGTTGGCCCAGGCAATCGCGGTGGTCGCGAGCGCGACACTGGCAGGCTGCCAGAGCACCGGCGGCCTGGAATCCGGCAACGGCGCCAGCGCTGCACATCCCGTCGCCAGCACCAAACCAAAACCTGTTTATATCGCGCGCAAACCCGTGCCGCTGGCCCCGCCCCATGATGTCTGGGAGCGCATGCGTCAGGGTTTCCAGCTGCAAGACGGCAACGACCTCAACCCGCGCATCGATCAGCAACGCCTCTGGTACGCGAACAACCCGTCGTTTCTCGAAACGGCCGGGAACCGCGGCAGCTTGTACATGCACTACATCGTCGAGCGACTGGAAGAGCGCAACATGCCCCTTGAGCTGGCGCTGCTGCCGGTGATCGAGAGCGCGTACAACCCGATGGCCTTGTCGCGCAGCGATGCGGCGGGGATCTGGCAGTTCATTCCGTCCACCGGCCGCTACTTCAACCTGCGCCAGACCAATTTCTACGATGGCCGCCGCGACATCACGGCGTCCACCACGGCAGCGCTGGATTACCTGACCAAGCTGCACGACATGTTCAACGGCGACTGGCTGCTGGCACTGGCAGCCTATAACGCCGGCGAAGGCACAGTCAGCCGCGCCATCGAACGCAACGAAAAGCTCAACCTGCCCACCGATTACTGGAACCTGCCGCTGCCGCAGGAAACCCGCGACTACGTGCCGAAACTGCTGGCGCTGTCCCAAGTGGTCATGTCGCCGGACGCCTATGGCGTCAACCTCAACCCGATCGACAACAAGCCGTACTTCCAGGTGGTCGAGCTGAATCAGCGCATGGACCTGTCGAAAGTCGCCGCCATGGCGAACATCGACGAAGACGAACTGGTGCAGCTCAACCCTGCGTTCAAGAAGCGCCTGACCATCGATGGTCCCCAGCACTTGCTGGTGCCTACGTCGAAATCCCAGTTGCTGACGGCGAACCTGTCGAACATGAAGCCCGAAGAGCTGGTCGACTGGCAGCAATACCGCGTACGCCCGGGCGATAGCCTGGCCAGCATCGCCAGCCGCTACAAGGTCTCGACCAGCACCCTCAAGGACATCAACAAGCTGTCCGGCAACCAGGTGAAACGCGGCCAGGCGCTGACGATTCCGGTGCAACCGGGCATGCAATATGCGATGCCGGTGTTCGAAGAAGTTGCCGAGGTGGACGAGAAGCCCGCGCGCACCCGCAGCTACAGGGTGAAGAAGGGCGACAACCTGGTGCAGATCGCGCGCATCAATAAGGTCGACGTCAAGGATTTGCAGCACTGGAATAAGCTGTCCGGCCAGAACCTTAAGGTCGGCCAGACGCTTGTTATGCAGGACAACAGCAAACCGGCGAAAGCGAGCTCCCGTGCCGTGGCCAAGGCCGACAGCAGCGCCAGCGGCGAGGACGCCGGCAAGAAGTCAATGCAGTACAAGATTCAGAAAGGCGATTCGATGTACCTCGTCGCCAAGCGCTTCAACGTCGAAATGCAGCACCTCAAGCGCTGGAATCCGCGCAGCGGCCAGGCGCTCAAGCCAGGGCAGACGTTGACGGTTTATTTGCCCCATTGATCTAGCGCCCGCCGCGCTCTGGTGGGAGCCAGCGCGCTCCCCCAGGCTCTCGCCCAGGTCGGCACCCTCCAGCCGCCCGCCCCACCCTTTTTCCAGCCGATACAAGCTGTTACTGTGACCGACCGCTGCCTGGATCGACCGCCGACTTGATACGTCACCTGCTGCTGACTTTCAGCCTGGTCTTGAGCACGACAGCCGCCGCGACCATCAGCGAAAGCCATGGTTACGCACAATTCGGCGTCCTCAAGTACCCTGCCAGCTTCACGCATTTCGACTGGGTCAATCCTGAGGCGCCGAAGGCTGGCACCCTGCGAATCATGGCCAACGGCACGTTCGATACCCTCAACCCCTACACCTTCAAGGGCAGCAGCCCGATTTCGACGCCCAACTTCGGCCAGTATGGCGTCAGCGAGCTGAACGAACCGCTGATGGTCGGCACCGGCCAATACGACCCCTCCGGTGATGAACCGACCTCCAGTTATGGCCTGATCGCCAAAACCGTCGAATACAGCGACGACCGCAGCTGGGTCGTTTTCAACCTGCGCCCCGAAGCGCGCTTTCACGACGGCAAGCCGATTACCGCTTACGACGTGGCGTTTTCCTACAGAACGCTGCTGAAGGACGGTCACCCGCAGTACCGCACCGCGTTGCAGGAAGTGCAGCGGGTGGACATCCTCAACCGCCATCGCATTCGTTTCGTGTTCAAGCGCTCCGGCAACCCATTACTCATTCTGCGCCTCGGCGAGCTGCCGGTTCTGCCGCAGCATTACTGGAAGAACCGCGACTTCAAGGCCACCTCCTTCGAGCCTCCGTTGGGCAGCGGCCCCTATCGCATCACCCAGGTGCGGCCGGGGCGCAGTCTGGTGTTTGAACGCGTGAAGGATTACTGGGGCAAGGACCTGCCGGTCAATCGCGGCAAGTACAACTTCAACCGCGTCGAGGTGGAGTTCTACCGCGACGCCGACGTGGCGTTCGAAGCGTTCAAGGCCGGTGAGTTCGACATCTACATCGAGCATCAGGCGAAGAACTGGCTCACCGGTTATGACTTCCCGGCGGTGACCGAGGGCAAGGTGATCAAGGCGCAAATCCCGCACCAGATCCCCACCCAGACCCAAGGGCTGTTCATGAACACCCGTCGCGGCGCGTTCGCCGACATCCGCGTGCGCGAAGCCCTGGGGCTGATGTTCAACTTCGAGTGGACCAACCGCACGCTGTTCAACGACGCCTACATGCGCTCGACGAGCTACTACCCCAACAGCGAATTCACTTCCAGCGGACTGCCCGCCGGCCGCGAATTCCTCATGCTCGCGCCCTACCGCGAGCAGTTGCCGACCAGGCTGTTCACCCAGCCCTTCGCGGTGTCGAAAACCGACGGCGGCGGCGTGCCCCGGGACTCAATTCGCAAGGCGCTGGGACTGCTGGCCGACGCGGGCTGGACATTCACCGAGCGCGGCTTGACCAACAGCGCAGGGCAGCCGTTGCGTTTCGAAATACTTCTGGTCAATCCCAACCTAGAACGAATCCTGCAGCCTTACATCGAAGACCTCACGCGGATCGGCGTCGACGCGCACCTGCGCACCGTCGACCGCGCCCAATACAAACAGCGGCTGGACCAGTTCGATTTCGACATGATTCTGATGACCCTGAACCAGACCCTCAGTCCGGGGCTGGAGCAATGGCAGTATTTCCATTCCAGCCAGGCCAACATCAAAGGCAGCAAAAATTACGCGGGGGTTGCCAACCCGGTGGTCGACAACCTGCTCAACCAGTTGCTGGCGGCAAAAACCCGGGATGACCAGGTGGCGGCCACCCGCGCCCTGGATCGCGTGTTGCTGTGGCAGCACTACATGATCCCCAACTGGTACCTCAATAATCATCGTCTGGCGTACCGCAACCGGTTCGCCATGGTCACCACCCCGCCCTACACCCTGGGCCTGCGTGCGTGGTGGCTCAAGCCTTCGGAGAAAACCCAATGACTGCCCTGCGCTCCCTGACCCGCGCCGGCGGCCTGTTTCTGAGTCCGTTCGTGCTGGCCCCGCTTCTGCTGGGCGTGACCGGTGCAGCCCAGGCGGCCCCGCAACACGCCATCACCCTGTACAACGAAGCGCCGAAATACCCGGCGGACTTCAAGCACTTCGATTACGTGAACCCGGACGCGCCCAAAGGCGGGATTCTGCGCAGCGCCGGTTTTGGCGGCTTCGACAGCCTCAACCCGTTCATCAGCAAGGGCGTGCCTGCCGACGACATCGGCCTGATCTACGACACCCTCGCCCGCCAGGGCCTGGACGAGCCGTTCACCGAGTACGGCCTGATCGCCGGCAAGATCGAAAAAGCCCCGGACAACAGCTGGGTGCGTTTCTACCTGCGCCCCGAAGCTAAATTCAACGACGGCCATCCGGTTCGCGCCGAAGACGTGGTGTTCAGCTTCGAGACCCTGATCAAGGACGGCTCCCCGCTGTACCGCAGTTACTACGCGGACGTCGATCAGGCCGTCGCCGAAAACCCGACCACGGTGCTGTTCAAGTTCAAGCACAACGACAACCGCGAGCTGCCGCTGATCCTCGGCCAGTTGCCGGTGTTGCCAAAACATTGGTGGGCTACCCGCGACTTCAGCAAGGGCAACCTGGAAATTCCGCTGGGCAGCGGGCCGTACAAGGTGGTCGAGGTCAAGGCCGGGCGCTCGGTGCGCTACGAGCGGGTCAAGGATTACTGGGGCAAGGACCTGCCGATCAACAAGGGCTTCTACAACTTCGACCGGCTGTCCACTGACTACTACCGCGACAACACGGTGGCCCTCGAAGCATTGAAAGCCGGTGCCTTCGACTACTGGCAGGAAATGGCGGCGAAGAACTGGGCGACGGCCTATGACGTTCCGGCTGTCAGACAGGGCCGTCTGATCAAGGAAGAAATTCCCAACGGCAACCCCCAGGGCATGCAGGGCTTTATCTTCAATCTGCGCAAACCGATGTTTCAGGACGTGCGGGTGCGTCAGGCCCTCAGCCTGTTGCTCGACTTCGAGTGGACCAACAAGCAGCTGTTCTTCGGCAGCTATACGCGTACCAAAAGCTATTTCGACAATTCCGACATGGGCGCCAAAGGCCTGCCGACGCCGGCCGAGCTGAAGATCCTCGAACCCCTGCGCGGCAAGCTGCCGGAATCGGTGTTCACCGAGGAATTCAAGCTGCCGGTCACCGATGGTAGCGGCATCATCCGCGAGCAGCAGCGCAAGGCGTTCCAGTTGCTCAAGGAAGCCGGCTGGAAGATCGTCGGCGACAAGATGGTCGACACCGAAGGCAAGCCCGTCACAATCGAGTTTTTGCTCGCCCAGACCGAATTCGAGCGCGTGTTGCTGCCGTATAAACGTAACCTGGCCGACATCGGTATCGACCTGGAAATCCGTCGGGTCGACGTCTCCCAGTACATCACCCGCCGCCGCTCACGGGACTACGACATGATCGTCGGCAGTTTCCCGCAATCGAGCTCGCCGGGTAACGAACAGCGCGAATACTGGGACTCCTCCGCCGCCGACAAACCGGGCAGCTACAACGTGATCGGCCTCAAGGACCCGGCGGTGGACACGCTGGTGAACGGCTTGATCAACGCCGACTCGCGCCAGAGCCTGATCGACCACACTCGCGCCCTCGACCGTGCGCTGCTGTGGGGCTACTACGTGATCCCGAACTGGCACATCAAGACCTGGCGCGTGGCGTACTGGGATCACTTGGGCCACCCGGGCAAAACCCCGCTGTACGACATCGGCACCGTGACCTGGTGGGTCAAACCCGACGCGACGCCGGCCATTCCCGTGCAAGTCGCGCCAGATCAAGTGCCGGCCGACGCCGAGTCATCAAAAGGCACGGAGCAATAACATGCTGGCCTACATCCTGCGGCGCTTGCTGCTGATCATCCCGACCCTGTTCGGCATTTTGCTGATCAACTTCGTCATCATCCAGGCGGCACCGGGTGGGCCGGTGGAGCAGATGATCGCCAAGCTCGAAGGCTTCGAAGGCGCCACCAGCCGCATCGCGGGCGGCGGCGCGGAAGTCTCGGTGGCCGGCTCGACCTATCGCGGTGCCCAGGGCCTGGACCCGAGCCTGATCAAGGAAATCGAGCACATGTACGGCTTCGACAAATCGGCGCCGGAACGCTTGTGGATCATGGTCAAGAACTACGCCCATCTGGATTTCGGCGACAGCTTCTTTCGCGACGCCAAGGTCATCGACCTGATCGTGGAGAAGATGCCGGTGTCGATCTCCCTCGGGCTGTGGAGCACGCTGATCATGTACCTGGTGTCGATCCCCCTGGGGATCGCCAAAGCCACGCGACACGGCAGCCATTTCGACGTCTGGACCAGCTCGGCGATTATCGTCGGCTATGCCATCCCGGCGTTCCTGTTCGCCATCCTGCTGATCGTGGTATTCGCCGGCGGCAGCTATTTCGACTGGTTCCCGTTGCGCGGATTAACGTCGAGCAACTTTGATGAGATGAGCTGGCTGGGCAAAGTGGGCGACTACTTCTGGCACCTGGTGCTGCCGATCACCGCGCTGGTCATCGGCAACTTCGCCACCATGACCCTGCTGACGAAAAACAGCTTTCTCGATGAAATCGGCAAGCAGTACGTGATCACCGCCAAGGCCAAGGGCCTGACCCAACGCCGTGTTCTTTACGGCCACGTGTTCCGTAACGCCATGCTGCTGGTGATCGCGGGGTTCCCGTCGGCGTTCATTGGCATCTTCTTCACCGGCTCCCTGCTGGTGGAAGTGATCTTTTCCCTCGACGGCCTTGGCCTGATGAGCTTCGAAGCCGCGATCAACCGCGATTACCCGGTGGTGTTCGGCACCCTGTTCATCTTCACCCTGCTGGGGCTGGTGGTGAAACTGATCGGCGACCTGACCTACACGCTGGTTGACCCACGCATCGACTTCGACCGCAGGGATCATTGATATGACGCTGTCCCCTCTCAATCGACGCCGTTTCGAACGCTTCAAGGCCAACAAGCGTGGCTGGTGGTCGCTGTGGCTGTTTCTGATCCTGTTCGGCGCCAGCCTGGGCGCCGAGCTCATCGCCAACGACAAGCCGCTGGCCGTGCGCTACGACGGCGAGTGGTACTTCCCGGTGTTCAAGCGCTACCCGGAAACCACCTTTGGCGGCGAATTCCCGCTGGAAGCCAACTACAAGAGCCCGTACATCAAGGAGCTGCTGGCGGCCAAAGACGGCTGGACGCTGTGGGCACCGATTCCGTTCAGCTACCAGAGCATCAACTACGACCTGAAGGTTCCGGCCCCTGCGCCGCCTTCGCGGGAGAACCTGCTGGGCACCGACGATCAGGGCCGTGACGTGCTGGCGCGGGTGATCTACGGCTTCCGCGTGTCGGTGCTGTTCGCCCTGACGCTGACGATCCTCAGCTCGATCATCGGCGTGATCGCCGGGGCGCTGCAGGGCTTTTACGGCGGCTGGGTCGATCTGATCGGCCAGCGCTTCCTGGAGATATGGTCCGGGTTGCCGGTGCTGTATTTGCTGATCATCCTCGCCAGCTTCGTCCAGCCCAACTTCTGGTGGCTGCTGGGAATCATGCTGCTGTTTTCGTGGATGAGCCTGGTGGATGTGGTGCGCGCTGAGTTCCTGCGCGGCCGCAACCTGGAATACGTGCGCGCCGCCCGGGCGCTAGGCATGGAGAACGGCGCAATCATGTTCCGCCACATCCTGCCCAACGCAATGGTCTCGACCATGACCTTCATGCCGTTCATTCTCACCGGCGCGATCGGCACGCTGACCGCGCTGGACTTCCTCGGCTTCGGCCTGCCCGCGGGCTCGCCTTCGCTGGGCGAACTGGTGGCGCAAGGCAAATCCAACCTGCAGGCGCCGTGGCTGGGCATCAGTGCCTTTGCCGTGCTGGCGATCATGTTGAGCCTGCTGGTGTTCATCGGCGAATCCGCCCGCGACGCATTCGACCCGAGGAAATGAGATGAATCAGGACAATCTGGTCGAGATCCGCGACCTCTCCGTCGAATTCGTGAACGGCACCAACGTGCAGCGGGTGGTCGAAGGCATCAGCTTCGACATCCGCAAGGGCGAAACCCTGGCGCTGGTCGGCGAAAGCGGATCGGGCAAGTCAGTCACCGCCCACTCGATCCTGCGGCTGCTGCCCTACCCGCTGGCGCGCCACCCGACCGGGACGATTCGCTACGCGGGTGACGACCTGCTGAAAGTCAGTGAGAAGCGCCTGCGGGGCATTCGCGGCAATCGCATCGCGATGATCTTCCAGGAGCCGATGACCTCGCTGAATCCGCTGCAGTCCATCGAAAAACAGATCAACGAAGTGCTCGGCCTGCACAAGGGCCTGACCGGCAAAGCCGCAACGCGACGCACGCTGGAGCTGCTGGATCTGGTGGGCATTCCGGAACCCGCCAAGCGCCTGAAAGCCCTGCCCCACGAGCTGTCTGGCGGCCAGCGCCAGCGGGTGATGATTGCGATGGCCCTGGCCAACGAGCCCGAGCTATTGATCGCCGATGAGCCTACCACCGCGCTGGACGTCACCGTGCAGCTGAAAATCCTCGAGCTGCTCAAGGAATTGCAGGCCCGGCTGGGCATGGCCTTGCTGCTGATCAGCCACGATTTGAACGTCGTCAGGCAAATTGCCAACCGAGTATGTGTCATGCAGCGCGGTTGCATCGTCGAACAGGCATCGTGCGAAGAGCTGTTCCGCGCGCCGCAGCATCCGTACACCCGTGAACTGCTCAGCGCAGAGCCCAAAGGCGGGCCAGCGAACAATCCGCCGGGCGCACCGATGCTGGAAGTCGAGGACCTGCGGGTCTGGTTTCCGATCAGGAAAGGCGTGTTCAAGCGCACTGTCGATCACGTCAAGGCCGTCGACGGCATTCACTTCAGTCTGCCCAAGGGCCAGACGCTGGGGATTGTCGGCGAGAGCGGCTCGGGCAAATCGACGCTGGGCCTGGCGATCCTGCGGTTGATTCGCAGCGAAGGCGAGATACGCTTTCATGGGCAATCGCTGGCGGGAATGAATCAGCATCAGGTCAGGCCGCTGCGGCGACAGATGCAGGTGGTGTTTCAGGACCCGTTCGGCAGCCTCAGCCCGCGCATGTCGGTGTGTGACATCGTTGGCGAAGGCCTGCGGATCCACAAGATGGGCACGCCGGTGGAGCAGGAAGCGGCGGTGGTCGAAGCGCTCAAGGAAGTGGGCCTTGATCCAGCGACCCGGCACCGCTATCCCCATGAGTTTTCCGGGGGACAACGGCAAAGGATCGCCATTGCCCGGGCATTAGTGTTAAAACCGGCGCTGATTTTGCTGGACGAGCCGACTTCGGCCCTCGACCGCACCGTTCAGCGTCAAGTGGTGGAGCTGTTACGCTCCCTGCAAACCAAGTACAACCTGACGTATTTGTTCATCAGCCATGATCTGGCGGTGGTCAAGGCGTTAAGCCACCAACTGATGGTGGTGAAACAAGGCCAAGTGGTCGAACAGGGTGTGGCAGAAGACATCTTCGCCGCGCCGCAACATCCTTATACACAGCAGCTGCTGGAGGCCGCCTTCTTGGCGCCGGCAGCTGTCGATTAACCTGAAGAGGAACAAAACAATGGGTTTTCTCGCCGGTAAGCGCGTCCTGATCGTCGGTGTCGCCAGCAAATTGTCCATCGCATCCGGTATCGCTGCCGCCATGCACCGCGAGGGCGCTGAGCTTGCCTTCACGTATCAGAACGAAAAACTCAAGAAGCGCGTCGAGGAATTCGCCGAGAGCTGGGGTTCGAACGCTGATCTGTGCTTCCCTTGCGACGTCGCCAGCGACGAAGAAATCGCCAAGGTTTTCGAAGAACTGAGCAAGAAGTGGGACGGCCTGGACTGCATCGTGCACTCCGTGGGCTTCGCGCCGGGCGACCAGCTGGACGGTGACTTCACCCAAGCCACCACCCGTGAAGGTTTCCGCATCGCTCACGACATCAGCGCCTACAGCTTCGTGGCCCTGGCCAAAGCCGGCCGCGACCTGATGAAGGGCCGCAATGGCAGCCTGTTGACGCTGTCGTACCTGGGCGCCGAGCGCACCATGCCGAACTACAACGTGATGGGCATGGCCAAGGCCAGCCTTGAAGCCGGCGTCCGTTACCTGGCCCGCAGCCTCGGCCCGGAAGGTACCCGCGTCAACGCAGTATCGGCTGGCCCGATCCGTACCCTCGCGGCGTCGGGTATCTCGAACTTCCGCAAAATGCTGGCCGCGAACGAGGCGCAGACTCCACTGCGTCGCAACGTGACCATTGAAGAAGTGGGTAACGCTGGCGCGTTCCTGTGCTCTGACCTGGCGTCCGGTGTCAGCGGCGAGATCATGTACGTCGACGGTGGTTTCAACACCACGGCAATGGGTGATCTGGAAGGTTGATGGTTGCCTGCCCGTTTTCAGCGTGATGACGCGCTGAAGACGGGCGCAAGACCTGCAAGCGCCGGCTAGCTGGCGAAAGCGGTGGATCAGACGGCCCTGGGGCTTAATGATCTGCCGTTTTTTTTCGTCCTACGTTTGGCGCTGCTTTCGACGTGAGAATTCGAGATCACGGTGGCGCTTACTGGATCTGCCTAATGGCGGATATTTCGCCTCCGGCGAGTTACCTGGAAAAGTCGAAAGTCGCACCGTCCCCAAGTAACCAAGGGTGCTTGCTCCCGGTTTGGCCCGACTTCGTCGGGTTCCCTCACTCCGACGACGCTCCGTGGGCCCGCGCCGAACGGGCATCCATGCCCTAGCGGCGCTCTCGCGGCATCCATGCCGCTCGGCCCACTCCCCGTCGTCTGCGTTCGGCCTGCACCCAAGTCGCGATAGGCGTTGTCTGGGCGTTATGTGTATGAAGATCAAGATCAAGTGCAGATCAAAGGCTTCCCGGCTAAAGCCGGTCCCACTGAAAGCACCGCGCGCCTGCTGTTGGACCGCATACGTACTGTAGGACCGGCTTCAGCCGGGAAGCTTTTGCTTTTGCTTTTGCCTTTGCCGTTGCTCTTTTACGCGATAGCCCAAACACCACAAATCGCGACTTGGGTGCAGGCTGAACGCAGGTCTCGCGCAGTGGGCCGAGCCGCATGGATGCGGCGAGAGCGCCGTCAGGACATGGATGTCCGTTCGGCGCGGGCCCACGGAGCGAGACCGGAGTGAAGGAACCCGACGAAGTCGGGCCCAACCAGGAGCACAAGCCCTTGGTTACTTGGGGCTTTTTCAAGTAACTCGCCGAAGGCGAAACAGTCTGCCCCCAGGCAGACGCTCTTGATCTTGCCCTACCCCAGCGAATACAAAAAAGCCCCGACTCTCGCGAATCGGGGCTTTCTGTTAACAGCATCCTGCGTCGATCAATACTTCTCGATCTTCGCCGCCGCTTCCAACTGCTTACGGTAGGCCGCGAAATCCTGCTGCCCCTCACGGGATGACAGGAAACGACGGTACTGGCTCTTCTCCTCATCCGACGCCGGAGCCGCCTGATTCACGCCGTTCAGACGCACAATCACAAAGCTGCCATCCGCTGCCGTCAGACTGCCATAAACCGGCTTGTCCTTGCCTTCCGGCTTCGGCATACGGAACACCGACTGCAGCACCTGAGGATCAACACCCTCCTGGCTGCGTGAGGCCGCTTCCACGACCTTCCAGCTCTGACCTTCCTGCTTGGTCGCCGCATACGGCACCTTGCCGTCACGCAGGGATGCCAGCAGCGCCTCGCCCTTGGCCTTCACCGCATCGCTGGCATGTTCTTTCGCCAGTTGCGCGCGAATCGGCGCCGACACCGCTTCCAGTGGCAGTTGCTCAGGCTGACGGTGCTCTTTGACATGCACCACCACCACGGTCTCAGGATCCAGCTCCAGCGCAGAACTGTTGGAACCCTCTTCCACCACTTCCGGACTGAAAGCCGCCTGAATCACCGCACGGTTGGCTGCAATGCCTTCGCCACCCTCGCGACCGAACGGCGCAGTCGTCTGCACTTTCAGACCCAGGTCCTGAGCCGGCTGAGACAGATCGGACGCTTCGAACGCCGCATCTTCCAGCTTCTTGCTCGCATCGACGAACTTCTGCTCGACCTGCTGAGACTTCAGCTCGTGGGTCAGCTTCTCCTTCAGGCTGGCGAACGTCGGTACCGACGGCGCTTCAACGCCCAGCAGCTTGATCAAGTGCCAGCCGAACTGACTGCGAACAGGGGCGGAAACCTGATCCTTGTTCAGCGCGTACAGCGCGTCTTCAAAGGCCGGGTCATAGACACCCTTGCCGGCGTAGCCCAGGTCACCGCCCTTGGTCGACGAGCCCGGATCCTGAGACAACTCCTTGGCCAGCGCAGCAAAATCTTCACCTTTGGCCACGCGCTGCTGGATTTCTTCAATCTTGGCTTTGGCCTGAGCGTCCGTGGTCTTGTCGTTGACTTCGATCAGGATGTGCGCCGCGCGGCGCTGCTCGGCCAGGTTGGCGATCTCTTTCTGATAAGCCGCCTGCAGGTCTTCATCCTTCACCGACACCTTGTCGAAGAACGAAGACTTCTTCAGTTCGATGTAGTCGAGCACCACTTGCTCAGGACTCAAAAACTCTTTCGCGTGCTGATCGTAGTGCGCCTTGACCTCGTCGTCGGTGACTTTCGCGCTGGTCGGATCGGCCGGCAACGTCAGGGTGGCGAAATCGCGGGTCTGCTTTTCGAGGCGGGCGAAGGCGTCGACTTGAGCGTCAGTGACGAATGCGCTGCCGCCGATACCGGCACGAATCTGGCCGATCAGCATTTCCTGACCCAGAATCTGGCGGAACTGCAGACGGGAATAACCGAGCTGGCGAATGACCTGATCGAAGCGATCAGCGCTGAATTTACCGTCGACCTGAAATTCAGGGGTCAGCAACATCTGTTGATCCAGAGCGGCTTCGGAGAAACCGAACTTCGAATCAGCGGCGCCCTGCAACAACAGCTTGCGGTCGATCAAGCCTTTGAGGGCCGAATCACGCAGCATCTTTTCGTTGAGCATTGCAGGGTCAAAATCCTTGCCCAGCTGTTGCATCAGCTGGCGGCGTTGCATTTCAACCGCTTGACCCAGTTCTGCCTGGGTGACTTCCTCGCCATTGACCTTCGCAGCATCCTGCGAGTGGCTGGTGGCCCGGAAAATGGCATCGAACCCGGTCAGGGCCATCAGAGCGATGATGACCCCGATGATGGTTTTGGCAATCCATCCCTGTGAATTGTCCCTGATATTCTGCAGCATGTATCCCCCAGAGGGTTGTACTCGACTCACCAGGCTGCTGCACACGGTAACGCGGAGCGTGGGTTGAATCCGGATAGAAGAAAGGCGCATCCGAGGATGCGCCTTCTCGTAACTTGCAAAGCGGACGGGGTTCGATGTGCGTTCCCCGAGTGACAGTCCAGCGCTTGAGCAACCGCACTTGCCGCTTCACGCCCCGAACAGAGATAACGCTGTCCTGGGCGGGCAAAGTAAAAAGAAACTTAGTTGACGGCTTCTTTCAGAGCTTTACCGGCTTTGAAGCCTGGTTTCTTGGCCGCTGGAATTTCCAGGGTTTTACCGGTCTGAGGGTTACGGCCGGTACGGGCAGGACGATCAGTGACGGAGAAAGTGCCGAAGCCTACCAGTACAACAGAGTCGCCAGCCTTGAGAGCGCCAGTGACGGATTCGATTACAGCGTCCAGCGCACGGCCAGCAGCAGCTTTCGGGATGTCAGCGGATGCGGCGATGGCATCAATCAGTTCCGACTTGTTCACTCTAAGTCCCCTTATATATTTGAGTATTTCTAAGTTTTTTTTGGTGTAACCAAACGAACACTGAGCGGCCTGAACAGGCTTGAAGAGCCGCTTTATAGCAAGGGCTCCAAAAACCTGTCAAGGAAGGCCTCCCAGACTAATGCGTGCTGATCCTCTCCTTGGCGTCAGACTCGCGCTTTTCATCCTTGGCAACCATCTCGGGAGCCACGTCCGGCAAGGGCTCCGGCGCGTATTGCAGCGCAATTTGGAGGACCTCGTCAATCCATTTAACCGGTTTGATCTGCAGGTCGGCCTTGATGTTGTCCGGGATCTCTTTGAGATCTCGCACGTTCTCTTCGGGGATGATCACGGTCTTGATGCCACCACGGTGAGCGGCCAGCAATTTCTCCTTGAGACCACCGATAGCCAGTACCTGTCCGCGCAGGGTGATTTCACCCGTCATGGCCACGTCGGCGCGGACCGGAATCCCCGTCAGTGCCGACACCAGCGCCGTGCACATGCCTACGCCTGCGCTCGGGCCGTCTTTAGGCGTCGCACCTTCCGGCATATGGATGTGCGTGTCGCGCTTCTCATGGAAGTCCAGAGGGATGCCCAGGCTCTTCGCACGGCTACGCACAACCGTCAGCGCGGCAGTGATCGACTCGACCATCACATCACCCAGCGAACCGGTCTTGATCAACTGACCCTTGCCCGGAACAACCGCCGCTTCGATGGTCAACAGCTCGCCGCCGACCTGCGTCCAGGCCAGACCGGTCACCTGACCTACCTGGTCCTGCTGCTCGGCCAGGCCGTAACGGAATTTGCGCACGCCAAGGAAGTTCTCGAGCATGTCCGCTGTCACGGTCACCGAAAAACGCTTCTCGTGAGCGTGTTCCTTGACCGCCTTGCGGCACACCTTGGCGATTTGACGCTCAAGACTACGCACGCCGGCTTCACGGGTGTAATACCGGATGATGTCGCGAATCGCCTCGACTTCGAACTCGATCTCGCCTTTCTTCAAGCCGTTGGCAGCGATCTGCTTGGGCGAGAGGTACTTGGTCGCGATGTTGATCTTCTCGTCTTCGGTGTAGCCGGGCAGACGGATGACTTCCATACGGTCGAGCAGCGCCGGCGGAATGTTCATCGAGTTGGCGGTGCACAGGAACATCACGTCGGACAGGTCGTAGTCGACTTCCAGGTAATGGTCGTTGAAGTTGTGGTTCTGCTCGGGGTCGAGCACTTCCAGCAACGCCGACGCCGGGTCACCGCGCATGTCGCTGCCCATCTTGTCGATTTCATCGAGCAGGAACAGCGGGTTACGCACACCGACCTTGGTCATTTTCTGGATCAGACGACCTGGCATCGAACCGATGTAGGTACGACGGTGACCGCGAATCTCAGCTTCATCGCGCACGCCGCCAAGGGCCATGCGGACGAACTTGCGGTTGGTGGCGTGAGCAATCGACTCGGCCAGCGAAGTTTTACCCACACCAGGAGGACCGACCAGGCACAGCACCGGGCCACGAATTTTCTTCACGCGCTTTTGAACGGCGAGGTATTCGAGGATCCGCTCTTTGACTTCGTCCAGACCATAGTGATCGGCGTCGAGGATGTCTTCCGCACGGGCGAGGTCCAAACGGACCTTGCTCTGTGCCTTCCACGGCACCTGGACCAGCCAGTCGATGTAGGAGCGAACGACGGTGGCCTCGGCAGACATCGGCGACATCTGCTTGAGCTTGTTCAGCTCGGCGGTGGCCTTGGTCATCGCGTCTTTGGGCAGGCCGGCGGCATCGATGCGCTTTTTCAGCTCCTCGATTTCGTTATGGCCTTCCTCGCTGTCTCCGAGCTCCTTCTGAATGGCCTTCATCTGCTCATTCAGGTAGTACTCGCGCTGACTGCGCTCCATCTGCTTTTTCACGCGACCGCGGATGCGCTTCTCGACCTGCAGCAAGTCGATTTCGGCATCCAGCAACGCCAGCACGTGCTCAACACGGGCCGACAGGTCAATGATTTCGAGAATTTCCTGCTTCTGCTCGATCTTCAGCGCCATGTGGGCAGCCATGGTGTCGACCAGACGACCCGGCTCATCAATGCTGTTGAGGGAGGAAAGCACTTCGGCCGGGACTTTTTTGCCAAGCTGCACGTATTGTTCGAACTGAGCCAGCAGGCTGCGAACGAAGACTTCGGATTCACGATCCGGCGCGTCGACCTCATCGATCAGCGCAACCTCGGCGCGGCAGTGGCCGTCCACCTCAATGAAGCGCTCGACCGAGCCACGCTGCTCGCCTTCGACCAGAACCTTCACAGTGCCGTCCGGCAGCTTCAGCAACTGCAGCACGGTGGCAACGGTGCCAACGTTGTACAGCGCCTCTTCACCGGGATCGTCATCGGCCGGGTTTCGTTGGGCAAGCAGCAGGATCTGCTTGTCGCCGGACATCGCTGCTTCCAGGGCCTCGATCGACTTCTCGCGCCCCACGAACAGCGGGATAACCATATGCGGGTAAACCACAACATCGCGCAGTGGCAAGAGAGGCAGTTCAATGGTCGTCTTCATGATTTCGCCTCTACGGCGGCCTTCAGGCCATGGACAGATATAAAACAGATATAAATAAGCTGAAAATCAAGATGGGGGTTGAATCTTAAAAAAACAAGCGCCGGCTTGAGTTAAAGCGAAAGGACTCGGAAACGCAGACCGGCTTTGAAGGAAACGCGAAAAGGGCCCGAGGGCCCTTTTCGTTTCCAGTCGCCCTGTGCGTTGCCAGCAGGCTACGCGTCGGGTGCCGCCTTGGCAGGTGGCTCGCTGTTTTCGTAAATCAACAGCGGCTTGGAGGTGCCCTCGATCACGCTCTCGTCGATCACCACCTTGCTCACGTCGGACTGCGACGGGATCTCGTACATGGTGTCGAGCAGAACGCCCTCGAGGATGGAGCGCAGACCGCGAGCACCGGTCTTGCGCTCAAGCGCACGACGGGCAACCGATTTCAGCGCATCCGGGCGGAACTCAAGGTCCACGCCTTCCATCTCGAACAGCTTGCCGTATTGCTTGGTCAGCGCGTTCTTCGGCTCGGTCAGAATCTGCATCAGAGCAGCTTCGTCCAGCTCGTCCAGCGTCGCCAGAACAGGCAGACGACCCACGAACTCCGGGATGAGACCGAACTTGACCAGATCGTCAGGCTCGACTTCACGCAGGGATTCGCCGACCTTCTTGCCCTCTTCCTTGCTGCGTACTTCGGCGTTAAAGCCGATGCCGCCTTTGGTGGAGCGATTCTGGATGACCTTTTCCAGGCCAGAGAACGCACCGCCACAGATGAAGAGGATATTGCGCGTGTCCACCTGCAGGAATTCCTGCTGTGGGTGCTTGCGACCACCTTGAGGCGGTACGGAAGCCACGGTGCCTTCGATCAGCTTCAGCAGGGCTTGCTGTACGCCTTCGCCCGACACATCACGAGTGATGGAAGGGTTGTCGGACTTGCGCGAAATCTTGTCGATTTCGTCGATGTAGACGATACCCATCTGGGCCTTCTCGACATCGTAATCGCACTTCTGCAACAGCTTTTGAATGATGTTCTCGACGTCCTCACCCACATAACCGGCTTCGGTCAGGGTGGTGGCATCGGCAATGGTGAACGGAACGTTGAGCAAACGAGCGAGCGTCTCCGCCAGCAAAGTCTTGCCGGAGCCCGTCGGGCCGATCAGCAGGATGTTGCTCTTGCCCAGTTCAACGTCGTCGTTTTTCTTGTCGCGCTGGTTCAGCCGCTTGTAGTGGTTGTACACCGCTACTGCGAGAACCTTTTTGGCACGTTCCTGACCAATGACGTACTGGTCGAGGATGCCGCTGATTTCTTTAGGCGATGGCAGTTTATGCGCGCTGCTCTCGGCCTGTGCTTCCTGCACCTCCTCGCGGATGATGTCGTTGCACAGGTCGACGCACTCGTCACAAACAAATACCGAGGGGCCGGCAATCAACTTGCGCACTTCATGCTGGCTTTTGCCGCAGAAGGAGCAATAAAGCAGCTTGCCGTTGTCCTCGCCGTTGCGGGTGTCAGTCATTCGATCGATCCAATCCGGTAGGCTTGCAACACAAGATGAGGGCAATTGCTCGATTTTTCAAGTCCACAGGCGGCACGGATGTATCAACCGCCCGGGATTATTGCCCTTCACGCAATCATTTGGTCATTTGACGCCGGTCGATCACCGAGTCCACCAAACCGTATTCAGCAGCGCGTTCGGCGCTCATGAAGTTGTCGCGGTTGGTGTCGCGCTCGATCGCTTCCAGCGTCTGGCCGGTGTGGTGCGCCAGCAGTTCGTTCAGACGTTGACGGATGAACAGGATTTCCTTCGCGTGGATATCAATGTCCGACGCCTGGCCCTGAAAACCGCCCAACGGCTGGTGAATCATGACGCGGGAGTTCGGCAGTGCGAAACGCTTGCCCTTGGCACCACCGGCCAAAAGGAAAGCGCCCATGCTGCACGCCTGACCCATGACGGTCGTGGAAACGTCCGGCTTGATGAACTGCATGGTGTCGTAGATCGCCATGCCCGCAGTCACCGAACCGCCTGGGGAGTTGATGTAAAGATGGATGTCCTTGTCCGGGTTTTCCGCTTCAAGGAACAGCAGCTGCGCCGAGATGAGGTTGGCCATGTAATCTTCAACCGGACCGACCAGGAAAATGACGCGTTCCTTGAGCAGGCGGGAGTAGATGTCATAGGCGCGCTCGCCACGGGCGGACTGCTCAATAACCATCGGGACCAGGCCGCCAGCGGCCTGGATGTCAGAGTTCTGCTGAATATAAGAATTGCGGGACATGTCTCGCATTCACTCCCAAATAGTCATGTCTTGAATACGCATAAGCCAGCGCGAAGGCTGGCTTATGGTGTTTTCGAACGAGAGAAGGAAATCAGTCGGCTTGTGGAGCTTCAACCGGCTTGACTGCCTCTTCGTACGAGACCGCTTTGTCGGTCACGCTCGCTTTCTGCAAAACAGTATCCACAACTTGTTCTTCCAGCACAACCGAACGAACTTCGTTCATTTGCTGTTCGTTCTTGTAGTACCAGGCCACAACCTGCTCTGGCTCCTGGTAAGCGGAAGCCATTTCCTGGATCAGCTCGCGAACGCGGGTGTCGTCAGGCTTGAGGTCGAATTGCTTGACGACTTCAGCCACGATCAGACCCAGTTCGACGCGGCGCTTGGCCTGCTCCTCGAACAGCTCTGCCGGCAGTTGGTCAGGCTTGATGTTGCCGCCGAACTGCTGAACAGCCTGAACGCGCAGACGGTTCACTTCGTTTTCCAGCAGCGCTTTAGGCACTTCGATCGGGTTGGCGGCCAGCAGACCGTCCATTACCTGATTCTTGACCTTGGACTTGATGGCCTGACGCAGCTCGCGCTCCATGTTCTTGCGAACTTCGGTGCGGAAGCCTTCGAGGTTGGTTTCCTTGATGCCGAACTGCTTGAAGAACGTTTCGTTCAGCTCAGGCAGGGTCGGTGCCGACACGGTGTTGACCGTGACGGTGAACTCGGCGGTTTTGCCGGCCAGTTCAAGATTCTGATAATCCTCAGGGAAGGTCAGGTTCAGAACGCTCTCTTCACCGGCTTTGGCGCCGACCAGACCGTCTTCGAAGCCCGGGATCATGCGACCCGAACCCAGCACCAGCTGAGTACCGGTGGCCGAACCGCCAGCGAATGCTTCACCGTCGATCTTGCCGACGAAGTCGATGTTCAACTGATCTTCGTTTTGTGCCGCACGATCAACGACTTCGAAGCTGACATTCTGCTTGCGCAGGATTTCCAGCATGTTGTCCAGATCGGAATCAGCGACGTCAGCCGACAGACGCTCGACGGAAATAGAGTCGAAACCGGCAACGGTGAATTCAGGGAACACTTCGAAAGTAGCGATGTACTCGAGGTCCTTGCCCTTTTCGAAGGTCTTTGGCTCAACGGAAGGTGCGCCAGCCGGGTTCAGCTTTTGCTCGACGACGGCTTCGTAGAAGGTCGCCTGGATCAGGTCGCCCAGTGCTTCCTGACGAGCACCGTCTTCGTAACGCTGGCGGATCACGCTCATAGGCACTTTGCCTGGGCGGAAGCCCGGGATCTTGGCTTTACGTGCGGTCTGCTGCAGACGCTTGTTGACTTCAGTCTCGATGCGCTCAGCGGGCACGCCAATGGTCATGCGGCGCTCGAGAGCGGAAGTGTTTTCAACAGAAACTTGCATGGATATTCCTCGTTGCACAGACGTTAGCCGGCCGTTTCCGACCCCAGAATCAAGGGCAAGCATTCTAGTGGGTCAAACTCAAGAAGTCACCCTACTGAACAAGGGTAAATAAAGTGGCATGCAGCCCGGGAATCACAGACGACTGTTTCAGCCTGCGGGAGGTGTCTGGAACGCACCTGATACGCCCCTATATAAAGGAAGCAAAAGGACGACCGAAACATGATCCAGTCCCTGGAAGCACACCGGACGAGCCCTGTGTCATGGGCCCATCAAGCTCGCACTGCGTTAAAACGCAGTACGCTGAAACAAAAAAAGCCGCACAAGGCGGCTTTCTTTCATCCCTCAACACCCCAGGTGTTGCGAGAGCTTTAACTGGTGCGGACGGAGAGACTCGAACTCTCACACCTTTCGGCGCTGGAACCTAAATCCAGTGTGTCTACCAATTCCACCACATCCGCGTTTGAAGCGCTTAAAGCAAAGGCGCCAGATTATGAATCTGGCGCCTTTTCGAATATGGGGTGGACGAAGGGGATCGAACCCTCGACAACGGGAGTCACAATCCCGTGCTCTACCAACTGAGCTACGCCCACCATATTGCGTGTAACCGACGCATTCAAACTGAATGCTACTTGTGCCAAAGCTGCCTAATGGCGCACCCGGCAGGACTCGAACCTGCGACCATCCGCTTAGAAGGCGGATGCTCTATCCAGCTGAGCTACGGGCACTTATTTCATTTGCCTTCGTGAGACTGCAAATTAAGAGCTTTCAATCACGCTGAGCCGATCTTAACTCTACCTGACTTATTCAACCTTTCGACTTGATCCGCCGCTTCCGGCTTATCCTGTGTGGGGTTGTGCCCGACAAGTGCGACGAATCTTATAGACGGTCCAAAAGGTCGTCAACACTTTTTTCTAAAAAATTCAGTTAATTAAAGGGCTTAGCTTATTAAGCGGACCAACCGTCTTTGCCCATGCGTCAGGTCATGCGAGAATGCGCGCTCTTTTTCCCTCCCCTTCCGATGGTTAATCACGCGTAATGACTGCAAAACTAATAGACGGCAAAGCGATCGCAGCCAACCTGCGCCAGCAGATCGCCCAACGAGTCGCCCAGCGTCGCGAGCAAGGCCTGCGCACGCCCGGCCTCGCGGTCATCCTGGTCGGCAGCGACCCCGCCTCTCAGGTTTACGTCTCGCACAAACGCAAAGACTGCGAAGAGGTCGGCTTCATCTCCCAGGCCTATGACCTGCCCAGTGAAACCACCCAGACCGAACTGACCGATCTGATCGATCGTCTCAATGACGACCCGGCCATCGACGGCATCCTGCTGCAACTGCCGCTGCCCGAGCATCTGGAATCCTCCAGCCTGCTGGAACGCATCCGCCCGGATAAAGACGTCGACGGCTTCCACCCCTACAACGTGGGCCGGCTGGCCCAGCGCATTCCGCTGCTGCGCCCATGCACGCCCAAGGGCATCATGACCCTGCTGGAAAGCACCGGTGTCGATCTGTACGGCAAGGACGCTGTCGTCGTGGGCGCGTCCAACATCGTCGGTCGTCCAATGGCGATGGAGCTGCTGCTGGCGGGCTGCACCGTAACCGTGACCCATCGTTTCACCCAGGATCTGGCCGGACACGTCGGTCGCGCCGATCTGGTGGTCGTGGCGGCGGGCAAGCCGGGCCTGGTCAAGGGCGAGTGGATCAAGGAAGGCGCCATCGTCATCGACGTCGGCATCAACCGTCAGGATGACGGCAAGCTGGTGGGCGACGTGGTGTACGAAACCGCCCTGCCCCGCGCCGGCTGGATCACGCCGGTACCAGGCGGCGTTGGCCCGATGACCCGCGCCTGCCTGCTGGAAAACACGCTGTATGCGGCTGAGACGCTTCACGGCTGATTTCCCAAGCCCCGAGTGCCAAAGCGCGCACATGAAAAACGGCACCCGAGGGTGCCGTTTTTTTATGCGCAGAACGTAGAAGCGTGCAAGTTACTTCTTCGCGGCTTCCCAGCTCTTCAAGAGGTCCGAGTAAGCGATGGTTTCGCCCTTCGGTTTCTCGTTGGCCAGTTTGCGTTGGGGCGCGAGGAATGCACCGTTGCTCTTCTCGGCCTTGGTGTACCACTCTTCGGCCGAGGTTTCCGGGTTCATCTTCGGCGCGCAACCGCTTGGTTCCTGGACCTTAGAGCGCTCGATGCGGGTCATGATTGCATCCTGATCCTTGGCCAGACCGTCGAGGGCCGCCTGCGCGGTTTTCTCGCCGGTAACGGCTTCAGCCACATGACTCCACCACAGCTGCGCCAGCTTCGGATAATCCGGAACGTTGGTGCCGGTTGGCGACCATTGCACGCGGGCGGGGCTGCGATAGAACTCCACCAGACCACCGAGTTTCGGTGCCAGGGCGGTCATCTCTTTGGAGTTGATGTCCGATTCGCGAATCGGCGTCAGGCCCACGATGGTTTTCTTCAGCGAGACGGACTTCGACGTCACGAACTGCGCGTAGAGCCAGGCGGCCAGGCGTTTCTTCTCTTCGGTGGACTTGAGGAAGGTCCAGGAACCCACGTCCTGATAACCCAGCTTCATGCCCTCTTTCCAGTAAGGACCTTTTGGCGATGGCGCCATCCGCCATTTCGGCGTGCCATCGGCGTTCATGACCGGCAGACCCGGCTTGGTCATGTCAGCGGTGAAAGCGGTGTACCAGAAGATCTGCTGAGCGACGTTACCCTGGGACGGCACCGGGCCGGACTCGGAGAACGTCATGCCCGCCGCTTCAGGCGGCGCGTAGGCCTTGAGCCAGTCGATGTACTTCTGAGTGGCGTACACAGCGGCCGGGCCGTTGGTGTCGCCGCCACGGGTGATGCTCGAACCGACCGGGTGGCAGTCTTCTACGCGAATGCCCCACTCGTCGACCGGCAGACCATTCGGCAAACCTTTGTCGCCGCTGCCGGCCATGGAGAACCAGGCATCGGTGAAGCGCCAGCCCAGGGACGGGTCTTTCTTGCCGTAGTCCATATGGCCATAGACTTTCTTGCCGTCGAGCTCTTTGACGTCTTCGCTGAAGAACTTGGCGATGTCTTCATAAGCGGACCAGTTCACCGGAACGCCCAGCTCGTAGCCGTATTTGGCTTTGAACTTCTCTTTCAGATCAGGACGCTCGAACCAGTCGGCGCGGAACCAGTACAGGTTGGCGAACTGTTGATCAGGCAGTTGATACAGCTTGGCCGGCGTGATGACTTTGCCGGACGCGTCTTTGACTTCAGGCGACGTGGTGAACGAGGTACCGATGAAGTCCTTCAGGTCAAGCGTCGGAGAAGTGACTTTCGCCCCTTCCGGGCTGGCCATCAGGTCTGTCAGAGACATCGCCTTGCCGTAGCGGAAGTGCGTACCGATCAGGTCGGAGTCGTTGACCCAGCCGTCATAGATACTCTGGTTGGACTGCATGGCGGTCTGCAGCTTCTCGATCACGTCGCCTTCCTGCAGCAGGTCGTGGGTGACCTTGATGCCGGTGATTTCGGTGAACGCCTTGGCCAGGGTTTTGGATTCATATTCATGGGTGGTCAAGGTTTCGGAAACCACCTTGATGTCCATGCCGCGGAACGGCTCGGCGGCCTTGATGAACCACTCCAGTTCCTTGAGCTTCTCGGCATCGGAGAGCGTGCTCGGCTTGAACTCGCTGTCGGCCCACTTCTTGGCCGCATCCTCGTACTGGTCGGCCCAGGCCGACACGCTCAAGCCACTGAGCATTACCATCGTCGCTACCGTCACACTATGTCGCAGCTTGTTTTTCTTATTGAACATAGACACCTCTTGTGTTGATTCTTATGTGATCCCGCGTTTCAACCTTCGCTTAAACCTTCTCAACCCCAACGCATCACTACCAACAGCCAGACCAGGGAAAGCCCGGAGGCCACCCAGATATCCCAGCTCGTCGCGCCGATGACCAGCAGATGCAGGTAGGCACTTCCGAGCAGGCCGATGAACAGACGATCGCCGCGTGTGGTGGCAATCGGTAGAAAACCACGACGTTCAATGCTCGCCGAACGCAGTTCCCAGGCCGTCATCGCAACCAGAATCGCAGCGATGGACGCAAAGAAAATAGCAGTTGGCAGGGTCCAGGACATCCACTCCATTTTTCGACTCCTCAGACACGACCAAGAGCGAAGCCCTTGACCACGTGATTACGAACGAACCAGATAACCAGCATGCCCGGCAGAATGGTCAACACCCCCGCCGCCGCCAGCACCCCCCAATCGATCCCCGACGCCGAAACGGTGCGGGTCATGACTGCCGCGATCGGCTTGGCGTTAACCGAGGTCAGCGTCCGCGCCAGCAGCAACTCGACCCAGGAGAACATGAAGCAGAAGAACGCCGTCACACCGATGCCCGAGCCAATCAGCGGGATGAAAATCTTGCCGAAGAACTTGGGAAAGCTATAGCCGTCGATGTAGGCCGTTTCGTCAATTTCCTTGGGAACGCCGGACATGAAGCCTTCCAGAATCCACACCGCCAGCGGCACGTTGAACAGGCAGTGCGCCAACGCTACCGCAATGTGCGTGTCGAACAGGCCGATGGACGAATACAGCTGGAAGAATGGCAGCAGGAAAACCGCAGGTGGCGCCATCCGGTTGGTCAGGAGCCAGAAGAACAAGTGTTTGTCGCCGAGGAAACGATAGCGTGAAAACGCGTAGGCCGCAGGCAATGCGACGCTCAGCGATATCACCATATTCAGGCAGACGTAGTACAGCGAGTTGATGTAGCCGCTGTACCAGCTTTCGTCGGTGAAGATCACCTTGTAGTTCGCGAGCGTGAAATCCTGTGGGAACAGGGTCAGGCCGCCGAGGATTTCGGTGTTGGTCTTGAACGACATGTTGACCAGCCAGTAGATCGGCACCAGCAGAAACAGCAGGTAGATCCACAGCGGTATGAGCTTTTTGAACGACACTTTCTCGCGCTTGTTCATGGGCGCTCCTCAGTTCTTTTCGCTGTGGGTCATGGCGGTGTAGAACACCCACGACACCAACAGAATGATCAGGAAATACACCAGCGAGAACGCCGCCGCAGGGCCCAGGTCGAACTGGCCGAGAGCCATGGTCGTCAGGGTCTGGCTGAGGAAGGTCGTCGAGTTGCCCGGACCGCCACCGGTCAGCACGAACGGCTCGGTGTAGATCATGAAGCTGTCCATGAAGCGCAGCATCACCGCGATGAGCAGCACGCTCTTCATCTTCGGCAGCTGGATGTGTCGGAACACCGCCCAGTTGGATGCCCGATCAATCCGCGCCGCCTGGTAGTACACGTCCGGAATGGCGCGCAGACCCGAATAGCACAGCAACGCCACCAGCGAGGTCCAGTGCCAGACGTCGATGACCAGCACGGTCACCCAGGCGTCCGACGCATTGGCCGCGTAGTTGTAGCTGATGCCCAGCACATCGTTGAGGATCCAGCCCAGCAGACCGATGTCGCCACGGCCGAAGATCTGCCAGATCGTGCCGACCACGTTGAAGGGGATCAGCAGCGGAATGGTCATGACGATCAGGCACACCGACGACCAGCGTCCCTTGGTCGGCATGGTCAGGGCGATGCCGATGCCCAGCGGGATTTCGATCAGCAGCACGCAGGCGGAGTAGATGAACTGACGCAGCAGCGAGTCATGCAGGCGCGGGTCCTGCAGCACTTGCCGGAACCAGTCGGCGCCGACGAAATAACGGCTGGACTGGTCGAAGATGTCCTGCACCGAATAGTTGACCACGGTCATCATCGGAATGATGGCGCTGAACGCCACCAGCAGGAACACCGGCAGCACCAGCCACCAGGCCTTGTTGTTTTGCACTTTAGTCATGGGACACCTCGCTGGCCGGCAGTGTGTTCGCCGCGGCCTCCAGCAGAAATTCATCGGCGTAGAGCATCAGCCATTGCGCGGGGAAACTGATCCAGGCCTGGCCCTGGGGCACCGGCTTGTCTTCCTGCACGCGCACTTTCAACAGCTGGCCGGCCAGTTTCAGGGTGAGGATCTTGTAGGTCCCCAGGTCCTCGACGTAGGTCACTTCAGCCTGCATGGCGTCATCAACCGGGCCGTCCCAGACGTGCACGAACTCGGGACGAATCCCGACTTTCAACGTGCTCCACTGAGTGGCGGCCAGGCGCTGCTGCAAGGCTTCGGACAACGGCAGATGAATGCCGCCAAAGCCCACGCCGCCGGCTTCAGGCTTGACCTCGATGAGGTTCATACCCGGGCTGCCGATGAAGTAGCCGACGAAGGTGTGGTGCGGCTTTTCGAACAGTTCGCGTGGGGTGCCGAACTGGACGATCTGGCCGCCGTACATCACCGCAATCTTGTCGGCGAAGGTCGAAGCCTCCAACTGATCGTGGGTGACGTAGACCATGGTGATGTTGAACTGCTCATGAATCTGCTTGAGCTTGCGGCGCAGCTTCCACTTCAGGTGCGGGTCGATCACGGTCAGCGGTTCGTCGAACAGAATCGCCGACACGTCATCGCGGACCAGTCCGCGGCCCATGGAGACTTTCTGTTTTTCGTCAGCGGTGAGGCCTTTGGCTTTCTTGCTCAACAACGGCTGCAGATCCAGCACGTCGGCGATTTCCTGCACCTTGATCTTTACTTTCGCTTCCGGCATGCCCTGATTGCGCAGCGGAAACGCGAGGTTGTCGTACACCGTCATGGTGTCGTAGACCACCGGAAACTGGAAAACCTGAGCGATGTTGCGCTCCTCCGGCGACATGTCGTTGACCACCGTGGTGTCGAACATGACCTTGCCTTCGGACGGGCTGAGCAGGCCGGAGATGATATTGAGCAGGGTCGATTTGCCGCAGCCGGACGGGCCGAGCAAGGCATACGCACCGCCCTGCTCCCAGATGTGGGTCATTTCCCGGATGGCATAGTCTTCAGGGCCGGTCGGATTGGCGCTGTAGCTGTGCGCGAGTTTTTGCAAGCGGATCTCGGCCATCAGGCAACCCTCGCCATGCGCAGGCCCGGCGCCTGAATCAGGCCGCCCTGCTGATCGAATACGAACAGTTTGTGAGTCGGGATGTACACGCGAATAGGCGTGTCCACGTCGTACTCATGGACGCCCGGCAAATGCAGCACCAGCGAGAAATGCTCGTTGCGCACGTGCAGGAAGGTTTCCGAACCGCTGATCTCGGCAAGCTCGACGGTCACCGCCAGCTCGAGGTCGTCGTCGTTGGACGGCACCAGACTCAGGTGGCTCGGGCGCACGCCAAAGCGGTACTCGCCGTCGCCGATGGTGCGCAGGTCGACGTTCAGCGGGAAGTGCACGAAGTTGGCGAAGCTGACTTCGTTGCCTTCGATGCGACCGGGCATCAGGTTGATCGGCGGCTCGGAGAACAACTCGGCGGCCAGCACGGTTTTCGGCTGGTGATACACCTCGGGCGTCCGGCCGCTCTGGATCACGCGGCCTTCGTGCAGAATCGTGGTGGTCCCGCCCAGCGCCAGCGCTTCGTTCGGCTCGGTGGTGGCGTAGATAGCGATGGTATTGCGCGTTTCGAACAGCTGGCGCATTTCCTGACGCAGCTCTTCACGCAGCTTGTAGTCGAGGTTGACCAGCGGCTCATCGAACAGAATCAGCTCGGCGTCCTTGACCAGCGCCCGCGCCATGGCCGTGCGCTGCTGCTGGCCGCCGGACAATTCGAGGGGATGACGGCTGAGGAATTTTTCGATGCGCAGCATCTTCGCGGTTTCGCGAACCCGGCGCTCGATTTCGTCCTTCGACATCTTGGCCTGGCGCAGCGGCGAGGCGATGTTGTCGTAGACGGTCATGCTCGGATAGTTGATGAACTGCTGATAAACCATCGAGACGTTGCGATGACGCACCGCGACCTGGGTGACATCTTTGCCATTCATCAGTACCCGGCCGCTGTCTGGCTTGTCCAGACCGGCCATCAAGCGCATCAGGCTGGTTTTGCCTGATAAGGTGCGCCCCAGCAATACGTTGAATGAGCCGGGTTCAAAGCTCAGCGAAGCATCGTCGATCCAGATCTGACCGTCGACGGCGCGGCTGACGTGCTCAAGCGTGAGAGACATGGCGTGCCCTTTTTATTTGTTTTGTTCGGGGTGTTGCGTATGTGCCGTATGGCAGGTCGCGACATCCGTTGACCGATTGTGCTGACCGCTTGTTGGATAGCGACAATCGTGCCAACCCGCCTGCTCAGGCGCTTTCTGGCTGGAATACGCGGACTAGAGCAGTTGCGACAATTTGCCGCACAGATCGGCATTCGTTGATGAACATAAATGAACAGGAAAGGCTGAACACCTGAACAAAATGAACATTGACTTTGAACAATCCTGAACAACAATGGGTGGACGTTTTCGAGCAGGGATGCTCTGCCTAGCGGCATCTCGACAACAATAAATAAAAGTACTCGGACGGAGCCATTTCATGGCCACAGCAGGCGCATCCCCCAGCCACGACAGCATCATTCAGGACTCGTGGGCCCGTTGCCGCGAGTTCGGCCTCGACCATCAGTCACGCCCGTCTTTCGGTCGCCTGCCCGATCAGCAGGTTTCGCAACTGCTCGAGCGCCATCATTCACTGGTGCAGACCACCCATCAGCAGGTGCTGCCCTTCTACGAGAACATCCTGAGCAATTCCAATTGCCTGATCCTGCTCGCCGATCAGCAAGGCCAGGTGCTCAATTCCTGGGGCAACAAGCGCTTCGTCGAGCCGGATCAACAACCGGGTTTCGTCGCCGGCGCCAGCTGGCTGGAGCAAGGCGCCGGCACCAATGCCATCGGCACGGCCCTGGCCTGTGAACAGGCTGTTCACATTGAACACGATGAACACTTTCTCAAGGCCAACCGTTTCATGACCGGGTCGGCAGCGCCGATTTTCGATGCGTCGCGGCGGATGATCGCGGTGCTCGATGTGTCCAGCGACAGCTTCCTGCCGCCCTCCCACACCCTGGGGATGGTCAAGATGATGGGCCAGACCATCGAAAACCGACTGATCCTCGACCAGTTCCAGCACAGCCATTTCCAGCTGGTGTTCAACACCGGCCTGAACAACCTCGACAGCCAGTGGGCCGGGCTGCTGGTGTTCGACGAAAGCGGCCGGGTGCTCTGCGCCAACCGCCGTGCCGACAATCTGCTGGGCGTCAGCCTGCTCAACGCCAACATCGAAAACCTGTTCAAGGCGCCGATCACCGACCTGCTAGATCAAATGGAAGGCCAGCCCTTTCCGCTTCAGGCCTCGGGCCACAACCGTTTTCATTGCGTGCTGAAGCGGCCGAAGGCGCCGGTGCTCAAGCTCAGAACGGTGCCGGTGCCAACTCCGGTGCAAGTACCGGTTGTGTCACGGTCGGTCACCGTTGGCGCCAGTGAGCCAGGGCTGGGTGATGAGCGGGTTGAGAAAGCGGCGCGCCAGGGTCAGCGACTGCTGGAGAAGAACGTCCCGCTGTTGATCCTCGGTGAAACGGGTGTGGGCAAGGAAGTGTTCGTCAAGGCCCTGCACCGTGCCAGCTCCCGCGCCGATCAGCCCATGATTGCCGTGAACTGCGCAGCGATCCCGTCGGAGCTGGTCGAAGCCGAACTGTTTGGCTACGAAAAAGGCGCGTTCACCGGGGCTCACCATAAAGGCAGCATCGGGCTGATCCGCAAGGCGGACAAAGGCACGCTGTTCCTCGACGAGATCGGCGACATGCCGCTGCCGGTTCAAGCGCGCTTGCTGCGGGTGTTGCAGGAGCGGTGCGTGCAGCCGGTGGGCAGCAGCGAGTTGTACCCGGTGGACATCCGGGTAATTTCCGCGACCCATTGTTCACTGCGCGAGCATGTGCAGAACGGGCGGTTTCGACAGGATTTGTACTACCGCATCAGTGGCCTGAACCTGGAGCTGCCGCCGCTGCGGGATCGCAGCGACAAGCCCGCGCTGGTGCGTGCCATCTGGGAACAGCACCGCGAACCGCAGCAGACAGCGGGCTTCGAGCCTCAGGTGATGGAGCTGTTCGAACGGCACCCGTGGCCGGGAAACCTGCGGCAGTTGAGCAACGTGATTCAGGTGGCGTTGGCGCTCGCCGACGATCAGCCGATCTCCACCGAGCATCTGCCGGAAGACTTTTTTGCGGACTTGGCGATGGGGTGTGAACGTGTCGAGCCCGAGACAGTGCTCAACCGCAAGGCTGCGCTGGATACGCCTGAGGAACTGAGCGAGTTGTTGCAGGCGGCAGGCGGAAATATCTCGCAGCTGGCGAAGCGGCTGGGGGTGAGCCGGAATACGCTGTACAAGCGACTGCGGGAACAGGGGTTTTGATTGGGGTTTGTCGCTAGCGCGCAGAGCCAGCAAAACCGGGATGCGGAGTGTCAGACGAGGCATTCCCACGCGGGGCGTCTCCACAATCAGCACAGAAATGTAACGGTGGCTTGGGCAAGAAGAATTATATGGCTATATTTGGCCAATATTTCCGAATGCGAGCATACGTCATGATTATCGTCCCCCTCGGTGAGGCCAAGGACAACCTGTCAAAACTGGTAGATGACGCTGCGGCGGGCCAGACCATCACGATCGCTAAACATGGTCGCGCAATGGCGCGCCTCGTCCCGATCGGGCGGCCCACCGGTAAACGCATCGGTGCTATGAAAGGTATTCTCCAACTACCGGACGACTTCGATGCACCGCTTTCTGACTCTGTGCTGGATGATTTCGAAGGCAGTCGCCCATGAGGATACTGCTGGATACTCATATTCTTCTGTGGGCTCTGACTGACGACCCGAAGCTTTCTCCTAAAGCAAAAAAACTGATCGAAACCGCTACTGAGGTTTACATCAGCGCCGCCACGTTTTGGGAGATGTCGATAAAGATTGGCTTGGGGAAACTAACGGCCGATCTCGAGGAGATTCGCGAGTACTGCCGAGACAGCGGCTTTATCGAGCTCCCTGTCAGCGTTGAACATGCAATCGCAGTCAAAGATCTGGAACACCATCATCGCGACCCATTCGATAGGCTAATCGTTGCTGCCGCCATTACTGAACCGATGAAGCTAATTACGTCAGACGCGATGGTTGCCAGGTACACGTCACTTGCTGTTCTGGCCTAAAGCACCTAGGCGCCAAAAGCAGCAGGTCAGTCGACATCAACAATTTGCCAAACGAACTTCGTGAGACTGATTGTTCCACCCAGAACGGGAACAATCACCGCAGATGTAACGGGTGACAGATGAACTGTGGGAGCGAGCTTGCTCGCGAAGAGGCCAGTACATCCGCCAAATATTCAGCGTTCGAAACGCCGCCTTCGCGAGCAAGGTGGAGCGCCACCCCGGTCGCTCCCACATCAACCGTGTGCGCGGCTGATCAATCCGCCAACCGCCATGTCGTGCTGCCCTTGCTGTCTTCCAGCACCACGCCCATGGCGGTGAGTTGATCGCGGATGCGGTCGCCTTCAGCCCAGTTCTTGTCAGCGCGCGCCTGCAGGCGTGCGGCGATCAAGGCTTCGACTTCGGCGGCATCCACCCGCCCTTCAGCGCCGGCGCGCAGGAAGTCATCGGCTTCCAGTTGCAACACGCCCAACACACTGGCCAGCTCCTTCAAGCGAGCCGCCAGACCTGCCGCTGCGTTGACATCGCTGTCGCGCAGACGGTTGATCTCGCGGACCATCTCGAACAGCACGGCGCAGGCTTCCGGGGTCCCGAAGTCGTCGTTCATGGCATTCGAAAAACGCTCGACGAACGCCTCACCACCCGCAGGCTCAGCGACCGGCAAGCCTTTGAGCGCGTGATAGAACCGCTCCAGCGCGCCTTTCGATTCCTTCAGACTGTCTTCGGAATAGTTGATCGCGCTGCGGTAGTGGCTCGACACCAGCAGGTAACGCACCACTTCCGGGTGGTATTTATCCAGCACGTCGCGAATGGTGAAGAAGTTGTTCAAGGACTTGGACATCTTCTCGCCATTGATGCGGATCATGCCGCAGTGCAACCAGGCGTTGGCGTAGGTCTTGCCGGTTGCGGCTTCGCTCTGGGCAATCTCGTTTTCGTGGTGCGGGAATTCCAGATCGCTACCGCCACCATGAATGTCGAAGGTCTCACCCAGGCAGCAGGTGGACATCACCGAGCATTCGATGTGCCAGCCCGGACGCCCGGCGCCCCACGGCGATTCCCAGCTCGGTTCGCCCGGCTTGACGCCTTTCCACAGCACGAAATCCAGGGGGTCGTCCTTGGCTTCGTCGACTTCGATCCGCGCACCGATGCGCAGGTCTTCGATCTTCTTGCGCGACAGCTTGCCGTAGCCGAGGAATTTGCCGACGCGGTAATACACGTCGCCATTGCCCGGTGCGTAGGCATAGCCCTTGTCGATCAGGCGCTGGATCATGTCGTGCATGCCGCCGATGTAATCGGTGGCGCGCGGCTCCATGTCCGGCTTGAGGATGTTCAGGCGCGCTTCGTCCTCGTGCATCGCGTCGATCATGCGCGCGGTCAGGGCATCGAACGCTTCACCGTTTTCACGGGCGCGGTTGATGATCTTGTCGTCGATGTCGGTGATGTTGCGCACGTAGGTCAGGTCGTAGCCGCTGAAACGCAGCCAGCGGGTAACCACGTCGAACGCCACCATGCTGCGGCCGTGGCCCAGGTGGCAGTAGTCGTACACGGTCATCCCGCAGACGTACATGCGCACCTTGTTGCCATCCAGCGGTTTGAAGACTTCTTTGCTCTTGCTGAGCGTGTTGTAGATAGAAAGCACGTTGCCTACCTTAGCTCCACGAATCGCGGAGCGTCACAGTCCGGTTAAAGACCGGATGACCGGGTTTCGAGTCCTTCAGATCCGCGCAGAAATAGCCTTCGCGTTCGAACTGGAAACGGTCTTCCGGCTGAGCGTCAGCCAACGACGGTTCAGCGCGACAACCGGTCAACACCTGCAGGGAGCCTGGGTTGATGTTGTCCAGGAAGGTCTTGCCCTCTTCTGCTTTCTCAGGGTTTGCCGACAGGAACAGACGGTCGTACAAGCGCACTTCGCATTCGATGCTTTCCGCTGCCGGCACCCAGTGCACAACGCCTTTGACCTTGCGGCCTTCAGGGTTCTTGCCCAGGGTTTCCGGGTCGTAGGAGCAACGCAGCTCGACGATGTTGCCGTCGGCGTCCTTGATCGCTTCGTCGGCGCGAATCACGTAGCTGCCACGCAGGCGCACTTCACCGTTCGGCTCCAGGCGCTTGTAGCCCTTCGGCGGCTCTTCCATGAAGTCGTCACGGTCGATGTAGATCTCGCGGGAAAACGGCAGCTTGCGCACGCCGAGCTCTTCCTTCTGCGGATGGCGCGGCAGTTCGAGGTGGTCGACCTGGCCTTCCGGGTAGTTGGTGATCACGACTTTCAACGGACGCAGCACGCACATGGCGCGCGGGGCGTTGTGGTCCAGGTCCTGACGGATGCTGAATTCCAGCATGCCGAAATCGACCACGCCGTCGGAACGGTTGGTGCCGATCATTTCGCAGAAATTGCGGATTGACGCCGGTGTATAACCGCGACGGCGGAAGCCCGACAGCGTCGACATGCGCGGATCGTCCCAGCCGTGCACGTGCTTTTCATCGACCAGTTGCTTGAGCTTGCGCTTGCTGGTGATGGTGTAGTTCAGGTTCAGGCGCGAGAACTCGTACTGGCGCGGCTTGCACGGCACCGGCAGGTTATCGAGGAACCACTCGTAGAGCGGGCGATGGCTCTCGAATTCCAGGGTGCAGATCGAGTGGGTGATGCCTTCGATGGCGTCCGATTGACCGTGGGTGAAATCGTAGATGGGGTAGATGCACCACTTATCACCGGTCTGGTGGTGATGGGCGTGACGAATACGGTAGAGGATCGGATCGCGCAGGTTCATGTTCGGCGAAGCCATGTCGATCTTGGCGCGCAGGACACGGGCGCCGTCTTCGAACTCGCCGGCCTTCATGCGGCTGAACAGGTCGAGGTTTTCTTCGACGCTACGATCGCGGAACGGGCTGTTCTTGCCCGGCTCGGTCAGGGTGCCGCGGTATTCGCGAGCCTGCTCGGGGGTCAGGTCATCGACGTAGGCCTTGCCCGTCTCGATCAGATGGACCGCCCAGGCGTACAGCTGGTCGAAGTACTGCGAGGCATAACGCACTTCGCCGGACCACTCGAAGCCCAGCCATTTGACGTCGGCTTCAATGGCGTCGATGTATTCCTGGTCTTCCTTCGCCGGGTTGGTGTCGTCGAAGCGCAGATGCGTGACGCCGCCGAATTCCTGAGCCAGACCAAAGTTGACGCAAATCGACTTGGCATGACCGATGTGCAGGTAGCCGTTGGGCTCCGGCGGGAAGCGGGTCACGATCTGGGTGTGCTTGCCCGAATCCAGGTCAGCCTGCACGATGGGGCGCAGGAAGTTGGTTGGAATGGCTGGGCCTGCCTTGGAATTCGCAGCGGCATCTTGAGTGGGCTTGCTCATAGGATCCTTGTACGGGTCGCGGCCAGGAAGGCCGGTTAAATCAAAGCGCCTATCATAGCCGAAGCTGTCAAGCCCCTGACAGCGCGCTGTGACAAAACTGCCGAGATGGGCGCCCGGTCAGCGGCGGAACCTGCTGCTCAATCGCAACTACCCGAGCAACGGCTACCCTCTGTAAACTGCGCGCCTGAAGTGAATCCGCAGGACTGGCCTCGCATTCCGATGGCCGACTGCTGCGATCACTGCCTCCCATTACGACTTCAAAGAGCGAGCTGACCATGTCGAAAGTAAAGCTGACCACCAACCACGGTGAAATCGTTCTGCAATTGAACGCAGAAAAGGCGCCGCTGACTGTCGCCAACTTCATCGAATACGTCAAAGCAGGCCACTACGAAAACACCGTGTTTCACCGCGTGATCGGCAATTTCATGATTCAGGGCGGCGGCTTCGAGCCTGGCATGAAAGAGAAGAAAGACAAGCGCCCGAGCATCCAGAACGAAGCTGACAACGGCCTGCCGAACAAGAAGTATTCAGTGGCCATGGCCCGCACCATGGAGCCCCATTCAGCCTCGGCGCAGTTCTTCATCAACGTCGCCGACAACAGTTTCCTCAACCACAGCGCCAAGACCGTGCAGGGTTGGGGTTACGCCGTGTTCGCTGACGTCGTCGAAGGCACTGACGTGGTCGACAAGATCAAGGGCGTCGCCACCACGTCCAAGGCCGGTCATCAAGACGTTCCGGCTGACGACGTGATCATCGAGAAAGCCGAGATCATTGAGTGATACTGCTGATCTCCGATCTGCACCTGGAAGAAGGACGCCCGGACATTACCCGGGCGTTTCTCGGTCTGCTGAATGGGCGCGCGCGCGAGGCTGAATCGCTGTACATCCTTGGGGATTTCTTCGAAGCCTGGATTGGCGATGACGCCATGTCGCCCTTTCAGCGCTCGATTTGCCAGGCGCTGCGTACGCTGAGCGACAGCGGCACGCGGGTGTTCCTGATGCATGGCAATCGCGACTTCATGATCGGTCAGGGGTTTTGCAAAGCGGCGGGCTGCACGCTGCTCAAGGACCCGAGCGTCGTGAATTTCAATGGCGAACCGGTGCTGCTGATGCACGGCGACAGCCTGTGTACGCGGGACGAAGCCTACATGCGTATGCGCCGTTACCTGCGCCATCCGCTGACGCTGTGGGTGCTGCGGCATCTGCCGTTGAGCACACGGCACAAGCTGGCGCGCAAGCTACGCAGCGAAAGCCGTGCGCAGACGCGGATGAAGGCCAGCGACATTGTCGACGTCACGCCCGAAGAAGTGCCGCGGGTGATGAACGAGTCGGGGGTGAAGACGCTGATTCATGGTCACACCCATCGCCCTGCGGTTCACGACGTTCCACTGGGTGAGACCATGGCGCAGCGCATCGTGCTGGGGGATTGGGATCGCGAGGGATGGTTGCTGCGGATCGATGAGTCGGGCTTTCACCTGGAGTCGTTTGCCTTTGAGGCCTGACCGTCAGGGCTGAGGACCGATGATTGTCGGACGGGGGACCTGTGGGAGCGAGCTTGCTCGCGAAGGGGCCGGTACATCCGCTGAATCTTCAGCGGCTGAAATACCGTCTTCGTGAGCAAGGTGGAGCGCCACCCCGGTCACTCCCACAAGTATTGTATTTGCAGCTCAAAACAGCAGCTGTCTGGACAATGGTGCTTATCCCGCACTCAGCCCACCTGCCCCAGCATCAATGCCCTCCCCCAGGCGCCGCCTTCGCGGTAAACGGTGGTTTGGCCAGCCAGATGATCAGGATCAGCGACAGGAACACCCAGCCCATCATGTAGAAGTAGTCCACCGTGGACATCATGTACGCCTGGCTGGTGACCATCGAATCGAGCTGTGCATACGCCTGATTGCTCGCCCCACCCAGCGTCTCCAGCGCATGCCGCGTCGTTGGCTCGTAGGCGTTCACGCTTTCGCTCAGATAGGCGTGGTGCTGATCGGCGCGGCGGATCCAGATCCACGTAGTCAAGGAGGCCGCGAAGCTGCCACCGAGGTTACGCAGGAAGGTCGCCAGCCCCGAGCCGTCGGCGATCTGCGACGGCGGCAGGTCGGAAAGCAGGATGCTCAAGGTCGGCATGAAGAACAGCGCAATGCCTGCACCCATGAACAACTGCACCAGGGCGATGTGCTCGAAATCCACCTGACTGGTGAAACTTGCTCGCATGAAGCAACTCAGGCCAATCCCCAGAAACGCGAGGCCGGCGAGCAGGCGCAAGTCGAATTTATGCGCATAACGTCCCACGAAGGGCGACATCAATACTGGCAGCACCCCGAGTGGCGCCACCGCCAGCCCTGCATAGGTCGCCGTGTAACCCATCTGCGTTTGCAGCCACTGGGGCAGAATCAGGTTGATCCCGAAGAACCCCGCGTAGCCCGCCACCAGACAGATCGTCCCGTAGCGAAAGTTGCGAAACGCAAACAGCCGCAGGTTGACCACCGGGTGATCATCCGTCATTTCCCAGATGACAAATGCCGCCAGGCCAATCGCCGAAATCACCGAGCCGATAATGATGAAGTTCGACTCGAACCAGTCCAGATCATTGCCTTTGTCGAGCACGATCTGCAGCGCGCCCACGCCGATGATCAGCGTAATCAGACCGACGTAATCCATGGGCTGGCGACTGGTGCTGACCGGCCGGGTAGCCATCTGCTGACGCACAACGAACGCCGCGAACAGTCCGATCGGCACGTTGATGAAGAAGATCCACGGCCAGCTGTAACTGTCGGTGATCCAGCCGCCGAGAATCGGCCCGGCAATCGGCGCCACGACCGTCACCATCGCCAGCAATGCCAATGCCATCCCCCGTTTCGCAGGGGGATAAACGGCGATCAGCAGCGTTTGCGTCATCGGGTACAACGGCCCGGCAACCATGCCCTGCAACACTCGAAAGCCCACCAGCTCAGGCATCGAGGTGGAAATGCCGCAGAGAAACGAGGCGGTGACGAACAGCAGCGTGGCCCACAGAAACAGCTTCACCTCGCCGAAGCGCCGGCTCAGCCAGCCGGTCAGCGGCAGCGCGATGGCGTTACTGACCGCGAACGAGGTGATGACCCACGTGCCCTGCTCCGAGCTCACGCCTAGGTTGCCGGAGATGGTCGGCAAGGCCACGTTGGCGATGGTCGTGTCGAGCACTTGCATGAAAGTCGCCAGCGACAGGCCGATGGTGGTCAGCAACAGGCTTGGCGGCGTAAAAGAAGCGGGAGCGTTCGTACTCATCGCGAATCCTTTGACACTCAAAGATCACCACGGCCTGTACACACAGGCCGTGGCAGATGGATTGGCGAATCAGCGCTGGGCTGTCTTGCCGCTGGTTGACGCGCTGTTCTCGTGGATCACGCGGGCGATCATCGTGTCGGCGTCGGCCAGTTGTTTGGCGTAGACATCGGTGGTGAACAGCGGCTGCTTCGGCGGTTGCTGCGCCAGCACCGGACCGCTCTGGTCGTGAAGGTTCACGTCAACGGTGGTCGACAGGCCGATGCGCAGCGGATGCTTGGCCAGCTCGTCGGCGTTGATGTGAATCCGCACCGGAATACGCTGGACGATCTTGATCCAGTTACCGGTGGCGTTCTGTGCGGGCAACAATGCAAACGCACTGCCGGTACCGGCGCCGACGCTGTCCACGGTGCCGCTGTATTTGACGTCGCCGCCGTACAGGTCGGCTTCGATGTCCACCGGCTGGCCGATGCGCATCTGGCCGAGCTGGGTTTCCTTGAAGTTGGCGTCGATCCACAGCTGGTCGAGGGGAATCACCGCCATCAGCGCTGTGCCCGGCTGAACCCGCTGACCCAGTTGCACGGTGCGCTTGGCGACGTAACCGGTGACCGGCGCGATCAGCGTGCTGCGCGCATTGCTCAGGTAAGCCTGACGCAGTTGCGCGGCCGCCGATTTGACGTCCGGGTGCGAAGAGACCTGAGTGTCGTCCACCAGCGCAGTGCTGGTTGCCAGCTGCTGCTGAATGTTGGTCAACGCATTCTGCGCGGTGGTCAGGTCATCCTTGGCGTGGGACAGCTCTTCCTGGGAAATCGCCCCGCCGGCCGCCAGACTGCGACGACGGTTGAAGTTGTCCTGGGCTCTCTGCACTTCGGCGCGCTGGGCGGCCAGTTGCGCTTTCATGCCGTCGACGTTGCTGTACAGGCCACGCACCTGACGCACTACTTTTGCCAGATTGGCTTCGGCACTTTGCAGCGCCACTTCGGCGTCATTAGGGTCGAACTGCACCAGCACCTGCCCCTCGCGGACCAGGTCGCCATCGTCGGCGCCGATGCTGACCACGGTGCCGGTGACTTGGGGGGTGATCTCCACGACGTTGCCGTTTACATAGGCATCGTCGGTGCTCTCGCTCCAGCGACCGTACATTTCGTACCAGGCCCAGACGCCAAGGACGCCAAGCACCACGATCAGCAGCAGGCCGAGCAACAGCAGCTTGCGCTTGCGCGGGTTCTTGGTCGGTTTGGTCTGCTCGGCGGCCTTGTCAGCGGCCTTGTCAGGCGCGGAGGCGTTGACGTCCTTTTCTTCGTTTGTAGCGTTGTTGTCGGTAGTGGCAGTGGCCATGACGATTACCTTAATGAGTCAGCGAAGCAGTTGACGGGACGACCGGGGCGGCGTTGTCGCCGGGCTTGCTGTCTTCGAAGCCTCCCCCGAGGGCCTGCATCAACTGGATCGAAAGATCGATTCGTTCCGCGTTGAGATCAGCCTGTTGGCGTTGCGATTGCAGCAGTTGTTGCTCGACGCTCAGCACGTCCAGGTAGTTGCCGATCCCCGAGGAGTAGCGCTGAACGACGGTGTCGTAGGATTTCTGAATCACGTCGGTCGCCTGCTGGCGCGCTTCGATCTGACGGCGGATGTCGCGCAACTGACCGATGCCATCGCTGACATCCCCCAGCGCCCGGACCAGCGTCTTGTTGTACTGCGCCACGGCGAGGTCATAGTCGGCGTCCCGCGCATCCAGATCGGCACGGCGACGGCCGCCGTCGAAGATCGGCAGCGACACCGTCGGCGCGACGTTGAAGAAGCGACTGGCCGAGCCGAACATCGCATCACCCAGCAGCGACTCAACACCCGCCGACGCACTCAGGTTGAGGTTCGGGTAGAAGTTGGTCTTGCTGACGTCGATGTTCTTGCTCGCCGCTTCAACCCGCCAGCGCGCTGCCACCAGGTCCGGGCGACGGCCCAGCAACTCAGCGGGCACCACCGACGGCAGGGCCACGACAGCAGGTTGCAGCACCGCAGGTCGGCTCAGTTGTTCGCCACGGTCCGGGCCTTTGCCCATCAGCACCGCCAGCTGGATCTTGGCGCTGCGCAGGCTTTTTTCCGCGTCCGCCAACGACTCGCGAGAGTTGGCTTCCAGGCTCTGGGTCTGCTCGTACTGGTACTCGCTGTCGATGCCCGACTTGAAGCGTCGCGATCCCAGGTCAAGCAATTGACTTGTGCGCTTGAGGTCTTCGGCCGCCAAGTCACGGACGATGTAGGCCTGGCCCAGGTCGCTGTAAGCGCGGGCGACATCGGCGGCGAGGGTCAATTGCGCTGCTTGCTGGTCGACTTCACTGGCACGGGCCTGGCCCAACGCCGCTTCCCAGGCCGCACGCTGGCCGCCCCACAGGTCAAAGTTGTAATTGAAGCCGGCGCTCAGGCTGCGCAAAGTGCTGTAGCGCCCGCCTGCCCCGGTCGGGTCCTGATCACGGGCCAGTCGCGAACGGCTGACGCTGGCGTCGGCATCCACGGTCGGCATGCGTTCGGCGTCGGCGGCATAGGCCTGCGCGGTCGCCTGATGGGTCCGGGCGGCAGCGATCTGCATGTCCGGACTGTCGCGCAGTGCTTCGGTGATCAGGCTATTGAGTTGTGGATCGCCCAGGCTGGTCCACCAGTCGCGCTTCGGCCAGGCGGCCGGCGACAGGGTGATGCCATTGAGGCTTTGAGCGGTCTGCAGACTGTTGGCATCGATGCCGACGGCTTCGGTTTTCAGGCCTTTGGAACTGGCGCAACCGGCCAGCACCAGTGCCACGACTATCAGGCTCAGGGACGTGCGCAGGGTCGAGCCCCGCTGAAGGTGAGTGATCATTGTTCGGCAATCCGGGCAATCGTGATGGGGTCGCCCGAGGCAACCAGAATTTTCGTCAGAATCTTTTCCAGGGCCAGCAGCTCGCTGTCTTCCAGCACGCCAACCATCTCGTTCATCGCGTGTGCGCCGATTTCCGGCAACAGGTCGGAGAGCGCCTTGCCTTCCTCGGTCAGCACCAGTTGCACCTGACGCCGATCGGATTCCGAGCGCGCGCGGGACAGCAGGTTTTTCTGCTCCAGACGGTCGAGCATCCGGGTCATCGAACCACTGTCGAGATTCAACATGCGGCAGATGTCGGCCGGGGTCTCAGCGCAGAAACGCGCGATCATTACCAGCACTTTGAACTGCTGCGCAGTGACGCCGTGAGGCTCGAGATGCCGGTCGAGGATGCGGTTTTTCAATTGTTCAGTCCGGCCCAGCAACATGCCCAGCAGACTGTCGTGAAAATTTTCAGGAGTGAAATGCGCCATTGATAGCCACCCATTATCTGCTTAGGCAGTGAATGGAGGGGATCTTACTGCCTAGGCAGTAAACACACAATGAAACAATATTTAGGGTGCGCGAATTCGGACGAACGTAGTTCGCCTGCTGAATGGGTAGGTTTCTAGAGTGGCTTAGAGCGCCGGCACACCGCTGTGGAAGCGGAAATCTTCATCCGGGCTCAGGATCAGCTCGCGCTCGGCCAGGCGGATTTCTTCGATCTTGGCGTCGACGTCCGCTTCAGTGCCGTAGGTGTAGGCGAGTTTCAGGTAGTCCTGAAAATGCCGGGCTTCGGACTTGAGCAGGCTGGCGTAGAACTTCGACAGGTCTTCGTCCAGATGCGGCACTAGGGCGGCGAAGCGTTCGCACGAGCGCGCTTCGACGATGGCGCCGACGACCAGCGCGTCGGTCAGGCGATACGGGTTGTGGGTACGAACGAGTTTGCGCAGCGACCCGGCATAGCGCGCCGAGCTGATGTTGTCCATCGGAATGCCGCGCTTCTTGATGATGCCGATCACTTGTTCGAAGTGACGCAGCTCTTCGCGCGCCAGCCGGGACATCTTGGCCAGCAGGTCGAACTTGTCGTTGTACTGGAACATGAACTGAAACGCTGCGCCGGCGGCCTTCTTTTCATTGTTGGCGTGATCGATCAGCAGGATATCCAGATTCTGCAAGGCGGCCTGAACCCAACTGTCGGGCGTGGGGCAAAGCAGGAAAGCGTCGATTTCTGGATAGATCTGCATGGGTTCACGGATGGCTGGCTGGGCAAGGCGCAGCATTATACGGAGCCTGACGGGCAGAGCCAGCGTGCGCAGATGAAAAGCATGGATTGTCGGGACCGGGCGCGAGAATCAGGTCACGATCAAACCGCGCCCATCGCATCCTTGAGGAAGCCGGGCGCGATGTAGCGCTCGTAGTGCGCTTCGGACAGCAGGAAGAATTCCCGATCAATGGCATCGCGCAGCTCAGGCAGCGACCAGTCGCGAAACTCCGGCAGTAGCACCATGCCGTAGGCGTCCAGCTGGTTGATCACCCTCGCGCCCCGGGCAATCAGCTGGTAGGCCCAGCAATATTCCGACTGATGGGGAACGAAGCGAATCTTGCGCTGCTCCAGTTGCGCCCGCAGCCTGGCCGGGTCGAACACCTCGACTTTCCCCGCCATCACTTGCACCAGCAGCTGTTCAAGGCGCAGCCAGACGGCGCGCTTTGCATCCTCGTCGTAGCCGTTCCAGTGGATCACTTCGTGGTGAAAGCGCTTGCATCCCCGGCACACGAGGTCGCCGTAGACGGTGGAGCACAGGCCCACGCAGGGCGTCTTGATGATTTGATTGGGCATGGCAAGGGAACACGACGGCGAACGAAACAAGCCGGCATGTTAGCCCTTTGTCTAACGAGGTACACCCTTCAACCTGTAGGGGCTAACTTAACTTCAGCGGTTTTTTACCGTAGAATCACCGGGCCTTTTAAGGCGCCAATGTCCGTTGGAAGCTGTTTTCAAAGCGTCACGAGCACAGTCAGGGCTTTTTACGATAAGCCGGCGAGCCACTTATCGTACAAAGCCCGCCCCGCAGTCCGGTTTGACGCGAGTCCCTCGCGTCCCCTCCCCGACCGATCATGCAGGCGTAAAACTTTGAAAACAGCTTCTGTTGGAGATCGTCAGCTTCCTGCCAAGAAACTTTAAAAAGTTCGAGAGCGCCGATGCGGACCTTCTCTGGATGAGCGTCCCGGACACCCATTTGGGACCACTGATGAGGGTAATACTGTGCTTGAAGCCTACCGTAAACACATCGAAGAGCGTGCCGCCCAGGGTATCGTGCCCCAGCCGCTTAACGCCGAACAAACTGCAGGCCTGGTCGAGCTGCTGAAAAACCCACCGGCTGGCGAAGAAGCTTTCCTGCTTGACCTGATCACCAATCGCGTTCCACCGGGCGTTGACGAAGCTGCCTACGTCAAAGCCGGTTTCCTTTCTGCCCTGGCCAAGGGCGAAGTTCATTCCCCTCTGCTGGACAAGAAGCGCGCCGTCGAACTGCTCGGCACCATGCAGGGCGGCTACAACATCGTGACCATGGTTGATCTGCTGGACGACGCCGAGCTGGCACCCGTCGCTGCAGAGCAACTGAAGCACACCCTGCTGATGTTCGATGCCTTCCACGACGTCGCTGAAAAAGCCAAGAACGGCAACGCACACGCCAAGGGCGTGCTGCAGTCCTGGGCTGACGGCGAGTGGTTCCAGAAGCGTCCGACCCTGGCCGAAAAGATCAGCCTGCGCGTCTTCAAGGTCACCGGCGAAACCAACACCGACGACCTGTCGCCTGCGCCTGACGCCTGGTCCCGCCCGGACATCCCGCTGCACGCCCTGGCCATGCTGAAAATGGCCCGCGATGGCATCGTCCCTGACGTGCAAGGCTCCATCGGTCCGATGCAGCAGATTGAAGACATGCGCAGCCAGGGTTTCCCTATCGCCTACGTCGGTGACGTGGTCGGTACCGGTTCCTCGCGTAAATCGGCCACCAACTCGGTGCTGTGGTTCTTCGGCGACGACATCCCGAACGTGCCGAACAAGCGTGCCGGCGGCTTCTGCTTCGGCAGCAAGATCGCACCGATCTTCTACAACACCATGGAAGATGCGGGCGCCCTGCCGATCGAGTTCGACGTATCGAACATCAACATGGGCGACGTCATCGACGTTTACCCGTATGCCGGCAAAGTCACCAAACATGGCACCGACGAAGTCCTGGCGACCTTCGAACTGAAGACGCCTGTGCTGCTTGACGAAGTCCGCGCTGGCGGCCGTATTCCGCTGATCATCGGCCGTGGCCTGACCGGCAAGGCCCGCACCGAACTGGGCCTGCCGCCTTCGACGCTGTTCAAGCTGCCTGACGTTCCCGCTGCCAGCACCAAGGGTTTCACCCTGGCGCAGAAGATGGTCGGAAAGGCCTGCGGCACCGACGGTATCCGTCCGGGCACTTACTGCGAGCCGAAGATGACCACCGTCGGTTCTCAGGACACCACCGGTCCCATGACCCGTGACGAACTGAAAGACCTGGCGTGCCTGGGCTTCTCAACCGATCTGGTGATGCAGTCGTTCTGCCACACCGCGGCGTATCCGAAGCCGATCGACGTCAAGACTCACCACACGCTGCCTGACTTCATCATGACCCGTGGCGGCGTTTCCCTGCGTCCGGGCGACGGCATCATCCACAGCTGGCTGAACCGCATGCTGCTGCCGGACACCGTCGGTACCGGTGGTGACTCCCACACCCGTTTCCCGATCGGTATCTCGTTCCCGGCCGGTTCCGGGCTGGTCGCGTTCGCCGCTGCCACTGGCGTCATGCCGCTGGACATGCCGGAGTCGATCCTGGTTCGTTTCAAGGGCAAGCTGCAACCGGGCGTCACCCTGCGCGACCTGGTTCATGCGATTCCGTACTACGCCATTCAGAAAGGCCTGCTGACGGTCGAGAAGAAAGGCAAGAAGAACGCGTTCTCCGGTCGCATTCTGGAGATCGAAGGTCTGGAAACCCTGACCGTCGAACAGGCTTTCGAACTGTCCGACGCTTCGGCCGAACGCTCTGCCGCTGGTTGCACCATCAAGCTGTCGAAAGAGTCGATCGCCGAGTACCTGAAGTCGAACATCACCCTGCTGCGCTGGATGATCGGCGAAGGCTACGGCGACCCGCGTACCCTGGAGCGTCGTGCTCAGGCGATGGAAGCCTGGGTGGCCAACCCAGAACTGCTGGAAGCCGATGCTGACGCGGAATACGCCGAGATCATCGAGATCGATCTGGCCGACGTGAAAGAGCCTGTGCTCTGCGCGCCGAACGACCCGGACGATGCCCGTCTGTTGTCGAGCGTCGCTGGCGAGAAGATCGACGAGGTGTTCATCGGTTCGTGCATGACCAACATCGGCCACTTCCGCGCCGCCGGCAAGTTGCTGGAGCAGGTGAAGGGTCAGTTGCCGACGCGTCTGTGGCTGTCGCCGCCGACGAAGATGGACGCTCATCAGTTGACCGAGGAAGGTTACTACGGCATTTACGGCAAGGCTGGCGCGCGCATGGAAATGCCGGGCTGTTCGCTGTGCATGGGTAACCAGGCACGTGTTGAGCCGAATTCGACGGTGGTGTCGACGTCGACCCGTAACTTCCCGAACCGTTTGGGTGATGGGGCGAACGTGTATCTGGCGTCGGCTGAGTTGGCGTCGGTGGCGTCGATTCTGGGTCGTCTGCCGACGGTCGAGGAGTATATGGAGTACGCGGGCAAGATCGACAGTATGGCTGCCGATGTTTACCGTTACTTGAGCTTCGATCAGATCGCGGAATTCCGTGAGGCTGCAGCGAACGCTAATATCCCGGTTGTTCAGGCTTAATAGCTGAGACCGTGTTGAGAGAACCCCGCTTCGGCGGGGTTTTTTTATGGCTAGTGTATTAGTAGGACCGGCTCCAGCCGGGAATTGTGCGTTGACGCTGATAGGGTCTGCTTGGGGGCAGACTGTTTCGCCTTCGGCGAGTTACTTGGAAAAGCACCCCAAGTAACCAAGGGTGCCTGCTCTCGGCTGGGCCCCTCGTTCCTCGGGGTTCCTTCACTCCGGTCTCGCTCCGTGGGCCCGCCGCCATCCGCCATCCATGGCGGGGGGCGGCTCTCTCGGCATCCATGCCGCTCGGCCCACTCCACGAGACCTGCGTTCAGCCTGCACCAAAGTCGCGTTTGGCGGTGAATGGGCTTTTTGTGTATGAAGATCAAAAGCGAAAAGCAGATCAAAAGCAGATCAAAAGCTTCCCGGCTAAAGCCGGTCCTACTGACAGAGCGCATGCTTTTTGTAGGACTGGCTTTAGCCGGGAAGACGGCCCCACTGGCTGCATGCGTTGCTTTTAGTGGGACCGGCTTTAGCCGGGAAGGCGCCAGTTCAGGCGGGCGAAGGCCGATGAAGCGACGCCGTCCCCGTGGGAGCGAGCTTGCTCGCGAATGCTGTTGATTGTGCACCCTGGTAGCCGTAGCCAGGTCCGCAGTCAGCCGCTTAGACTGTCCCCTCTTTCTGTTTTCAAAGGACGAATCCAGTGAATGTTGCTGTTGATCAGGTGGTGATCCATCGTTTTACCGAGGCCCATATCGAGGGTGTCACTGCGTTGTATAACGACCCCAGTGTGTGTCGTCAGGTGCTTCAGATGCCGTATCAGTCGGCCGATGTCTGGCGCAAACGGCTGGCGGGGGCGGATGACCGTTCGGTGAAGCTGGTCGCTTTGCATCAGGGTCATGTGATTGGCAACATCGGTCTGGAACAATACGCGCGCATTCGCCAGCGTCATGTGGGCGCCATCGGCATGGGCGTGGCGGCGGGGTGGCAGGGCAAAGGGGTGGGGTCGCGGCTGATGGCCGCCGTGCTTGAAGTCGCGGACAACTGGATGAACCTACACCGAGTTGAACTCACCGTGTTTGCCGATAACGAAGCCGCTTTGGCGCTGTACCGCAAATTCGGCTTCGAAACCGAAGGCCGCCTGCGGGACTACGCCATACGCGACGGCGTCCTCGTCGACGCCATCAGCATGGCGCGATTGAAATAACCGCGCTTTAGAAAGAGCGACGCTGAGTGTCACAGGCTGCATACCCACGCGGCGCGTGGGTACAATCATCCTGACTCAGCGGAAGGGCATAATTCGGGAGCGAATTAATTTACGGTGAAGCGTAGTAAATAAATCAGTCCCACTAAATCCCCTTGAACGATCAACAGCATTTGCGAGCAAGCTCGCTCTTAAAAGAACGGTGTCGTGTCATCAACCTTCGCTTGCCTGAGCGAGCGTCTTCCCGGATGAAGCCCGTCCCATCGAAAAAACTCTACAACGAGAGAGCGACCTATTCTATTACCACTGATTCACAGGGTAACAGCCGAAAGCATTATCCTGTCACACGCTAACAGGGGATTTGAAAGTGATCTTCTTGATATGTGCTGAAGGCATTGGCGTTCCGTCGGGTCGACCACTACCACCTGCTACCAAATCCGTGATATAGCCATCAACTGTACCGGTCTCAAGATTTATTCCGTCTATATGGAGGGTGCCATCAAGCCCCATTCCACCGCTGGTGTAATGAAAGCTACCTCCCTCGACGAGTAATATGGATACCCGATCTACCGGAATCTGATGATCGCCAGGCGTCAGGTTGAAGCCAGCGTTAAAGTCGATTCGGAGCACCCAGTCTGTAGGCTTGGTCTCTCCCCGGACATTATTTCCATAAAGATAATTTTTAGTCAGATAAGCATAGTGCAATTTTATTCGGTTACCATCACCATCCTTATCTAAAAAGATTTCTGCCGGCTCAGAATCAACCTTGTCTAGGCTAACCTCTAGCTGTTTTGCAATATTCGCGTCCATATGACATCTCCTTATTTGAATTAAAAAACTAACGCAAATAGTCGTTGGCGTAAAGTATATACATGGACCCTTTCGAAATAGCGTTCATAGCTTTAATCGCTATACAGTTTAAACAACACCGAGCGCCTGGCCCTCATCCTCAAGAATCCTTCCATAAAAAAGCCCCGCGTCTCTCAACGCGGGGCTTCCGTTTACAGCCGACTAAACCATCACACCACAGCCGTCTGCCCACTCATCGCCAGATCCAGCAACTCACGGTTAGCGACCGCATACATCGCATAATCGTTACCGCTTGCCGCACGCAACTCCACCAACATCGCGCGCCAGCGCTCGACCATCGGCAAATGCTGCTCCAGCCACAGACTCAAACGCTCCTCGACATCCGCAGGACCATTCGCCATCTGCAACACCGACACCGTAATCGCCCGCTGCTGCCAATCGATATCATCACGGAACGCCTCACGGGCCAGCGCCTGCCAATTGTTCTCCACCGGCAACGCACTGATCTGCTGCAGATACCACGTCACATCCAGCGAACTGCCCACCGCGAAATACACCTTCGCCACATCCGCTGCATTCTGACCGGTCACATCAGACGCCTCGATGATCGGCAACAGCGTGTACAAATGACTCGTACCCGCCACCATCCGCGCCAGCAACTCCGGCACGCCCGCCGCCACGTACTCCTGATAACGCGTCTGCCAGACCTCACGGGTCGGCCCTTCCAGCAACTCGTCCAGCTTCAGACCCAGCGCCGCGATGTGCGGACCGAAGTGCGCCACATCACGGGCCGCGTCCAGCTCGTTGCGACGGCTGCGCAGGAACCAGCGCGTCGCGCGACGGCCCAGACGCATCAGCTCATCCATCAACGCCAGTTGAATCTCGGCCGGGACCTTGTAGTCCAGCGCCTCGATCTGACGGAACCAGTGCGGGAGGTGGAAGATGTCACGCACGATCACGTAAGCCCCAGCCACGTTGGCAGCGGTCATGCCGGTCGACTCTTTGAGCCGCTGCACGAACGTGATGCCCATATGGTTGACCAGGTCGTTGGCGATCTGCGTGCTGACGATTTCGCGCTTCAGACGGTGACGACGCATCGACTCGGAGAACTTCGCGCCCAGTGACGGCGGGAACGCCGTTTCCATGTCGCGGGCCAGGTAGTCGTCATCCGGAACGCGGGATTCCAGCAGCGCTTCCTTGAGGTCGATCTTGCTGTAGGAAATCAGCACCGACAGCTCGGCCCGGGTCAGGCCCTTCTTCTCGGCGATGCGCTCGGCCAGTTGATCTTCCGCCGGCAGGAACTCGATGGCACGGTCCAGCTTGCCGCGCGTTTCCAGGTCGCTCATCAGGCGTTTGTACTCGGCGATGCGCTCGTAGGCACGGCGCTCCGCCAGGGACAGGGCCTGGGTCTGCTTGTAATTGTTGCCGAGAACGAGGTTGCCCACTTCGTCGGTCATGCTTTCGAGCAGCAGATTGCGCTGCTTCTCGGTCATGTCGCCGGCCTGGACCACTTCGTTCAGGAGGATCTTGATGTTTACTTCGTGGTCGGAGCAGTCCACACCACCGGCGTTGTCGATGAAGTCGGTGTTGGTCGCGCCGCCCATCAGGCCGAATTCGACACGGCCCAGCTGGGTCATGCCGAGGTTGCCGCCCTCGCCCACCACTTTGCAGCGCAGCTGATTGCCGTTGACGCGCAGTGCATCGTTGGCCTTGTCGCCGACGTCCGCGTGGGATTCGGTGCTGGCCTTGACGTAGGTGCCGATGCCGCCGTTCCACAGCAGATCCACTGGCGCCTTGAGCAGCGCGTGCATCAGTTCGGTCGGGGTCAGCTTGTCAGCGGTGATGTCAAAGCGTGCTTTCATCTGCGGGGTGATCGCGATGCTTTTCGCGCTGCGCGGGAAGATACCGCCGCCTTCGGACATCAGGCTGGTGTCGTAATCGGTCCACGCCGAACGCGGCAGGTCGAACAGACGCTGACGCTCGACAAAACTGCTCGCCGGGTCCGGATTCGGATCGATGAAGATATGCAGGTGGTTGAAGGCCGCCACCAGCTGAAGCTTGTCGGACATCAACAGGCCGTTGCCGAACACGTCGCCGGCCATGTCGCCGACGCCGATCACGCTGATGCTGTCCTGCTGCACATTGATGCCGCGCTCGCGGAAGTGGCGCTGCACGCCGACCCACGCGCCCTTGGCGGTGATGCCCATTTTCTTGTGGTCGTAACCCGCCGAGCCGCCGGAAGCGAAGGCGTCGCCGAGCCAGAAGCCGTAGTCGATGGCGATACCGTTGGCGATGTCGGAGAAGGTCGCGGTGCCTTTGTCGGCGGCGACGACCAGGTACGGGTCATCGTCGTCGTGGCGCACGACGTTGGCCGGCGGCACCAGTGCGCCTTCTTTCAGGTTATCGGTGATGTCCAGCAGACCGGAAATGAACAGGCGGTAGCAGGCAATCGCTTCGGCCTGGATTTCATCGCGGGTCCCGGTGGTCGGCAGACGACGGGGCAGGAAGCCGCCCTTAGCGCCGACCGGCACGATGACCGAGTTCTTCACTTGCTGTGCTTTGACCAGACCCAGCACTTCGGTGCGGAAATCTTCCTCACGGTCGGACCAGCGCAGGCCGCCACGGGCCACGTTGCCAAAGCGCAGGTGCACGCCTTCGACGCGTGGCGAGTAGACGAAGATTTCGAACTTCGGCACTGGCTTCGGTAGCTCTGGGATCAGGCGCGGGTTGAACTTGAAGCTGAAGTAGCTCTTGCTCTGGCCGTTGGCGTCGGTCTGATAGAAGTTGGTGCGCATGGTCGCCTTGATCAGGTCAAGGTAGCGACGCAGGATCCGGTCTTCGTTGAGCACTTGCACGCCGTCCAGCGCGGTCAGAATCGCCTGCTCCAGACGCTGCTGCATGTCGTCGAGGTCGCCGCCGCTGAGCTTGCGCGCCAGGTAGAAGCGGGTCTTGAACAGACGCGTCAGCTCGCGAGCGATGTCAGCGTGGTTGTTCAGCGTGCTGGCGATGTAACCCAGGTCGAAGCCCAGACGGATCTGCTTCAGGTAACGCGCGTAGGCACGCAGCAGCGCCACGTCGCGCCACGGCAGACCGGCCGTCAGCACCAGACGGTTGAAGGCGTCGTTTTCGGCTTCGCCACGGACGATGTGGACGAAGGCGTCCTGCAGGGTGTCGTTGAGCTGTTGCAGGTCCAGTTTCAGACCTTCGCCATAGGTGAACGCGAAGTCGTGAATCCAGAATTCGCGGCCGTTGGTATGGCGCAGGCGATACGGGAATTCACCGAGCACACGCAGGCCCAGGTTTTCCAGAATCGGCAGCACGTCGGACAGCGCCAGCGGCGTGTCAGCGTGGTACAGCTTGCAGTGCAACTGCGCCTTGTCGCCCGACAGCGGCTGGTAAAAGCTCATCACCAGCGGATTGGCTTCGGACAGACTCAGCACGTGTTGCATGTCGACCACGGCGGAGTGTGCGGCGAAACGCTCGCGGTAGCCTGCCGGGAAACCTTTAGGGAAGTCGGCCAGCACGTTGGTGCCCTGGGCTTCACCGAAGCTTTCGATGACCAGACTGGCGTAGTCGTCTTTCCACGAACGGCAGGCCTGGATGACTTCGTTTTCCAGCTGCTGCGGGTCGATGTCGAGGGTGACTTTCGGGTCCACACGCAGGATCAGCTGAACGCGCGCCAGTACCGACTCGGAGAAGAAGGTCCAGAACTCGCAATCGGTCGCCTTCAGACGATCCATCAGCACTTGCTGGATCTTCTGACGGACTTCGGTGGAATAGACGTCCCGCGGCACGTACGCCAGGCAGTAGCAGAAACGGCCGTAGGGGTCTTTGCGCAGGAACACGCGGATCTTGTTGCGCTCCTGGATCTGCACGATCGACATGACGGTGGTGAACAGCTCGTCCACCGGGGTCTGGAACAGGTCATCGCGGGGCAGCACTTCAACCACCTGCGCCAGTTCCTTGCCCAGGTGGGCCTTGGCGTCGAAGCCGGAACGGCGCTCGACTTCGGCAACCTTGCGGCGGATGTACGGAATGGCGCGCACGCTTTCGCCATACACCGACGAGGTGTACAGGCCCATGAAGCGCGATTCCTTGATGACCTTGCCGTCGGCGTCGATCTGGCGGATCGACACGTAGTCCGGGTACGCCGGGCGATGCACGCGGCTCGGGTGCGCGGCTTTGGCGAAGGACAGCAGGGTCGGCTCCTGCAGGTACTTCACTGCATAGCCCTCGATGTGCAGGTCTTCGGCAGTGAGCCCTGCGCGCAGCAGTTTGGTCAGACCGAGGAAGGACGACGGGTCGTAATGAAGCTGACCGCCCTCGCCTTCGTCGTCGACGGTAAATTCTTCATAGCCGAGGAAGGTGAAGTGGTTGTTCACCAGCCACTCGAGGAACACCTTGACCTCGGATTTCTCCTCGGGGTCGATGTTGTATTCGGTGGCGTCGATGCCGACCAGCAGCTCGTGGAGCTTGGCTTTCATCGGCTCGAAGTCTTCAACGGCAACGCGGACTTCGCCCAGCACCTGCTCCAGTTCGCGGGCGAGCACGTTCAGCTCCGCGGCATTGGCGCAACGGTCGATCTCCAGGTACATCAGCGATTCTTGCAGGACGTCGCCGCCGGTGGTGCCTTTTGGCAGCAGTTCGAGCAACTGGCCTTTCGCGTCACGGCGGACGCTCAGCACGGTGGTCTGCAGCGTGTGGATGCTGTAACCGCGGCGGTTTAGCTCGGTACGCACCGAGTCGACCAAAAAGGGCAGGTCGTGGTGCAGGACTTCGACGGCGGTGTGGGTGGACTGCCAGCCGTGACGCTCGTAATCGGGGTTGTAGACGCGGACCTGGGGCGTGCCGTGCTCGAAGCGTTCGAGCAGGCGCCAGGCCGAGAGGGTACAACCGGCCAGGTCAGAGAGTCTGCGCTGGGTGAGTTCGTCGAGGGAGATGATGCCGAAGAATTGCTCGGCGAACAGCGCCACTTGTGGCAGTGCCTGTTCGCTGATGTGCTGAGCCAGTGCCGCTCGCAGTTGGTGCTGGAAGTCGGACTTGCTGGCTGCGGTGAAGAACGCCATCTGTGGTACTCCGATTGGCTTGAGCTTTTATATAGGAGAGATGCGTGTGTCGGGTGGAGCTTGTGTGTTTGTCTCGTTTGCGTCTGGTCGATGATAGTCAGCATAACGTGACAGGGGGCGTCGCGTTTCGCGTTGCCTGTTTTTACTAACGCTTTTGGTGTGTGTGCCGTCACATTTGTTCGGCGTGGGTGCAGCTTAACGAGTGGCGCCCTGAATCTGCTTGCGATGCTGCGACATATTCGGACATCGGGTTGCAGGCCTGGACCTGCGGCGTGGCTTAGTGCGCCAGGATCAAGGGCGTCGGCCTGGCGGCCTCGGTTTCGCCTTCGGCGAGTTACTTTTAAAAAGCACTAAAAGTAACCAAAAGTGCCTGCTCTCGGTTTGGCCCTTCCTTCGTCAGGGTTCCTTCACTCCGGTCCCGCTCCGTGGGCCCGCGCCGAACGGACATCCATGTCCTGACGGCGCTCTCGCCGCATCCATGCGGCTCGACCCACTGCGCGAAACCTGCGTTCAGCCTGCACCCAAGTCGCGATTGGCGGTGACTGGACTTTTTGCGTATGAAGATCAAGAGCATGGAGCAGATCAAAAGCTTCCCGGCTGAAGCCGGTCCCACAGGCTGTACGCGATGCTTTTTTAGTGGGACCGGCTTTAGCCGGGAAGAGGCCGGTTTGGTCGCTATCAATAATGGAGCGAACGCATCAGGTCAGGCTCCACCCGACCACTCGGCCCGTCACCCACCGCAATCTTCAGCAAATCTCTCACAGGACTGGCAAAATCCATCCCTGCCCTGAACCCATCCACGGGAATTACCGCCATGCAAATGACCACCGACAGCTTCATCTATAACCCATGCGACGAGGAGGAGGATGATATGGCGCTGGCCTGCTGCCATGGCAGCAGCACCGGTGATCTGTTTCTGCTCGCGCGTTTCCCCGATGAGGATGAGGTCGATATCACGTTTCGTGACGACACTGTCCATGTCGAAGACAACATCACCGTCACCCTGAGCGCCACCCGGCTGTTGGTCGAGATCGACGCCAACGATGCCAAACCCCTGGGCGGCGACACCACGTACGACATTAGCCACAACACACCTGCCAATGAGTTGACCGACCTGGACGCCACGTTGCGGATCATCCTCAACGGTGTCGGGACGTACGTCAGCCAGATCAACTGAGACCCCGGCAGCACCGGGCGGCAGTTGACGCAAATGTAAGACAGTTCTTGTTTTAGCCCAGTCCTTTGCTGAAAAGCCGAAAAAACCCGCCGGCCGATTAGTCGGCGCCCCTGCGATGGATTAAAGTAACGCCCCCAGCTTCGGCGCCACTTGGCGCTGCTGCCTCTCCTGCCAGGAACTGTCATCGATGGAACATCGTGAAGCGTTGATCGCGCTGCGGACCTTTCTCTCCACCCAGATTCTCGGGCAGGAGAAACTGGTTGAGCGCTTGCTGATCGCGCTGTTGGCCGACGGCCACATGCTGGTCGAAGGCGCGCCGGGTCTGGCGAAGACCAAAGCGATCAAAGAGCTGGCGGAAGGCATCGAAGCACAATTCCATCGCATTCAGTTCACCCCCGACCTGCTCCCGGCCGACATCACCGGCACCGAGATCTATCGTCCGGAAACCGGCAGTTTCGTGTTTCAGCAAGGCCCTATCTTCCACAATCTGGTGCTCGCCGACGAAATCAACCGCGCGCCGGCCAAGGTGCAATCTGCCTTGCTGGAGGCGATGGCCGAGCGTCAGGTCAGTGTCGGGCGCAGTACCTACGACCTGTCGCCGCTGTTTCTGGTGATGGCGACGCAGAACCCCATCGAGCAGGAAGGCACCTACCCGCTGCCCGAAGCGCAGCTCGATCGTTTTCTGATGCACGTCAAGATCGGCTTCCCGGACGCCACCGTCGAACGCAAGATTCTCCAGCAGGCCCGGGGCGAAGCGCTCAACGGCGAGACCAAGCCCGAGCGCCGGGTCAGCCAGCAGGCGATTTTCGCCGCGCGCAAGGAAATCCTCGGTCTGTACATGGCCGATGCCGTCGAGGAATACCTGGTGCAACTGGTGATGGCGACCCGCACGCCCGCCAAGTTCGATGCCGAGTTGGCCGAGTGGATCGGTTACGGCGCCAGCCCCCGCGGTTCTATTTCCCTGGACCGCTGCGCCCGGGCCCACGCCTGGCTGGCCGGGCGGGATTTCGTCAGCCCCGAAGACATCCAGGCGATGGTCTTCGATGTGCTGCGTCATCGCATCATCCTGTCGTTCGAAGCGGAAGCAGCCGGCATCGATCAAGACCGTGTGATCCAGCGCATTCTCGACGTCGTGGCCGTCGCCTGAGCCCATGCAACCCTATCTGATCTCCCAACCGGGCATCCGCATCAGCCTCGCCGACCTCATTGAGATGCGTCATCGCGTGCGGGAAGTGCAGCTGTTTTCAACGCCCAGCCAGCGCAGCCCGCTGATCGGTCTGCACCACTCCAAGCTGCGCGGGCGCGGCGTCGACTTCGATCAGGTCAGGGTGTATCAGGCCGGCGACGACGTCAGGACCATCGACTGGCGCGTCACCGCCCGCACGCAAGAGCCCCACACCAAACTGTTTCACGAAGAACGCGAGCGGCCGATTTTCATCATGGTCGAGCAAAGCCGCCGCCTGTTTTTCGGCTCCGGGCTGATGTTCAAATCAGTTCTCGCCGCCCAGGCCGCCGCGTTGGTGGGATGGGCTGCGCTGGGCCACAACGACCGGGTCGGCGGGCTGGTGTTTGGTGACAACGAGCATTACGAAATCAAACCGCGACGCAGCAAACAAAGCCTGCTGCAACTGCTGAACCGGCTGGTGCGGGTCAATCAGTCGCTGCACACCGAGGCCGCTGCCGACCGCGACACGTTCGGCGTGGCGCTGCGCCGCGCGCGGGAAGTGATGCGTCCGGGCAGTCTGGCGATCATCCTGTGCGACGAGCGCGCGTTGTCCGACTCCGCAGAACAACAGCTGACTCTGCTGTCACGGCACTGCGACCTGTTGCTGCTGCCGCTGTCCGATCCGCTGGATCACGCGTTGCCCGCCGCCGGTTTATTGCGCTTCGCTGACCGGGGCGCGCACCTTGAGCTCGACACGCTGAACGCCGACTTGCGTCAGAGCTACCGTGCCCAAGGCGAGGCGCGTCAGGCGCGCTGGGAATTGCTGGCGCAGAAGCTGCGCGTGCTGATGATGCCGCTGAGCACCCAGCGTGAAATGGTCGAGCAACTGCGCGAATACCTCAACGGCCAGCGTCCGGTGAAACAGCCATGAGTGCGCTGGACCAGCTGCAACCGCTGATCCTGCCGGAGCCGGTCGGGTTCTGGCCGCCCGCGCCGGGCTGGTGGCTGTTGCTGATCCTGCTGCCGGCGCTAGGCTACGGCCTGTGGCGCGCGCGCACGCTGCTGCCGAAAAAGGCCAGCCGCGAAACCGTCGAGCCATTGGATCCGCTGCGCCAGGCCGCGCTGGTCGAACTCGCGCAGATGCCCAAACCCTACGACGGCGCGCCGGCCGGTGCCTGGCTGCAACAGATCAACGGTCTGCTCAAGCGCCTGTGCCGCAATCACTACCCCTACAGCCAGAGCCACACCCTCAACGGCCGCAAATGGCTGGCGTTTCTCGACAACCGCTGCCCGGCCGCCGGCCTCACGCGCTGGATGATCCTCGTCGAGGGCGCCTACAAGCCGGAATGCAAACTCGATGACAAGGCCATCAACGGCCTGACCCAGTCGGTCGAGACCTGGATTCGCAAGCATGTTTGAATTCGCCTGGCCGTGGCTTTTCGCCCTCCTCCCCTTGCCCTGGGTGATGCGCTTCGTGCTACCCGCCGCAGACAGCGGCGAAGCGGCGTTGAAAATCAGCTTTCTCCCCGAGCTGGAAGGCCTCGCCGGTCGCCGCGCCCGAACCCGTTTGCCGGGCTGGCGGCGCCAGTTGCCGTTCATTACCGTCTGGCTCCTGCTGCTGGTCGCTGCCGCCCGCCCGCAATGGCTGGGCGAGCCGTTGCCGGTTGCCGCCAGTGGCCGCGATCTGCTGGTGGCGGTGGACGTGTCGGGGTCGATGGATTACCCGGACATGGTCTGGAAAAACGACGAAGTCAGCCGTTTAACCTTGGTAAAGATGCTGCTGGGGGACTTTCTTGAGCACCGTCAGGGCGATCGCATCGGCCTGATTCTGTTCGGCAGTCAGGCGTACCTGCAGGCGCCGCTGACCTTCGACCGCAAGACTGTGCGGGTCTGGCTGGACGAAGCGCGCATCGGCATTGCCGGCAAGAACACCGCCATTGGCGACGCGATCGGGCTGGCGTTGAAGCGTCTGCGCCAGCGTCCGGCCCAGAGCCGCGTGCTGATTCTGGTCACCGACGGTGCCAACAACGCGGGCCAGATCGACCCGCGAACCGCCGCGCGTCTGGCCGCCAGCGAAGGCGTGAAAATCTACCCGATCGGCATTGGCGCCGATCCCGACAAAGGCGCCACCAGCATTCTCGGCCTCAACCCCAGCCTGGATCTGGACGAGCCTGCGCTGCGGGAAATCGCTGCGGTCAGCGGTGGGCAGTATTTCCGCGCGCGCAACGGCGCCGAACTCGCCAGCATCGGCAAGGCGCTGGACCGGCTGGAGCCCGTAACGCAACAACCGACCCAGGCACGTCCGGCGCGGGCGCTTTATCACGTACCGCTGACGATGGCGCTGTTGTTGAGCCTGCTGCTGGTGGTTCAGGAGCGCTGGCCGAACAACGCGTTTTATCGCTTCTTCGTGCGCCGGCCGACCTTTGTGTGGCGTACGCAGTGGCGTCAGCACTTGAAGCGCCTGACGAGGCGCCCATGATCGAATTCCTGTCCGGTCTCTGGCCCCATTGGTCCCGCCCAGGCTGGCTGCTGATGCTGCCGGCGCTCGGCTGGCTGTTGTGGCGGTTATGGAATCGGCAGAAGCGCGTCGGGCGCTGGCAGATGATTATTCCCAGTGCCTTTCATTCCGCCCTGCTCAGTGGTGGCGGCGGTCGGGAAAGCAAATTGCCGTGGGTGGTGCTGGGTCTTGGCTGGTTGCTGGCGCTAATGGCACTGCTCGGGCCGAGCTGGCAGCGGGTTGAGCAGAACAGCCAGCGGCCGGTCGATCCACTGGTGGTGATGCTGGAGCTGACCCCGGAAATGCTCGCGGCTGACAGCCCGCCCACCCGACTCGAACAGTCGCGACGCAAGTTGCTCGATCTGTTGCAGGCGCGCAGCGATTCACAGACCGCGATCATCGTGTATGCCGGCAGCGCCCACACGCTGGTGCCGCTGTCCGATGATCTGGCGACCAGCAAAAACCTGCTGGATGCGATCAAGCCGTCGATCATGCCTGAAGCCGGCCAACGCGCAGACCTCGCCGTGCGCAAGGCGCTGGATTTGCTGGAACAGGGTGACCTCGGCCAAGGACGGCTGCTGTGGATCGGTTCGTCCCTCAGCGACGCCGAGCGTCAGGGCATTCGCACCGCGATGACCGGACGCGATGCCCCTCCTTTACTGATGCTCGGGGTCGGCACCGCGGAAGGCGCGCCGGTCACCCAAGAGAAAGGCGGTTTCCTGAAGGACGCCCAGGGCGGCATCCTTGTGCCGCGTCTGGACGGGCCGGTGCTCAAGGATTTCGCCGACAGCATGGGCGGTCGCTATGCCTCGCTGCGCCTGGACAATCAGGACCTGAACGACCTCGGTCTGCTCGACGGTCCGAAGAGCCTGATCAGCCAGGGCCAGAAGGTGCGGCTCGACCGCTGGGCCGATCAGGGCTACTGGTTGCTGCTGCCGCTTCTGCTGCTGGCCGGTTGCGCCGGGCGACGCGGTTGGTTGCTGTGCCTGCCGCTGTTGCTGATGGCCGTGCCGCAACCCAGCTATGCCTTCGGTTTCGAAGACCTGTGGCGCCGCCCCGACCAACAGGGCGAACACTTGCTCAAGCGTCATCATCCGGCGGAAGCCGCTCGGCATTTCGAGGATCCGCAGTGGCAAGGCGTCGCGCTGTATCAGGCCGGTGACTACGCCGGCGCCGTCCAGCGCTTTGCCAAGGGCAGCAGCGCCGCCGACCATTACAATCGCGGCAATGCACTGGCCCGAAGCGGTGAGCTGGAAGCCGCCATCGACGCCTATGAACAGGCGCTGGAGCGTCAACCGGACTTCCCGGCGGCGTCAGCCAACAAGGCGTTGGTGGAAAAGGTGCTGGAGCAGAACACGGCGTCGAACCAGGCGAAAGCGGACGAGAAGGCGGAGAGTGACGAGAACGCCGACAATGCCCGCGAAGGCAATACCGGACAGTCGTCATCGAGTGCGCCGTCAGCCCAGCAGGATGCCGATGCCGACCGCTCGGCCAGCGATCAGCAAAACGCCGCCGACGAGCAGGCTTCCGGCGCGGGATCCGACAGCGACGAGCCGGCGCGTGCCTCCGGAAAACCGGCCGACGGACAGATCGATGGCGAGCAGAAACAGGCGCTCGAACAATGGCTGCGGCAGATCCCCGACGAACCCGGTGAGCTGTTGCGGCGCAAATTCTGGTACGAACAACAGCAGCATCAGGAAAGAACCCGATGAGTCGTCTGCACAGGTTGCTGATCGCAGGAATGTGGTGCCTGTTCGCCCTGGTGGCGCCGTTGGCCCAGGCCGACAGTGCAGGCTCCACGCTGCAATCCAGCGTTGACCGCACACGCGTCAACACCGGCGAAACCGTCGAACTGACCCTTGAAACCGACGACGCGACCGTCTTCGGCCGACCGGACATGAGCGCGCTGGACGCCGACTTCGAGGTCCGCGACACCCGCCAGCTCAACAGCCTGACCACGCTGGAAGGCAATGTTCACGCGACGACCCGCTGGCTGATCACGCTGATGCCGCGCCACAGCGGCTCGATTGAAATCCCTCCGCTGAAGCTGGGCGAAATGACCAGCCAGCCGATCGTGCTGCAAGTGGTCGACGTCGGCCCCGCCGCCCAGGGTCAGGAGCAGAAGCTTGCGCCGGTATTCATGGAGGCGAGCCTTGAGCAGGACAGCGTGTATGTTCAGGCGCAGGTCTTGCTCACCGTGCGCATCTACCACTCGGTGTCGCTGTTCGACGACAGCAGCCTGACACCGCTGCAAGTGCCCGACGCGCGCATCGAAAAGCTTGGCGACACGCGCACGTACGAGAAGCAGATCAATGGCATTCGCCACGGCGTGATCGAAATGCGCTATGCGCTTTACCCGCAGCACAGCGGTGCGCTGACCATCCCCGCCCAAGCCTTCAGCGCCACGCTGGTTCAGGACACCACCGACGCCGCTGCGGCCGCCGCCATGGCGCCCGGCGCGATTGCCAGCGGGCCGAAACCCGGCCGACTGATGCACGTGACGTCGCTGCCCCTGACCCTCGACGTCAAGCCGCAACCGGCGCACTACCCCGCCGATACGCCATGGCTGCCGGCGCGCAGCGTCAGCCTCAGTGAAAACTGGAGCCCGGAACCTGCCCACAGCCAGGTCGGCGATTCCCTCACCCGCACCCTGCAATTGAAGGCCGAAGGGCTGTCCAGCGCGCAATTGCCGCCGCTGCCTGCCACCGACGTCAGCGCGTTGCGGCGCTACCCGGACCAGCCGCAACTGAGCAATCAGGCCGGTGAGCGCGGCTTGACCGGCGTGCGTGAGGAACGCGAGGCGCTGGTGCCCAATCGTCCCGGCGCCATCGAGATTCCCGCTGTCGATCTGGTCTGGTGGAACACCCAGGAAGATCACCTGGAGCACAGCGCCCTGCCCGCCCGCACCTTGCAGGTCAGCCTCAATCCGGCGTTCGCCGTGGACACGCCCGTGAGCGATAACGGTAATGTGACGGTGATCGGTCCGCCGGTGTGGCCGTGGCAGTTGAGCACGGTGGTGTTGAGTTTCACCACGCTGCTGGGCTTCGGCCTGTGGTGGCGCGGGCGGTGGCAACCGGCACTGGCCCGGGTCGCGCAAACGGGGCCGAGTCCGCGTACAGTGCTCGACGACCTGAAACGCGCGTGCCTGGCCAACGACCCACACGCGACCCGCCAGGCGCTGGACGCCTGGGCCCGTCAACAACCGGAAACCCTGGCCGACATGGCCGCGCGCTTCGTGCCGCTGTCCCATGCGCTGGACGGATTGAATGGCGCGCTGTACAGCGAGACCGAAAAACTGTGGCTGGGCGAAGACCTCTGGCGCGCCGTCAAAGCGCTGCCCGCCATTGAAAACCCCCAGGACCCGAACGGAGGCGACAGCCTGCCGCCGCTGTATCCAAAATGATTTCCATCGATCAGCGCGTTTTCCGGCAACACTGGAAAACAGGCTGATCGTTAAACCAAGGTACCCCCATGCGTCTGTTCCACACCTCCGACTGGCACCTCGGCCAGAACCTTCATGGTCAGGAGCGAGATTTCGAACACGCCAGCTTTCTGACCTGGCTGCTGGCCCGTCTGGCCGAGCGCAAACCGGATGTTCTGCTGATCGCCGGCGACATCTTTGACACGGTCAATCCGCCGGTCAAATCCCAGGAGCGCCTGTACGATTTCATCGTCAGCGCCCACGAGCAGAACCCGCAGCTGACCATCGTCATGATCGCCGGCAACCACGATTCCGGCTCGCGCATCGAACTGCCCGCGCCGCTGATGCGACGCCTGCGCACCCACGCCCTGGGCCGGGTGCTCTGGCTCGACGATGGCGTGCTCGACGTCGATCGCCTGTTGCTGCCACTGAGCAATGCCAAGGGCAAAGTCGTCGGCTGGTGCCTGGCGCTGCCTTTGCTGCGCCCCGCCGAAGTGACCGGCGCCGCGTTGGGCGATAACTATCTGCGCGGCATCGGGCAGGTCCACGAAATGCTCATCGCCGCCGCAAACCAGCGGCGCAAGAAAGGCCAGGCGCTGATCGCTATCAGCCACGCGCACATGGCCGGCGGCTCGGTGTCGGAAGACTCCGAACGCAGCCTGATCATCGGCAACGCCGAAGCCCTGCCCGCCAGCCTGTTCGGCGAGAGCATCACCTACGTGGCCCTGGGTCATCTGCACAAACCCCAGCGAATCAATGGCGAAGACCGCATTCGCTACTGCGGCTCGCCGATTCCCCTGTCGTTTTCGGAAATCGGCTACCAGCACCAGATCCTCGAAATCGAGTGCGACGGCGACACACTGGTCAGCGTCAAACCGCTGCTGATCCCCCGCGCCGTGAACCTGCAACGGGTCGGCCCGGCAAGCTTGGCCGAGCTGTTGCTGCAACTGCGGGATCTCCCGGACATCGACCTGCTGGCCGACGTCGACCGTCAACCGTGGCTCGAAGTCCGCGTACGCCTGGACGAGCCGCAGCCGGATCTGCGCAACCAGATTGAGGCCGCGCTGGAAGGCAAGGCCGTGCGACTGGTGCGCATCGCCGCCGAATACGCCGGCAAGGGCGGTCGCGATGAAGACGCCAATCAAGACTTGATCGAGCTGGACCAACTGAGCCCGCAGGAACTGTTCAGCCGTGCGTGGCAGGACAGTTACGGCAGCGAGGTCGACGAACAGACGCTGCAGGACTTTGCGACCCTGCTTCAGGACGTGCAGCTGGAGAGCGAGCAGCCATGAAGATCCTCGCCATTCGCCTGAAAAACCTCGCCTCGCTGGCTGGCCCGTTTGAGCTGGACTTCACCGCCGAACCCCTCGCCAGCGCCGGCCTGTTCGCCATCACCGGCCCCACCGGCGCGGGCAAGAGCACGCTGCTGGATGCCCTCTGTCTGGCGCTGTTCGGCGCGATCCCCCGGCTGAACAACATCGGCCAGTCCCGCGTACCGGAGATCGACGGGGATATCAGCACCAACGATCCGCGCAACCTGCTGCGTCGCGGCACCGGCAGCGGTTACGCCGAGGTGGATTTCGTCGGCATCGACAAGCGCCGGTATCGCGCGCGCTGGGAAGCCAACCGCGCCCGCGACAACGCCACGAAAAAACTCCAGGCCAGCCGCCAGACACTGATCGACCTGGACAGCGAGCAGATTCTCAGCACGCAGAACAAGACCGAGTACAAGACCCTGCTCGAAGCGCGACTGGGGCTGAACTTCGAGCAGTTCACCCGGGCGGTGATGTTGGCGCAAAGCGAGTTCAGCGCCTTCCTCAAGGCCGACGACAAAGACCGCAGCGAACTGCTGGAGAAGCTCACCGACACGGCGATCTACAGCCAGTTGGGCCGCCGCGCCTACAGCAAAAGCAAGGAAGCCGAAGAAGCGCTGAAAACCCTTCAGGCCCAGGCCGGCACGCTGACGCCGATGGAGCCTGAGCAGCGCGCCGAGCTTGAGCAGCGCTTCAACGACGCCCAGCAGCAACTGAAACTGCAACAGGCGCACCTGCGCCAGCTGGAGCTCAAGCAGCAGTGGTTCAAGGAGTTGAATCGCCTGCGCGACAGCCATCAGGCGGCCAACGAACAGCTCGCCAGCGCCCAGCAGAAGTGGGACGCGCACAGTGCCGATCGTCAGCAGCTCGCGTTATTGGAGCGTCTGGCGCCGCAGCGGCATCTGTTCGGCCAGCGGTCCAGGCTTCAAGCTCAGCTCGCGCCGCTGACCGCCGCGATTCAGGCCCATCAGCTCAAGCAAACCGGGCTTGATGGGCGCATCGCCGACCTGGACAGCAAACGCATCAGCGCCGACGGCGCGTTGCAGCAAGCGCAGGAACAACTGCTCAATGCGCGGCCTGTCCTGAGTGAAGCGTTCGAGCAGCAGGCCCAGCTCAACCATCTGAATCAGGAGCTGCAACAACTCGGCGAGCAGACGCGTGCCGCGCAGCAGGCCAGCACCGAAGGTCAGTCGACCCTCGATCAACTGGCCGAGCAGCAGCGCCAGGTCGAAGCGCGTTTGCAGTCGATCGCCGAGCAGCTGGAGCAGAGCGCGTCGCTGACTACGTTGAGTCAGTCGTGGAGCGCCTACCGGCCGCGTCTTCAGCAAACCGTGCAGCTCAGCGCGCGCCTGATTCAGGGACGTGCCGAGCTGCCGCAGCTGGAGAAAAACGCCACCCTCGCCGAGCAGACGCTAAGCGAACGCCGCAGCGCGTTGCAGGCGCTGTACGACGACGCCGAGGTCAAGGCCGACGCGGTCAGCCACGAAATCGAACGGCTGGGGCAACTGCTGCAGGACAACCGCCAGCAGCACGGCGCCAGCGACTCACTTGAACGTCTGTGGCAGCGGCATCAGGACGTCGCCGACCGCTTGCTCGACGTGCAAACCCGCCAGCAGCAGGCCACCGAGCGTCGCGCCCAAAGCATCGCCCAAGGCCTGAAACTCAAGGCCGAACACGAAGCCGCCGAGCAGGCGCTGAAGGTCACCGTTGAACTGCTGCAACGCCAGCGCCTGGCCCGCAGCGCCAGTGTCGAGCAACTGCGCGAGCAATTGGTCGATCAGCAACCGTGCCCGGTGTGCGGCAGCGAAGAGCATCCCTATCACCAGTCCGAGGCGCTGCTCGAAGCGCTGTCGGGCCATGACGATGGCGAAGAGGCGCGGGCCCGGCAGACCGTCGGGCAGCTCAGTGAAAAGCTCGCCGAGCTGCGCGCCGAAGTCGCCGAGCTCAATAACCAGCTCAAGCAGTCCAAACCGCAGCAGGACCAACTGGCCGAACAGCTGGAAAGACTGGCGCCTGAACTGGAAGCTCACCCGGTCTATCCGCGTTTGCTGGAGCAACCCGAGCACCTGCGCGGCGACTGGCTGAGCGAACGCCTGCATCAGCTCGCCCAGGACATTCAAAGCGCCGAACAGCGCCAGACCCGTTTGCTGAAAGTGCAGCGGGACGCCGAGTCCCTGCAGCAGCAGGTGCTCGATGCGCGCGAGGCGAGTCAGCAGGCGATGAAGCTGCTGGACGATCAGCAACGCCATATCGCCCTCGACAATCAGGGCTTCGAAGCGGCGCTGCAGGAGTTTGAGCCGCTGCTGCCTGCCGAAAGCCTGAGCCAGTGGCGCGAGTCGGCGACCCAGAGCTTCATGCAGCTGGACAACGACATTGCCGCCCGTGTCGAGCAGCTCGATCAGCAAAAGACCGAGCAGCAGGAGCACAGCGAGCGCGCGCAAAAACTCGAGCGCGAGCAGGTTGCCCAGCAAAGTCGCGCGGCAGAACATCAAAAGTTGCAGGCTCAACTCGATGCCGGTCAGCAGCAACACCAGACGGTGCAACAGCAACTGGCGCAGACCCTCGGCGACCACGCGTCACCCGAGCGCTGGCAGCACGCCCTTGAGCAGGCGGTCGAGCAGGCGCGGGAGGCGCAAAACGCCATCGCCCATGAACTGCAAGCGGCGCGCACCGAACTGATCAAGCTCACCGCAGAGCTGGAGGGTGAGCAACAGCGCTTGCAGGCCCTTGAACAGGAGCTGGGAGAACTCGAACGGCAGATCGCCGAGTGGCGCAGCAGCCACAGCGAGCTCGACGATGCCGCGCTTGAGGTGTTGCTGGGGATGAGCGACGACAGCGTTGGCGAGTTGCGTCAGCAATTGCAGTCCAGCGAAAAAGCCCTGGAGCAAGCCCGGGTTCTGGTGGCAGAGCGCGCGGCGCAGTTGCAGCAGCATCAGGCCCAGCACAGCGACAGTGGCGACGCCGAGCAGTTACTGGCCGCGTTGACCGAAGCGCAGGCGCAATCGGTGGTTCAAGATCAACTGTGCGCCGACCTGCGCGCCCAGGTCAGCGAAGACAACCGCCGTCGCGACGCCAGCAGCGAGCTGCAGGAGCGCATCGCCCACGCACACGCTGAATATCTGCGCTGGGGCCGACTCAACGCGCTGATCGGCTCCGCCACCGGCGATACGTTCCGCAAGATCGCCCAGGCCTACAACCTCGATCTGCTGGTGCACCACGCCAACGCGCAGCTCAAGCAGCTGGTGCGTCGCTATCGCCTGAAACGCGGCGGCAGCATGCTCGGCCTGCTGGTCATGGACACCGAAATGGGCGACGAACTGCGCTCGGTTCACTCGCTCTCGGGCGGTGAAACCTTCCTGGTGTCCCTCGCCCTGGCGCTGGGCCTGGCGTCCATGGCTTCAAGCACGCTGAAGATTGAATCGCTGTTCATCGACGAAGGCTTCGGCAGCCTTGACCCCGAATCCCTGCAACTGGCCATGGACGCCCTCGACGGGCTGCAGGCCCAGGGCCGCAAGGTCGGGGTGATCTCCCACGTGCAGGAAATGCACGAGCGAATCCCCGTGCAGATTCAGGTGCGGCGTCAGGGCAATGGCCTGAGCACCGTCGAGGTCAGCAGCGGCTAATCCGTTTTTTCACGACGCACGGACGCGCCTGATGGCGTTTTTGTGCAACCCTGTATCCCTTGCGCGACAGTCGCGCCAAACTCGAAAGAAGGTAAAACCACGTGGCAAACTCAAAAGTATTCTTCGACATCACTGCCAACGACGAGCCAATGGGCCGCATCGTCATGGAGCTGCACAACGACGTCGTTCCGAAAACCGCTGAAAACTTTCGCGCGCTGTGCACCGGCGAAAAAGGCGACGGCCTGAGCTACAAGGGTTCGTCCTTCCACCGCGTGATCCAGAACTTCATGCTGCAGGGCGGTGATTTCACCAACCACAACGGCACCGGCGGCAAGTCGATCTACGGCAACAAGTTCGAAGACGAAAACTTCACCCTCAAGCACACCGCCCCAGGTGACCTGTCGATGGCCAACGCTGGCCCGAACACCAACGGCAGCCAGTTCTTCATCACCACCATCGTCACCGAATGGCTGGACGGCAAACACGTCGTGTTCGGCAAAGTCGTTGAAGGCATGGACGTGGTCAAGGCCATCGAAGCGCTGGGTTCGCAATCCGGCCGCACCAGCAAGAAAGTCGTCATCGCCGACTGCGGCGAACTGACCGAGGCCTGAGCATGACGTCGGCGCCTCACGCTAAATCGACGGTGCCGACGCTCTACTCGTTCCGCCGCTGCCCCTATGCCATGCGCGCTCGCATGGCGCTGGGGTATTGCGGCGTACCGGTGCACACCGTGGAAGTCAGCCTCAAGGCCAAACCGGCTGAAATGCTCGAACGATCACCCAAGGGCACTGTGCCGGTTCTGGTGCTGGAAGACCGGGTGCTGGAGCAGAGTCTGGACATCATGGGCTGGGCGCTGGCGCAGCATGACCCGGACGATTGGTCCCTCGCACGCAACGTCGAAAGTCAGCAACAGATCGCCGCGCTGATCGCGGAAAACGACAGCAGCTTCAAACAGGATCTGGATCACTACAAATACGCCGTGCGTTATCCCGAATTCACGCAGGAAGAATACCGCCAGCGGGGTGAGAGGTTTCTGCGCAGGCTGAACGATTTACTGGCGTCACGGGACTTTCTGGTCGCCGATCGACTGACCCTGGCCGACATCGCCATTGCGCCGTTCATACGGCAATTTTGCGCGGTGGATGCGGACTGGTTCTGGCAAAGCCCCTACCCCCACCTGCAACGCTGGTTACAGCGATTTCTCGCCTCGGACCTGTTCATCAATGCAATGGCCAAGCGCTGATTGCAGCGCGTTGCTGTATAGCCCCACCACTTCGCTACACCACGTCCAACTGAAAGATCGGTGAAATCATCTCGCTGTGCCGTGGCGGCGGATTACCCGTATTGAGCTTCTGCGAGCGCTGCATCTCGACCGCTTCCGCGACCTCGGTCTTGAACTCCATGCTGCGCGCCACACCGCCCACCGACCCTTCGCCATGGCCAAGCAATGAGCAGCCGTTGTTGATCACTGCAAAGAACACAATCACCCAGAAGTTCGCGCCTTTCACGACGCACGCCCCTGGGACTGAACAGCCGCACGATTGAATTCAACGGACGCTGTTTGCGTCGATATTGGCGACGCAGCATTGAGTTGTGGGTTCGTGCTGATGACGGTAACCACTGCGATGAAAACCACATACAACGCGATGGCGGTATAAGCGCCGTGTTTGATTGAATTGAGGATGGCAGTGGCCATGATTGAAGCTCCGGGACGTGTCTGTTTCAGGCGCCCAGAATGCTCGAAGTTGTTGTTATTAAAAAACGATGACTGGCGATTCAAAAGATCGGTGGGGTTGATTATTTGGGAAATTAATCAGGCTGATAGACCAACGCATTGGTCCTAATTACATCAATCCAAGTGGGAGCGAGCTTGCTCGCGAATAGGCTGGGACATCCGCCAAATCTCCAGAGGCTGAAATGCAGTCTTCGCGAGCAAGCTCGCTCCCACAAGTTCATCATCGCCCCTTGAATGTAATGCACAAAAAAATCCCCATCACTTATCCAGCATACGGGGATCAAAGGGGAGGAATTCAACGCTTTCGCGAACAAGCTCGCCGGCACTTGATGCATGGCCTGACACGCAGTGGTCAGTGGGTCGCATCAACCTGTAGAAGACGAAGTTGCTCGCGAAAGCGTTTTCCGATTATCAAAAGTTGCAGTTCACATCAGGTTCTTACAAATCCATTCCCCGGCAACGATACGTTCGTTAACGGGGAATGGATTCACTTCGAATTTCTATTCATTGTTGAATCTTGTGATCCAGAGCGGCGTAGAAGTTGGCGCTTTGTTGCAGGTACTTCGGGGTGTAACTCTGGGTCGAGCTGACTTTTTTGTCGGTCGCTTCGACACTGGCACTGGCAGGCAATGCAACGGTAGCGGAGATGGCGGACGCGGCGATGATGGAGAAGATATTGAAGTTCATGGTGGGTACCTCGCTGTGGTGTGTCGTTTCAAGTCTTGACCGTCGTGGCCGTGGAATGAAAGTTACGCCCGAGGATGTTCTGGAAAAAATCTTTTCTGGCACTAGCCCTTATCACCTGAATTGATACAGGCCCAGAGCCCTTGAAAATCAAGGGATGGGCCTGCGTCAAAGCGTCACGGGGTGTCAGTGTGCTGTGAGGAAATGGAAGTCGGACGGCGAATCGAAGTCGACTTTCTGCACGGTGTCGCCCAGCAGACCGGTTTTCGGGTCAACGCGGACGGTCACGATCTGGTTGCTTTTCTGGTTGGCGATCAGCACGAAGTGGCCGCTCGGGTCGAAGGCGAATTCGCGAGGTTCCTTACCTTCCACGGTGCGACGCTGGACTTCCTTGAGCTGGCCGTTCGCGGCATCGATGCTGAACACCAGCAGCTCGTTCACTTCGCCACGGTTGGCAACGTAGAGGAACTTGCCATCCGGCGAAGGGTGCAGGCCACCCGCGGCACGGTTTTGCTGACCTTCCTTGTTGGCGAGGTCAACCAGTTGGGTCTGCTTGAACACGCCGTCGTGATAATCAAACACCGCGACCTGGGCGCTCATTTCCATCGTCAGCCAGGCGTGCTTGCCGTCTTTGCTGAAGGTCAGGTGGCGCGGACCGCTGCCCGGTGGCAGGTCGACTGAAGGCACTTTCGCCGGCTTCAGCGGCTGAGGCTGTTTGGCGTCATAGTTGAAGACAAACATCTTGTCAGCGCCCAGGTCCATGGCGATCAGGTACTTGCCGTCGGGCGTGGGTACCGCCGCGTGAACGTGGGACGAAGCCTGACGTTCGGGATTGACCTTGCTCGCTTCGTGGGTCGTGGTCTGCACCACAGGCGCCAGTTTGCCGTCCTTGCCGACCGGCACCACCGCCAGCACGCCACCCGGTTGCGGGTGGACGGCGTAGTTGGCGACGAAGAGGAAACGCCCGTCCAGGCTCAGGCTGGAATGGGTCGGCTCTTCGCCCTTGGTTTCGATCTGATTGAGGAACGACACCGCGTGGGTCTTGGGGTCGATCGCGTAGCTGCTGACCTTGCCGACGACGTCTTTCTGGCCCGGGCCGTTCTCGTTGACCGCGAACATATGACGCTGGTCTTTGGAGAGCGTCAGCCAGGACGGGTTGTCGCTCTTGATCACCTGATGCGGTTTGGCGTCGAGCTGGCCGGTCTGGGTGTTGAAGCCGAAGCGGTAAATGCCTTCGCTGGCGCCGGCGGTATAGGAACCGACCAGTACGTCGTAATCAGTCATGGGTTTGGCCTGAACGGAGAGCGCGGAAAGGCTGCTGGCGAGCGCTAACCACGGCAGAAGTCTGGGAGTCATTGGGCTGTTCTCTTTTTGGAGTTGTTGGCGCGCCGTGCACGCAGATGGTCACCGGCTATGACAGCGTATTGCGTAGAGTAGTTGCCGAGTGGGTGCTGTGAAACTGCGGGGACATGGCGCTTGGCGGGGCTGGATTGATTTATGGTTGGGCGTCGCGCGCCCGGGGACAGATTGATTTACGGTGAAGCGTTGTAAATAAATCAGTCACCTCGATATTCACTGCAGTCCAATAGTGCGCGGTTATTCCTGCTCGCCCTCTTCATCGTCATCCTCGTCACTCGCCGCAATCCCTTGCAGCACGACAATGCGATGGTCGGCGTTGCCGTCGTTGATGACCCAGCTCTGGAGCGCGGCATCGAATTCGGCGGCATCGATCTGCGCCAGGGAGAAGCGCCAGACCTTGCGCTCGCGGCCGTCCATGCTTTCGATCTGGAGCATTTCATCGAGGGTGAATTCGAAAGCGTGCAGGCCGTCGATTTCGATCATGCTCTGGGCGGTCAGCGCGGTCTGGAGCTCAGTGCGCAGGGATTGCGGTGTGGTGGTCATGGCAGTGGTTCGCATCAGTGAAAGCGCGAATGATAGGTGAAAAGACGCCGAAGCGCTGGCCTCGGCGTCTGACGACCGCAGGGTCAGTCCTGAACCGCTTCTTTCACGTAGTAGCGCGACGGGATACCCCAGACGATCAGCGCGATGGCCAGCACGCTGACGGCGAATAACGCGAACAGCGCCGGGGTCGCCGTGCCGGTGAGGTCCTTGATGCGGCCGACCATGAACGGCGCGATGATCCCGCCCAGTTGCCCGAGGGAGTTGATGAGCGCGATGCCCGCAGCGGCAGCGATACCGGTGAGGAAGCGCGGCGGGATGGTCCAGAAGATCGGCATCCAGGCGATGATGCCAGTCATGATCATGGTCATGCCGATCATCAGCGGCACCAGTTGCCCGGGAAACAACGCACAGACCAGATAGCCCGCCGCGGTCAGCGTCGCGCAGCCCGCCATGTGCCAGCGGCGCTCGCCGTGGCGGTCGGAGCTGGCGCCGATCAGCAGGTTGCCGATCACCGCGCCCACATACGGAATCACTGTCAGCAGGCCGATGTTCAGGGTGTCGGTCACGCCAGCGGTTTTGATCAGCTGCGGCATCCAGAACAACAGCCCGGTCAGCGCCATGACCAGGCACAGGTAAATGCCTGACATGACGTAGGTGGTCGGGTGTTTCCAGATGTCTTTGACGGTCTGCTTGACGACGGGCTGGGCCTCTTTCGCCATGCGCGCCAGCACCACCTGTTTCTCCTGATCACTGAGCCAGGTGGCGTCTTCGATACGGTCCTTGACCAGCCAGAACACCACGGCGCCGAGCAGGATGGACGGGATGCCTTCGATCAGGAACAGCCAGCGCCAGCCGGCCAGGCCCATGACACCGTCGAAGTGACCGAGGATCAGCCCGGCAATCGGACCGCCGACGATCCCGCACAGGCAAATTGAGCTTTTGAAGTAGGAGTTCACCCGCGCCCGACGTGAGCCCGGATACCACTGGGTGAAGAAATACAGGACGCCGGGGACGAACCCGGCCTCCATCACGCCGATCAGAAAGCGCAGCGTGTAGAACCAGAATTCGGTCTGCACGAACATCATGCAGGCCGAGGCGATGCCCCACGAGACCATGATCCGTGCGATCCAGATCCGTGCGCCGATCTTGTGCAGCAGCACGTTGCTTGGCACTTCGAACAAAAAGTACCCGACGAAGAACAGGCTCGCGCCCAAGCCGTAGACGGTTTCGCTGAAACCCAGGTCGCTGGCCATCTGCAGCTTGGCGAAGCTGATGTTGACGCGGTCGAGATAGGCAAACAGGAAACAGGCGATGAACAACGGCACGATTCGCCAGCTCACCTTGCGGTAGATGCTGTCCTCGAGGGCGTCGGCATCGAGGCGTTCCAGCGGGATGGCAGTGACGGTCATGGGTCGCACCTCGTTTTGTTTTTATGGGTGTCGTATCGAGCGCAGCAGCCAGCCACTGTAGGAGTGAGCTTGCTCGCGATAGCGAAAGTCCGGTCACCCTTTCAGTGACTGAATCACCGCATCGCGGGCACGCTCACTCCTACAGGATTTCTGCAGCGCGACGAATCACCACGCATGCAGTCCTGGCCATTCAAGCGTTCCGCAAGGGCCGGACATCAAAGCTGCTTGATGCCACCCGGCTGGAAAACCGCCTGGGCCGGCGCAATGCCGTTGATCAACGGCGCGCCAAACTCATGCTGGCTGATCTCGAACTTGTCCCCCGGCTGGGTCTTGATGCCATCGGCAAACGACAGCGTCGCGGTGCCGAAGAAATGCACATGCACATCCCCCGGCCGCAGGAACTGGGCGTATTTGAAGTGGTGGTATTCGAGGTTTTCCAGGCTGTGGCACATGTTGGCCTCGCCGCTCAAGAACTCCTTCTCCCACAGCACTTGCCCGTCGCGATGGATGCGGCTGGTGCCCGCGAGGTTCTGCGGCAGATCGCCGACCCGCAGCTCCGGGCCGAAGGAGCAGGCGCGCAGCTTGGAATGGGCCAGGTACAGGTAGTTCTTGCGTTCCATGATGTGATCGGAGAATTCGTTGCCGATGGCGAAACCCAGGCGGTAAGGCTTGCCGTCGTGACCGATCACGTACAGGCCGCTCAGCTCAGGCTCTTCGCCGGCGTCTTCGGAGAAGGGCGGCTGCGGGAACGACTCGCCCGGACGGATGACGATGCTGCCGTCGCCCTTGTAAAACCACTCCGGCTGCACGCCCGGCTGACCGGCCGCCGGTTTGCCGCCTTCCAGGCCCCACTTGAAGATGCGCATGGTGTCGGTCATGCCCGCTTCGTCATTGCCCTGCTGGTGCATTTTGTCCCGCGCCGACGCGCTGCCCAAATGGGTCAGGCCGGTGCCGCTGACCAGCAAGTGCGCGGGATCCGGGTGATCCAGCGGCGGCAGGATCATCAGATCGGCACGCAGCTGCGAGTAATCGTGGTTGTCGCCCAGGCCCAGGCTGTCGACCTGCTCGGCGAGGGAGATCTTCTTTTCGATTGCCGCCAGGGCCAGATCACGGGTGCTGGTCGCGCCCTGGATTTCGCGCACCAGCGGGCCGTCCACCAGACCGACGCGACGCTGGCCGTTGCCCAGTTCGAACTGTACTAAATGCATGGGGTTCTCCTGTTTGGGGTCTACACGGCCACTCAACAGAGTGGCCTGAGGTTAACGAGAGCCGCGCGCGCTGGCGGCGAATTTCGATTCGGGCAAGGCGTGCTTGCGTTCCAGAACACGGTAGACCACGCCGGTCAGAATCAGGCCGCAGATCATCACGCCCGAGAGGAAGTACAAGCCGCTGGCCAGATTGCCCGTCAGTTCTTTCAGCCAGCCGATGACGAAGGGCCCGATGTAGCCGCCCAGATTGCCCACCGAGTTGATCAGCGCAATGCCCGCCGCGGCACTGGCGCCGGCGAAGAAACGACCGGGCAGTGTCCAGAACACCGCCGTGCAGGAAAACAGCGAGAACGCCACCAGCGACAGCGCCGCCAGTTGCAGCACCGGCACGGTCAGGTATGCGCTGAGAAACAGACCGATGGCGCCGATCACATACAGCACCGCCAGATGACCATAGCGGTCATTGAGCCGATCGGAGCTGCGCGGGACGATCAACAGGCCGACGATGCCGAAAATATAGGGCACCGCAGAAATGAAGCCCGTGGTCAGGTCACTGCCGCCAAACTGTTTGATCAGCGTCGGCAGCCACAGGCCGAGGCCATAAATGCTCAGCGTGACGGGGAGATAAAACAGCGCCAGCAGCAGAACGCGTTTGTCTTTGAGCGCATGCAAGGGGTTGCCGTGGCGGGTCTGGCCGTATTCTTCCAGGTCTTTTTTCAGCTCGCCGGCGAGCCATTGTTTCTCGACCGGATCCATCCACTTCACGTCCTTCGGGCCATCAGGCAACCAGCGCAACACCGGCAAGGTGAGCAGAATCGCCGGCGCGCCGATGCACAGGAACAGCCACTGCCAGCCGTGCAGACCGGCCACGCCTTCCATGCCGAGCAAACCGCCGGAAATCGGGCCGGTGATCATCATCGCGATGGGTTGGGAAAGGATGAACAGGCCGAGGATCTTGCCGCGATGGCGGACCGGAAACCATTGGGTGATGTAGTACAGAACGCCGGGGAAGAATCCCGCCTCGGCCGCGCCGAGCAGAAAGCGCATGACATAGAAGCTGGTCGGGCCCTGGACGAAGGCCATGCCCATGGTGATCGCGCCCCAGGTGAGCATGATCCGCGCGAACCAGCGCCGCGCGCCAAAGCGTTCGAGCATCAGGTTGCTGGGGATTTCCAACAGGAAGTAGCCAATGAAGAACAGGCCGGCGCCCATGCCATACGCCGCGTCACCGATACCGACGTCCGCGCCCATGTGCAGCTTGGCGAAGCCGACGGCGGAGCGATCCACATAAGCGATCAGGTAGAGCAGGATCAGAAAGGGAATGAGTTTCAGGGTGATGCGACGAATAAGCCTGAGTTCCTGGCTCATGGATGCGGTCCTCATTGTTTTTGTTATGGAAGCCTGCGGGGATCGCCTCTGCCTTCGTGTGCGCATTGCTGCGGATGAAGCCGGCAAGGTCGTCCCTCGGTTGAGATCGACTATATAGTATTACTATTTAAGACTACAACTCTTCCACTCGCGACATTTTCGGCCTATTTTAGTCAGCACCTGCAGCCTTTAGTCTTACAAATAAAGCCTAACAATAAGAGTGCCGATTTATGTCTGATTCCGCCAAGAAACCCGTGCTGCGCTCCGCCCAGTGGTTCGGTACCGCCGACAAGAACGGCTTCATGTACCGCAGCTGGATGAAGAACCAGGGCATCGCCGACCATCAGTTCCAGGGCAAGCCGATCATCGGCATCTGCAACACCTGGTCCGAACTCACCCCCTGCAACGCCCACTTCCGCACCATCGCCGAACATGTCAAACGCGGCGTGATCGAAGCCGGTGGTTTCCCGGTTGAATTTCCGGTCTTCTCCAACGGCGAATCGAACCTGCGGCCGACCGCCATGCTGACCCGCAACCTGGCGAGCATGGACGTTGAAGAGGCCATTCGCGGCAATCCCATCGACGGCGTGGTGCTGCTGACCGGTTGCGACAAGACCACCCCTGCCCTGTTGATGGGCGCTGCCAGCTGTGACATCCCGGCCATCGTCGTCACCGGCGGGCCGATGCTCAACGGCAAGCACAAGGGCAAGGACATCGGCGCCGGCACCATCGTCTGGCAGATGCACGAATCCTATAAAGCCGGGCAGATCAGCCTCGACGAATTTCTCTCCGCCGAATCCGGCATGTCGCGCTCGGCCGGTACCTGCAACACCATGGGCACCGCTTCGACCATGGCGTGCATGGCCGAAGCGCTGGGTACGTCGCTGCCGCACAACGCGGCGATTCCTGCCGTCGATTCACGCCGTTACGTCCTGGCGCACATGTCCGGCATGCGCGCGGTGCAAATGGTCAACGAAGACCTGCGGCTGTCGAAAATCCTGACCCGCGAAGCCTTTGAAAACGCCATTCGCGTCAACGCGGCCATCGGTGGTTCGACCAACGCTGTTATCCACCTCAAGGCCATCGCCGGTCGCATCGGCGTGGACCTGGAACTGGACGACTGGACCCGCATCGGTCGCGGCACGCCGACGCTGGTGGACCTGCAGCCTTCCGGGCGCTTCTTGATGGAAGAGTTCTACTACGCTGGCGGCCTGCCTGCGGTGTTGCGTCGTCTGGGCGAGAACAACCTGATTCCCCACCCCGACGCCTTGACCGCCAACGGCAAGACGCTCTGGGAAAACGTGCAGAACTCGCCGATCTATGGCGACGACGAAGTGATCCGCGCCATCGACAATCCGCTGGTGGCCGATGGCGGTATCTGCGTGCTGCGCGGCAACCTAGCGCCGCTGGGTGCGGTGCTCAAGCCGTCCGCTGCCACGCCTGCGCTGATGAAGCATCGGGGTCGCGCGGTGGTGTTCGAGAACTTCGACATGTACAAGGCGCGCATCAACGATCCGGATCTGGACGTGGATGCCAGCAGCATTCTGGTGATGAAGAACTGCGGGCCGAAGGGTTATCCGGGCATGGCCGAAGTTGGGAACATGGGTCTGCCGGCCAAGCTGCTGGCCCAGGGCGTAACCGACATGGTGCGGATTTCCGATGCGCGCATGAGCGGCACGGCGTATGGGACTGTGGTTTTGCACGTGGCGCCCGAAGCAGCAGCGGGTGGTCCGTTGGCGGTGGTGCAGGAAGGCGATTTCATCGAACTGGATTGCGCGACCGGCCGCTTGCACCTGGACATCCCGGAAGCGGAACTGGCCGCGCGTCTGGCCGATTGGCAGGCACCGCCACAGCTGCTGATTGGCGGATACCGTCAGCTGTACATCGATCATGTGATGCAGGCGGATCAGGGTTGCGACTTCGACTTCCTGGTCGGCATGCGCGGCTCGGAAGTGCCACGGCATTCCCATTGATTGAGAGCCATTGATTGAATGCGCCACGCCGCCGGACCTGCAGGAGCGACCGGGGTGGCGCTCCACCTTGCTCGCGAATACTAACTTCCAGCCGCTAGATGTCCAGCGGCTGGACTGGCGTCTTCGTGAGCAAGCTCACTCCCACAGGTCCTCGGCATGGCTCGAAATCTCAAGTCAGCCACGGTCTCGTGGGAGCGACCGGGGTGGCGCACCACCTTGCTCGCGAATGCTGATTTTCCGCCATTAAAGATGCAGCGGCTGGACTGACGCTTTCGCGAGCAGGCTCGCTCCCACAGGATCTGCGTGAGTCGCGGGAATCCAGTTTGTTCAGCCGCAACCAATCCGGGTCATTTCGAGCGGCGCGTCTCTTTGTCCGCCAATGCTATGATGCGCCGCATTCACCGCTCAGGATTGCCCCGCGCCCCATGGATTACCGTAAGCCCTCCGACCGTAAAAGCATGCACTCGCGCATTGTCCAGGACATCGGCATGCAGATTGTCTCGGGCCGCTTCAAGCCCGATGACAAACTCCCCGCCGAAGCCCTGCTCTGCGAAGAATATGCCGTCAGTCGTCCTGTGCTGCGCGAAGCCACGCGGGTGTTGGTCGCCAAAGGGCTGGTGTATTCCCGGCCACGGGTGGGCACGGTGGTCAAGCCGCGCCGCGAATGGCACATCCTTGATCCGGACGTGCTGCACTGGCTGATGCAAAGCTCGCCGCAGAACGAGTTTTTCGCCCTGCTCACCAGCGTGCGCAGCATCATCGAACCGGCGGCCGCCGCCCTCGCCGCGCAACACGCCACCCCCGAAGACATCACCGCCATCGGCGAGGCCTACGAGCGCATGGCCGCCGCGCCGACCGTTGAAGACGTGCTGCAACCGGACCTCGATTTCCACAGCCGCATCGCCGACGCGACCCACAACGACTTGCTCGCGCACTTGTGCAACATGCTCTCGCTGGCCTTGCGCGAGGCATTGAAGCATTCCAACAAACGCCCGAACCTGCACGAGCTGGCATTGCCCCGCCATCGTGCGATCCTCACCGCCATCGAAAATCGCGATGCGCTGGGCGCCCATCACGCCACGCTGGTGCAACTGGACGATGCGCGCAACGCGCTGAATGTGGTGCTGGGGCAAGGCGTGAAGTTGTAGCCCCGTGAAAACGAATAAGGGCGTCTTGCTGAGCTCGACAGCAGATCAAAGGCTTCCCGGCTGAAGCCGGTCCTACTGACTGCACACAGTCTCAGGGCAGATAAATGCTGAACAGCCCGCCGCCCAGCTCGCCGCCGTTGGCGATTTCGATGTGGCCATGGACGCCTTTGCGCTGATGCTGTCTGGCGATGTTCGCCGCGAAATACAAGCCCAACCCAGTGCTCCCGCTGTTCTGGTTGATGCCCAGCACGTAATCGGTCTGTTCCTCGATCATGCGTAGCGGAAACCCCGGTCCGTCGTCGTTGATGCTGATCACCAGTTGCTCGCCGACCTGCCCTGCCGTAATCAACACTTCACTGCGCGCAAAGCGAATGGCGTTGATGACCACGTTGGACACCACTGAACCGACCAGCTCGCGATCAAAGAAGCCCGGCAGACCGAAGTCGTTTACCGCATAGCGCGCCGTGATGCCACGACTGACGAGCACTTCCTGATGGAACGCCAGCTGCGCTTCAATGAAGTCATCCAGCTCGTGATAATCGGGGCGCATCGGCAGCTGGTTCACCCCCAGTTTGTAGAGCCCGAGCAACTGCACCAGCATGCCATTGAGGTGGGCGAACTCGTAATCGATGACGCCTTGATCCGGCGTACCCCGACAGGCCTCCGGGAGCTGCTTGACCCATTGGCCGTGGGCCTGGATCAACGACCCCAGCGCGTTCTTCATGTCGTGAACGGTGGACGCAATCACCATCGAGAAGTCGAGCCCGAGATCCTGATCTTTCATTCGCCGAAAGCCCTGAGTCGCAGTTTCTGGAAACGCTCGAAGCGCGGGTCGGTCTCCGGCATCTTGCCGACCATCTTGAGACTGCTCTGGCATTCCGCCAGGCTCGCCGCGTCGAGATTCTGAACGCCCATGTGCAGCAATGACTGCGCCATGTTCAGGGCGATACTGATGTTCTTCGGTTGCAGGGCCAGGCCCTGGCGGAACAGGTCCTGCGCCTCGCCGAGCTTGCCGGCGCGGTAGCAGCGAATGCCCTGGATATTGAAATCGATGGCCGCTTTGCCGGCGCCGAGAATCTCGGGATCGTCGGTCTGCCTGGCGATGTTCTGCATCACCGCTGGATCGTCGCCGTAGATTTCGGCACAGCTTTTCAGAATGCCCGCGCCAGCGTCTTCCTGACCGAGCGCCTTGAGCTGCGAAGCAACCGCCAGCGCCGCATCGGCACTGAGAAACTGCTCCATGCCCTCAAGCCGTTCCATCGCCTGCTCGGTCAGCTTGGCGGCCATTTCCGGATCGGAGGATGCGACGCTGGTGGCCTTCATCAAACGCGCGCGCACTTGCAGGCCAGCGTCGTTGCCGTTTTCCTTGGCGACTTCGGTGAGGGTCTGGTTGATCTCGATGCGGGTGCGGGCATCCAGCCCGCGCTCGCCGCCACGGCTGATCAGTGCCTGAGCAAAACCGAGGTTGGTTTCCGGGTCCTTGAAGCGGGAGAACTGGCCTTGGGAAACGGCCTGACGGTAGGCCTTTGAAGCGCCATCGAAGTCCTCGTTTTCCAGCGCCAGCTTGCCCAGCAGACGCTGACGGCGCACCGCATACGGCGATAACCGCACCGCCTCTTCCAGCATCTTCTGCGCACGCTTGTTGTCGCCGCTGGCCACCAACACGTCGGCCAGCCCGTCGTACAGCACCGGCATGGCATTGAAGGCGCGAATCGCTTCTTCGTACACGCCCTGCGCTTCAGCGTTGCGCCCGCGCTTGAACAGCAGCTTGCCCAGCGCCACATACGCCCAGGGTTGCGGGCGGTCGGCGAGGATCGACTTGAGAAAGGCCTCGAGCGGCTCGTGCTGATTGAGGTCACGCAGTGCATCGGCTTTGTAGCGCAGGCACAGCGGCGCAAAACGTGGGTCCTGCTTGGTCAGCGCAGCACAGGCCGTCAACACCTCGGTCGGATTGCCACGGTCAAGCGCTTGCAGGATCGGCTTGAGCAGGGTCTTGCGCTGGACGATCTTCTCCAGACGCTGAGCCAGGCTCGCACGGTTGAACGGCTTGGTCAGGTACGCATCCGGCTCCCACTCCAGCGCGCTCATCACCATCGCCTGGCTGTTCTCGGCAGTGACCATGACGAACACGCTTTCGTGGCTGATCAGTCGATCGGACATCAGGTCTTCGAGCACCTGCTGGCCGTTCTTCTTGCCGTCACCCAGATTGAAGTCGTGGAGGATGAAGTCGTAGCGCTTCTGCGCGCACATCTTCAGCGCCTCCTCGCCGGTGTCGGCAGTGTCCACCGCCTTGACGCCCAACTCGCGCAGCATCGAGCGGACCGAACTGCGGAAGTCGGAAAAATCGTCGACGATCAGAAAGGTTTTTTGGTTCCACGCCAGCATCGAGATTCCTGTCACCGGATAAATAGTCGGCCCTGAGGCACTTGCAAGGGCGGCGGTCTCGTTCCCGGTATGGGCAGAGAGGGCCAATAAAGTTGCGGCATGACGCCACTTGTCCGAGTTATCGGCGGCAGCAGGGCAAAGCTTAGGCACGCCATGCGGGAAAAAATCACGCGTTCGCGCCGTGTTGACAGGGCATCGATGCGTAAGGAGGCGTGGGTCAACGGGTAAAGTCCTTGGGTGTGCAGCCGATATCCAGTCATGCAACGCGTACCCAACCAGCCGCAACCCCATCCCCGTTCGAGTGCACTCCATGTCCTGGCTGACCGACCTGAAATTGAAGACCAAGCTCCTTTCGGCTTTCTGTTTGTGTGCGCTGATCACCGTGGTGGTGGGTGTGCTGGGGCAGAGCGGTATTTCCCGGCTGTATGAACTGTTTGAAAACACGGTGAGCGACAATCTGGTGTCGATCGCCAAGGTCGATTCGGTGAAGGCCAACGTCATCGCCACCAACCGCGACTTTTTCAAAGCCATCGGACTGAGCGCACTCAAGGCCAACCCGGACGACATCAACGCAGCCATCCAGTCCCTAAAGGAAAACCAGGCCCAAGCCGAGACCGACTTCAAGACCTACCGCGCCACGCCACTTGATCCGCATGAAAAAGCCGCAGGCGATGACTTCGAACGCGACTGGGCCGCTTACATCAGCGCCGCCCTCAATGCGCTGTCTGTGGCGCAGAGTGGCGACCTTGAGCAAGCCAGCAAATTGGCCGCCACCAGCGTAACGCCTAGCTATCGCAAGACCATGGGCGAGCTGAAAATCATGATCGAATCCAACCTGCGGCAAGCCAATGAACAGGCCCAGCAAGGCATCGAAACGGACAAGCAGGTGACGTGGATTCTGATCATCGGTTCGTTGATCGCGGTGGTGTGCGCCATTGCGTTGGGGCTGATCGTCACCCGCATGATCACCCGGCCGATCTATCAATCCGTGACCAGCGCCACCCGAGTGGCGGGCGGTGATCTGAGCCAGGCCATCGCGGTCGGCGGTCAGGACGAAACCGGCCAGTTGCTCAAGGCGCTGTCCAACATGCAGGGCAGCCTGAAGGGCACGGTTCAGCAAATCGCCACCGCTTCGGATCAACTGGCGTCCGCCGCTGAAGAACTGACCATGGTGACCGACGACAGCACCCGCGGGCTGATGCGTCAGAACGATGAAATCCAGCAAGCCGCCACGGCCGTCAACGAGATGACCGCTGCGGTGGAAGAAGTGGCGCGCAACGCCGCGAGCGCTTCGCAGGTGTCTGCGCAAACCTCCGAAGATGCCATCAAGGGCCAGCAACAAGTGCAGCAGGCTGTCACCGCGATGAACACCATGACCGTGGAAATCACCGAATCGACCGAACGCGTCGAAGCGCTGGCCGGGCAGATCCGCGACATCACCAAAGTCCTCGACGTGATCCGCGGTATTGCCGAGCAGACCAACCTGCTGGCGCTCAACGCCGCTATCGAGGCGGCCCGCGCCGGCGAGCAAGGCCGTGGCTTTGCGGTGGTGGCGGACGAAGTACGTGCCCTCGCCCACCGCACTCAAACCTCCACCGGCGAAATCGAATCGATGATCACCAAGGTGCGCAATGGCGCCGACGAAGCCGTGCAGGCCATGGGCAAAAGCCAGGCGATCGCCGTGCATACCCAGTCACTGGCCACCGAAGCCGGCCACGCACTGGAACGCATCAGCGAAGGCGTCAGCCAGATGAACGAACGCAACCTGGTGATCGCCAGCGCAGCGGAGGAGCAGGCGCAAGTCGCCCGCGAAGTGGACCGCAACCTGGTGAACATCCAGGACCTGTCGACGCAGACCGCAGCCGGCGCCAATCAGACCAGCGTGTCGAGTCAGGCGTTGTCGCGGCTGGCCGTTTCCTTCCACTCCATGGTGGGCAAATTCACCCTGTAAACGGCTTGGTGTTTCGGCGCCCGGCCAGCCAATCGCCACCCTGAGACAAAATGGCGTATTGACTAATTTGACACCCGATTTGTCGAAAATGACATTTCGGGTACAATCCCCGCCCGCCGCAGGGGATGGACCTGATGACCAGGTCCTGCGGTGGATGATGTTTACTCAAGCTGCTGATTCCAATGATCGAATAAAAAGCACAGCACCGAGGGACATAGAACACGAGGTCGACCTTTTCACTGGCCTTTTGACCCTTCCTCCTCGTTTTCCGAGAGCGAAGCCTGTCTGACGTTCGCGCCGCACACTGGCGCCCGGCATCGCAGGACGTTGCGCGACGATTGCTGCAGGCGGATAACTTTCTATCTATTGGATGATTCGATGTTCAAGAAAACGAGCACCGCTCTACTGGGCCTCGCGATTTCGGCCACCTTCCTGCAAGCCCATGCCGCAGAAAGCAAGAAAGTCGATGTACTGCTGATCGGCGGCGGCATCATGAGTTCGACCCTGGGCGTCTGGCTCAATGAACTCGAGCCGAGCTGGTCGATGGAAATGGTCGAGCGCCTCGACGCCGTCGCCGAAGAAAGCTCCAACGGCTGGAACAACGCCGGCACCGGTCACTCCGGCCTCGCCGAGCTGAACTACACGCCTGAAGACAAAGACGGCAAGGTCAACATCTCCAAAGCCATCGAGATCAACGAAGCCTTCCAGGTCACCCGTCAGTTCCTGTCCTGGCAGGTCCGCCAGAACGTCCTGAAGAACCCGCCTTCGTTCATCAACACCACACCGCACATGAGCTTCGTGTGGGGCGATGACAACATCAAATTCCTGAAAAAGCGTTATGACGCGCTGCAAGCCAGCCCGCTGTTCCGCCCGATGCAGTATTCCGAAGATCCGGCACAGATCGCCAAGTGGGTCCCGCTGATGATGGAAGGCCGTGATCCTTCGCAGAAGCTGGCGACCACCTGGACACCGATCGGCACCGACGTCAACTGGGGTGAAGTCACCCGCCAGTACGTGTCTTACCTGCAGACCCGCCCGAACTTCGATTTGAAGCTGTCCAGCGAAGTCAACGACATCACCCGCAACGACGACGGCTCGTGGCACGTTGAGTACAAGAACCTGAAAGACGGCACCACCACCGGTACCGACGCCAAGTTCCTGTTCATCGGTGCAGGCGGCGGTGCATTGAAGCTCCTGCAGAAATCCGGCATTCCCGAAGCTCAGGACTACGCAGGCTTCCCGGTTGGTGGTTCGTTCCTGGTGACCGAGAACCCAACCGTTGCCATGCAGCACATGGCCAAGGCCTACGGCATCGCCTCCACCGGCGCGCCGCCCATGTCGGTTCCGCACTTGGACACCCGCGTGCTGGACGGCAAGCGCGTGATCCTGTTTGGCCCGTTCGCGACCTTCTCCACCAAGTTCCTGAAAGAAGGTTCGTACTTCGACCTGTTCAGCAGCATGACCACCCACAACTTCTGGCCAATGACCAAAGTGGGCGTTGAGCAGTACCCGCTGGTGGAGTACCTCGCCGGTCAGTTGATGCTGTCCGACGACGACCGCTTCAAAGCGCTGCAGGAATACTTCCCGCACGCCAAGAAAGAAGACTGGCGCCTGTGGCAAGCCGGTCAGCGCGTGCAGATCATCAAGCGTGATGCCGACAAGGGCGGCGTGCTGAAACTGGGCACCGAAGTCGTTTCTTCCCAGGACGGCACTATCGCTGCCCTGCTGGGCGCATCGCCAGGCGCGTCGACCGCTGCACCGATCATGCTCAACGTCCTGGAAAAGCTGTTCAAGACCCAGCTCGCGACGCCTGAGTGGCAAGCGAAGGTCCATCAGATCGTGCCGAGCTATGGCACCAAGCTGAATGACTCGCCAGCCGCTGTTCAGCAAGAGTGGAACTACACCGCCGAAGTGCTGCAACTGGGCAAACCGCCAGTGCTCGATCAGAGCGTCGGCACCAGCACTGCCGCGCCGGGCAAGCCTGCTGAAAGCAAGCCCGCCAGCGACATGGCGCTGTAACAACGCCTGACCGGTTTGCATCTACCCTGATGCGGCTGTTCACGAAAGCCACGAGACCTCGCGTCTCGTGGCTTTTTTATTGCCTGGTGAACAGCCCACGGCCGCCCGACGCACGTTGTGACGTTCATCAGCGCTTGAAGACGTGAAAATGAACGGCAAGCGCTTGCGCTGTGTCCATCCTATGGAACCATTCAGGAAGAAAGGTATGGACGCTAAAAACACGCAAGTGATGAGGGATGTCATCGTGATCGGTGGTGCGCAAGGCGCCACGGAAGCCCTGCGGCACCTGCTCGTCAAGCTACCGAAAGATTTTCCCGCTGCCCTGCTCATCGTGATTCACACGAACCCGACAGGTCCGGACTACATGGCGTCGGTGCTCGGTCGCTACTCGACGCTGCCTGTCGGCTACGGCAAAGAAGGCGAGCCGGTACTGCCTGGCCGTGTGTACCTGGCACCTCCTGACCGGCATCTGGAGATCGTCTCCCCCGGGATCATTCATCTAGACGACGGCCCCAAGCTGCACCTCGCACGTCCTGCCGCCGATCGCCTGTTCGCCACAGCTGCCGACGTATTTCGCGAGCGGGTGATCTGCCTCGTGCTGTCAGGCGGCGATTCCGATGGTGCGGATGGCGCGGTAGAGGTCAGGAACGCCGGCGGGTTGAGTTTCGTCCAGCGTCCCGAGGAAGCGCCCGTGCCCAGCATGCCGATCGAGACGATGCGCAAAACCGTGTTGAGCCCTCAACTGAGCGCGGAAGAAATGGCAGACGCGCTGATCAAAGCGGTCGGCAGCGTCCACAGCTGACTATCAAAGGAGACCAGTGAGCATGCCAGGAGGCGAACAGCATCCACCGCCGTCAGGCGCCTTCGATCTATTGGACCTGGGCCCGGGGCGCAACACGGCCGTCTTTCGCCTCACCCTCGCATTCATGATTCTGGTGCTGCTGACGTTCGTTTCGGTTGAGGGGTGGCGCGCGTGGCGCGATTACAACCACGCCTACGACTTCGCCCGGGACTCGGTCACCAACCTGGCCCGTGCCACGGCGCAGCACGCGGAGGACGCCATCAGGCAGGTCTACATCCTGACCTACGCCATCGGTGAGCGTGTCGAGGGCGATGGACTGGCCAATATCGACGTTCCACGTATCCACGCCCTGATGATGCGGCAATCCAGACTCATGCCTCAGCTTCACGGGTTGTTCATCTACGGCGCCGACGGGCGATGGATCGTGACCGATAAAGACGTGACCTCGGACACCGCAAACAACGCAGACCGGGACTACTTCAACTATCACCGCACCCATACCGATCAAAGCGTGCGCATCAGCAACGTGGTCAAGAGCCGCTCCACCGGCGAGTTGATCATCCCCGTCTCCCGCCGGCTGAACAATCCTGATGGCTCGTTCGCGGGCGTGCTGCTGGGGACTATCAAGCTCAGCTACTTCATGGATTATTACGGCGACTTCAAGATTGATGATCGCGGCGCGCTGGTGCTGGCGATGCGGGACGGCACGATCCTGGTCAGGCGTCCGTTCATGGATTCCGTGGTGGGGCAAAGCCTGGCCGACAGCGAGATCTTCAAACGCTACCTGCCGACCGCCAATGAAGGGACTGTGGAGATCAAAGCGGTGGTGGACGGCACGTACCGGTTGTACGGCTTTCGTGCGCTGTCGAGTTATCCGCTGGTGGTCGCAGCCGGGCTGTCGAGAGAATCCTTCGTCGGGCCGTGGCGTCATGACCTGCTCAAGTCCGGACTCGTGCTGTTGGTCCTGATCGCCGGGTTTATCGGATTTGCCTACATCGTCCTCACGCAGTTGCGCGGTCGCATGGCCATGGAGAGCGAGATTCCCCTCGCCCATCAGGCGGTCAAAGACATGGCGCTGACCGACAGCCTGACCCGACTGGGCAACCGGCGGCGACTCGACATGGCGCTCAACAGCGAGAACGGCCGCGCAAAACGACAGCGTTACCCGCTCGCCTTGATCATGCTCGACATCGATTACTTCAAACGCTTCAACGACCGCTACGGCCATGCGGCAGGTGACGACTGTCTCCAGCAGGTCGCCCAGGCCATCAGCGGGGTGTTGAAACGCCCTGCCGACCTCGCCGTTCGCTACGGTGGCGAGGAATTCACCGTGCTGCTTCCGGACACCGACATTCAGGGCGCGGGCCTTCTCGCCGAGGACATTCTGCAGGCCATTCGGGGGCTCGCGCTGGCGCACGCCGATCACCCCGAGCAGATTGTCACTGCAAGTGCCGGCGTCACAGCCAGGTTCCCTGCGATGGAAGACACGACGCCTGCCGGCATGATCAAAGCAGCGGATGCCTATCTTTATTACGCGAAAAATAATGGTCGCAATCGGTGGTACGCGGATCAGCACACTCAAGCGAGCGCGCGCGCATAAACGAGGGAGTGTTTCGAATGGCCGGGTGACCGAGAGGTTTTATGTGAGAGATAACGTGCTGAAGCGGGAGGAGTAGATCAGATATGTCCCCTGCAGGAATCGAACCTGCATCTAGCCCTTAGGAGGGGCTCGTTCTATCCGTTGAACTAAGAGGACACCAAAACAGACGGCGTGCATCTTAACGACAAGGCGCTGGCTTGTCATGTCGTCATTATCAACAGGGGCCGTAGGATGCTGCCTGCCAGTCACATCAGAGGGTTATCGTGCAGAATGCAAGGGCGGCCATGGGCCATATTGCAAATCGCAACCCTACAATCCCTAAAATGCGATCTATGCTATTGGTTTATAAGGGATTTATCCGCCATAGAGATTGGCACGCAGACTGCACTAGTTACCTTCGCGAATCACCCCTCTGAACGCCGTCCCAGCGAAGGTACCCGAGATGAACATGACACTGTCCCTGCTCAACGCTGCCGCGCTTGTCGCATTGGTCGCTTTTCATTTTCAGGGTGATGGCAGCCAGTCAGAGGCGGTGAAGTCAGAGACCGTCGCCGTCCAGGCTCAGCCTCATTACCTCCTGCAACAGACCCCGCGGTTCGCAGCCATGCCAAGCCAAGGCACAGAAGCCATTCTGGCCCATGACAATGAAGAAGCCGTGCCGGTTATCCGCTCGGAACGCTGGGTGTTTTGATCAACAGTCACTATCAGTCATTCCAACGGCTCCGACCCGCCCTCTGTCAGAGAGCACCCCATTAGAGAGCAGCTATGTCCAAAGCAGCAATTTCGTTCCTGATCCTGGCCCTGATGGCTATCGCCGCAGACCAGCTCATGGATCCGTCAATGGAAACCCTGAGCACCTTGGCTAAAGCAGCTGCCGGTATTTTCGCCAGCCTGTTCGTGGCAGCGCTGTTCGTGGGCCGCCGTATCAAGTTCGATCCGGTATTACGTCAGGCCAAGCCCTGAGCGCTCGCTGATCTGGCGCCAAGGCAATCGCCATCTCTCCGGCGGCTCTCCTGAAGCGTGAGCTGCCTCGAAGCATTCGACCCTTCGTCTCTTTCTTGACTGGCCCCTCGTATTATCCCCACTCTCCCACTACGCTGGAGACAGATAGCCATCACGGCGTCGTCCAGCGCTGTCGGGATGTTCATTATCCACTTTGCAAACCAGAACGCATTTCGGATAATTGGTGCTGGCTAAAAGCCTTTATCTAGTTCAATATTTGTCACACATTTGACGCCAAGGATCCGACGTATTGATGCAGGATGGCGGTCCTTTATGCGGGTGGTTGAACATTTCAGCTAAAAGACAGTCAGAGCATGACATCTCGCGGCCTAATGCAAGAACCGCCTCTCTCTTTGAACTAATTCGGTTAAATATATGAGCCCTATGAAACAGGCCAATTATTCCAGTCGCACAGCTGACAAGTTCGTAGTTCGTCTACCGGAAGGCATGCGCGAGCGTATTGCGGACGTTGCCAAACATCATCATCGCAGCATGAACTCGGAAATTATTGCGCGTCTTGAGCAGAGTCTGATTCAGGAAGGTTCACTGGGTGACGAGCCAAGTCTGCGCCTGGACAGCCCTGAGCTTTCGCTTCACGAACGCGAGCTGCTGCAGCGCTTCCGTCAGTTGGCTCACCGCCAGCAGAACGCACTGGTTTCCCTGATTGCACACGACACTAGCCTGGCAAACGACGACAAATAAGTCGTTTAAACCAGAGACTTGAAAGCCAGCGCTCTGCTGGCTTTTTTGTGCCTGAAATTAATGCCGCCGGTGTTTCGCGCCCATTAAAAAACCGCCCTGAAGGCGGCTTTGTTTGAACCGTGGGGGTCAGAGTAAAAATAATGTCGCCAGCCCGAGAAAGATGAAGAACCCGCCGCTGTCGGTCATGGCCGTGATCATCACACTGGCGCCCATCGCCGGATCGCGACCGAACCGCGCGAGGGTCATCGGGATCAACACACCCATCAATGCCGCCAGCAGGAGATTCAATGTCATGGCGACGGTCATCACCACCCCAAGGGACCAGCTGTGATACAGCAGATAAGCGACGATCCCTATCACCCCGCCCCACACCAGGCCGTTGATGAGCGCGACGCCCAGCTCCTTGCGCATCAGGCGTGAGGTATTGCCGGTGTTGACCTGATCGAGGGCCATGGCCCGAACAATCATTGTGATGGTCTGATTGCCCGAGTTACCCCCAATCCCTGCCACGATCGGCATCAATGCTGCAAGCGCCACCAGCTTCTCGATGGAGCCTTCGAACAGGCCGATCACCCGCGAGGCGAGAAAGGCGGTAATCAGGTTGACGGCCAGCCAGGACCAGCGGTTGCGCAGGGATCGCCAGACGGAGGCGAAGATGTCCTCCTCCTCCCGCAGACCCGCCATGTTGAGCACTTCGGTCTCGCTCTCCTCACGGATGAGGTCGACCATCTCATCGATGGTCAGACGGCCGATCAGCTTGCCGTTCTTGTCGACCACCGGGGAGGAAATCAAGTCGTAACGTTCGAACGCCTGGGCGGCTTCATAGGCATCGCCATCAGGATGGAAACTCACCGGATCACTGGCCATGACCTCTGACACTTGCTTCTCGGGGTCGTTGACCAGCAGACGCTTGATGGGCAGAACGCCCTTGAGCACGCCATCGGAGTCAACCACGAACAGTTTGTCAGTGTGACCGGGCAGCTCTTTCAGACGGCGCAGATAGCGCAGAACGACTTCCAGGCTGACATCCTCGCGGATGGTCACCATCTCGAAGTCCATCAGGGCGCCGACCTGCTCCTCGTCATAGGACAGGGCGGAGCGCACGCGCTCGCGCTGCTGGCTGTCCAGCGCCTCCATCAGCTCATGGACAACATCGCGCGGCAGCTCTGGCGCAAGGTCGGCGAGCTCGTCGGCGTCCATTTCCTTGGCGGCGGCCAGCAGCTCGTGATCGTCCATGTCGGCGATCAGGGTTTCCCGAACGGAATCGGACACTTCGAGAAGGATGTCGCCGTCACGCTCGGCCTTCACCAGCTGCCAGACCGTCAGACGGTCTTCGAGGGGAAGTGCTTCGAGGATATAGGCAACGTCGGCGGAGTGCAGGTCGTCGAGCTTACGCTGCAGCTCGACGAGGTTCTGCCGGTGAACGAGGTTCTCGACGCGATCCTGGTGCTGGCCTTCCTGACGGTGTGTCAGGTCTTCGACGATACGCTGACGTTGCAGCAAGTCGATGACTTGGGCGAGACGATCCTGAAGGCTTTCCTGCGTCTTTTTTACTTCGATTTGGGTCATAGGCGAACTCCACTCCCAGCAGTGGAACCCGCCAGAAGATCAATCAGTCGATTCTTGATTGGTGAAACTTAGTGTTGAGTTGCTACTGGGTAAGTCCATGGAGGTAGTCCACAAGCCCCGGCGGGGCTGACGGGCGCAATCATACACCGCTTGCCGTGGCGGGAGGCTAAAAATTCAACGTGAAACAATCGGTTGCAACACAACCTTCATCGCTGTCCGAGTCAGTGAGATCGCCCGGTCACATCCGGTGAACAAAACCCGCTCGCCGTGAGAAATCCTCATCGCTACCCTTTCCGGACACTGGTCAGGGAGGACATCGCGATGCCGCTGAACACTGAAAAGCTCTTCATCACCCTGCTGCTGTTTTCGCCACTCGGCGCAGGCGCAACCACCGTCAATCGCTGCCAGGATCAGAGCGGCAACGTGACGTTCACCACACTGGCTTGCCCCAGCGGGCACACGACAGCGGCGCAGGGTATCAACCCGGCTTCAGGCACGACCTTCACGCTCCCTCCTCCGCCTGCAAAAACGGACGCCCTGCAAAAGCGCAAAAGTAACGAAGTGGTGGTCGTGGGTCAGCGCGATGATGGTTGCGGAAATATCCTGAGCGCGGAGCAGCGTCGCAAGGCGATTATCAATCAGCAGACGCCAACGGGAATGAGCAAACGCGACGTGGAAAACTTGCTGGGGCGACCGGACAAGATCATCAGCCGTAACGCTGAAGTTCGTTATGTGTATGAGGAGAAGAAGGGACGCAGCAGACAGGTGTCATTCGATGAACACGGCTGTGTAAAAGGCAAACGCTAGAAAGCAAAAAGCCCGCATTTGCATGCGGGCTTTTCGTTTTATGGTGCACTCGACAGGATTCGAACCTGTGACCGCTCGGTTCGTAGCCGAGTACTCTATCCAGCTGAGCTACGAGTGCAGATGGCGCTTTTTAAACCAGTTCACCTCTGGGCATTGCATTTTACTTCTGGAAGTGAGTGGTGCTTCCGAAGACCTGTTGAAGCCAGGCTCTTTCTAACTTAAGACTGTTATTCGTATCACTACAAACAACGCTTAAATGGTGCACTCGACAGGATTCGAACCTGTGACCGCTCGGTTCGTAGCCGAGTACTCTATCCAGCTGAGCTACGAGTGCATTTGTTGCCGCGCATTATAGGCCGTCAAATCTCTTGGTCAAGCACTTTTTCTAGTAAATTCAACAACTTACAGATCAAGCCAGATTACAACGTACTACGCAAATAATGGCGGAGAACGGGGGATTCGAACCCCCGACACCCTTTTGAGGTGTACTCCCTTAGCAGGGGAGCGCCTTCGGCCACTCGGCCAGCTCTCCGCAACACGGGGCGTATAATAACCACCCTTTTCCCCGTTTGCAAACCAAAAATTCAATAAAAATTAATGGCTTGGTTCTTCGTCCTTCTCTTTCTTTATACGCAGGTAAATCTCTTCGCGGTGAACAGCCACTTCCTTGGGCGCGTTGACCCCAATGCGCACCTGATTGCCTTTTACGCCGAGCACGGTCACGGTGATTTCACCATCACCAATGATCAGACTTTCCGCGCACCGGCGAGTCAGAATCAGCATACCTATCTCCTTACGGCTTACATTCAAGGGATTACAGTCTGCACAGACAAACGGCATGATCCCGAGCCAGAGGCCGCAGGTCCATGCCTCAGTATCGACCAGCGCCGGAAAAAGAATAGCGACTTGCGCACATCCACTCGCAGAAGGCGCAGCAGAAACCGCGCCCTCTGCTCAAGGCTTACTCGCCCTGACGCGGTGCGTCGAGTTCGAAGGCAGTGTGCAGCGCGCGCACGGCCAACTCCAGGTACTTCTCCTCGATCACCACCGAGACCTTGATTTCGGACGTCGAGATCATCTGAATGTTGATGCTCTCCTTGGCCAGCGCTTCGAACATGCGGCTGGCAACCCCGGCATGGGAACGCATGCCGACACCGACGATGGAAACCTTGGCGATCTTGGTGTCGCCAATGACTTCGCGAGCGCCGATTTCGTTGGCGGTGTTCTGCAGAACCTGCAGCGCGGCCTGGTAATCATTGCGGTGAACGGTGAAGGTGAAATCGGTGGTGTTATCGTGCGAAACGTTCTGCACGATCATGTCGACTTCGATGTTCGCGCCGCTGATCGGGCCGAGAATCTTGAACGCAACGCCCGGGGTGTCTGGCACGCCACGGATGGTCAGCTTGGCTTCGTCGCGGTTGAAGGCGATGCCCGAAATGATCGGCTGTTCCATGGATTCCTCTTCATCAATGGTAATGAGGGTGCCTGGACCCTCCTTGAAGCTGTGCAGTACGCGCAGCGGGACGTTGTACTTGCCGGCGAATTCGACCGCGCGGATCTGCAGGACCTTTGAACCGAGGCTCGCCATCTCCAGCATTTCTTCGAAGGTGATCTTGTCCAGCCGCTGGGCCTGCGACACAACACGCGGGTCAGTCGTATAGACACCATCGACGTCGGTGTAGATCTGGCATTCATCGGCTTTCAATGCCGCAGCCAGCGCCACGCCGGTGGTGTCGGAACCGCCACGACCCAGGGTAGTGATGTTGCCGTCTTCATCGACACCCTGGAAACCGGCGACCACCACCACACGACCGGCCTTCAGGTCAGCGCGAATCTTCTGATCATCGATCTGCAGAATCCGCGCCTTGTTATGGGCGCTGTCGGTGAGGATGCGAACCTGATTGCCGGTATACGACACAGCCGGAACGCCGCGCTTGATCAGCGCCATGGCCAGCAGTGCAATAGTGACCTGCTCGCCGGTGGAAACGATGACGTCCAGCTCGCGTGGCACCGGTTGGTCGCTGATTTGCCGGGCCAGTTCGATCAGGCGATTGGTTTCGCCGCTCATGGCCGAAAGCACGACCACCAGATCATCGCCTGCATCACGGAATTTCTTAACCTTGTCGGCCACCTGTTCGATGCGCTCTACCGAGCCCACCGAGGTGCCGCCAAACTTTTGTACGATTAAAGCCATCTCAAAGCCGCCTCAGCCCATGAAGGGCGCCCGTTATCATTCAAACCGCGAAGCGCCGGGACCCGAACGACGGGCCCCGGGGTGGGTCGACTTAAATACCTTGTTCGGCGAACGGAACAGCCAGTGCCAGCGCTGCTTCGAGTCCGGCAGCATCAACACCGCCGCCTTGCGCCATGTCAGGACGACCGCCGCCTTTACCGCCTACAGCGGCAGCCGCTTGCTTCATCAAATCACCGGCTTTGAGTTGGCCAGTCAGGTCTTTGGTGACGCCTGCCACCAGCACGACCTTGTCTTCATGCACCCCGCCGAGCAGGATCACTGCGCGGCCGAGCTTGTTCTTCAATTGGTCAACCAGGGCCAGCAGCGCCTTGCCATCCTGACCGTCGAGACGGGCAGCAAGAACCTTGACGCCTTTGACGTCCACTGCCGAGCCCGACAGATCGTCGCCCGCAGCACTGGCCGCCTTGGCCTGCAGTTGTTCCAGTTGTTTTTCCAGCAGACGATTGCGTTCCAGCACCGCCGACAGCTTGTCCAGAACGTTGTCGCGATTGCCTTTGACCAGGTTCGCGGCTTCCTTCAGTTGTTCTTCAGCCGCGTTCAAGTACTCCAGCGCCACGGCGCCGGTGACCGCTTCGATACGGCGCACGCCTGCGGCCACACCGCTTTCGCTGATGATCTTGAACAGCGCGATGTCGCCAGTACGGTTGGCGTGAATGCCACCGCACAGCTCGACCGAGAAACCGCCGCCCATGCTCAGCACGCGGACGTTGTCGCCATACTTCTCGCCGAACAACGCCATGGCGCCTTTCTTCTTGGCGGTCTCGATGTCGGTTTCTTCAGTCTCGACGGCCGTATTCTTGCGGACTTCGGCGTTGACAATGTCTTCAAGCGCCTTGATCTGCTCGGGCTTGATGGCTTCGAAGTGGCTGAAGTCGAAACGCAGGCGCTGACTGTCGACCAGCGAGCCTTTCTGCTGAACGTGATCGCCCAACACCTGGCGCAACGCCGCGTGCAGCAAGTGCGTGGCGGAGTGGTTCAACGACGTGGCCTGGCGCACTTCGGCAGCCACTTCGGTGCTGACGGTGGTGCCGACTTTCAGGCTTCCCGACACTTGAACGCCGTGGTGCAGGAACGCGCCGCCGGTCTTGGTAGTGTCGCTCACGTCGAAGCGCGCATCGCCCGCGGTCAGGTAACCGCTGTCGCCAATCTGGCCGCCGGACTCTGCGTAGAACGGGGTCTGGTCGAGGATGACCACGCCGTCCTCGCCTTCACTCAATTGCTCGACCGCGAGGCCGTCTTTGTACAGGGCGACGACCTTGGCCTCGCCTGCGGTGGCTTTGTAACCGGTGAACTGCGTGGCCACGTCAACCTTGACTAGGCTGTTGTAGTCCATGCCGAAGGAACTGGCGGAACGCGCACGTTCACGCTGGGCATCCATCTCACGTTCGAAACCGGCCTCGTCGAGGGTCAGGTTGCGTTCGCGGGCGATGTCGCCGGTCAGATCCATCGGGAAACCGTAGGTGTCATAGAGCTTGAACACCACGTCGCCGGGGACGATGGTGCCCTTGAGGTCGGCGAGATCCTGCTCGAGGATCTTCAAGCCCTGCTCCAGGGTCTTGGCGAACTGCTCTTCTTCGGCCTTGAGCACGCGCTCGATGTGCGCCTGCTGGTTTTTCAGCTCAGGGAAGGCTTCGCCCATTTCGGCGACGAGTGCGGCGACGATCTGGTAGAAGAAGCTGCCCTTGGCGCCCAGCTTGTTACCGTGACGGCAAGCGCGACGAATGATGCGGCGCAGCACGTAGCCACGGCCTTCATTGGACGGCAGCACGCCGTCGGCGATCAGGAAGCCGCACGAACGGATGTGGTCGGCGACGACTTTCAGAGAGGCCTGATTGTCGTTGCTGCAACCGATGGCTTTTGCAGCAGCGGCCAGCAGGCTCTGGAACAGGTCGATTTCGTAGTTGGAATTGACGTGTTGCAGCACGGCGCTGACGCGCTCGAGGCCCATGCCGGTGTCGACCGATGGCGCTGGCAGCGGATGCAGAACGCCGTCGGCCGTGCGGTTGAACTGCATGAACACGTTGTTCCAGATCTCGATGTAGCGGTCGCCGTCTTCTTCCGGCGAACCCGGCGGGCCACCCCAGATGTCGGCGCCGTGGTCGTAGAAGATCTCGGTGCACGGGCCGCACGGGCCGGTGTCGCCCATCGTCCAGAAGTTGTCGGAGGCGTACGGCGCGCCCTTGTTGTCACCGATGCGCACCATGCGCTCGGCCGGCACGCCGATTTCCTTGGTCCAGATGTCGTAGGCTTCGTCGTCCGAGGCGTAAACCGTGACCCAGAGTTTTTCCTTGGGCAGGTTCAGCACGCCGGTGAGGAAGGTCCACGCGTAGGTGATTGCGTCGCGCTTGAAGTAGTCGCCGAAGCTGAAGTTGCCCAGCATCTCGAAGAAGGTGTGGTGACGCGCGGTGTAACCGACGTTTTCCAGGTCGTTGTGCTTGCCACCGGCACGCACGCACTTCTGGCTGCTCACGGCGCGGGTGTAGGCCCGTTTTTCCTGGCCGAGGAAGCAATCCTTGAACTGGTTCATGCCTGCGTTGGTGAACAGCAGGGTTGGGTCGTTGCCCGGGATCAGGGAGCTGGAGGCGACTCGGGTGTGGCCTTGCTCTTCGAAGAAGCGAAGGAAGGCTTCACGGATTTCTGCGCTTTTCATAGGTTCTTCCACGGAAACTGCGGCCTGGCACATGCATAGCGTCGTTCGACGCAGCGACGGCAAAGGGCCGCATTATATAGGCGTTGTACGCTCGGTACAGCGTGTTATTCGATAGAAACCGGCAATCGGGCTGATCACCCGATCAGCGAACGCCAAATTCGGCAAATGCCGCAACCACCTTGTCCAGATGCGCAGCCGTCACATCCAGATGGGTGACCATGCGCAACCGCGGCGCAGCACTCAGCACGATACCGCGCTCGGCACACAGGGCGTTGAGCGCCTGGGCGCGATCGCCGATCCGTACGTAAACCATGTTGGTCTGCACCGGCTCTACGTCAAAACCGAGGTCCGCAAGCGCTTTGCCCAAGGCGGTGGCATTGGCGTGGTCGTCGGCCAGACGCTCGACCTGATGCTCCAGCGCGTACAACCCCGCTGCTGCCAGGATGCCAGCCTGACGCATGCCGCCGCCGACCATCTTGCGCAGACGCCGGGCCTTGGCGATGAACTCACTTGAGCCGCACAGCACTGAGCCGACCGGCGCGCCGAGCCCTTTGGACAAGCACACGGAAACCGAATCGAAATGCCGGGCAATCTCACGCGCGTCCACGCCCAGTTTGACGGAGGCGTTGTACAGGCGAGCGCCGTCGAGGTGCAGATTCAGCCCTTTTTCCCGGGTGAATGCCCGGGCCGCCGCGAGGTATTCCATCGGCAAGACCTTGCCCTGCATGGTGTTTTCCAGGGCCAGCAAGCGGGTGCGGGCGAAATGAAAGTCGTCGGCCTTGATGGCGGCGGCGACCTGATTCAGGTCCAGCGATCCGTCCGCCTGGTTGTCGAGGGGTTGAGGCTGGATCGAGCCGAGCACCGCCGCGCCGCCGCCTTCGTATTTGTAGGTGTGCGCCTGCTGGCCGACGATGTATTCGTCGCCGCGCTCACAGTGAGCCATCAGGCCGAGCAGGTTGCTCATGGTGCCGGTCGGCACGAACAGCGCGGCGGCAAAACCGAGACGCTCCGCCAGCCACGATTCCAGCCGGTTGACCGTCGGGTCTTCGCCATACACGTCATCGCCAAGGGGCGCGCTGGCCATGGCGTCGCGCATGCCGGCCGAGGGTTGAGTCACGGTGTCACTGCGCAGATCGATAACCGCCACGATGAAGCTCCCGTTCATTAGGGTCGAGCCTCAGTTCTGAGGCCCGGGGCATCGATAATCAAGGCTTGGGACTGGAATGCCAAGACGCCTTATAAGAAAAGCTGATGAAAACCATCAAAAAGGCTCCAAGCGAATCCCGGAAATCTATGTTACAAACTGCACGCCGACGGAAAACGCCGTTGGCAACGTTCTCAGGGCGGGGTGCGATTCCCCACCGGCGGTAATGGCGCGCAATGCGTTTAGCCCGCGAGCGCTTGCAGCGAGCTTACCCTCAATGCAAGGTCAGCAGACCCGGTGTGATCCCGGGGCCGACGGTATAGTCCGGATGAAGAGAGAACGGGACTGGCACAACAGGATCGTTTCGAGACCAATCCAGGCGCTTGGCGTCGCGGACGGTTTCGCACGTACCCTGGCATCCCATTCGATCCAAAACGCCCTGTTTTTTTCATTAAACAGGAGTAAGAACACATGCAACCTACCGCCATTCACGCTCACGAGCGCATCGCCTTCATTCAAGCCTGCTGGCACAAGGAAATCGTCGATCAGGCGCGCAAGGGCTTTGTCGCCGAGATGGCGCAACACGGTTACGCCGAGACCGACATCGATTTCTTTGAAGTCGGCGGCGCGTTCGAAATCCCGCTTCACGCCAAGTTGCTGGCCAAGTCAGGTCGCTACGGCGGTGTCGTGGCGGCCGGTCTGGTGGTCGACGGCGGCATCTACCGTCACGAGTTCGTCGCGCAATCGGTGATCAGCGCACTGATGCAGGTTCAGCTGGAAACCGAAGTGCCGGTGTTCTCGGTCGTGCTGACCCCGCACCACTTCCACGCCGGTGAAGAGCACCAGAAGTTCTTCTTCGATCACTTCGTACACAAGGGTCAGGAAGCGGCCAAGACCTGCGCGGACACGCTGACAAAGCTGCGTGCAGTGCGTCGGGTGAGTGAGGGGCAGAAAGCGGCGGGTTGATCACGAGGCGCCCACTGAAACCGGCACTTCAACGGCAAGATATATAGGGCCGTTGAAAACACCGCAATGTGGCGTAGTGAACACGGTCATGTGGGAGTGAGCTTGCTCACGAAGACGGCATTTCAGCCGCTACAAATTTAGCGGATGTACCGGCCCCTTCGCGAGCAAGCTCGGCTCCCACAAGTCCGCATTAGCGGGAAAATCACCGATGCCCCGCCTGACTCAACCAGAGCCGTCACAACCAAGTGCGCTCCTGCAATCATTGAGCGACTGCGATTTGAACAGGTCGCTTCAGGCCAACGTCTCTTCCGTCGCTGGCACGATCAGAATCCCCGCCCGCAGCCCGTTCTTGACGTTCGGGTTGGGGAAGATGATCCGGGCGCCCTCTTCTTCTATGACCCAGCGTGAGTCGGCCAGGTCTTCGGCCAGCACGTAGCCTTTTTCCAGCTCCGTGAAGTTCTCGATGTCCGCTGGCAAGTTCAGGCGGAAGGCGTCGCTGTGCTTGATGATCTCACGGGCTACGCTGAACAGCTGCAACCCGTTCAGATCCCCTGGCTCATCGGCTTCGGTGCCGGTGATCAGGCGTTCGAGGCAGGACTTCAGCTTGTCGAGATTGACCTGCTGGTTCTGCCCGAACGGGCGTGCCTTGCCCAATTCCAGGGTGAAGGCTTCGGCGTCGAGCTTGTCGTAGGTGTAGGCGCTGAACACGATCGACGACTTGTTCTGCAGCAGCACCGCTTCCATGCCGGCAGTGCGCAGCCGGGCGAGTTCGCGGCGGGAATGAGCGCGACCCTCCTTCCATGGGTACAGCGCGAACTGCTCGATCTTCGAACCGCGAATCGCCGTGTGCAGGTCGTAATGCAGGCGGTAACGGCCCGGAATATTGAAGAAGCTGGCGGCCAGACGCTCGAGTTCGCAGGCGCGCAAGGCTTCGCTGCCGCCGCTGTGCTCATGACGGCCATTGAACAGCCGGTTGACGTCCTGCTCGACGTAACGCCCGCCGCTGCGCATCGCTTCGGGATTGCCGAACAGGAACAGAATACGTGCGCGAGGCTTGAGTTCGCCCCGGGCGATGGCGTGAATCAGCGCGTCGAGCAGCTCGATGGGCGCGGTTTCATTGCCGTGGATGCCGGCGGACAGCAGCAGGTCGGTGCCATTGTCACGCGCTTCGGGAGGCCGGACTTCCAGCGCTCCCTCGGCGAGCCAGCGCATGCGAACGCCGTCGACGGTCAGCTGAGTCTTTTCCGCGGGTTCGCGACCCGCGAGGGTCAGTTCAAGCAGTTTGCCGAGGGCGAGCATGGGAAGCTTCCTGCGCAGGCTTAGTCGTGGGTGCAGTCTGGGCCGTGCACGTGGCCTTCTTCGTCGTCGCCGCTCATGTCAGCCGGTTCCATTTCCAGCTGCAGGCTGACCAGATTGGTCGCCAGTGGACGCAGCAGCAGGTTGGCGTATTCGGCATCGCCTTCTTCGACGTCAACGCCGATCAGCAACTGACCACGGCCGTCCTGTTGAATCCAGACTTCTTTGCCCTGCCAGATAACGGCAAGACGGGTGCAGGACGTTTCCAGCTGAGTGCCGTCGGTGTCTTCGAGGATCAAACGCAGCGCGTCGGTCATGGCAAAACTCTCTCTGTAAAAGCAAAAACATCGCCGCCTGACGCCACTTGGGCGCAGGCGTAACGGATGGGGTGCATCAATTGATCTGGAAAGGATAGACCGCGCCCAGTTTCAGGTGCTGCGTCAGCTCGTCCAGCGCCGTACGGCATTCAATCAGCAGTTGGGGATCGGCCAGATCACTGTCGCTCATGCGGTCGCGATAGTGCTTGTCGACCCACTGCGTCAGCGTGTCGTACAGCGGCGCGGTCATGATAACGCCCGGATTGACCGCCGCCAGTTCGGTTTCATTCAGGGCCACGCGAAGACGCAGGCATGCCGGGCCGCCGCCGTTCTGCATGCTCTGCTTGAGATCGAATACCTTGACCTCACTGATCGGGCTGTCGTCCGCCAGCAGGCGCTGCAGGTAATGCCAAACGCGCTCGTTGCTGCGGCACTCTTCCGGCACGACCAGCAGCATCGAACCGTCGGCGCGGGACAGCAACTGGCTGTTGAACAGGTACGAACGCACCGCGTCTTCCACGGCCACTTCACTGCGCGGCACGCAAATGGCCTGGAAGCGACCGCCACGTTGACCGAGTTTGTTGTGCAGTTCGGCGAGCATGGGCTCGGTATTGAGGAATGCGTCCTCGTGATAGAACAGGACCTCGCCATTGCCCACCGAGATCACGTCGTTATGAAACACGCCCTGATCGATCACGGCCGGGTTCTGCTGAGCGAAAACGACGCCCTCGGCGCTCAGGCCGTGCAGACGCGCAACGGCCTGGGACGCTTCGAGGGTCTGGCGGGCCGGGTATTTCTGCGGCGCGGGGAAACGGCTGTCGAACGCGGCGCGGCCGAAGACGAAAAACTCGACGCCGGGCTCCCCATAGCTGCGACAGAAGCGCGTGTGGTTGGCAGCGCCTTCGTCGCCGAACTGGGCAACGGCAGGCAGCGCCGCGTGGTGGGCGAAATGCTGTTGATCGGCGAACATTGCGCCGAGCACGCGGCTGGTGGTCGGGTGCTCGATGCTGCGGTGGTATTTGCAGTTGAGGTTGGCGGCGGTGAAATGCACGCGGCCGTCGGCGGTGTCGGCGCTGGGGCTGACCGTGGCGGCGTTGGCCACCCACATGCTCGACGCCGAGCAACTGGCAGCCAGCAGCGGCATCGACTCTTTGGCCGCGCGCTCAATGACCTGTGCGTCGCTGCCGCTGAAGCCCAGCTTGCGCAGACCGGCCACGTCGGGACGCTCCTGCGGGGCCAGCACGCCCTGGGTAAAACCCATCTCCATCAGCGCTTTCATCTTGGCCAGCCCCTGCAAAGCGGCCTCGCGCGGATTGGAGGATTGCTGGCAGTTGTTCTGGGACGCGACGTTGCCGTAGGACAGCCCACCGTAGTTGTGGGTCGGGCCCACTAGACCGTCAAAGTTGACTTCACAGGATTTCATCGGTGAGGCTCCGTGGATCTGTTTTTATGTGCACATTCTTCGACGTGCGCTGCGCTATCAAGGAGCGCGGTCAGTTCAGGGTGATGCCGGGCGTCAGGCTGGCAGGCAGCGCCAGGGTTTCGGTCTCCAGCGACGCCACCGGGTACGCGCAATAATCCGCCGCGTAGTAGGCGCTGGCGCGATGGTTGCCCGAGGCGCCGACACCGCCGAACGGTGCCGTACTCGCCGCGCCGGTCAGTTGCTTGTTCCAGTTGACGATGCCTGCACGGCTCTGCAGCCAGAACTGCTGATAGCGCGCCTGGGAATCTGACAACAGCCCCGCCGCCAACCCGTACTGTGTGGCATTGGCCTCTTCGATGGCTGCGTCAAAATCAGCGTAGCGAATCACCTGCAACAGCGGCCCGAACAGTTCCTCATCCTCACGATCTGCCACGTCACTGACGTCGATGATGCCCGGCGTCAGCAGCGCTGATTGCGCGACAGGCTGGGTCATTTCGAGCAGGGCAACTGCGCCGTTGGCCAGCATCACTTCCTGGGCATCGATCAGTGCCTGCGCAGCGGCCAGGGAAATCACCGAGCCCATGAACGGCGCCGGCTGTTGATCGAAGGCGCCGACCTGAATGGTCGAGGTCACTTCCACCAGCCGTGCCAGGAATGCATCGCCCCAGGCACCTTGGGGCACCAGCAGCCGGCGGGCACAGGTGCAGCGCTGGCCGGCAGAAATAAAGGCTGACTGAATCACGGTGTAGACCGCGGCGTCGACGTCCGCGACCTGATCGACCACCAGCGGGTTATTGCCACCCATTTCCAGGGCAAGAATCTTGTCCGGGCGACCGGCGAACTGTTGATGCAGGGAATTGCCGGTGCGGCTGGAACCGGTGAAGAACAACCCGTCGATGCCTGAATGCCCGGCCAGCGAGATGCCGCTGTCACGCGCGCCTTGCAGCAGATTGAGCACGCCCGCCGGCAGACCGGCCTCGATCCAGCATTGCACGGTCAGTTCGGCAACTTTGGGGGTCAGCTCGCTCGGCTTGAACACGACAGTGTTGCCCGCCAGCAACGCTGGCACGATATGCCCGTTAGGCAAGTGGCCCGGGAAGTTGTAAGGACCGAACACCGCCACCACACCGTGGGGCTTGTGTCGCAGCACGGCGGTGGCGTCGCCCAGTGGGCCGCTCTTCTCGCCGGTCCGCTCGCGGTAGCTCTGAATCGAAATCGCCACCTTGTTGGCCATGCTGGTCACTTCTGTCGCCGATTCCCACAGCGGCTTGCCGGTTTCCTCACCGATGCAACGGGCGATTTCATCGGCGCGATTTTTCAGCGCAGCGGCGAAGGCTTCGAGCACGGCAATGCGCTCGTCCAGACTGCGCGTCGCCCAGGCCGGAAACGCCTGACGGGCGGATTTGACCGCCGCGTCGACCTGTTCAGCTGTCGCGCTTTGGCCCGACCAGATGACCTGCTGAGTCACCGGGTTAAGGGAATCGAATGCGTCGCCCTGCCCGTCCTGCCAGGCACCGGCAATGTACAAAGTGTTCATCAAATACTCTCCCTAGCGGGCGACAGTTGCACGGCGCGGACTTGATCACCGGCGCTGAGGCGCAAGCGCTTGGCCGTCTGTGGATCGACCACCAATGTGCCAGCGGCAAGGCGCGCAGGCGCGGCGGTGACGCGGCAGTCTTCGCGCTTGCGGTTGTGGATAAGGAATGGCGTCGCATCGTCGCCCGGTGTGCCGACGGCCAGCACCAGCGCCTGGCTGTCGCGGACTGCGCGAATCTTGCTGGTTTCGCACTCGATGGCCGGGCCGGCGTCGAAAATGTCGACGTAACCTTGATAGCTGAAACCTTCGGCCTTGAGCATGGCCAGCGCCGGTTCGGTGCTGACGTGTACGCGGCCAATGACCTCACGCGCTGCCTCTGAGAGGAAGCAGCTGTACAGCGGAAACTTCGGCATCAGCTCGGCGATGAAGGCGCGGTTGCCGACCCCGGTGAGGTAGTCGGCCTGGCTGAATTCCATTTTGAAGAAGTGTCGGCCCAGGCTTTCCCAGAACGGCGAATGGCCGTGTTCGTCGGAGATGCCGCGCATTTCAGCGATGGTCTTGGTGCCGAACAGCTCCGGGAATTCGGCGATGAACAGCATCCGCGCTTTGGACAGCAACCGGCCATTGAGGCCATTGCGGTAGTCGGCGTGGAGGAACAGCGAGCAAAGCTCGGAGTTGCCGGTGAGGTCGTTGGCCAGGAACAGCGTCGGGATCTCCCGGTAGATGTTCAGCTCTTGAGAAGCGCTGACCGTCAGGCCGACCCGGTAGTTGTACCAGGGCTCGCGCAGCCCCACAGCGCCCGCGACAGCGGAAATGCCCACGACTTTCTCGTCGTCATCTTCGAGCACGAACAGGTAGTCAGCGTCGCCCCGCCCGGCCTCGCCACGGAAGGTTTTCTCGGCCCAGCCGACCCGGTGCGCCAGACGCTCTTCATTGGCCGGCAAGGTGGTCAGGCCTGCGCCGGTGCTGCGCGCCAGCTCGATCAGCGCCGGAAGGTCACTGCTGCGTACGGGACGAACGATCATGCTTTCTCCTCATGCCGGTGGTTCTGCAACCGCCGGCGAACTCGCTAACCTGCTTTACGGCGTTGGCCTGCGACTGCAGCGCCCATCACCGTCAACTCATCTCATCCATCGAGCCCGGCTTTCAGACCGCGACAATGCGCACGCTGGCGCCTTCGCCGACACCCAGCGCTTCGGCCGCGGCCAGGCTCAGGGCCACTGGCTTGCCCGGCACCCAGTCCAGTTCCAGCATCACCGCGCGGTAATCCTGCAGCTGGCCGTTGGAAACCAGATAAGGCCGCCCGCCCTTGACCGCATCACCGGTACTGACCGTGTCGACCTTGACCGGCACGACGCGGCTCTGGGCGATGGAGCGAATGCCGGACACCCGCGCGTGCAGGGTCGGCCCGCCGTCGAAGATGTCGATGTAATGATCGGTCTCGAAGCCTTCACGCATCAGGATGTCGAAGGTGATCTGGGCACGCGGATGAACCTGGCCCATGGCTTCCTGCGCTTCATCGGGCAGCAGCGGCACGTAGATCGGGTAATGGGGCATCAGCTCGGCGAGGAAGGTCCGGCTTTTCAGCCCGCACAGGCGCTCGGCTTCGGCGTAGTTGATGTCGAAGAAGTTGCGGCCGATGGCGTCCCAGAAGGGTGAGTCGCCGTGGTCGTCGCTGTAACCGACGATCTCGGTCACCACCGAATCGGCGAAGCGCTCCGGGTGGCTGGCGACGAACAGCAGACGGCCACGGGAATTGAGTTCCGACCACAGCGTGCCGACCAGCTCAGGCAGCACGTAGAAGCTGGTCAGCAGGCTGTTGCCGGTGAGGTCGTGGCACTGCGAGAGCACGTGGATCTTGTTGTGGATCTTCAGTTCACGGGAGGCGTGGACGAAGGTTTCGTTGCGAAAACTGTAGAACGGCTCGGAATAACCCGCCGAGGCGACGATCCCGGAGCAGCCCACCAGACGACCGGATTCGGTGTCTTCGAGGACAAAGAAGTAGGTCTCTTCGCCGTTGAAACTGACTTCCGCCGCGAACGAGGCTTCGGACGCGGCAATCTTGTCACTCAGACGTCCAGCGTCATCCGGCAGGGACGTGACACCAATCGGGCTGTCTGCCGCGAGTCGTTGAACCTCGCTCAGATCCGCCATTTGCGCGGGGCGCATCACCAGCATGGTGTCACTCCTTGAGAAAAAAATCGGGCCGGTAGTCCGGCAGGAAAAAACAAAAAGATGAAGCGCGTTCGACCTTGTAGGAGTGAGCTTGCTCGCGATAGCGGTAGGTCAGATGCAACCGTTTCGCTGACACACCGCGATCGCGAGCAAGCTCACTCCTACAGGGAATGTGTACGCCAATCAGCCGAAGGGCGTGTCCCGGTCGACCGAAAGACTTACACCCCGGCCAGCTTGGCAACCGCACGTTCGAAGCGGTTCAGGCCTTCTTCGATGTCGGCGTCTTCGACCACCAGGCTCGGCGCAAAACGCACCACGTCGGGACCGGCCTGAAGCACCATCACGCCTTCCTGCTCGGCGGCGTTGAAGAAGTCTTTGGCCTTGCCTTTCCAGGCGTCGGTCAACACGCAGCCGATCAGCAGGCCCATGCCACGCACCTGGCTGAACACGCCGTATTGCTGACCGATCTTCTCCAGACGGGCCTTGAACAGTTCGTGCTTGGCCTTCACCCCCGCCAGCACTTGCGGGGTGTTGACCACGTCAATGACTGCCTCGCCCACCGCGCACGCCAGCGGGTTGCCGCCGTAGGTGGTGCCGTGAACGCCAACAGCCAGGTGCTTGGCAAGTTTTTCAGTGGTCAGCATGGCCGCCATCGGGAAGCCGCCGCCGATGCTTTTCGCGCTGGAGAGAATGTCCGGCGTCACGCCGTAATGCATGTACGCAAACAGGTGACCGCTGCGGCCCATGCCGCTCTGGACTTCGTCGAAGACCAGCAGCGCGTTGTGCTCGTCGCACAATTTGCGCGCGCCTTGCAGGTATTCAAGTTCGGCCGGCAATACGCCGCCCTCACCCTGGATCGGCTCGAGCACCACCGCGCAGGTCTTGTCCGAGACGGCGGCTTTCAGCGCGTCCAGGTCATTGAAGGGGACGTGGGTGATGCCGGTGATTTTCGGGCCGAAGCCGTCGGAGTATTTCGGCTGACCGCCGACGCTCACGGTGAACAGGGTGCGGCCGTGGAAGCTGTTCAGGGCCGCGACGATTTCGTACTTGTCCGGGCCGTACAGATCGTGGGCCACGCGACGGGCCAGTTTGAACGCGGCTTCGTTGGCTTCGGCGCCGGAGTTACAGAAGAACACGCGGTCGGCGAAGGTGGCGTCAACCAGCTTCTTGGCAAAACGCAGCGCCGGTTCGTTGGTGAAGACGTTGGAGACATGCCACAACTTGTTGGCCTGCTCGGACAGCGCGCCGACCAGCGCAGGGTGCGCATGGCCCAGCACGTTGACCGCGATGCCGCCGGAGAAATCAACCAGTTCGCGACCCGACTGATCCCAGACGCGAGAACCCTGACCGCGCACGGGGATGAAGGCTGCCGGGGCATAGTTGGGGACCATCACCTGGTCGAAATCGGCACGTTGCACCGGTACTTGCTCAACGGACATCGGAGTCTCCTGAAGAGGAACGCCTGCCTGGAACTGGCGAGCGATGGAAGGATTGTAAGGACTGATTCGGGCCGGGCCTTGCCGCCAAGCGACAACTTCTTATAGCGCCAAACCGGCTTTTTACGGGGTTTTCGGCAATGCGACAAATTGCGTCACAAAGGCGCAGTTTAAACACTGGCGTGCGGTTGGGGCACTGTTGACTTCAGGGCGACCCGCCTGGATTTTCAACCGCGCTCGGCGGGCACCGATGACAATTCGAACGGGCTGCTGCTGCGACGCTGATTGCGGTCTTCGCGAGGGGTGGCGCCGAAGAAGTTACGGTAGGCGCTGGAGAAATGCGGCCCCGAAGAGAAACCGCAGGACAGGCCGATCTGAATGATCGATTTGCTCGTCTGCATCAGCATCTGCCGCGCCTTGTTCAGGCGCAGTTCGAGGTAATACTGGCTCGGCACCCGATTGAGGTACTGCTTGAAGATGCGCTCCAGCTGACGCCGCGACACGCACACGTGCTGGGCGATTTCGTCGGTGGTCAGCGGCTCTTCGATGTTGGCTTCCATTAACAGCACCGCCTGGGTCAGCTTCGGGTGACTGGAACCCAAACGGTTCTGCAGTGGAATCCGTTGACGCTCGCCGCCTTCGCGGATGCGCTCCACCACCAGTTCTTCCGACACCGCGCCGGCCAGTTCGGCGCCGTGGTCACGGGCCAGCACCGCCAGCAACAGATCCAGCACCGACATCCCGCCGCAGGCCGTCAGGCGATCGCGATCCCAGTCGAACAAATGGCTGGTGGCGATGACCTTGGGGAAGCGCTCGGCGAAATCGTCCTGCCAGCGCCAGTGCACCGCCGCACGGTACCCGTCGAGCAAACCCAATTGCGCCAGCGGATACACACCCGCCGACAACCCACCGATCACGCAACCGGCGCGGACCAGTTGCTTGAGCGCGCCGCCGAGGGCCGAAGACATCGGCGCCGGTGGCTCGTCGGCCAGCAGAAACAGCTTCTGAAACCCTTCCAGACGACCGACCCACGGCTCGCCCGGCAATTGCCAACCGCTGCCATCAATCGGCGGTTCGGCCTGCAGAAACGACAGTTCGTACACCACTTCGGGGTGAACGCGCTGAGCAACACGCAGGGCTTCCTCCGCCAGCGCCAGGGTCAAGGCTTTGGTGCCGGGCCAGATGAGAAATCCGATTCGATGGGCAGTCATGGCGTGCAATCCGAAACGTGTCGCTAAAAGGGGTCGCACGCCTGGCATGCGATGGGATTCTGTAACCTTCAGTCAATGGCTGCGGCCTGAATGACGCGCAGCATGAACCGTTCTGAAGCAAAACGCACCGCTCTCACGTGGGGGGCGGGTTACTTCAAACTGCCTGACAGGAACTGCTGCAAACGCTCGGATTTCGGATTGACCAGCACTTCACGGGGGTTGCCGCTTTCTTCGACCAGGCCCTTGTGCAGGAAGATCAGCTGATTCGACACTTCACGGGCGAAGCCCATTTCGTGAGTGACCACCACCATGGTCCGGCCTTCCTGGGCCAGCGCCTGCATGACTTTCAGCACATCACCGACCAGCTCGGGGTCCAGGGCGGACGTCGGTTCGTCGAACAGCATAACTTCCGGCTCCACTGCCAGCGCCCGGGCAATCGCTACGCGCTGCTGCTCGCCGCCGGACATGTGCCCTGGGTAGGCGTCCTTGCGGTGATAGACGCCGACCTTGTTCAGATAATGCTCAGCCTTTTCCAGCGCTTCTTTCTTCGGCACGCCCAATACATGCACCGGCGCCTCGATGATGTTTTCCATCGCCGTCATGTGCGACCACAGGTTGAAGTGCTGAAACACCATCGACAGCCGCGAACGCATGCGCTGCAGCTGTTTCGGGTCAGCCGCCTTCAGGCCGCCGTCCTTGTTGGAGACCAGCTTGAGCTCTTCGTTGTTGAGCAGGATGCGGCCGGATTTCGGCTGCTCCAGCAAGTTGATGCAGCGCAGAAACGTACTCTTGCCCGATCCGCTGGAGCCGATGATGCTGATGACATCGCCGGCCTTGGCAGTCAGCGAAACGCCTTTGAGCACTTCGTGACTGCCATAGCACTTGTGCAGGTCCTGGACTTCCAGTTTGTTCATGATGTCGGTTCTCACAAGTAATCAGTCACTGAGCAGGCGGCCGCTGCGCAATGGTGTGCGGCCGGCCACTTTGGCCATCCAGAAACCCGGCTGGGCGTAACGCAGTTTTTCGATGGCGAACAGCACCCCGGCGGTACCGGCACAGACGGTGGTGGCGCGATCGGTCAACGGGTCGATGACGTCGAACAGCGGCTCGCCGGGCTCGACCCAGGCCCCCGCTGGACGCAAGAAGGTCAGCACGCCGGGATGAGGCGCATAAATCATTTCGGTGCCTTCGAACGGCATGCCTTCGCAGGCTTCATGGCCAGGTTGCGGCCACTCGCCACTGATCAGGCCCTGCTCGGCCAGAAACGCCAGAATGCCTTCGGCGTAGGCCTCGGCTTCGGCCTTGCCGGTGTTGGCCTGACCGCCCAGTTCGAGGGTAGTCGCCAGGCAGGCCAGCGGTATCTGCGCGTCCGGAAACTGCTTGGACAAGCGCAACCACGGCAGCGAACAGGCTTCGTCGAACGAGCTGCCGCCGGAATCTTCGGCCAGCAGCGCGACGGTCACCCCCAGATGCGCCGACAGCGAACGCCACTGCGGCCAGTGCTGCGGCAAGGCGTACATGTGCAGCGAAGCGTCGGTGTCGCAATGCAGGTCCAGCACCACGTCGGCGTTGCAGGCATGACTGAGCAAGACGCGCTGCATCCCGGCCAGTTCGCTGCCGGCCGGCGGCAATTGCTCGAGCATATGGGCCATGGCCTGACGGATCAGTTTGACGTTGGCGTGGGGGTCGTCACCGAGCTTGCCCGCCAGCGCCTGGGCGACCGGCTCGCTCAGCTCGGTGAAATCGCGATTGAAATTCTTGCCGCTGCCGTACTCGAAACGGCCCTGGTGGTTGCCCTGCAGCAACTGGCCCAGACCGATCGGATTGGCGACCGGCACCAGCTCGATGACGCCCTTGAGCAGGCCCTGTTCTTCCAGCTGGGTCAGGCGTTTCTTCAATTCCCAGGCGGTGCGCATGCCCGGCAGCTCGTCGGCGTGCAGGCTGGCCTGAATGTAGGCCTTGCGCTCGCCCTGACCGAAACGGAACACACTCAGGGTGCGCTGGGTGCCGAGATTGCCCCACGGTAGATCGTGATCGATGCGCTGCATATCAGTGCTTCCTCGGGGCGAGGTAACTGAGCCAGCGGCGCTCGGCCAGCTTGAACAGTTTCACCAGAATGAACGTCAGGCAGAGGTAGAAAACGCCCGCCGTGATGTAGGCCTCGAACGGCAGGTAGAACTGCGCGTTGACCGCGCGCGCCGCACCGGTGATATCCATCAGCGTGACAATCGAGGCCAGACTGGTGGTCTGCAGCATCATGATCACTTCGTTGCTGTACTGCGGCAGCGCACGGCGCAGGGCCGATGGCAGCAAAATCCGGCGGTACATCTTGGCTTTGGACATGCCGATTGCCCGCGCTGCTTCGATCTCGCCCGGCGGCGTGGATTTCAGGCTGCCGGCGATGATTTCAGCGGTGTAGGCGCTGGTGTTGATAGCGAAAGCCAGGCACGCGCAGAAGGTCGCACTCGACAGCCACGGCCACAGGATGCTTTCACGCACCGCTTCAAATTGCGCCAGCCCGTAGTAGATGAGGAACAACTGCACCAGCATCGGCGTGCCGCGGATGACGTAGGTGTAGCTCCACGCCAGCAGATTGACCCAGGCGATTTTCGACACGCGCATCAGGCCCAGCGGCAGGGCAGCGAGCAGGCCGAAAAACAGCGACAGCGCGAGCAGTTTGAGGGTGATCAGCAGGCCGCCGAAGTACAGCGGAAGGCTTTCCCAGACGACGTTGTAATCGAAAATCATAGGTCTGCCACCCTCACGCCGGCCGAGTAACGTTTTTCGATGTAGCGCAGTACCAACAGCGAGACACTGGTGATCACCAGGTACATGGCCGCGACTGCGAGGAAGAAAGTGAAGGGTTCGCGAGTAGCATCGGCCGCCTGCTTGGCCTTGAACATCATGTCCTGCAGACCGACCACGGAAATCAGCGCGGTGGCCTTGGTCAGTACCAGCCAGTTATTGGTGAATCCGGGGATCGCCAGACGAATCATCTGCGGCACCAGAATGCGGAAGAACACCCGGCCACTGCTCATGCCATAGGCCATGCCTGCTTCGGCCTGCCCTTTGGGAATGGCCATGAACGCGCCGCGGAAGGTTTCCGACAGGTACGCGCCAAAGATGAAACCCAGCGTGCCGATGCCGGCCACCAGCGGGTTAAGGTCGATGTAGTCGTCGTGACCGAGCAGCGGCGCGATGCGGTTGAGCAGGTCCTGACCGCCGTAGAAAATCAGCAGAATCAGCACCAGATCGGGAATGCCGCGGATCACGGTGGAATACAGATCGCCCAGCCATGCCAGCCAGCGCACCGGCGACAGCCGCAATGCCACGCCGATCAGGCCGAGCACGATCGCCAGCGCCATGGAGCACAGAGCGAGCTGCAAGGTCAGCCATGCACCGTCGAGGATGACGGCTCCGTAACCTTTCAACATGTTGTTTGGCCCTCAAGCGCGGGATAGAAAAATGGCGCAATCAGTCGGTGCGGTGACCGGCTGCTTGCGCCATTGACGGCTTCAAACCACGTTACTTGCCGTAGATGTCGAAGTCGAAGTACTTGTCTTGAATGGCTTTGTATTTGCCGTTGGCACGAATGGCCGCGATGGCTGCGTTGAGCTTGTCCAGATCAGCCTTGTCGCCCTTGCGCACGGCAATGCCGACGCCGTCGCCGAAGTAGTTGACGTCGGTGAAGGCCGGGCCGACGAATGCGTAGCCTTTGCCGGATTCGGTATTCAGGAAGCCGTCCTGCAGCAGGGTGGCATCCGCCACGGTGCCATCGAGACGACCGGCGGCGATGTCCAGATAGACTTCGTTCTGCGAGCTGTACGGTTTGATTTCAGCACCCAGCGGGGCCAGGACTTCGCGGGCGAAACGCTCGTGGATCGAGCCACGCTGCACGCCGATGTTCTTGCCCTTGAGTTCGGTCAGCGCGTCGCTGACGACGGAGCCCTGCTTCATGACCAGACGGGCCGGGGTGTTGTAGTACTTGTTGGTGAAGTCGACGGACTTCTTGCGGTCTTCGGTGATGGACATCGAAGACAGGATGGCGTCGATCTTGCGCACTTTCAGCGCCGGGATCAGGCCGTCGAATTCCTGCTCGACCCATACGCACTTGACCTTCATCTCTTCGCACAGGGCGTTGCCGATGTCGTAGTCGAAACCGACGATGCTGCCGTCCGGCGCCTTGGAGGCAAACGGAGGGTATGCCGCTTCGATGCCGATCTTCATGGGCTTTTCATCGGCGAATACGGGCTGTGCCAATACGGTCAGTGCCAGCGCACCCAGCAGCATGAGCTTTTTCATTTCTTGGAACTCCATCGGTATAACGCGACAAATGGCAGTGAGCGAGACGCTCAATGAACAGGAGGAATCAGAAATTGCGACGCGAGGTGCCGGCGGGTCTCTGGACCCGACAAGCCTTCGGCGAGTGGTCGGCATTTTAGCGGCAGGCTGGAAGTCGATATTTCTTCAATGCGACAACTAGTTACAGAAGCACATGAAATCGTGATCAGGCCAATTGACATCCAAAAAGCTTTATGCAAGTGCCAGAGTTGGCAAACCTATCAACGAAGCAAATAACGCGCCCATTATTGGCAAAGCCTTATGATCCGGCAAGTCCAGCGTGGGAGCGGGTTGATTCGGGGCGATGAAATGCTTTGTTTTCGGGTGGAAACGCCCCACAGCGGGGCGGGAGGTTACCGGGGCGGGTGTGGGGTAACAAATCGATATTTCCCGAATCCTGAGTCTGAGAAACGTGAAGATCTAGAGCGTCCGCCTGGGGGCGGACTGTTTCGCCTTCGGCGAGTTACTTGGAAAAGCACCCCAAGTAACCAAAGGTGCTTGCTCTCGGTTAGGCCCTTCCTTCGTCAGGGTTCCTTCACTCCGGCCTTGCTCCGTGGGCCCGCGCCGAACGGACATCCATGTCCTGACGGCGCTCTCGCCGCATCCATGCGGCTCGACCCACTCCGCAAGACCTGCGTTCAGCCTGCACCAAAGTCGCGATTGGCGGTGTTAGAACCTCTTGCGTATGAAGATCAAGAGCAGATCAAAGGCAGATCAAAGGCAGATCGAGGGCAGATCGAGGGCGGATCGAGGGCGGATCAGTCGCCATGGACTTGTGGGAGTGAGCTTGCTCACGAAGGGTTTGGTACATCCATCGAATATCTGGTGCTTGGAATACAGCATTCGCGAGCAAGCTCGCTCACAGGGAGGGGGTGTGATCGGCAAAATTGTTGGCGCCTGGACTGGCCTCTTCCCGGCTAAAGCCGGTCCCACTGACAGCAGCGCGTTCAGTCAGTAGGACCGGCTCCGACTGTAGGACCGGCTTCAGCCGGGAAGCTTTTGCTGTTGATCTTCTACGCGATAGCCCAGACACCGCAAAACGCGACTTGGGTGCAGGCTGAACGGAGGTCTCGAGGAGTGGGCCGAGCGGCATGGATGCCGCGAGAGCGCCGTCAGGACATGGATGTCCGTTCGGCGCGGGCCCACGGAGCGGGACCGGAGTGAAGGAACCCGACGAAGTCGGGCCCAACCGAGAGCAAGCACTTTTGGTTACTTTTAGTGCTTTTTAAAAGTAACTCGCCGAAGGCGAAACGTCTGCCCCCAGGCAGACGCTCTTGACGTTAAAGGCTTTCAGGCCGCAGTCATGGTCTTGTGGGTCTCCACCAGATGCGCAACCACACTCGGATCGGCCAGCGTCGAGATATCGCCCAGCGCGTCGTACTCCCCGGTGGCGATCTTGCGCAGGATGCGTCGCATGATCTTGCCGGAACGGGTCTTCGGCAGACCCGGCGCCCACTGAATCACATCCGGCGAAGCAATAGGACCGATCTCCTTGCGCACCCAGTTGCGCAATTCGATACGCAACGCTTCGTCCGGAACCTCACCGCCATTAAGGGTGACGTAGACGTAGATGCCCTGCCCCTTCAAATCGTGAGGCACACCCACGACGGCCGCCTCGGCGACTTTCGGGTGAGCCACCATCGCGCTCTCGATCTCGGCGGTGCCCATGCGGTGGCCGGACACGTTGAGCACGTCGTCGACGCGGCCGGTGATCCAGTAGTAACCATCTTCGTCACGACGGGCACCGTCACCGGTGAAGTACATGCCGCGGAAGGTCTTGAAGTAAGTGTCGACGAAACGGTCATGATCGCCATACAGGCTGCGCGACTGACCCGGCCACGAGTCGAGAATCACCAGATTGCCCTCCGCTGCGCCTTCGATGAGGTTGCCCAGGTTATCCACAAGGGCCGGAATCACGCCGAAGAACGGACGCGTCGCCGAACCCGGCTTCAAGGCAATGGCGCCAGGCAGCGGGCTGATCAGAATGCCGCCGGTTTCGGTCTGCCACCAGGTGTCGACAATCGGGCAATTCTTCTTGCCGACCGTGTTGTAGTACCAGTTCCAGGCTTCCGGATTGATCGGCTCGCCCACCGAACCCAACAAACGCAGGCTCGAACCGTCCGCGCCCTCTACGGCCTTGGTGCCCTCGGCCATCATGGCGCGGATGGCGGTCGGTGCGGTGTAAAGGATGTTGACCTTGTGCTTGTCGACGATTTTCGACACGCGGGTGATGTCCGGGTAATTCGGCACCCCTTCGAACAACAGCGTGGTCGCGCCATTGGCCAGCGGGCCGTAGACGATGTAGCTGTGGCCGGTGACCCAGCCGACGTCCGCGGTGCACCAGTACACTTCGCCCGGACGGTAATCGAATACGCGTTCGTGGGTCAGCGCGGCGTACAGCAGATAACCTGCGGTGGTGTGCAACACGCCCTTTGGTTTGCCAGTGGAGCCCGAGGTGTAAAGGATGAACAGCGATTCTTCGGCGCCCATTTCTTTCGGTGCGCAGGTGCTCGATGCCACGTCCAGCAGCGAGTGGTACCAGATGTCGCGATGACGGTTCCACTCGATGTCGCCACCGGTGCGTTTGCACACGATGACCTTCTGCACACTCGCCGTTTCCGGGTTGGTCAGCGCACGGTCGACGTTGGCTTTCATCGCGGTCTTCTTGCCGCCACGCAGCCCTTCGTCAGCGGTGATCACCACTTTCGATTTGCAGTCGATGATGCGACCGGCCAGTGCTTCCGGCGAGAAACCACCGAACACCACGGAATGAATCGCACCGATGCGCGCGCAGGCCAGCATGGCAACCACGGCTTCCGGGATCATCGGCATATAGATGGTGACGACGTCGCCGCGATGGACATCCTGCCCGCGCAGCGCGTTGGCGAACTTGCAGACTTCTTCGTGCAGTTCGCGATAGGTAATGTTGCGGCTCTCGGAAGGATCGTCGCCTTCCCAGATGATCGCGATCGAATCGCCGCGCTCGGCCAGATGGCGGTCGAGGCAGTTGTAGGAAACGTTCAGGGTGCCGTCGGCGAACCACTTGATGTCGACGCGGTGGTCGTCGAAGGAGGTCTGTTTGACGGTGGTGAATGGCTTGATCCAGTCAAGGCGCTGGGCTTGTTCGCGCCAGAAGCCATCGGGATTGACCACCGACTGCTGGTACATCGCCTTGTAGGTCGCCTCGTCAGTCAGCGTGTTGGCTGCCACTTCAGGGCGGACGGGGTACAGGGAAGCCGCACTCATCTTTCTTACCTCGGTGGAAATGTTGTTGTTTTATGACCCTGTTGTATCCGCCGATGGCTGTAAAGGCCATTCGACGATGGTCTTACCGACTCCGAGCATAGCGCCGAAAGCAGGTCCAGTGCCCGATTCCAGGCAAATCTTCATGTCCCGGCTACGACTGAAGAACCCATCGAACGCCTGGCCGCAACCCGACAACGGCGATTGTTGCCGTTTCGCTCAATAGACTTTATCAAAATGGTTTCTATATGAATTCAGAACAGGGGCATAGAATCCGTTCCGCCAACACGGCAAATGATTGATAAACAACAGCCCCCCACACTGGACTGTCAATCAACTAAACCTACCCGGTCATGATTCGCTTCACGCAGAGCCCCAAAAAGGTCTTGTGCACCCTGTCGACCGCAGTTCTTGCGACGCAGTGTGAATGAAGCAACTTAGAGGAAATGAGTAATGAAAGCTGCACTGGTTGTAATGGCTCTTTGTGGTTTCAGCGCCATGGCAATGGCAGAAGAATCCGGCGCAAAAGTGGCCGCTCAGCAACAGCGTGTCGAGGAGTACACCTATTCCACTAAACTGGATATCGCGAAAGTCATTTCGGTGGACGAAGTGCCTAACGTCTGCCAGGTCGTCCCGCAGCACATGACTTACGAAGACTCGCAGGGCAAACGCCACGTGCTTGAGTATCAGGTCATGGGTAACGGGTGCAGCAACGGTTGATCAGCACGCTCTGTTGATCAGTTGAGCGCGCCGCTTACTTGCAGGAGCGTGCTTGCCCGTGTATTGCGGTGCATGAGTTTATATATCCGCCAGCAGTATTACCGATTCGCGGGCAAGCGCACTTCTGCAGTCATCACCCACTATCAACTCTGGCCTATTCCATAGTGCTTCAACTTGTTGGCGACAGTTGTATGGGAAACACCCAATCGCTTGCCTAATAAGCGGCTGCTCGGGTGTGCCGCATAGAGTTGCTCAAGTACTGCCTTCTCGAATCGCCCGACAATATCTTCCAGCCCGCCTTCCAGAGAGAAGTCGCCCAAGGGTGGGCGCACGCCGTAATCCGGCAGGCGAATATGTTCGGCTTTCACCCATTTGCCGTCGCACAGCGAAACAGCCTGGAACAATACATTTTCCAGTTGCCTTACATTGCCGGGCCAATCGTATTGGCTGAGGCGCTCCATTGCCGCTGGCGCCAGCCGGGGCAAAGTGCAGCCGATCTGTCGGCTGGCCTGATCGAGAAAGTGCTCAACCAGCGGAGCGAGCCCATCCAGGCAGTCGCGCAGGGGCGGAATGTGCAGCGATAGCACGTTGAGCCGGTGGTAGAGGTCCTGGCGGAATTCACCCCGGGCGCAAAGTTCGGAAAGATCCACCTGCGTCGCGCAGATGATGCGCACGTCCAGGTAAACCTCTTCGTCGCTGCCTACCCGTCGAAAGCAGCCTTCCTGCAAATAACGCAGCAGTTTCGCCTGCAACCGCGCACTCATTTCCGCAACGCCGTCGAGAAACAACGTGCCGCCCGAGGTCAGCTCCAGCAGCCCCAACTTGCCTTCGGCGCGGGCACCTTCGAACGCGCCGGGGCCGTAGCCGAACAGCTCGGTCTCGGCCATGGATTCGGAGAACCCCGCGCAGTTGAGCGCCATCATCGGGGACTGGCCGCGAGGGCTGGCCAGATGACAGGCCCGCGCCAGCAGCTCTTTACCCGTTCCGGTTTCGCCTTCGATCAGCAACGGCGCATCCAGCGGCGCCATGCGCCGGGCCTCCCGGACCACAGCCGCCATCACTTTCGAGCTTTGGAAGATGCTGTCGAACCCCCGCAACTCCTGCTTGCGCACGTTATAGATGTGCTCGCCGACCCGGTCGGCGCGGTGCAGCGTCAGCACCGCGCCGGCCATGGCTTCGCTGTCTTCGTGCTCGGATTGCAGGGGCGCGATGTCAGCCAGGAAGATGTCGCCTTTGACCTTCACGCGCAGACCGTTGATGCGTGAGCGGTTAGCGCGCACCAGTTGCGGCAGGTCGAAATCCTCAGCGTAACGGGACAGCGGAATGCCCGGCACTTCATCGACCCGCACGCCCAGCAACTGCGCGGCGGCGCGGTTGGCCGCGACGATGGAGCCGCCCATGTCGATGGAGAGCACGGGGAATTCAAGTGCGCCGAGCAATGCATTGAGCTCCATGTGCCGACGCTCGCTGGGCATTAATCCCACACGCTTGACGCCAAATACCCCGGCGACGGTCTCGAATTTCGGCACCAGCGCCTGGAACTGCAGATTGATCAGGTTTGGGCAGCGCAGATAGATGGCGTCGCCATGCTCACCGCCGACTTCTCCGCCGGAGACGTTGACGCCGTAGGCCACCAGTAGCTCGAGGATGTCGCGCAGGATACCGACGCGGTTCTGGCAATGGACTTTGATACGCATGGAGGGCTCGCGGGGTGGCATCGATTTCGGGTTGGCCCGAGTTTATCGTCAAGAATACGTTACAGCGCAATGGCCAGACGAGACGGTAGGGTGAATGTATTCAGGCGAACCCGATCAACCGTCACGATTTCTTTACGAATTATCGGACAGGACTCAGCAACTCGGGCTGGAGCCTTGCAGTTGAGAGTCGCCAAATCAGCTATCAATAGCCCCATCAGTTTTACCCCCAATCGCATTGCTCCATATAAGAACAAACCATCAGGAGAGCCCCATGAGTACGCAGTACGTCGCCCGCGAGCCGGACGCCACCGGATTCATTGATTACTCGGAAGCCGAGCACAGAATCTGGAACACCCTCATCACCCGCCAGCTCAAGGTGATCGAAGGTCGTGCGTGTCAGGAGTATCTGGATGGCATCGAGCAGCTCGCCCTGCCCCAGGACCGTATTCCGCAGCTTGGCGAAATCAACCGCGTGCTGGGCGCGACCACGGGGTGGCAAGTCGAGCGCGTGCCGGCGCTGATCCCCTTTCAAACCTTCTTCGAGTTGCTGGCGAGCAAGCGATTTCCGGTCGCCACATTCATTCGCAGCGAAGAAGAGCTCGACTACCTGCAAGAGCCCGACATCTTTCACGAGGTTTTCGGACACTGCCCCTTACTGACCAACCCCTGGTTTGCAGAATTTACCCACACCTACGGCAAGCTCGGTCTGGCAGCCAGCAAAGAGCAGCGCGTGTATCTTGCCCGCCTCTACTGGATGACCATCGAGTTCGGCCTGGTCGACACGCCCCAGGGGCGCAAGATCTACGGCGGCGGCATCCTCTCCTCGCCCAAGGAAGCCGTTTACAGCGTGTCAACAACCCCTGAACATCAGCCCTTCGACCCGATTGAGGCCATGCGCACACCCTACCGCATCGACATTCTGCAGCCGGTGTATTTTGTGCTGCCGGACCTCAAGCGCCTGTTCGACCTAGCCCATGAAGACATCATGGGCATGGCCCGCACGGCGGCTGAACTGGGGCTGCACGCGCCGAAATTTCCACCGAAAAATAAAGCCGCTTAAAACAAAAGCCGCCCCAAAAAAAGCAGCCCGAACCCGATCAAGGAATCTTTCAATGACCGCTCTCAACCAATCCCAATGCGAAGCCTGCCGCGCCGACGCCCCACAGGTCAGCGACGCCGAGCTGCCGGATTTGCTCAAGCAGATCCCGGACTGGAACATCGAAGTGCGTGACGGCGTCATGCAGCTGGAAAAAGTCTTTCTGTTCAAGAATTTTAAATTTGCGCTGGCGTTTACCAACGCTGTCGGCGAAATTGCCGAGGCCGAAGGTCACCACCCGGGTCTGCTGACCGAATGGGGCAAAGTGACCGTGACCTGGTGGAGCCATTCCATCAAGGGGCTGCACCGCAACGATTTCATCATGGCCTCCCGCACAGACGAGGTGGCCAAAAGCGCCGAGGGCCGTAAGTAAATGCATTTTTCACAGATCCAGCGCGTACCGGACGATCCCATCCTGGGCCTGATTCAGGCCTACGCCAAAGACCCGAATCCGAACAAGTTCGACCTGGGCGTGGGCGTCTATAAAGATGCGCAGGGCCTGACCACCATTCCCCGCGCGGTGAAAATCGCCGAGCAACGGCTGGTCGATTCCCAGCCCACCAAGAGCTACATCGGTGGCCATGGCGAACCGCGTTTCGGCACGCTGATCTGTGAGCTGGTCATGGGCGCCGATTCACCGCTGATCGCCAGCAAACGCGTCGGCGCTACCCAGACCCCTGGCGGCACGGGCGCGCTGCGGTTGAGCGCCGACTTCATTGCCAACTGCCTGCCGGGCAAAGGCATCTGGCTGAGCGATCCGACCTGGCCGATTCACGAAACCATCTACGCCGCTGCAGGCCTGAAGGTCAGTCACTACCCCTACGTGGGCAGCGACAACACGCTCAACGTGCAGGCCATGCTGGCGACGTTGAAGACCATTCCGGAAGGCGACGTTGTCCTGCTGCATGCGTGCTGTCACAACCCGACCGGGTTCGACCTGTCCCGTGATGACTGGTACGCGGTGCTGGAAATCGTCAAGCAACGCAATCTGCTGCCGCTGATCGACTTCGCGTATCAGGGTTTTGGCGACGGTCTTGAAGAAGACGCCTGGGCGGTTCGTCTGTTTGCCGGCGAACTGCCTGAGCTGCTGATCACCAGTTCGTGCTCGAAAAACTTCGGCCTGTACCGCGAGCGCACCGGCGCCTTGCTGGTCTGCGCTGACACCCCCGAGAAGCTGATGGATGTGCGCAGTCAGCTGTCGGCGACCGCCCGCAATCTGTGGTCGAACCCGCCGGATCATGGTGCCGCCGTCGTGGCCGAGATCCTGGGCGATCCTGAGTTGAAAGCCCTGTGGGCTGAAGAAGTGGAAGAGATGCGCAGCCGAATTGCGCAGTTGCGCGTCGGGCTGGTGGAGGCGCTTACACCGCTGGGCCTGGGTGAGCGTTTCGCCCACATCGCCGTGCAGCGCGGCATGTTTTCCTACACCGGCATGAACGACGATCAGGTGGCGCGTCTGCGCAACGAGCACAGCGTGTACATGGTGGCGGCGGGCCGAGCCAACGTTGCGGGGATTGATGCCACGCGGCTGGATGAACTGGCAGCGGCGTTTGCAGCGGTTTGCAAAGACTGAGGCGATCACCGATTCAACGCTTTTAGCGGGCCGCGCGGATGTTGCAGGAACCCATCCTCACTACATGACCGGCGGCCCGCATTTAAAAGTCTGATTGTCATTTGTACTGCTGTATCCTCCCTGAGCGTTTTAGGACGCGCTGTTCAATTCAGCCGCAACACACTTGTGAGGAGCGACGATATGCATGAAATCCCGAACTTCCCCTTCCCAAGCCAAACCCAGCAAAGCGCAGCAGCCCGCCAGGAACTCGGCCAGCCGATCGAGATGAAAGCCAGCGGTAAACGCAACGAGAGCAGCAAAGCCCAAAGCCCGCGCTGAAGGCTAATTGTCCAGCCCCTATGGAAGAGCGTCTTCAAGGTGTATTTCCATAAGGGCTGAATCATTTGCGACAAGCTTCACCTCTGCTCCACTCCGACCCAGATCCACCCATCCGCCACTCCCATGAACCGCCGTGCCTCGTTATCATGTGCCCTCGCGCGGATTCAAGCGTCTACGCTTCAACCCGATTGCCCCCTCGCTATTCTTCTTCCGTCGTAACCGTGGATCTATGCCCATGCCAGACGCTTCGAGCGCTGCCCCTCAACGTCCTATGGCTGTCACGCTGCAGGTTGTTTCCATCGTGCTGTTCACCTTCATCGGCTACCTGAACATCGGTATCCCGCTGGCCGTATTGCCCGGTTATGTGCACACCGACCTTGGCTTCGGCGCGGTCGCCGCCGGACTGGTGATCAGCGTGCAATACCTCGCAACCCTGCTCAGCCGCCCCTACGCCGGGCGCATCATCGACACCCGGGGCCCGAAGAAAGCGGTGATCATCGGCCTGTTCGGCTGCGGGTTGAGCGGCGTGTTCATGCTCCTCGCCGACTGGCTCGACGCCTGGCCGATGGTGAGCCTGATCAGCTTGTTCGTGGGCCGGTTGGTGCTCGGCAGCGCAGAGAGCCTGGTTGGCTCAGGCTCGATCGGCTGGGGCATCGGCCGCGTTGGCGCCGCCAATACGGCCAAAGTGATTTCATGGAACGGCATCGCCAGTTATGGCGCACTGGCCATCGGCGCGCCGGTGGGTGTGTTGCTGGTCAACGCGCTGGGGCTGTGGAGCATGGGCGTCAGCATCATGCTGCTGGCAGCGCTGGGTATTTCCCTGGCCTGGAAGAAAACCCCGGCGCCGCTGGTGCATGGGGAGCGTTTGCCCTTCCTTCACGTGCTCGGCCGCGTGCTGCCCCACGGCACCGGGCTGGCGCTGGGTTCGATCGGCTTCGGCACCATCGCGACCTTCATCACCCTGTATTACGCCAGCCACACCTGGCCGAATGCGGTGTTGTGCCTGAGCCTGTTCGGCGCCTGCTTCATCGGCGCCCGCCTGCTGTTCGGCAACCTGATCAACCGCATCGGCGGCTTCCGCGTGGCGATTGCCTGCCTGTCAGTGGAGACGTTGGGGTTGCTGCTGCTGTGGCTGGCGCCCAACCCGAATCTGGCGCTGGCCGGTGCGGCGCTGACTGGCTTCGGCTTCTCGCTGGTGTTCCCGGCGCTCGGCGTCGAAGCAGTCAATCTGGTGCCGCCCGCCAGTCGCGGTGCGGCAGTCGGGGCTTATTCGCTGTTCATCGACCTGTCGCTGGGGATTACCGGGCCGGTGGCGGGCGCCGTGGCGGCAGGTTTCGGCTTTGCGTCGATCTTCCTGTTCGCCGCGCTGGCTTCGCTGAGCGGGCTGGGGCTGAGTGTGTATCTGTACAAACACGCGAACAAGACTCGGGAAAAGCCGGTCGCCAGCTGATCCCGTCAACGCTGTTTAAAAATCGACCTTGCCCCGCCCTGCCTTGATCGACCCGCGCCTGGTCTTCGACTCCAGCCGACGGGTCTTCGAGCCCAGGGTCGGTTTGGTCGGCCGACGCTTCTTCTCGACCTTCCCCGCACTGATGATCAGCTCACTCAAACGCTCCAGCGCATCGGCCCGGTTCTGTTCCTGCGTCCGGTATTGCTGCGCCTTGATGACCAGCACGCCGTCGCTGGTGATGCGGCTGTCACGCAGCGCCAGCAGGCGTTCCTTGTAGAACGGCGGCAGCGACGAGGCGTTGATGTCGAAGCGCAGGTGCATGGCGCTGGACACCTTGTTGACGTTCTGACCACCCGCACCCTGGGCACGGATGGCGGTCAGCTCGACGTCGCTGTCCGGCAGATGGATGTTATTGGAAATGATCAGCATGGCAATCTGTGTCCTGGTTCGAAGCCGCCGCGACGTCACCGGCGGCTCTCGCCTTATTTGATGATCGACGTCCGCTGGGCCATTGACTCGCTACTGGCCCGACGCTTGTTCTTGATCAGGTAGAACACCCACATCGCCGCCAGCCAGACCGGGATCGCGTAGACCGAAATCCGGATGCCGGGAATCATCAGCATGATCCCGAGAATCAGCACCACAAACGCCAGACAGACGTAGTTGCCGTACGGGTACCATAGCGCCTTGAACAGCGGCTGCTGGCCGACCCGGGTCAGGTGCTGGCGGAACTTGAAGTGGGAGTAGCTGATCATCGCCCAGTTGATCACCAGCGTGGCGACCACCAGCGACATCAGCAGCTCAAGGGCATTTTGCGGCATCAGGTAGTTGAGCAGCACGGCAATCAGCGTCACCGCCGCCGACACCAGAATCGCTCGCACCGGAACACCCCGACCATCGACCCGCGCCAGTGACTGCGGCGCGTCGCCCTGCTCGGCCATGCCAAACAGCATGCGCGCGTTGCAATAGGTGCCGCTGTTGTAGACCGATAACGCCGCCGTCAGTACGACGAAGTTGAGTATGTGCGCCGCCGTTGTGCTGCCCAGCATCGAGAACACATGCACGAACGGGCTGCCGCTGTAGGCATCGCCGGAGGCATTGAGGTCAATCAGCAAGGCGTCCCATGGCGTCAGCGACAGCAGCACCACCAGCGAGCCGATGTAGAAAATCAGAATCCGGTAGATAACCTGATTGATCGCCTTGGGAATGATGGTCCGCGGCTGGTCCGCCTCCGCAGCGGTGAAGCCGAGCATTTCCAGGCCACCGAACGAGAACATAATGAACGCCAGCGCCATGACCAGCCCGCTTACGCCATGGGGGAAGAAGCCGCCCCGATCCCACAGGTTGCTGACCGACGCTTGCGGGCCACCCTCGCCGCTCACCAGCAGATAACTGCCCAGGGCAATCATCCCCAGAATCGCCACGACCTTGATGATCGCGAACCAGAATTCGGCCTCGCCAAAGACTTTTACGTTGGCCAGGTTGATGACGTTGATCATCACGAAGAACACCGCGGCCGAGGCCCACGCCGGGACTTCCGGCCACCAGTACTGGATGTACTTGCCAACGGCGGTCAGCTCGGACATGCCCACCAGAATGTACAGGACCCAGCAGTTCCAGCCCGACAGGAAACCGGCAAAGCCGCCCCAGTATCTGTGGGCGAAATGGCTGAACGACCCGGCCACCGGCTCTTCGACGATCATTTCGCCGAGCTGGCGCATGATCATGAAGGCGATGAAGCCGCAGACGGCGTAGCCAAGGATCATCGACGGGCCAGCGGACTTCAGCACCCCTGCCGAGCCCAGAAACAGACCCGTGCCGATCGCGCCACCGAGGGCGATCAGCTGGATGTGACGGTTCTTCAGACCACGCTTCAAGTCACCCGAATGGGACATGTTTTTACTCATTGGCAAACCACCTTGGCGCGCTTGTCTGTGACGGAATCGAACCCGACGCGCTCATGACGCGGCGGAGGGAAACGGAGTGGGTAACCCCAAGGGATTGGCGTCCATACGCCGGTGGATCACAGAAAAAACGGGCGCGCATTGTACACCGCTCACACCGGATTGCGCGGAAGAGTAGGACCGGCTTTAGCCGGGAATCTTTTATTGACTGGGCTCTCAATCACTCTGCCGACACAATTCTGTCGCAAAAATAATTCACCGAAATCGAAAGCTCCCTAACGTTGTTTTCCCTGCAAGTTTCCAGAATTCCGGCGAAATGCCAGCATTTACCGCCCGATTTTTATTTTGCAACAGTCTGACTATTGCACTAGTTTTTTCAGTGCTTGCTGGCCACGAAGGTCAGTGTGCTTCCATGACGAGGACTTAAGGCGATGCCCTTTCTTCCTCGCTGCATTCGGCAAGTACGTCATTCTCAGGAGATTCACCTATGCAAACAGTTGAACTGGCTCTGGAAGAAGAACTGCAATTGGACGATTGGTTTGAAGCACCGACTCATGATGCCGCTGTGGAAATGATGCAGGCTGACGCCGTCGTGCCGTTTGGCACCGCGATGTGGCCGTTCTAAAACAGCTGAAGGGCGAACGTGGCTAACGCGTTCGCCCTCTTGTTTTAAGCATTCGGAGCGGAGCGCACTATGGATAACAGCAGCGCAATCGAACATTTCCTGTATTACCTGCAACGCCACCCCGCCGTCACCGGCATGAAAACTCCCCAAGTACTACTGGCCCATACCCCGGAATACCGCAGCATCGTCAATGGCATCATCGAAAGCGCTACGGCGCGGGATTTCTTCCGGTTCAGCACTATGCCGCTGGACACGTCTCCTATCAGCGAACTGACAGAAGCCATCACCGATTCCGATCTCTTCGTCCTGTTCTACGATTCCTCAACGCTGCCCAATCCTCGCGCGGAGGGGCCACCGTTCATTCGCCAGTTGCAGGAAGTGATGTCGGCCCAATGGAAGAAATCCCTGCTGTTCAAAGATTACGGCGACTATTTCTATGACGCTTTCAGCGTTGAACCCGAGCGCATCGCGCAGCTGAATGCGGCACTGATCGACACCATGAACCAAGGCGAGACCCTCAGCTTCAGCGACGACCACGGTTCGTACTTCGAGGCCCCGCTGCGCGAGCTGAAGAAGTGGACCAACATCAACGGCGTCGGCAACTACGACCTGGCACCCGGCGAGATCGCCACCCACAGCGAATCCATCAACGGTCATGTGCGGTTCCTCGGCACCTTTCTCAGCACCATCCCTTTCGCGCGCAAATACGGCATCATCGAATCCCCACTGGAACTCTGGATCGAGAGCTCCGTGGTGACCCGCATCGCCACGGACGTACCGGGGCTGGAGCACGACTTCAATAAATACCTAGACGCCAATCCCTCGAACCGGCGCATCGAGGAATTGGGAATCGGCACCAACGAAGGCGTCAGTCAGCTGTACGCACGCAACGCAGGGTTCGAAGAGCGCCACTGCGGGCTGCACCTGGGCCTGGGTGGCGGCGCCAAGGGCAGCCATCACGTGGACCTGATCTTCAACAGCGGATCGCTGGCCGTGGACAAGCGTGTGGTGTTCGACGGGACCGCCTACGTCGTCTGACTCCCAAGCGGGCATAAAAAAACGCCAGTCTCTCGACTGGCGTTTTTCGTAGTGCAGACCGCTGTCAGTGTTTCACAACGGCATTACTCAGGCTTGCGGCGACCGAAGCCCGGACGCTGACCGGAGCCGCTTGGCGGGCCGCGGCGTTTGCCGGACGGGGTCTTGTCGTCTACCAGACCGATGCCGGGACGCGAAGGCTTCGGCTTGGCAGGACGCTTGTTCATGTCGCTCGGACGTTCCGCCACCGGCGTGCCACGACCGCTTTCGCTGCGGGCGCTGTCGCCACGTGGATTGCCGCCACGGGCAGTGTCGCCACGACCACCGATGGCCGGACGCGGCGTGCGCGCCGGACGACCGCTTTCGGCAGGTTTGCGCGCCGGGCGCTCGCCATCAGCCAGACGCGGCTCGCGGGCCGGGCGATCCGGGGACACCGCATCCTTGGCCGGACGAACCTGACGCACACGTTCGCCTTTGCCCAACGGACGGGACGACTGGCGCTGCAAACGTTCCAGCTTGTCTTTGGTCTTGGCGGTCATCTGCGGCATCGCGACCGGCGTCAGGCCGACCTCGGCGCTGAGGATGTCCACTTCCTGCTGACTCATTTCGCGCCAGCGACCCATCGGCAGATCGGAATTGAGGAACACCGGACCGAAACGCACGCGCTTCAGGCGGCTGACCACCAACCCCTGGGATTCCCACAACCGGCGAACTTCACGGTTGCGGCCTTCCATGACCACGCAGTGGTACCAGTGGTTGAAGCCTTCGCCACCCGGCGCCTGCTGAATGTCGGTGAAACGCGCCGGGCCGTCTTCCAGCACCACGCCAGCCTTCAGGCGCGCCAGCATGTCGTCGTCGACTTCACCACGGACGCGCACGGCGTACTCGCGGTCCATTTCGAACGAGGGGTGCATCAGGCGGTTGGCCAGTTCACCGTCGGTGGTGAACATCAGCAGGCCGGTGGTGTTGATGTCCAGACGACCGATGTTGATCCAGCGGCCTTCTTTCGGGCGCGGCAGGCGATCAAATACAGTCGGACGGCCTTCAGGGTCGTCACGGGTGCAGATTTCACCGTCGGGCTTGTTGTACATGACGACGCGGCGAACGGTCTCGGCGGCTTCTTCGCGGCGGATCACGCGACCGTCGACCGTGATGGCGTCGTGCAGGTCGACGCGCTGACCGAGCGTGGCCTGAACACCGTTGACCTTGATGCGGCCTTCGCCGATCCAGGCTTCAACGTCGCGACGGGAACCGACGCCAATGCGCGCCAGGACCTTCTGCAGTTTTTCGCCTGCTGGGCCGATCTCTTTGTCTTGCTTGTCTTGTTCACTCATCTGGGCACCTCCCGGTGTGTCGAATCAGGGCATGCGCGAGTGGGCATGGCCTGTGGCCCGGCTCTCTGGACGAGAGCGGCTCCGGATCAGAACAACTCTGAAGCGGAACGGGCAGAAAACTGAAATCCCTGGCGCGTGTGGATCGCCAAAAGGTCGCGAATCATACGCGCCTGACGCGCGTTGCGCATCAGAGAGTAGATGAAAAATTCAGGCTCACTTCTTTTTCCGCCGACTGGCGCCCTTGAGTTTGATCAGCCGCAGAGCCGACTCGGCGAGCACCGAGCGCTTTTCGTCCTTCTCCATCTTCTTCCAGGACTTGATTTCGCGCTTGCTGCGACCGCAGCCGAGGCAAATTTCTTCGTCGAATTTGCAGAGGCTGATGCAGGGGTTTTTGGTGCTCATGGGTTCGCCTGAGTGAGGAATTGGGCGCTGCGGACATTTCCGCCACAGCCATCGTCACCGCGGATCTTCATCGTCCTGCGGCGGTTCTTCCAATTCAGACTCTTTATCGGCCTCATCGAGCAATAAATCGTCGAAGTCGATTTTCAGGCCCTGCTCCATGGTGTCGAGCTCGGCCAGCAGGCTGCGGAAACTGGTCTCATCCCGGGGCGCTTCGGGCTCGGCGTCAGCATCGAGCGACAGACTGGCGTCGGCCAACGCTTGCAAATGCGCGGGCACCGGCGCGTCGTCGAATTCCAGCACCGGCTCGGTTTCCATCTCGCGCAGGTCGGCCAGCGGTGGCAGTTCATCGAGGTTTTTCAGGTTGAAGTGATCAAGAAAAGCTTTGGTGGTGGCGAACATTGCCGGCTTGCCGGGTACGTCACGGTAGCCGACGATTCTGATCCACTCGCGCTCCATCAAGGTCTTGACGATGTTGGTATTGACCGCGACGCCACGCACGTCCTCGATCTCGCCACGGGTGATCGGCTGGCGATACGCGATCAGCGCCATGGTTTCCAGCAGGGCCCGCGAATAACGCTGGGGCCGCTCTTCCCACAAGCGCCCGACCCACGGCGCGAACTTCTCGCGGATCTGCAAGCGATAGCCGGTGGCAACTTCTTTGAGCTCAAAGGCGCGGTTATCGCAGGATTTGGCCAGCAGCGTCAGGGCCTTCTTGAAGACCGGAGGTTCGGGCCGCTCTCCCTCTTCGAACAGCTCATAGAGGCGCTCCAGGGACTGCGGTTTTCCGGAGGCAAGCAGAAACGCTTCGAGCAACGGCGCCAGATCGCGGGGTTCATTCAGGTTCATTGATCAGCTCTTGCTCTTTATTCGGCTCGCGCCCGCACATGAATAACGGCGAAGGCTTCGTTTTGCACCAGCTCCACCAGTTGCTCCTTGACCAGTTCCAGCACGGCCATGAACGTCACCACCACGCCCAGCCGCCCCTCTTCTGCCGTAAACAGCTCGGCAAAGGGCACGAACCCCGCGCCTTTCAAGCGCTCCAGCACATCACTCATGCGCTCGCGGGTGGACAGCGCCTCGCGGCTGACCTGGTGGCTTTCAAACATGTCGCCACGACGCAACACGTCGGCCATCGACATCAACAGCTCTTCGAGGGCGACATCCGGCAGTAACTTGCGCACCCGCGCTTCGGGCGCCTCAAGCCTGGGTATAAAGACATCACGGCCCACGCGAGACAGCTGGTCGATGCCTTCAGCTGCCGCCTTGAACCGCTCGTATTGCTGCAAGCGGCGAATCAGCTCGGCGCGAGGGTCACCCTCTTCTTCCTCGGCCATTTCCGAGCGCGGCAGCAACATACGCGATTTGATCTCGGCAAGCATGGCCGCCATGACCAGATACTCGGCGGCGAGCTCCAGACGCACGGTTTTCATCAGCTCGACGTAACCCATGTACTGACGGGTGATTTCCGCCACAGGGATGTCGAGGATGTTGATGTTCTGCTTGCGAATCAGGTAAAGCAGCAGGTCCAGCGGGCCTTCGAAGGCTTCGAGGAACACTTCCAGCGCATCCGGCGGGATGTACAGATCGACCGGCATCTGCGTGACGGCCTGACCGTAGACCATGGCAAACGGCAGCTCTTGCTGAGCGCCGGCCTGCGGGTCGATGTGAGCGTCGGTCTGAACATCCAGCGTTTGCGCCTGGGTCACTCGACTTCGACCCCGAACGGCGTCGGATCGCCGCAACCCACGCGCACCACCTGCGGCTCGCCATCGGTCAGGTTGACCACGGTCGAGGCCGAAATGCCGCCCTCGCCTGCGTCGATGATCAGGTCCACCTGATGCTCGAGAATCCCGCGCATCTCGTAAGGGTCACTCATCGGAATGGTCTCGCCGGGCAGGATCAAGCTGACGCTCATCAGCGGCTCGCCCAGTTCCTGCAACAGCGCCTGCGCAATGGGATGACCCGGCACGCGCAAACCAATGGTCCGCCGCTTGGGGTGCAGGACCAGACGCGGCACGTCACGGGTGGCGCCGAGGATGAAGGTGTACGGCCCCGGCGTGTGCGCCTTGAGCACGCGAAACGCCGCCGTGTCGACCTTGGCGAATAACCCGAGCTGGGAAAGGTCGCTGCACATCAGCGTGAAGTTGTGTTTGTCATCGAGTTGACGCAGGCGACGGATGCGCTCGACGGCGGTCTTGTCGCCCATCTGGCAACCCAATGCGTAGGACGAATCGGTGGGATACACCACCAGACCGCCCGCCCGGATGATTTCCACGGCCTGCTTGATCAGGCGCGCTTGCGGATTCTCCGGGTGGACCTGGAAAAATTGACTCACGGTAATTTCCTGTTCAGACGGCAGTAGGCTGGTCATGTTTGAACCGACACCAAAGGGGGGGCAGGTCTTCGGGCAATGGGCGATAAACGCCGATTTCAGACCATGCGCCTGGGGCATGAAAATCACTGCCGGCACTGACCAGCAGACCGAACTCACGGGCCAGAATCGCCAGACTGCCGACCTGATCGGCAGGCTGCAGGCCGTTGACCACTTCTATTGCGTGGCCGCCGGCCTGGATGAAGTCAGCGACCAGCTTGCGACGCTTGCTGCGGGTGAAATCGTAATGCGAAGGGTGCGCAAGGCTGATCCAGGCTCCGGCGGCGCGCAGGGTCGCCACCGTTTCCTCAAGGGTCGGCCAGTGTTGCTTGACGTCGCCCAGTTTGCCCGCACCGAGCCATTTGCGGAACGCTTCGGCGCGGTCTTTGACGAACCCCTGATTAACCAGAAAGTCGGCAAAATGCGGTCGGGCCGGCGCATTGCCGCTGTCGCCCAGTGCCTGCTGCACTGCGCGCGCACCTTCGAGCGCGCCGGGCATACCTTTCATCGCCAACTTGCGGCTTATTTCTTCGGCCCGCAACCAGCGTCCGGTGTGCAATTGCTCGACGGCTTCACGCAATTGCGGGGCATCCACATCGAATGCATAGCCCAGCACATGAATGGTGGCACCGCCCCAAGTACAGGACAGTTCGATGCCATCGATCAGCTGCATACCCAGCGCAACCGCCGCAGTACGGGCTTCAGCCAGGCCTTCGAGGGTGTCGTGATCGGTCAGCGCGAGGATTTTCACGCCGTGCTCATGGGCACGCGCGACGAGTACCGCGGGCGCAAGGGCGCCATCGGAAGCGGTACTGTGGCAGTGCAGATCGACGTTCATAGGGGCGCTTTCGCAGTCATTGATGTTTGTTATTATGCCGTCACATCCAGCTTCTGGCTCTTACTGTGAAACAATTCATCGACTTCATCCCGCTCATCCTGTTCTTCATCGTTTACAAAATCAGCCCGCAAGCCGTCGATGTCCTTGGCCACAGCTTCATGGTAGGCGGGATTTACAGCGCCACCGCGATGCTGATCGCCAGTTCCCTGGTGGTCTACGGCGTCCTTTATTTCCGGCAGGGCAAACTGGAAAAGAGTCAGTGGCTGACGCTGATTGCCTGTCTGGTCTTCGGTAGCCTGACCCTGGCTTTCCACAGCGAAACCTTCCTGAAGTGGAAAGCCCCGGTGGTCAACTGGGTCTTCGCGCTGATCTTTGCCGGCAGCCACTTCATTGGCGACCGTCTGTTGATTCAACGCATCATGGGCCACGCGCTCACACTGCCGCAGGCGGTCTGGACCAAGCTGAATATTGCCTGGATCGTGTTCTTCCTGTTCTGCGGCGCGGCCAATCTCTATGTGGCGTTTACCTATCAAGAATTCTGGGTCGACTTCAAGGTGTTCGGCAGCCTGGGCATGACCCTGCTGTTCCTGGTGGGCCAAGGCATCTACCTGGCTCGCCACATCCATGACGCCGACCCGTCCACCCAGCCTTCAAACAAGAAAAGAGAGGACTGACATGCTCTACGCAATCGTGGCAACCGACGTCGCCAACTCGCTGGAAAAACGCCTGGCCGCGCGCCCTGCGCACCTTGATCGCCTGAACGCAATGAAGGCCGAAGGCCGCATCGTTCTCGCCGGTCCGATGCCAGCGGTGGACAGCATCGACCCGGGCACTGCAGGTTTTACCGGCAGCCTGATCGTCGCGGAATTCGAGTCCCTCAAGGACGCCCAGGCCTGGGCTGATGCCGATCCGTACGTTGCAGCCGGTGTCTACGCCGGCGTGGTCGTCAAACCGTTCAAGCAAGTCCTGCCCTGATAGGCCTGACCAGCGCCCGGCTCCGTACATGAGCCGGACCGCCTTCAACCCGCTTTACATTGCTCACCCTTCGCACTGGCCTGCCGATAAGTTGCTAGAACCAAGAGCTTTGACTGCGGCTCAAAGAGGCACGGGCGGTCATGCCTTTGCGGGTATTGATCGAACAACAACGGTTTGTCGCGAGGGGCCGCGCAACAAGGGTGGCCCTTCAGCGCGGTATCTTTGCCAGCGGCCGGCGTAGACGTCGTCGGCAACGGCTAAATTGAGTGAGTCATGAGCGAGCTGCTACTTATTGATGATGACCAGGAGCTGTGTGAGCTCCTGAGCAGTTGGTTGAGTCAGGAAGGGTTCGCCGTGCGCGCCTGCCACGATGGCCAGAGCGCGCGCAAGGCGCTCGCCGAATCCGCACCCGCTGCGGTGGTGCTGGACGTGATGCTGCCCGACGGCAGCGGTCTGGAACTGCTCAAACAATTGCGCACCGATCACCCCGACCTCCCCGTGCTGATGCTGTCCGCTCGCGGCGAACCGCTGGACCGCATCCTCGGTCTGGAACTGGGTGCCGACGATTACCTGGCCAAGCCCTGCGATCCCCGTGAACTGACAGCGCGTCTGCGCGCGGTATTGCGCCGCAGCCATCCGACGGCGGTCTCGTCGCAGATCGAGCTGGGCGACCTGTGCTTCAGCCCGGCGCGCGGGGTGGTCACGATTGATGAGCAGGAATTCACCCTGACCGTGTCCGAAGCGCGTCTGCTTGAGGCTTTGCTCGGCCAGCCCGGCGAGCCGCTCGAGAAGCAGGAGCTGGCGCAACTGGCCCTGGGTCGCAAGCTGACGCTCTACGACCGCAGCCTTGATATGCACGTCAGCAACCTGCGCAAGAAGATCGGCCCCCACGCCGACGGCCGCCCGCGCATAGTGGCCCTGCGCAGCCGTGGGTATTATTACAGCCTCTGACGAGGGAGTTGGGAGCGTAAGCCTCAAGCTGCAAGCTGCAAGCTGCAAGCTGCAAGCTGCAAGCAACAGCGACAGCACAAGCAACAGCATCGGCAGCGAAGCCGGACTGCTTTTGGCTTGAAGCTTGTGGCTTGCCGCTTACAGCTGGGCGCGCACTCGGTAACCGGCCCATTACGTCAACACGCCAGCGCGCCCCCTTTACCCAAGCTTTACCCACGCCTGACCTCCCTTGACCTTGATCTCCCTAAACTGGCCTCAACCGGCACAGAGCCGAAATCGAGACAAGGAGATTCACCATGCGCAAGACTTTGATGGCTTTGATGTTCGCCGCAGCCCTCCCTACCGTTGCAATGGCCATGCCTCCGGAAGGCGGCCCGATGGGTGGCCCTGGTGGTCCAGGCTTTGATGGGCCTGGCATGCATCACCGCAAAGGTCCTCTGGAACAGCTGAACCTGACCCCGGATCAACGTCAGCAAGTCGACAGGTTGATGGGCGCTCAATGGCACGGCCGCAACGAGATCACCCAGAAGTACCTGGCCAAGCTGTCGGCTGCCGACCAGAAAGCGATGAAGGATGAACAGGAAGCTGCCCGGGCCAAAACCCAATCCGACATCCGTGCACTGCTAACACCGGAGCAACAAAAGACCTTCGACCAGATCCAGAAGGATGAAGCCCAGCGCCGTGCGGACCGCGCCGAGTTCGAAGCCTGGAAAGCGCAGAAAGCGCAAAAAACTCAGTAACCGGCTGCTGGCGCGGCATTACACTTCCCCCAACCCGACACGCTCCCCGGCGTGTCGGGTTTTCTATTTGACGAACCGGGTCGAGGGCAGCACGTGCGTTCATTGTTCTGGAGAATCCTGGCCAGCTTCTGGCTGGCGATCGCGTTGGTGGCGGGCCTGTCGATTCTGATGGGGCATGTGCTCAATCAGGACGCCTGGATCCTCAGTCGCCATCCTGGTCTGCACAACTTGCCGCAGAAGTGGGTCGAGCTGTACGAAGGCCAAGGCGAGAAATCTGCCCAGGACTATCTGCAAGACCTCAAGCGCAAATACCACATCGACGTTCAGGTGCTGAACGACAGCGGCGAAGCGGTGATCCCCGGCACCTTCCCGCCCCGCGCCGCGGCCTTTGAAGAGCGGCAGAATGACGACACACGCCCGCTGCCCTGGCGGCGCCTGACCACCGAATACACCAGTGAAAAAACCGGCGAAACCTACCTGCTGATTTACCGCATCCCTCATCCGGAGCTGGACGCGTGGCACCGCGACAGTCTGGTCTGGCCGCTGAGTGCGCTGGGTATCGCGCTGGTGGTGCTGACGTTGTTCAGCCTGATGGTGACGTTGTCGATCACCCGCCCGTTAAGCCGTTTGCGCGGCGCGGTGCATGACCTCGGCCAAACCACGTATCAGCAGAACAGCCTGGCGCAACTGGCCAACCGTCGCGATGAATTCGGTGTGCTGGCCAATGACTTCAACCGCATGGGCGCCCGCCTGCAAAGTCAGATCAGCAGCCAGCGCCAGCTGCTGCGCGACGTTTCCCATGAGTTGCGCTCTCCTTTGGCCCGGCTGCGGATCGCCCTGGCCCTGGCCGAACGCGCCGAGCCGGTGGAGCGCGACAAGCTGTGGCCGCGCCTGACCCGTGAGTGCGACCGCCTGGAAGAGTTGATCAGTGAAATTCTGGCACTGGCGCGACTGGATGCCGACATGGGCAGCGCCACGGCGGTGGATGTGTCAGGGCTGCTGCATCATTTGCAGGCTGAGACGGAAATGGGCGGCGGCGAGCAAACGGTTTCGGTGTCGGTGGAACCTGGCGTGCAGTTGCAGGGCTGGCCGAGCGTGCTGGAACGGGCACTGGACAATCTGCTGCGCAACGCGCTGCGTTTCAATCCGGAGGGGCAACCGATCGAGTTGAGTGCGAGCACTGCGGGGGATGAGTTGCGTCTCAGCGTGCGGGATCACGGGCCCGGTGCCAATCCGGAGCATCTGGCGCAGCTGGGCGAGCCGTTCTATCGCGCGCCAAACCAGACCGCACCGGGTTACGGTCTGGGTCTGGCGATTGCCAAACGCGCCGCCGAGAAGCACGGCGGGACGCTGGTGCTGGGCAATCACCCGCAGGGCGGATTCGTGGCCAGCATCGTGGTGCCCCGCCAGTTGACCGCTCTGCACGGCTGATTCACCGGTCGCAGCCACTCCCGCTGAATGGGTGCGGTACCCAGTAGGACTGGCTTCAGCCGGGAAGAGGCCGGTATGCACACCCTCAGTTTTGCGGCGTAACGCCTGATGCCTTCCCGGCTAAAGCCGGTCCCACTAACCCTCCCACGCGCTGACAAACTCGGCCACGTCCGGCTTTGCCGGTTCGCGGGGCGGGTTTTGCGGGGTGCCCAGGTAAAGAAAACCGACGACTTCTTCGTCTGCTGTCAGCCCCAGCCCTTCGGCGACATGGCGGGAGTAGGACAAATCCCCCGAGCGCCAGACCGCGCCAATGCCCATCGCATAAGCGGCCAGGAGGATGCCATGGGCAGCGCACCCTGCGGTGATCACTTGTTCCTTTTTCGGCACTTTGAAGTGGTCAGTCAACTTGGCGATGACCACGACCACCAAGGGCGCGCGCAACGGCCCGTTTCTAGCCTTTTCCAGCGCTTTGGCGTCGACCTCGCCGCCTTTGTCGATCAATGCCTGGGCCAGCAAGTCTCCCATGCGGTTACGTGCGTCGCCTTCGACGGTCAGAAAGCGATAGGGCCGCAACACACCGTGGTCCGGCGCGCGCAGGGCGGCGCCAAAGAGGATCTCGCGTTGCTCGGCGTTTGGAGCGGGTTCGATCAAGCGGGGCACGGACACGCGATTAAGCAATACGTCGAGCGCTTCCATTAAGTCGTCTCCAGGAAAAATGACGGGCCATTGTAGTGCCCTGGGTGCAGTCTTGAACTTCAATAACGATTAACCAGGGCATTTACTTACAACACTCTCGGAAATGCCTCGGTTTACACGAACGGGCCCGCGAGTAGAATGGCCGCCCTCTCACTACCTGATCAGAGCGACTGCATGGCGTTGCCGACCCTCCGCATCATCGGTTTCATTATCGGCATCTTCCTGATTACCCTGGCCATCGCCATGGTCGTGCCGATGATCACCCTGATGATCTTCCACCGCACCGCCGACATGCCGTCGTTTCTGTGGTCGAGCCTGATCACTTTCGTGTCCGGGCTGGCGCTGGTGGGTCAGGGCCGACCTGAACATGTGCACCTCCGCCCGCGGGACATGTACCTGCTCACGGTCAGCAGTTGGGTCATCGTCTGCGTCTTCGCGGCGCTGCCGTTTCTGCTCACGCAACACATCAGCTACACCGACTCCTTCTTCGAAAGCATGTCCGGCATCACCGCGACCGGCTCCACGGTGCTCAGCGGGCTGGACACCATGTCCCCCGGCATTTTGATCTGGCGTTCGCTGCTGCACTGGCTCGGCGGCATCGGCTTCATCGGTATGGCGGTGGCGATTCTTCCGCTGTTGCGCATCGGCGGCATGCGCCTGTTCCAGACCGAGTCGTCGGACCGTTCCGAAAAAGTCATGCCGCGTTCCCACATGGTCGCCAAGTTCATCGTCCTGGTTTACCTCGGCATCACCGTGCTGGGCACGCTGGCATTCTGGTGGGCGGGCATGAGCCTGTTCGACGCGATCAACCACGCGATGTCGGCGATTTCGACCGGCGGCTTCTCCACCTCGGATCAGTCCCTGGCGAAATGGCCGCAACCCGCCGTGCATTGGGTGGCGATCGTGGTGATGATCCTCGGCGCCCTGCCGTTCACCCTGTATGTCGCGACGCTGCGGGGCAATCGCGGGGCGCTGCTCAAGGATCAGCAGGTGCAGGGCTTCCTCGTCCTGCTGCTGGTGACGTGGCTGGTGATGGGCGCCTGGTATTGGGCGACGACCGATCTGCCGTGGTATGACGCGTTGCGTCACGTGGCGCTGAACGTGACCTCGGTGGTGACGACCACCGGCTTCGCGCTGGGGGATTACAGCCTGTGGGGCAACTTTGCCCTGATGCTGTTTTTCTATCTGGGGTTCATCGGCGGGTGTTCAGGGTCAACGGCCGGCGGCGTGAAGGTCTTCCGCTTTCAGGTCGCTTACATCCTGCTGCGCGCCAATCTGCACCAGTTGATTCACCCACGCGCGGTGATCAAGCAGAAGTACAACGGTCACCGGCTGGACGACGAGATCGTGCGCTCGATCCTGACCTTCTCGTTTTTCTTCACCTTCACCATCTGCCTGATCGCGCTGATGCTGTCGCTGCTGGGGCTGGACTGGATGACCGCGCTGACCGGCGCCGCCAGCACCGTGTCGGGCGTAGGACCAGGGCTGGGTGAAACCATCGGCCCGGCGGGCAATTTCTCGACGCTGCCGGATGCCGCCAAGTGGATTCTCTCATTGGGGATGCTGCTCGGTCGGCTGGAAATCATCACGGTGCTGGTGCTATGCATCCCGGCGTTCTGGCGGCACTAGAACACTGCGGGCCGGGCAATGTGGTTCGCGAAGCTGTGAGAAATTTCGCGGCGAGCGGCGGAGGCTGGACTAAGCTCAGCCAATACCCTGCCTCGGAGCACAGTTTTGTGGAAACAATGAAGCGTTTCGACCGATTCGCAGACTTCTATCCGTACTACCTGCAGGAACACCGCGACAGCACCTGCCGCCGTTTGCATTTCATCGGTACAAGCCTGGTTATCCTGATCCTGACATTCGCAGTGCTCAGCGCTAGCTGGACGTTGTTATGGGTCTTGCCGCTGGCGGGCTACACCTTCGCCTGGGTCGGCCATTTCTTTTTCGAGAAAAACCGCCCGGCCACGTTCAAGCATCCGTTCTACAGCCTGCTCGGCGATTTCGTGATGTACAAGGACATGCTCAGGGGCAAAGTGCCGTTTTGATCGGCACTCCCTCGGCATCACTTATGACGCCTTGCAGCCACCCCGATTGAGCTACAAAGCGGCTGGCGCTCAGACCGTTTCGCCCACTGGTTCAGGCGCTTGCGGGCTTTTGGCTTTGACGTGTGCATCGGCCAGCCGGAACAGCTCGATCGTGCCATCCCAATGTTCGATCAAGGCCGTGCAGGACTCCACCCAGTCGCCGCAGTTGAGGTATTCCACGCCGCCCACCTGACGGATCTCGGCGTGGTGAATATGTCCGCACACCACCCCGTCCAGCCCGCGCTTGACGCACTCATGGGCGATGGCTTCCTCGAAGTCGCTGATGAAGCTCACGGCCGTCTTGACCTTGTGCTTCAAGTACGCCGACAGCGACCAATAGCCGTAACCGTATTTGGCGCGCCAGTGGTTGAGCCAGCGATTGAGGGTCAGGGTGAATTCGTAGGCCGAATCGCCAAGGAAGGCGAGCCAGCGATGGTAGCGGGTAATGACGTCGAACTGGTCACCGTGGATCACCAGCAGCCGACGACCATCGGCGGTCAGGTGCACGGCTTCATCGACCAGCTGGATATTGCCCAGAATGAGTTTTGAATAGCGGCGCAGGAATTCGTCGTGGTTGCCGGTGACGTAGATGACTTCCGTACCACGCTTGCTCATGGTCAGCAGGCGGCGGATGACGTTGGTGTGGGCCTGCGGCCAGTACATGCCGCCGCGCATCTTCCAGCCGTCGATGATGTCGCCGACCAGGTACACCTTGTCGGCATGGTATTGCTTGAGAAATCCGGAGAGGTGTTCGGCCTGGCAGTCACGGGTTCCCAGGTGCACATCGGAGATCCACAAGGTCCGGACACGTTGCTTACGGCTGGGTTTCACGTTCTCGGCAATGCTCATGGACCACCTCCACTTGGGTTTTCCCAAGCGTGGACGTGGTCGGTGATATGAACATGACGACCGTGTTTAGCTTTGATGACACGGCCTACGGATTAACACTTTGCGACAGCCGATGCGCATTCAGGTGTCGAGGCCGGCGTGACGATCGTTGTGCCCCAGGTCCCGGGCCGGATCAATCTGGTCGCGCACCCGCTGCTTGAGTACCTTGGCCTCGGGAAACCCGCCGTCGGCCTTGCGCTCCCAGATCTGCACATCATCGCAGGTGATGCGGAACACACCGCCGGTGCCCGGGATCAGCGACACCTTGCCGAGGTCATCGGTGAAGGTGCTCAACAACTCCTGAGCCAGCCAGGCGGCACGCAACAGCCATTGGCATTGCGTGCAGTAGGTGATGGTGATTTCAGGCTTGGCGGACATCGGTCAGCCCAACCCTGCCAGCAGATCACGGGCCGTTTGCTGGGGGCCGTCGGCAGAGCCGTCGATCACTTCCTGCAACAGCCGGCGGGCTCCGTCGATGTTGCCTTCATCAATCAGAACCTGCGCCTCATTGATCTTGCTCAGCGGTTCTTCGTCCAGGCTCAGCAAATCGAAACCGCCCTCCTCGATCATGAAGCTGTCGAGAAAAGCGTCGTCCAGCAAATCGCTGTTGCTCTGCACGACGGCTGCCGGACCCGGTTCGAACTGGACGTCCATTTCCGGCGGCGTTTCCTCTTCGGCAAAATCGCTGAGGAACTGCTCTTCCGGCATCTCGAAAACCTCAGGCAGTTGCGTCAGGTCGGACGAGAACGACGTGTCCAGTTCAGGTTCGGCCTCGGGCGCCGGCGCGGGCTTGCGGGGAGCGGGCTTGCTGTCGAACGGATCAACCAGATCCCAGTCGGCGTCCATGGAGAGATCGTCGAGGTTGAGCTGGAAATCGTCGGCAGGGTCAACCGGGTTCAGCGATGCGGCCGTATTTTCGTCCAGCTGGGCGGGCTCTGTCAGGCTGAGCTCTGGGTGGTCGTCTGATGCTTGACTGGCCGAGGCTGTTTGACTGGCCAGCACCGCGGCTGCACCCAGCGCCGCCGCAGGCGCTGCCGCCGAGGTCATGGGAGGCGAGGCGACTGGCGCGGACGGCCGTTCGGGAGCAACGGGCTCGGGCTTCAGTTTCGGATAGCGGCTGCGGATGTCCTGGAGCTTCTGCCCATCGACGCCCTGGCTCAGCAGAACCTTTTCTTCTTCGTCATACCCTTCCACGTCGCCCTGCTCGCCGAGCAGTTCAAGGATGCGCAGGCGGACATCGGTACGCTCGGGCTGTTTGTCCAACGCGTCGCGCAGAATGGCCAGCGCTTCGGCGAAACGACCGTAGGCGATGTAGATGCTTGCACCATCCAGCGCGTCGGTGGCGGCACCCGCCAGGCGCTGGCCGGCAGGCGCTGCCGAGGCTGGACGCGCCGCAGTAACAGCCGGCACTTCGAAGACCGGCGTGACCGTCGCGGCAGGCCTGACCACTGGCTCGACAGGCACGGGCTCAAGGGCCCGCTGATTTTTGATCCGGTTGCGGCGCACCGACCAGGCCAGCGCAAGGAGCAGCAACACCACCAGAAGCGCCGCCAGAATCGACGTCCAGGGAAAGTCATCGTCCACGGCGGCAACCGGCACCGGCGTCGGCGCTGGTGCGGGAGTGGCTATCGGAGCTGGCGCTGTAGCGGGAGTCGCAGTCGTCACCGCCCCTGCCGTCGGAGCAGCGGGCGCAGGTTTGGCCGACTGCGCCTTGAGTTCGGCGAGCTGGGTCTGCAGTTCGATGATCTGCTTGTCCTTGTCGGCCTCTTCGACGGTGGACGTCTGGACTTGCTGTTTGAGGTCGTCCAGCGTTTTGTTCAATTGCTGGTTTTCCAGTGCCGTCGCCGACAACTGATCGACCGCGTTCTGGTTCGCCGGGGTAGACGTCGAGGTGGAAGCTGCTGCCGAGGGGTTGCTGCCTGCAGCGGCGGGCGCACTGGCGGTCTTCGGTTCAACGGCGTTGTCCGGCAGCAAAAGGCTCTGACCGACCTTTAACTGGCTGCGCTCGCCATTGGGAAACGCTTGCGGATTGAGCGCCACCACACCTTTTATCAACTCGGCAGAAGAGGTCTTGCTGCCCGGCGCCTGTACCTGACGGGCAATACCCGCCAGGGTGTCGCCGGACACAACCGTGTAATGCTTGCCTTGTCGAGCCTGGGGCGGCGCAACCGGCAGACGCGACTCATCATTCTTCGCGCTGGCCGCCGGCGATTGAGTACGGCTGCGCGTCGCGGCGAGTCCCGTGGGCGATGTCGGCGGGTCGAGCAACACGGTGTATTCATGCAGCTGGTCGCCGTTAGGCCGTACCAGCCTGACGAGGAAATTCAAATAAGGCTCGGTGACTGCCTTGTGCGATTCGATGTGAATCACACTGCGGTTGCCACGGATCACCGGGGTGAAACGCAGGTCGTTGAGAAAGAACACGCGTTCAACGCCAGCCTTGGTGAAGGCCTCGGGCGGCGCGAGCCCAACGACGATTTCCTCGGGACTCAGCCCACCCGCTTCGATCAATTCGATATCGGCATTGAAGGGTTGCCCGAGGGCGGAATGCAGGCTGATCTCGCCCAGCCCCAGCGCAGCCGCCACGGAGCTGTGCAGCAACGCGGCCGAAGCAAGACCGATGGCGAGCAAACCCGAACGAAGACCTGACTGAACGCGAAGGGGCGCATCTCCTTCGCGACGACTACCGGCCTGAAAACTCTTCCGCATGCGAACCCTTTTGAAGACGAGGCAGGCTTCCCTGCACATTCGGTACGCCCGGACACGTCATCCGGGCATCATCAGTATGGGTGCAAATAGAACAGGATGTTTCGCCCGCATCAATGTATTTGTCGCGGGCGTTCGCGCGGTTTTCAGGATTTTTCGAGATTGGCGAGGATTTTCGAATGAACGCGCATGCACATGAGCAGTTCTTCTTCATCGATGCCGGCAAACAACTCGTGGCGCAACGCAGTGGCGATGGTTTCAATTTTCTCGATCAACGGCCGCGCTGTGTCGCAGAGAACGATCTTCTTCGCCCGACGATCTTCGAGCACTGCCTGCCGCAGAACCAGCCCCTGATTTTCCAGACTGTCCAGCAACCGTGCCAGGGTCGGCCCTTCAACGCCCACGCTCTGGGCCAGTTCACGCTGGGTCGGCGGCGTTTTGAAACGGGCCAGATGCAGTAAAACCAGCCAGCGCGCCTGGGACAATCCCAGGTCAGCCAGCCGGCGATCCAGCTCGGCACGCCAGCCCCGGGACATATGGGCTAGCTGCATGCCAAAGCGGTGTTCTTCGGTTAACGGCATAGGTAACTCGATGGTTAAAGGCGATTCCTAATTAATAGGCAGCTAACCATGGAGCCCGGCATGAGGCAAGCGCCTGGACGCGGTGATTCGTCGCACAGGCCGGGATGCGGCGGGTATGCCTTTGAAGTGCCTTGAACTGCTTGAACGTTTGCAGCCGGCCGCGGTGGGAGCCGGGTTAAACCTCGAATTCCGACTGCAACGCCGCGCGCACGCAATACAGCACCCCTTCGGGAACACGGCCGGTGAACAGCTCGGCAATGGCGGCAACGGGGGGCAGTTCGCCTTCGCCGTCGAGGAACGCGTCCTGAATCTCGGTCATCAGGTCCTCGGGCAGGTCCAGCGCCTGATCCAGCGAAAGCTGCTGTTTGCCGATCGCTTCGGCGAGCATCGTATAGACGTTCTTCTCCGAGCACTGCAGTTGCCCGGCGATCTGCATCGGCGTCATGCCCGCGCGAGCGAGGCTGATGAGTTCATGCCGCACATCGGCGACCACACGCGGCGCGGGTGCAGCACCGCCAAGCACTTCGAGGAAGGCCTCGCCGTAACGCTCCAGCTTGCGCGCGCCCACCCCGCTGACCCGGCCCATTTCGGCCATGGTGCCCGGCTGGCTGCGAAGCATTTCCAGCAAGGTTGAATCCGGGAAGATGACATACGGCGGCACGCCATGTTCTTCCGCCAGTTTGCGCCGCAACGTACGCAGCGCTTCCCACTGTTCGCGCTCTTCGCCGCGCACCAGCTGGCTCGCCGGGCTGCCGGAAGCTTTCGCGGTGGTCTGCGGTTTCAGGTCACGGCGTAACTGCAAGGTGACTTCACCACGCAACAGCGGTCGGCATGTGTCGCTCAGGCGCAGGCCGCCGTAGCCTTCCAGATCGATGTCCGCCAGACCGCGCGCCACCAGCTGTCGGAATAATGAACGCCACTCGCCTTCGCTGCGGCTTTTGCCGACACCGAACACCGCCAGCTTCTGATGACCGAAGCTCTGGACCTTGTCGTTTTCCTTGCCCAGCAAGACATCGACCAGATGGCCCACACCGTAGCGCTGGCCGGTTCGGTAGATCGCTGACAGCGCCTGTCGCGCGGGTTCGGTGGCGTCCCAGGTCTGCACACCATCGACGCAGTTGTCACAATGCCCACAGGGGTTGGGCATGATTTCGTCGAAGTAGGCGAGCAGCGACTGACGCCGGCAGCGTGTTTCTTCACACAGCGCCAGCATCGCGTCGAGCTTGTGCTGCTCGACGCGCTTGTGGCGCTCGTCGCCTTCGGAGTTCTGCAGCATCTGCTTGAGCATCAGGACGTCTTGCAGACCGTATGCCATCCACGCATCGGCCGGCAGACCGTCGCGCCCTGCCCGGCCCGTCTCCTGGTAGTAGGCTTCCAGCGATTTGGGCAGATCCATGTGCGCCACGAACCGCACGTTGGGTTTGTCGATGCCCATGCCGAATGCAATCGTGGCAACCATGATCAGCCCTTCCTCATTGAGGAAGCGCCGTTGATTGCCGGAGCGGGTCTCGATGGGCAAGCCGGCGTGGTAGGGCAGCGCCGGATAGCCGTTGTCGCTGAGGAACGCCGCGGTCTCTTCGACCTTTTTGCGCGACAGGCAATAAACAATGCCGGCGTCGCTGCGCCGCTCGGACAGAAACGCCAGCAACTGCTTGCGCGGCTGTTCCTTGGGCACGATGCGGTAAAAAATATTCGGGCGATCGAAACTCGACAGGAAGCGCTCGGCGTTCTGCAGGTGCAGACGCTCGACGATCTCTTCGCGGGTGCGCTTGTCGGCCGTGGCGGTCAGGGCAATGCGCGGCACGTCCGGGAACAGCTCGGCCAGTTGCCCCAGCTGCAGGTATTCCGGACGGAAATCATGCCCCCACTGCGACACGCAGTGGGCTTCGTCGATGGCGAACAGGGCGATTTTGAGGTTCTGCAGAAACGACAGCATGCGCGGCTGGACCAGACGCTCCGGCGCCAGGTACAGCATCTTGATTTCGCCCAGGCGAATGCGGTTGGCGAGGTCGCGCTGTTGTTCGGCGCTGAGCGTGGAATTCAGCGCGGCGGCTGAAACACCGAGTTCTTCCAGCGTCGCCACCTGATCGTCCATCAACGCAATGAGCGGCGAAACCACCACCGCGAGGCCGTCGCGCAACAGGCCCGGCACCTGGAAACACAGGGATTTGCCGCCCCCGGTGGGCATCAGCACCAATGCATCACCGCCACTGGCCACGCGCTCGATAATGGCACCCTGGCGACCACGGAAGCTGTCGTAGCCGAAGATGTCTTTAAGTACGCGTTGAGCCTGGTCGAGCATAAGTACCCCGGATGGTGCCGCAACAGCGGTCGAGAATCGCTGTGGAAATCGCAAAGCGCGGCAGTATACCGGAGCGCTCCGACAGATTGGACAGCGGTGACACCGGCGGTCGAAATTAACCGGAATACCGATTCCAGTGGCCTCGCCGCTGGCGCCGGGCGCCCTCAGGGCCTAGAATTCAGCATCGTTTATTCCCAAGGTAGTCTGTCAATGTCCTTCGCTGAGCAATTACACCGCCTGCAAGCCTTCCTCGATGCCGATGAGCTGCATGACGAAGCGCTGGACTACGTAGCCGCCCACGGCTATCTGACCGCGCTGTCCATTTGCGCCGAAACCGTGCCGGATCGCGAGTGGATCGACGCACTGTTCGCTGAGCCCCCGCACTACGCCGACAAGGCGCAGCACGAGGAAATCGAAGCCACGCTGATCCAGCTCAAGGCGCACATCGCTCGTCAGCTGGCGTCGGACGAAGAGTTCGAATTGCCGTGCGATCTCGACCTGGGCGATGACCCCGACGACTCCGAGCTGCGTGGCTGGTGCATCGGTTTCATGGAAGGCGTGTTCCTGCGCGAATCCGCCTGGTTCGAGAACGACGAAGAGGAAGTCAGCGAGATGCTGTTGCCGATCATGGTCGGTTCCGGTCTCTTCGATGAACAGCCAGAGTTCGCCGACATCGCCGCCGATGCCAACCTGATGGACGACATGATCGTGCAGATCCCGGAAGCGCTGACCGCGCTGTATCTGCTGCTTCAAGCCCCGGATGAAAAGCCGGCGATCCTCAAGCCGCGCCACCACTAAGCTCGACAATAACGTCCCACCGTTACCGATTGAGAAGCGTACGAGCCGACTCCGGCTCGTACGTCCCCCTCCCTGCTACTTGTGCTTTTTGTCACTCTTCTTGAATGCCGCCTCGATCGCTTCGTTGATCGTGCGCAGTACCTTTACCCGTGCCCAGCGTTTGTCGTTAGCCTCCACCAGCGTCCACGGGGCGATTTCAGTGCTGGTGCGGTCCACCATATCGCCCACCGCCTCGCGGTAAAGCGGCCACTTGCTGCGGTTACGCCAGTCATCCTCGGTGATCTTGTGGCGCTTGAACGGCACTTTCTCCCGCGCCTGAAAACGCTCCAGCTGGGTTTTGTCGTCGATCGCCAGCCAGAACTTCACCACCACCACGCCGAAATCCGTGAGCTGCTCTTCGAAGTCGTTGATCTCGCTGTAAGCCCTCAACCAGTCCGCCTCGGAGCAGAAGCCTTCGACTCGCTCGACCAGCACGCGCCCGTACCATGACCGATCGAACACGGTGAATTTCCCCCGCGCCGGAATCTGCCGCCAGAACCGCCACAGATAAGGCTGAGCCAGCTCGTCCTGACTGGGCGCGGCGATTGGCACGATGTGGTATTGCCTCGGATCGAGGGCTCCGGCGACACGTTTGATCGCGCCGCCCTTGCCCGCTGCATCGTTGCCCTCGAACACCGCCACCAATGAGTGACGGCGCATGCGTTTGTCGCGCATGAGCCCCGAAAGCCGCGCCTGCTCGGTGATCAGCTGCTCGTCGTAGTCGTCTTTTTCCAGCGCCAGGGTCATGTCGAGGTTGTCGAGCAGGCTCAGCTCGTTGCTGTTGTTGGGCAAAGGGCCGAGTCCGACTAGATGGGTCGCCCCTTCAGGCGTCTTCAGAGCATTTTGCAAACCCTCGAGCAGCAAGCGGCCAACGGTGAGACTGCGGTAGTTCGGGTCGACGCCTTCGATGACGTGCCAGGGCGCGTAGTCGCGACTGGTTCGGCGCAGCACGCGCTCGCCAAAACGCACAAAGCGGTCATAGGTCTTCGATTGCTGCCAGTCCAGCGGGCTGATCCGCCAGCTGTGCAGGGGATCATCCTTGAGGGTTTTGAGGCGCAGCTTCATCTGCCGCTTGGACAGGTGAAACCAGAATTTGAAGATCACCGCGCCTTCGTCGACCAGCATCTTTTCCAGTCGCTCGGCGCCGTTGATGGCCTGATCCAGCACGGGGTCCTTGAAGCGCTTGTGCACCCGGCCCTGGATCATCTGGCTGTACCAGTTTCCGAAAAATACGCCGATGCGGCCTTTCGGCGGCAACTGGCGCCAGTAACGCCAGACCGGCGGATGGGCCAGCTCTTCATCGGTTTGCTGATCGAAAGTGCGCACTTCGATGTAGCGCGGGTCCATCCAGTCGTTGAGCAGCTTGACGGTCTCGCCCTTGCCTGCGCCCTCGATGCCATTGATCAGCACGATAATCTGGCGCTTGCCTTGCTCATGCAGTTCGTACTGAGCTTCCAGCAGCGCCTCGCGCAGCGCCGGGACTTCAGCGTCGTAGGTTTCGTCGTCGATGGTGTGGCCGATTTCAGCGGATTCGAACATTCAAGGCTCCCTTCAGGATCGGTCAAGACTAGCAGGCGGCGGGCAGCGCCGATGCAGGTTATGACCGCCAACCGCTGCGATGGATCACTGCAGCGGGAAACATTCGGTTGCAGGTGTAACGAGGCGGCACCGTGGGAGTGCCACCTTGTTCAGCAAATTACCAGCCCGCGCGGTACAGATCGGTCAACTGCGTGAGCATCAGCGCCTCGGCCGCATCGCGTTCGGCGATGAGGGCCAGGCCCTGTCGGTGGTACTCGTCAGGATCGGTTGGCGGATGCTCTTCCAGGGCGGCCATGCGTGCGCGCACTGATTCAGTGGCCAAAGCCAGCGCGGGCGCATGCTCGGAGCGCAACCGCGCGTTCCACTGCTGGTCACCGACGGCAAAGTGCAGGAAAGCCGGGCCGCGTTCCGCTTCCAGCACCTGGCGACGAGCGTCCAGCAATGCCCCACGGTCGACCGCCGCCAGACGCGCCCAGACCATGCGGTAAGGCTGACCGGGCAGCCCGAGTTCATCCGCGAGCCCGACGCGGTAGGCCAGTCGCACCTCGGCATGATCCAGCGCCATCCCCAGGCTTTCGCGCCGGGCAATCTCCGCATCCGCAATCGCCTGCACTTCGTTGAGGCGAAAAAGCTGACGCAGGACACCCAGCAAGGCGTCCGTGCGTTGGCTTTCTGCAACGCCCCGCAGCGCACCATGGCTGTAAACCGCGACCTGGATGTCGCTGAAGATCAGGCGTGCCCCGTCCTGACAGGTCTGGTTGGCGCCGAACAAGCGGTCGTTGGCCATGACCTCGATCTGCCCGCGCAACCCGGCATCCTGCGCAGCTGTTTCCAGAACAGTGAGCACTTCACTGGCAAGCTCGGCATGGAACTGGCGGAAGTCCGGGGTTTCCCTCAAACGCTGCAACAACACCAGCAGATGAGGCGCATCGGCGGCCTGTTCGACCTGCGTCCACGCTGCCAGCAACCGCTGATTCAACACATCTTCCCCCGTGCGCAACCATACCTGCGCCGAGGGTCTGGCAGCACCCGCGCTCGGACCAGAGCGGTGACCATGAGACGCGGACTCGTCATCAGATGGCTCAGAGTCTGTGTCCATCGGCGCGCCTTCGACGTGGATCTCGCGGATGTCTTCGGGAAAGTCGTAATCGAGCTGATAGCGATGACCGTAGCCGGTGTCGTTGCGCCAGTAATCCTCAAGGTCCTGGCGGTTGAACGGGTTGTTGTAGGCATAGATCACCGTGTGCTGGCCATCATCCCTTGAGTTTTCGATCACGTCGGAAGGGATGTCGGTGATCTGGTTGTCACTGATGTCCAGCTCGCCAAGGCCCAGCGAATCGGTCCATTCAGGCCACTGGGTAAGGCCGGTGTTGTTAATCCACAAGGTCGACAGGCTCAGGCGGCTGGTGTCGGTGAATTCACCCAACTGGCTGCCGGCCAGACTCAGGGAATTCAGCGCGGGGATGTCCATCAGTGTGTCCATGGCAGGCTGGCCCAGGGGCCATTGCATGTTCTCCAGCGAAAGGTGCTGCAGGGACTCAAACTGCGGTAACACACTCGGGAGCTCGGTGAAGCTTCCGCGCACGTTCAAGTGGGTCATGTTCGGAAAGTTCGCCAGAAACGCATTGGCAGCGTTGGTATCAAACTGCACGTTATTGAGCTCGATCTGTGTGATGTCCCCATAGAAACTTTGCAAGGGCGGCAATTCCGGCATTGTCAGGAACTCAAGCGTCAGCCAGCGCGTACCCCGTGGCGCATCAGCATGGCTGTAGCGCCAGGCCCGACCCAGCGCGTTGGCCACCCGACGCCGCGCCAGACGTTCACCGTCATTGAGCAGCACGCTGATATCGTCGGCTTCCGCCCAGGCGATCAGGCTCACGTGCAACTGGTCATAGGCCACAGCACGAGCGCGCGTCGCGTGCAGCAGTTGCTCCAGTGATCGCCCCCGCCGGGCCATGCCACGCACCTGCTCCGTCATCTCGAGACTCTCCGGGTAGAGCTGCGCCATTGCCTGGAGCAATTGCTGATGAACCGCGCTGTCAGCCACAGGCACACCGCGCCCGCTGAGTGGGTAGCCGATGCGCCCGTCAAGCAAACGCTGCGGCGGCCTGAACCCGGTCGGTAACGTCCATTGCCCCAACTGCTCCGCCGCCCACTCCGGCTGCGACCGGACCCAATTAAAAATGCGACGCTTGAAGGCCCGTGCGCCCGTTTCCGGGTTGTTGAACCCCATCGTCTGACGACTGCTCTCTGGCAGCGCACGCAAGATCGCGGCAAACAGGCTGACCCTTTTCTCCGACTCCTCGGTGCCCGCTACCTGAAAGCCTTTGTCGCCCTTGATCAACACACGGCATTGCGAGGCACTCTTGGCGCCAATGCTGTCCAGCAAAGGCCCGGTGGTGCTGCCCTCCCTCAGTTCGATGCGAAGGTCAGCGGGCCATCCCGGGAATGTTTCAAGGCTGCGCACCGTCAGGCGCTGGAGATCGGCGTTGGCCGTGCTGGGCGTCAGAAAGAAACCCTCCAGCGCTCGGTTCATGCGGGTCTGACGCAGATGCCCACGGACCTTTCCGGCCGCTTCGAGCGGAATGCGTTGAGTGTCCAGCATGGCCAGTTTCTGTTCGCTGGCGGTTTCAGCGATCAGCTCCTGGCCTGCCGCCAACGTGAGGGACGGGAAATCCCGTCTGAGCAGTACGATCAGCGGATCGCTCGACTGCTCGCTGGCGAGGTACGCCGCGTTGAAGGCGTCGGCTGAGTCTGCCGCCTGCTGACTCAGGCGAAAACGCTTGGCGGTATCGAGCAGCGCTGCGGGTGCAGATTGATTGGCGATGTGCAGTGCGGCCAGATGCTCTTCATCTACCCCGCTCACTGCCATTATTCGGCCGACGGTGTTGTCGTCGATGTCCGCGAGTTCCGGATGCAAACGACGCAAAGCCACGCTCACGTCGGTCAGGCGTAGGCCACCTGCAGCGTTTCGGGCGGGAACGCTACGTTTGATGAACGATGGTGGCTGCGACCCACCGGCCTCTGCCGCCATTGCGCCGGTCACGGCACCTGCGACACCCAGCGCCCCCATGAATGCCAGGTTTTCCGCGACATTGCCCAAGTGGTCCAGCGCTTCATCCATGTCGCCATGGCGCCACGCTTCAATGCCTTCGAATGTCTCGTCGAGCAATTGCGCCCCCGCGACAACCATCATGACTTCGCCCAGACCGGGAACGAACAGCGCGGCGATATTCAGTGCATCCAAGCCGTAGTTCAGCCAGTCAGCGAGGCGCTGGTCGCGGGTTTTCTGGTCCTCGTCGTCGGTGGGGACGGCGAGCACGCGAGCGTCATCCTTCAGTCGCAGCAGTTGATGAAGATAGAAAACATCACCCAGCGCGCCGCCCATATCGATGGCTTCCAGGTCGAGGAACGCATTCTGATCCACTTCCGAAACGCTGATCAGCTGTCGGTGAAAACCTTTGCCACGGGCGACGCTGTGCAGGACATGGGGCGCCAGGCGCTCGTGCAAGCGTTTGAAGAAAGCGCCTTTGCTGCGCTCGGGAATGAAGCGATCGAAGTAGCGTTGATACGCCTCGGAGCGCAGTTTGGTCCGCAGCGCCTGTGTGAAATGTTCCAACGAGGGGTAGGACTGGATTGCGCCACTGGCTTCCCCAGGCAGGTACACCACGCAACGCGTCTGCTCGGTGGATTTGAATAACAGCGGGCCGCGCAATTTGTAGCCCAGCAGTTGCAGGGTGGACACCTGATGCGCGGGGCCGTAGGCGTCGAGCTGCAGCAGCCTCTGGTACTGCGCCTCATCAATAGAGCCCTTGAGGCGTGCGATGTGGGAGTCGACCCGCAAGGTCAGACGGGCGTGCTCGATATTGCGCGACTTGATGTCATTGCTGTCCAGACTCCCGGGGACGTCCGGCCTCGCGACGGGGTGCAACACATGATGCAAGTGCCGTTGATACTGGCCGCCCAGGTCAAGCCGGCGGCACAGTTCGATGAAGCGACCGGGACTAACCCTTGATGGATGAACGGCTTCCGGCCGCGCCGATGTGTCCGGCGTGCCGCCAATGATTGCCGAGGTGCTTTCACGATCAGCGTCCGTCGCTTCGACCGCTTCGAAATTTTGCAGGGCGGCGGCCAGCAGCGAACGTGTGCTGGAACCCTGAGGCGAAGCACGACCGGTCAGCCAGTCGCGCTGGAATCTGGCGTGGAAGAAGCGGTCGCGGTCTACATCGAGACCCGGACCGAATTCGGCGTCCAGGGCCTGGGTCAGCAACGGCCGCGCAAATGACGGCAGGTCCTGAATGCGCTGGAACACCTGCTTGAGGTTTTCCCGAGCGGCCTGCGCGAGGGTCATGTCCTGACGCAGGGCATCGCGCATTGCCGGGGTCGCCTGGATGAACCATTGCGGCAGCGTGTCCTGGATGAATAAAGTCGTAAGAGCCTGACTGGCGGTGTTCATGTGACGTCCTTGTTTCTGCGTGTGATCAAAGGCGCATAGATAAACAGGAACGCACCCGCAAAGTGGCATACATATGTAGTGCACGCCTCCCCGGACGCTGGAGTAACATCGCCACCTCGCCCGCCCCGAGCCGAACATGACCACCACTGACCACACCCAGATCGCAGATGACCAGATCGCCCACGCCCAGATCGACTGGGACGAACACGGCAATCCGCATTCACGGGTGTTCGCCGACGTTTATTTCTCGACCCAATCGGGCCTGGATGAAACCCGCCATGTGTTCCTGACCCAGAACGAGCTGCCCGAGCGCTTTGCTGCGTTACCGGCGGGTGGTCGGCTGGTGATCGGCGAAACCGGGTTTGGTACTGGATTGAATTTCCTGTGCGCCTGGCAGCTGTTCAATGCCAGCGCAGTGGCAGACGCCCGCCTGCATTTCGTCAGCGTCGAAAAATACCCGCTGACCCGTGCCGATCTGGAACGCGCGCTGAATTTGTGGCCCGAGCTCAAGGAGCAAGCGGATCAGTTGCTGGATCAATACGTGGCGGTGCATCAGGGCTTCCAGCGCTGGGTCTTTGAGGGCGGCCGCGTGACCCTGACCTTGCTGGTTGGCGATGCGCTGGACATGCTGCCGCAGCTGGACGGACAGATCGACGCCTGGTTTCTCGACGGTTTCGCCCCCGCGAAAAACCCGGAAATGTGGACGCCCGAACTCTTCGCAGAGCTGGCGCGGCTGGCGGCAGCGGGCTCGACCATTGGCACCTTTACCAGCACGGGCTGGGTACGCCGGGCATTGAACGCAGCCGGTTTCAAGATGAAGCGCGTGCCGGGGATCGGGCATAAGTGGGAAGTGCTCAAAGGCCGCTTCATCGGCTGGCCAGAAAGCGTGCCAACGCCCCCGCGCGCCAAACCCTGGTTTGCCCGGCCGACGTCACCGGACGGCCCGCGCACGGCGTTGGTAATCGGCGCAGGCCTGGCCGGCTGCGCCACTGCGTCAAGTCTTGCCGCGCGCGGTTGGCACGTCAGTCTGCTGGAACGTCACGGGGATTTGGCGCAAGAAGCATCGGGCAATCCGCAAGGCGTGCTCTATCTGAAGCTGTCGGCCCACGGCACCCCGTTGTCGCAGCTGATCTTGAGCGGATTTGGTCACACCCGCCGTTTGCTGGAACGCCTGCAACGGGGCATCGACTGGGACGATTGCGGCGTGCTGCAGCTTGCCTTCGACGAGAAAGAGCAAGCGCGGCAGGCGCAACTGGCGGCGGCGTTCCCCGAGGATCTGCTGCATGTGCTGGACCGGGTTGACGCCGAGTCACGGGCCGGTGTCGTGTTGAAGAGCGGCGGTTTGTTTTACCCCCAAGGTGGCTGGGTGCATCCGCCGGCGTTGTGTCGCGATCAGGCCAGCGCAAGCAACATCAAGCTGCTGACCCACAATGACGTGATCGAGCTGCGGCGGGACGGGGCGCTGTGGCAGGCGTGGGATGGCGAGCGTCTGCTGGCTTCTGCTCCGGTCGTCGTGTTGGCGGGCGCAGCCGAAGTCAAACGCTTCCCGGCCAGCGCTGACCTGCCCCTCAAGCGTATTCGCGGGCAGATTACCCGACTGGCTGCAACCCCCGAAAGCCGCGCGTTGACGACTGTCGTGTGCGCCGAGGGTTACGTGGCGCCTGCGCGCGGCGGCGAACACACGCTGGGGGCAAGCTTCGCCTTCAACAGCGATGACCTGACGCCGAATACGGCCGAACATCTCGGCAATCTCGAACTGCTAAGGGAGATCTCCGAGGACCTGACCGAGCGGCTGAACGCCGCCGCGCTGCCAGCGGAGGATCTGCAAGGTCGCGCCGCGTTTCGCTGCACCAGCCCGGATTACCTGCCCATCGTCGGGCCGCTGGCGTATCGGGGGGCGTTTCTTGAAGCGTACGCCGTGCTGCGCAAGGATGCGCGCCAGACGCCGGATACCGAGTGCCCATGGCTCGCCGGGCTGTACGTCAACAGCGGTCACGGCTCTCGCGGTCTGATCACTGCGCCGCTGTCCGGCGAACTGATTGCCGCCTGGCTGGATGACGAACCTCTGCCACTGCCGCGAAGCGTGGCCGAAGCCTGTCACCCCAACCGATTCGCGCTGCGCGGGCTGATTCGCGGTAAGTAGAGAGGCCTGCGGTATCGGCTGTCCAGGCGCCCGTCGCCGCTATCCGACGCAACTTCTTGCTCCTGCCGAAGATCCACTGCTTCGCCAGCTACATCGGCTCCGGCCAAACCGTTATCCTCCAGCCCATCCCTCCATTTAGGTGCGTGTCGATGCTGCAAGTCCAGGGTGTGTTCAAAAGCTATGCCACGGCCCAGGGCCCATTGGCCGTTTTGCGTGGCGCGGACCTGCAATTGGATCAGGGCGGCAGTCTGGCGTTGATGGGTGAGTCTGGCAGCGGCAAGAGCACGCTTCTGCATCTGGTGGCCGGGCTGGACCACGTGGACAAGGGCAGCATCGAGGTCGCCGGGCAGCGTCTCGACCAGATGAACGAAGCGCAGCTGGCCAACTGGCGGCGTACGGAAATCGGCCTGGTGTTCCAGCAATTCAACCTGATCGGCAGCCTGAAAGTCGAAGACAACCTGGCGTTCCAGGCGCGTCTGGCCGGGCGCTACCAGCCCGAATGGCAGACCGAACTCACCGAGCGGCTGGGCCTGGGCGCGCTGCTCAAGCGCTATCCCGAACAACTTTCCGGCGGCCAGCAGCAGCGTGTTGCGATTGGCCGGGCTCTCGCGTCTCGCCCGGCCCTGCTGCTCGCTGACGAACCCACTGGCAACCTCGACGAAGCCACCAGCGATGAAGTGCTGCAACTGTTGCTGGACCTCCTCGGCGACAGCACGACCAGCCTGTTGATGGTGACCCACAGCCCGAGGGTGGCGGCACGATTGCAGCGTCAGGCCGTGTTGCATCTGGGTCGGCTGGTCAGCGAAGGCGAACGCTGAGATGCCGGTCTTCTACTGGACGTTGAAGGCGCTGCTGAGCCACTGGCGGCGCCATCCCGTGCAGTTTTTCAGCGTGCTGACCGGCCTGTGGCTGGCGACCAGCCTGCTGACCGGCGTGCAGGCGCTGAACAGTCAGGCCCGTGAAAGCTACGCCAAAGCCAGTCAGATGATCGGTGGCGAGCCGCAGAAGATCCTGGTCTCGCCCAACGGCGCCAACTTTTCCCAGGACCTGTTCGTGACCTTGCGCCGCGCGGGATGGCCGGTCTCCCCCGCACTCCGCGGACGCGTCACCCTGAAAGAAGCGCCGGAGCAGCGCCTGACCGTGCTCGGCATCGAGCCAGTCTCACTGCCGGTGAACACCGCGCTGGCCGGGCAATCGCTGGACACCGAGCAGATCGTCGACTTCTTCACCCCTCCCGGCACTACCTGGATTTCCCCGCAGACCCTCGCGGCCCTCGGTCTTCATGAAGGCCAGCAGCCGGTCATCGACTCCGGCAAGGTGCTGCCGCCACTGCGTGGGAAAACCGACATGGCGCCGGGTGTACTGCTCATGGACATCGGTTTCGCCCAGCAACTGCTCAACCAGCCCAATCAGATCTCGCGGCTGGTGCTGCCCAAGGATTTTGCCGAAAACGCTCCTCCCCTGCCGGCCGAGCTGAACGGCGAGCTGATGCTGCGCAAAAGCGGCGAAGACAACGACCTGGGCAGGCTCACCGAGAGCTTCCACCTGAACCTCGACGCGCTGGGTTTTCTCTCGTTCGTAGTCGGGCTGTTCATCGTGCATGCGGCCATTGGTCTCGCGCTGGAACAGCGTCGCGGGCTCCTGCGCAATCTGCGTGCCTGCGGTGTCAGCGCACGCGGGTTGATGGTGAGTCTGGTGGTCGAGCTCGGCGTGCTGGCCTTGCTCGGTGGCATCGCCGGCGTCATCAGTGGTTACTGGCTGGCGAGCGCGCTGTTGCCCGATGTCGCGGCGAGTCTGCGCGGGCTGTACGGCGCTGAAGTCGCGGGCCACCTGAACCTGAGCATCTGGTGGTGGCTGAGTGGATTGGGCGTCAGTCTGCTCGGCGCGTTTCTCGCGGGCGCCAGCAGCCTGCTGCGCGCGGCGCGTCTGCCCTTGCTGGCGCTGGCCAATGCCCAGGCATGGCACGAAACCCACGCCAAATGGCTGCGACGCCAGGGCTGGGTTGCCGAGATTTCGGCGTTGATTGCAGTATCGGCCGCGCTGTTTGGCGACAGCCTGGCGCTGGGCTTCGTGTTGATGGCCAGCCTGTTATTGAGTGCGGCCCTGGGCCTTCCGGTGCTGCTCAACCTGCTGCTCAACGCACTGTTGGGCAGGAGCCGTTCGGTGCTGGGTCAGTGGTTTCTCGCTGACTGCCGACAACAATTGCCGGCCCTGAGCCTGGCGCTCATGGCCTTACTTCTGGCGATGGCAGCAAACATCGGCGCGGGTAGCATGACGTCGGGGTTCCGCCAGACGTTCACCCACTGGCTGGAGCAACGCCTTAGCGCCGAGCTGTACATCAATCCGCAGAATCCCGCCCAAGCCGCGCCGTTGCAGCAGTGGTTGAGTCAGCAGCCGCTGACCTCGGCGGTGCTGCCCAACTGGCAGGTGTCGCTGCAGCTGCATGGCTGGCCGGCCGAGCTGTATGGCGTCATCGACCATCCGCACTATCGCCAGCACTGGCCACTATTGGAATCGGCGAGCGGCGATGCCTGGAAGCAACTGGCGCAGGAAGACACGCTGATGCTCAGCGAACAACTGGCCCGCCGTCTAGATGTCAGCGTTGGCGATGAAGTGAAACTGCCGGCGCCGGACGGGCCGTGGCCGCTGCGGGTCGTTGGCATTTATGCCGATTACGGCAATCCCAAGGGCCACATGCTGGTGAATGCCGACCACCTGCTCAAGCACTGGCCGCAGCTGACGCCCAACCGTTTCAATCTGCGCATCGATCCCCACGCCATCCCGCAACTGCTGAGGGTGCTGCACAACAAATTCACCATCGACGACAACCGCATCGTCGATCAGATTCAGCTCAAGGCCTGGTCGCAGCAGGTCTTCGAACGCACCTTCGCCGCCACGGCCGCGTTGAACAGCCTGACCTTGATGGTGGCCGGCGTCGCGCTGTTCATCAGTCTCCTCACCCAGAGCCAGAGCCGCCTCGCGCAACTGGCGCCGCTGTGGGCGCTGGGCGTAACGCGGCGGCAATTGATGCTGCTCAATCTGGCGCAGACCTGGCTCCTGGCGGTGCTGACGCTGGTGCTGGCAATTCCGCTGGGGCTGTTGCTGGCGTGGTGTCTGGACGCAGTGATCAACGTGCAAGCCTTCGGTTGGCGCCTGCCGCTGCAGGTGTTCCCGATGCAGCTGTTGCGGCTCACGCTGCTGGCGATGCTCGCCACACTGCTGGCCTCGGCATGGCCGCTCTACCGTTTGTACCGCACCCGCCCCGCCGATTTGTTGAGGACTTTCGCCAATGAAGGTTAAGGCCCTGATCCCGCTCGTTGGTCTGTTGCTCGTCACCCTGCTGAGCGGCTGCGACGACAAACCCGAGGAAGAAAAAGGCTTCGCAGGCCTTGCCGACGACGCCTCGAATTACGCGCAGGTGACGCCGGAAAAGCGCTTCGTGTTTCCCGACGATCATGGCCCCCACGATGATTTCCGCATCGAGTGGTGGTACGTCACCGCCAATCTCAAGGATGCCGACGGCCAGTCGTTTGGCGTGCAGTGGACCCTGTTTCGCAATGCCCTCCCCCGAGCGAAAGGGCTGCAAGGCGATGGGTCTGGCTGGAATAACCGCAATCTGTGGATGGGCCACGCCGCCGTGACGTCCCAGGACGATCATTTCGCAGCGGAACGCTACGCCCGAGGCGGCGTGCAGCAGGCCGGGGTGACGCTGGCACCGTTCGCAGCCTGGATAGATGACTGGTCCTTCACCAGCCAATCTGCCACCGATGACCCGCTGGCGGACATGCAATTGCAGGCCAGCAGTCCGCAGTTCAACTATCGCCTGCACCTTAAAGCCACGAAGCCGTTGGTGCTGCAAGGCAAACAGGGCTTCAGCCAGAAGTCCGAGCAGGGTCAGGCGTCGTACTACTACAGCCAGCCGTTTTTTCAAGCGGACGGCAGCCTCGAAATCGACGGCAAAACCTATCAGGTGTCCGGGCCCGCGTGGCTGGACCGGGAGTGGAGCAGCCAGCCGCTCACGGATAATCAGACGGGCTGGGACTGGTTTTCGCTGCATTTGGGTGATGGCACCGAAGTCATGCTCTATCGCATGCGGCAAAAGGACGACGAGCCGTACTTGACTGGGACATGGATCAACGCCGATGGCAGCACCGAACAACTGGCGGCGAAGGACATAGAACTGGCGCCGGAAGACACCACTGACGTCGACGGCCGCGACATGCCCACGCGCTGGTCGGTGAAAATACCGTCCAAGGCTGTGGATATCGCTGTCGAAGCGCTGAACCCCCAAGCCTGGATGAATTTGCAGATTCCCTATTGGGAGGGGCCGGTCACCCTGAGCGGTAGCCATGAGGGTGTGGGGTATCTGGAGATGACGGGCTACTGACACGCCGCCGAGCCAGACCCTAATAATCATCTAAAGTTTCCTGACGGCTGCCGATAAACAAAGCATCGGACAGTGAACCCAATACCCCAACCCCGTCAGGCCAGGACGCCTGCTTCAATAGCGTCTGGAGCCTCGATGTCTACACTAAGCTTGAAAGATATGCAGCTGGACCTCGAAGATTCTGCTGCCTACTTTGACTCTCTGTCGCAATTTCTCGAAGGCCATGCCATTTACCTCAAGGCTCAAAAAGTTGTGTGTCGACAAGAGGACCTCATGCTCCTCGAAAGTCATGCCGGTAACCTCGCCAACTCGGTGAGGTACATCAAAACCGCGGCTTTACGGATCGCCAACCGCTCGCGTTGACTCGGGCGAGATATGCGCTTCCCAGGCATCACGTGGGCAGCGCCTCTTGCACCTATGAGCGAGTCGACATCCCACGAAAAACGTCGTCGGTGATTAAAAACCCGGCCACGCCCCCCTCCCTTGCAATGTTTTTTTATTGAACGATCCACGCCTGCTGGTACTCGATAAAGCTAGGCCGCTGACGGCAGCGCGCCCTGATGACGTGTTCGCGCCGATAGGAAGCGGGCTCGTGTCAGGGCTGTATATCCGCGCCGGGACAGGGCCGAATCGTTACTGGCTGAGTGCATTGCGCAGGCTCGGGATTAGACAGCGCAGGATGTACGACACGCGCCATATGTACGCAATCATGCGCCTGATGCCCGGAATGAACCCGGCATCTATCGCCGCGCAATCCCAGTAACGCCAAACACGCCGAAAACATAAAGGGTTTAGGACAGATGTGCGGATTAGCTGGCGAACTACGCTTTGACAATCAACCTGCGGATCTCGCCGCAGTAGAACGTATTACCCATCATCTCGCGGCTCGCGGCCCGGATGCGTGGGGGTTTCACAGCCAGGGGCCGATTGCCCTCGGCCACCGTCGATTGAAAATCATGGACCTGTCGGACGGCTCGGCGCAGCCGATGATCGACAGCCACCTGGGCCTGTCCCTGGCCTTCAACGGCGCGATTTACAACTTCCCGGAACTGCGTGCCGAGCTCGAAAGCCTTGGCTACCAGTTCCACTCCGGCGGCGACACCGAAGTGCTGCTCAAGGGCTACCATGCCTGGGGCGCTGACATGCTGCCCAAGCTCAACGGCATGTTCGCGTTCGCCATCTGGGAGCGCGACAACAGAAGCCTGTTCATCGCCCGCGACCGTCTCGGCGTCAAGCCGCTGTACCTGTCGCGCACCGATAAGCGCCTGCGTTTTGCGTCCGCGCTGCCCGCGTTGCTCAAAGGCGGCGACATCAGCCCGATGCTCGACCCGGTCGCGCTCAATCATTACCTGAACTTCCACGCCGTGGTGCCTGCGCCGCGCACGTTGCTGGCCGGTGTGGAAAAACTGCCGCCAGCGTCGTGGATGCGCGTGAGCGCCGAAGGCAAGGTCGAGCAGAAAGTCTGGTGGACCCTGCCCTATGGCCCGCGTGCCGACGAAGCGAATCTGACCCTCGAAGACTGGCGCGACCGTGTGCTCGACAGCACGCGTGAAGCCGTTGCCATTCGTCAACGCGCTGCGGTGGACGTTGGCGTGCTGCTGTCCGGCGGCGTTGACTCGAGCATGCTGGTCGGTCTGCTGCGTGAAGTGGGCGTGAAAGATCTGTCGACTTTCTCCATCGGCTTTCAGGATGCCGGCGGCGAACGCGGCGATGAGTTCCAGTATTCGGACCTGATCGCCAAACACTACGGCACCAACCACCATCAACTGCGCATCAAGGAAAGCGAAATCATCGAGCAACTGCCCGCCGCCTTCCGTGCGATGAGCGAGCCGATGGTCAGCCACGACTGCATCGCCTTTTATCTGCTGTCCCGCGAAGTGGCCAAGCACTGCAAGGTGGTTCAGAGCGGTCAGGGCGCGGACGAGTTGTTCGCCGGTTATCACTGGTACCCGCAAGTGGACGGCGCCAGCGACCCCTACGCCGCCTATCGCGATGCGTTTTTCGACCGCAGTTACGCCGAATACGCCGAGACCGTTACGCCAAAGTGGCTGACGGCGAACGACGCGGCAGGTGATTTCGTGCGCGAGCATTTCGCGATGCCGGGCGCTGATGCGGCCGTGGACAAAGCCCTGCGACTGGACAGCACGGTCATGCTGGTGGACGACCCGGTCAAACGCGTCGACAACATGACCATGGCCTGGGGCCTCGAAGCACGCACCCCGTTCCTCGACTATCGACTGGTCGAGCTGTCGGCACGGGTGCCTGGCCGCTTCAAGTTGCCGGACGGCGGCAAGCAAGTACTCAAGGAAGCGGCGCGACTGGTGATTCCGTCCGAAGTCATTGATCGCAAGAAAGGTTATTTCCCGGTGCCGGGCCTCAAGCATCTGGAGGGCGACACGCTGAACTGGGTCCGTGATCTGCTGCTCGATCCAAGCCAGGACCGTGGCCTGTTCAACCCGGTCATGCTCGACAAACTGCTCACCGATCCACAGGGTCAACTGACGCCCCTGCGCGGCTCCAAGCTGTGGCAGCTCGCAGCGCTGAACCTGTGGCTCAGCGAACAAGGACTCTGACCGATGAAAGCCAACGCTTCGATTCATAACCAGCGTTTGTTGCGCGGCCAGGCGCCGTCGTACGAGCGCTTGCAGGCTCGCCTTGCCGAAGACGGCAGCACGCCTGAGACAGAACCGCTGGCTCTGCATTGCGGCTGGGGACGGCTGCTGATTGGCCACACTTACCCCGACCCGGCGTCCCTCGCGCAAGAGTTGCTCAACGAAAAGCAGGGCGAGCGCGACATCGCCCTGTATGTCGCCGCACCGCAACAGGTGCTGGCGCAATCGCCGCAACAGTTGTTTCTCGATCCGTCAGACACGCTGCGCCTGTGGTTCAGCGATTACCGCCCGGCCCAGCGCGTATTTCGTGGTTTCCGGATTCGTCGGGCACAAAGCGAGGGCGACTGGAACTCGATCAACAATCTGTACATCGCTCGCGGCATGTTGCCCATTGACCCTGCCCTGCTGACGCCTCGGCACCAGGGCGGTCCGGTCTACTGGATTGCTGAAGACGAGACCACCAACGCCGTGATCGGCAGCGTCATGGGCCTGAATCACCAAAAGGCGTTCAACGATCCCGAAAACGGCAGCAGCCTGTGGTGCCTGGCGGTTGATCCGCAATGCACACGGCCTGGCGTCGGCGAAGTGCTGGTGCGTCATCTGGTCGAGCACTTCCAGAGCCGGGGTCTGGCGTACCTGGATCTGTCGGTGCTGCACGACAACGAACAAGCAAAAGGCCTGTACGCCAAGCTGGGCTTCCGCAATCTGCCGACCTTCGCCATCAAGCGTAAAAACGGCATCAACGAGAAGCTATTTCTCGGCCCCGGCCCACAGGCGGACTTCAACCCGTACGCGCGGATCATCGTCGAAGAAGCCCATCGTCGCGGTATTGAGGTGCAGGTGGACGACGCCGAGGCCGGACTGTTCACGCTGATTCATGGCAGCCGCCGGGTGCGCTGCCGTGAGTCGTTGAGCGACCTGACCACCGCCGTCAGCATGACGCTGTGCCAGGACAAGCGCATGACCCAGAAGACGCTGAAGGCGGCGGGGCTGGAAGTGCCGGTGCAGCAACTGGCGGGTAACGGCGACGACAACCTGGCGTTTCTCGAGGAACACCAGCGCGTCGTGGTCAAGCCGGTCGATGGCGAACAGGGTCAGGGCGTGGCCGTGGACCTTCGTACGATCGAAGATGTCCAGGCGGCGGTCGAGCGTGCTCGCCAGTTCGACAGCCGTGTGCTGCTCGAAAGCTTCCACGAAGGGCTCGACTTGCGCATCGTCGTGATTGGTTTTGAGGTAGTGGCTGCGGCCATCCGCCGTCCTGCCGAGATCATCGGCGATGGCCGTGACACCGTGGGTCAGCTGATCGAGGCGCAAAGTCGCCGTCGCTCTGCAGCCACGGGCGGCGAGAGCAAGATTCCGGTGGACGACGAAACTCACCGCACCGTAGAGGACGCGGGTTTCAGCTTCGACAGCGTGTTACCGGCTGATCAGCGTCTGGCCGTACGCCGCACCGCGAACCTGCACACCGGCGGCTGCCTGGAAGACGTCACCGCGATTCTTCACCCGGTGCTGAAAGACGCCGCCGTGCGTGCCGCCCGCGCCCTCGACATCCCGGTGGTGGGTCTGGACCTGATGGTGCCCGCCGCCGATCAGCCGGAGTATGTGTTTATCGAAGCGAACGAGCGCTGCGGCCTGGCCAATCACGAGCCACAACCGACGGCCGAGCGTTTCGTCGATCTGTTGTTTCCCCACAGCCAGCCTGCACATGGCTAAGGCGCCACCGCTGTAGCCCTGAGCCTGCCGGCGACAGGTCTGGTCGGGCGACGAATTCGTCGACACCAGACCCGTCCCGCGAGCGAGTCCGCTCTCAGCTTAATCTGCGCCACACATTGAGGTCCCTATGACGACTGCAAACATCCTTGAACCGGATCTGAACTACCTGCAGAAAGTCCTGCTGGAAATGCTCGCGATCCCGAGCCCCACCGGCTTTACCGACACTATCGTGCGCTACGTCGCGGAGCGCCTTGAAGAACTGGGCATCCCGTTCGAGCTGACCCGCCGCGGCACCATCCGCGCCACGTTGAAAGGTAAACAGAACAGTCCCGACCGCGCCGTTTCCGCGCACCTGGACACCATCGGTGCCAGTGTTCGCGAAGTCAAAGACAACGGCCGGCTGGGTCTGGCCCCGGTCGGTTGCTGGTCCAGCCGCTTTGCCGAAGGCAGCCGCGTCAGCGTGTTCACCGACAATGGCGTGATTCGCGGCAGCGTGCTGCCGTTGATGGCCTCCGGGCACGCGTTCAACACGGCCGTCGACACGATGCCCATCAGTTGGGACCACGTCGAAGTGCGCCTGGACGCCTACAGCGCGACCCGCGCGGATTGTGAATCGGTGGGCATCAACATCGGCGACTTCGTGGCATTTGACCCGTTGCCCGAGTTCACCGACAGCGGGCATATCAGCGCGCGCCATCTGGACGACAAGGCCGGCGTCGCCGCTCTGCTCGCGGCGCTCAAAGCTATCGTCGACAGCGGCGTCGAGCCCCTGATCGATTGCCACCCGCTGTTCACCATTACCGAAGAAACCGGCAGCGGCGCTGCGGGCAGCCTGCCGTGGGACGTCAGCGAGTTCGTCGGTATCGACATCGCCCCCGTTGCCCCCGGCCAGCACTCCAGCGAACACGCGGTCAGCGTGGCGATGCAGGATTCCGGTGGCCCCTACGACTATCACCTGTCACGCCATTTGCTGCGCCTGGGCGAGCAAAACGAGCTGTCCGTACGCCGCGACCTGTTCCGCTATTACTACAGCGACGCGCACTCGGCGATCACTGCCGGTTACGACACGCGCACCGCCCTGCTGGCGTTCGGCTGCGACGCGACCCATGGTTACGAACGCACCCACATCGACAGCTTGAGCACGCTGAGCCGTCTGCTCACCGCCTACATCATGAGCCCGCCAGTGTTTGCCAGCGACGCGCATCCGTCCAACGCATCGCTGGAGAATTTCAGCCATCAGCTGGAGCACGACGCGCAGATGGAAAGCGACACGCGCGTGCCATCGGTGGATACATTGGTGGGGCAGCGATAGCCTGCCCGCACGGGGCGCGATAGCATCGCCGCCCCGTGTACTTTTTGTGATTGCCGAGAAATCTATGCTGATCCCTTACGACCAACTCGAAGCCGACACCCTGACGCGCCTGATCGAGGACTTCGTGACCCGCGATGGCACTGACAATGGCGATGACACCCCCCTTGAAACCCGCGTGTTGCGGGTACGCCATGCGTTGAGCAAGGGTCAGGCGGTGATTTTCTTCGACATGGACAGCCAGCAATGTCAGCTGATGCTCAAGCACGAAGTGCCCAAGGAATTTTTCGAGGAATAGGCCCCTGCGCCCACAACCGGGTCTGGATGGCGACTAAGGTGGACTTACCTGCCCGGCCCCCGGTTGGCCAGGTTCTGCAGTCGTGAGGCGATTCGTCGAATAACTTCTGCCCGATGAATTCTGACGCTTTGCGGTGCATCAATTCCCAGGCGCACCTCATTGCCGGAGATGCCCAGCACCCTCAGGGTGATGTCATCGCCAATGTTGAAGGTGTCGCCGATTTCTCGCGTCAATACCAGCATACGTCCTGCTCCTTGGCTGTAACCGAGGCAGCAGGTTGACGCTCAGGTCCCGGCGCTTCAATGCGCCAGAGCAAAATCAGTAACGCCCTTCAACCCTTCAAGACCATGGCTGACAGACGCTTCCTACGTGCCCGGGCATTTCCGGCCTGCACGTCAGAGAAAGGTCCTGCAGACGTCCGTTCTTTCTCGCGTACCGACGATCACGCGGCAGACCAGCGCGGGCCGAACAGAACGATGGTGGCGCCGATGACGCAGAGGCCGACGCCGATCCAGTCCGACGTCAACGGGCGAACACGTTCGATAACGCCCAGCCAGGCAATGGAAGCGATGATGTAGATGCCGCCGTACGCCGCGTAGGCGCGTCCGGCGTAAGTGGCTTCGACCCGGGTCAACAGCACGGCGAACAGGGTCAGGCTGATCAACGCGGGAATCACCCACAGTGCGCTCTTGCCTTGGCGCAGCCACATCCAGAAGGCATAACACCCGGCGATCTCGAACAGCGCAGCGAGGAAGAACCACAGGTAATTGAGCACGATGAGCCTCGTCCAGGTCAGCCGGAAAGTGCCGCAACCCTATCAGAAAAGACCCGTGGCGAACGATTGACTCAGCTCCCGGACTTCGCCTTGGCGCGCATCTTCTCCGCCATGTTGGCCATCTCGTCGTACAGCAACTGGGGATTTTTCTGCTTGAGCTGCCACGCCATTCGCCCTTGTTCATGGGGCAGGATCATGAATTCGCCGCTGGCGACCTGCTGGTAGATGTAATCGGCGATGTCCTTTGCGCTGATGGGCGAGCTTTCCAGCAGCTTGCCGACCTGGGCTTTCATCGCCGGCGTGGGGCCACGAAAGGAATCCAGCAAGTTGGTCTGGAAGAACGACGGACACACCACATGCACGCCGATTTCCTGCTGGCGCAGCTCGATCAGCAGGCTCTCCGACAGCGCAACGACGCCCGCCTTGGCGACGTTGTAGTTGCTCATCGCCGGGCCCTGCATCAGCGCGGCCATCGAGGCGATGTTGATGATCTTGCCCTTGCTCTGTTCCAGCAGCGGCAAAAACGCCTTGCAGCCTTTAACGACGCCCATCAGGTTGATCGCGATCTGCCAGTCCCAATCCTCGAGGGACAGTTCGCCGAAGAACCCACCTGAAGCGACGCCGGCATTGTTGACGATCACATCGATGCCGCCGAATTTCTGTTCGCACGCCTGGGCGAATGCGGTGAGCTGGCTGTAGTCCCGGACGTCACAGCGCTGAACAAAACCGTTCCCTCCCACTTCGCGCACCAGGCGCAGGGTTTCCTGAAGGCCGCTGTCACTGACGTCCGACAGCGCCAGCTGCCAGCCCTCGCGCGCCCAGCGCAGCGCGATCTCGCGTCCCAGCCCGGACCCTGCGCCGGTGATCATGATGCGATTGTGCATAGCAGACGCCTTGTCGGTTATTAAGAAGTCACTAGAGTGTAAACAGACAGATTGTCCGACAAACCCTTCATCAGATCGCTGAATATGGGAGGCAAACCGATGGTTTGAATGGGTGGGCACTCTTTTGGATGTATTTAGGCAGGGAGATGATTAACGGGAAGCGCGTTACATCGAACTTGGTGACCGGTTAGTTACCGCTTGGTTCCACACTAGGCGAGATACTTTTTGCGCTTTTCCAATCAGCATTTGAATACGGAAAATACTTTTGTTAAAGACGCAGACCTATGATTTTCCTGGCCTTTCCTGAAGATGTTATTTTTTATTTCGGCAGCTGAGAACCTTTTGATTGGTCCGACAGTCGGATCAATCAAGCAGCACAATGATTAGCCGTCGTGGCAACCTCTTGAACTGCACAGCCATCTTCCAAGAACACTAGAAGGAACTCGTCATGGGCATCGGCACAATTCTGATCATCATCCTTATCCTGCTGTTGGTCGGTGGACTTCCGGTATTTCCACACTCCCGGAGCTGGGGCTACGGTCCGTCGGGCATCATCGGTACGATCCTGGTGATCCTGCTGATATTGGTATTGCTGGGCAGGATTTAACTGCTAAGGCTGGCATCAAAAAGAACCGCGCTTAGGCGCGGTTTTTTTATGGAAGCGGTTCTGCTGGAGCAGAACTGTTTCGCCTTCGGCGAGTTACTTTTAAAAAGCACTAAAACTAACCAAAAGTGCCTGCTCTCGGCTGGGCTCCTCCTTCGTCGGAGTACCCTCACTCCGGTCTCGCTCCGTGGGCCCGCGCCGAACGGGCATCCATGTCCTGACGGCGCTCTCGCCGCATCCATGCGGCCTGGCCCACTCCACGAGACCTGCGTTCAGCCTGCACCCAGGTCGCGATTGGCGGTGTTTGAGCCTTTTGTGTACAAAGATCAAAGGCGCTTTAAAGCAGATCAAGAGCTTCCCGGCTGAAGCCGGTCCTACGGGGTATACGCGGGATACGCGGGATGAGAGGTGTACGCGGCGCTTTGGTAGGACCGGCTTTAGCCGGGAAGGGGCCGGTTTGAACACCGTAAAATTTAAACGTGCGTTCACCCGTCGGCGACTGCCAGTGGATGTTAGGGGACAGAGGGAAAGAGGATTTACAACAATCGAACAGGACGTTCTGAGGAAGCTAGGGCGTAAAGCCCTAGCGGAGTGCAGTTATCACTTTTTCTTTTTTGCAGGCTTGTCGGCTTTTTCTGCCTTGTCGGATTTCTTGGCCTTCTCTGGCTTGCTATCCGCTTTCTTTGCAGCTTTCTTTGGCTCAGCCGCTTTCTTGGTGTCTTTCTTCGCGCCTTTCTTGTCGGAAGACTTCGAAAGCGCCGAGGCTGCCGCTGATTTCTTTTCCGGAGAGGACTTTTTGTCCTTCAAATCCTTGCTGGCCTTCGAAGCTTCACCTTTGGTTTTCTTGTCGTCTTTAGCCACGTTAACCACCTCTCAAAGAGTGCCGGTATTAGCACAAGGCCTGTGGGAATCTCCACACGCTGATCATTAGGCGAAGCGGCTTGAAAGCGGTTCAATCTTTTTAACCACCGAACGCAAAAATGACATCTGCCGCAGATTTACCCGCGCCTGAACTGGCCCCTTCCCGGCTAAAGCCGGTCCTACACCGGACGCGCTTGTGACCTTGATCTTCATACGCAGAGAGTTCAGACGACACCAATCGCGACTTGGGTGCAGGCTGAACGGAGGTCTCGCGGAGTGGGCCGAGCCGCATGGATGCGGCGAGAGCGCCGTCAGGACATGGATGTCCGTTCGGCGCGGGCCCACGGAGCGAGACCGGAGTGAAGGAACCCCGACGCAGGAGGGGCCCAACCAGGAGCAAGCACCCTTGGTTACTTGGGGTGCTTTTCCAAGTAACTCGCCGAAGGCGAAACGTCTGCCCCCAGGCAGACGCCCTTGATCTTGATCTTGATCTTAAGCGCTTATAAAACAAAAACGCCCCGAAGATCGGGGCGTTTCCACAACAACACTACATCAAATCAATGCGACACCGCACCACTGGCCCCCAGGCCCGTCTGCGAACGCACAAACTGCGGGAAGAACAACGCACGCTCACCCTCCGCCGCCTTCGACTTATCCGTAATCGAGAAAAACCAGATCCCGACAAACGCAATCGCAATCGAAAACAACGCCGGATACTCGTACGGGAAAATCGCCTTCTCATGATGCAGAATCTGCACCCAAATCGTTGGGCCCAGAATCATCAACACCACCGCACTGACCAGCCCCATCCAGCCACCAATCATCGCGCCACGCGTCGTCAGATTTTTCCAGTACATCGAAAGCAACAACACCGGGAAATTACAGCTCGCCGCAATCGAGAACGCCAGGCCCACCATGAACGCGATGTTCTGACTCTCGAACGCGATACCCAACAGAATCGCCACGACCGCCAACGCCACCGTGGTGTACTTCGACACACGGATCTCGTCTTTCTCGTTGGCCTTGCCCGCCTTGATCACACTGGCATACAAGTCGTGGGACACCGCAGAAGCACCGGCCAATGTCAGACCCGCCACCACCGCCAGGATGGTCGCGAACGCCACCGCCGAGATAAAGCCCAGGAACAGACTGCCACCGACCGCATCGGCCAGGTGAACCGCTGCCATGTTATTACCGCCGAGCAAGGCGCCCGCTGCGTCCTTGAACGCCGGATTGGTGCTGACCAAGAGGATCGCGCCAAAGCCGATGATGAAGGTCAGGATGTAGAAGTAGCCGATGAAACCGGTCGCGTAGAGCACCGACTTACGGGCTTCCTTCGCATCACTCACAGTGAAGAAGCGCATCAGAATGTGTGGCAGGCCCGCGGTGCCGAACATCAGCGCCAGACCCAGCGAGAACGCCGAGATCGGATCTTTAACCAGACCGCCCGGGCTCATGATCGCTTCGCCTTTCGGGTGAACCTTCACGGCTTCGGAGAACAGCACGTTGAAGTCGAAGTTGACGTGCTTCATCACCATCAACGCCATGAACGACGCACCGGAGAGCAGCATCACCGCCTTGATGATCTGAACCCACGTGGTCGCCAGCATGCCGCCGAACAGCACGTACAGGCACATCAGGATGCCGACGAGCACCACCGCCACCGCGTAGTCCAGACCGAACAGCAGCTGGATCAGCTTGCCGGCGCCGACCATCTGCGCGATCAGGTAGAACGCCACAACCACCAGCGAACCGCAGGCGGACAAGGTACGGATTTCCTTCTGCTTCAGGCGGTAGGACGCCACGTCAGCGAAGGTGTACTTGCCCAGGTTGCGCAGGCGTTCGGCGATCAGGAACAGGATGATCGGCCAGCCGACGAGGAAGCCGATGGAGTAGATGAGACCGTCGTAGCCGGAGGTGTAGACCAGCGCGGAAATCCCCAGGAATGACGCCGCCGACATGTAGTCACCGGCAATGGCCAGACCGTTCTGGAAACCGGTGATCTTGCCGCCTGCCGAGTAATAGTCCGACGCTGTCTTGTTCTTTTTCGACGCCCAGTAAGTGATGTAGAGGGTGAACCCGACGAAGACCACAAACATGATGATCGCCGACACGTTCAACGGTTGCTTCTGCACCGCACCGGTCAGCGCTTCGGCTGCCCAGAGTGTCGGCGCGAAAGCGGCAAGGCCGAAGGCCGCAAGCAGGCGCCGGATCATTGCTGCGCCTCCTTCAGAATGGCGTTGTTCAGGTCATCGAATTCACCGTTTGCGCGGCGAACATAGATGGCGGTCAGAACGAACGCGGACACAATCAGCCCGACGCCGATTGGCATACCCCAAGTGATGGTTGATGTGGCGCTGAGTTTAGCGCCGAGAATCTGAGGCCCATACGCAATCAGAAGGATGAATGCGGCATAGAGCCCAAGCATGATTGCCGAGAGAATCCAGGCGAATCGTTCCCTTTTCGAGACCAGCTCCTTGAAGCGCGGGCTGTTCTGAATCGAGAGGTAAATGCTGTCGTTCATTGTTTTTGTCCTCGCAGCACAGATGGATGTCACGGTTTGCACTTTAGTCCGCTCTGCGATGCACTCCAGACGACCTTAGTATTAGAACGACATTAGTTGATGTTCGAAGAATTGCCTCTTTCGCCCGAGGCCGTTCGCAACTTAAGGTTGCGGCCATAAAAAACCGCCTGGCGATGGCTCGCCAGGCGGTTCGGTAAGACGTTAAATCTTTGTGACCGATTACTTACCGGTCCACTCCTTGACGCGATCCGGGTGCTTGGCGACCCAGTCCTTGGCCGCCGCTTCGGGCTTGGCGCCGTCCTGGATGGCGAGCATGACTTCGCCGATTTCATCCTTGCTGGTCCACTGGAATTTCTTCAGGAAATCCGCCACGTCCGGGGCCTTCTTCGCCAGATCCAGGCTGCCGATGTTGTCGACGGTTTCAGCCGCACCGTAAACACCCTTTGGGTCTTCCAGGAACTTCAGTTTCCACTTCGCGAACATCCAGTGCGGCACCCAGCCGGTCACCGCGATCGATTCTTTCTTGTTTTCGGCACGGGTCAGCTCGGCAATCATGCCGGCGCCGGAACTGGCCTGCAGCTTGTAACCGTCGAGGCCATAATCCTTGATCGCTTGATCAGTCTTGATCATCACGCCTGAACCGGCGTCGATGCCGACGATTTTCTTCTTGAAGGATTCGTCGGTCTTGAGGTCCGCCACCGAGTTGGCTTTCACGTACTCAGGCACGATCAGGCCGATTTTCGCGTCCTTGAAGTTAGGCCCGTAGTCGGTGACCTTGTCCTTGTTCTTGGTCCAGTACTCGCCGTGGGTCACGGGCAGCCAGGCAGACAACATCATGTCCAGTTTGCCGGTCGCGACGCCCTGCCACATGATCCCGGCCGCAACGGCCTGCAGCTTCACCGGATAACCCAGTTTCTGCTTGATCACCTCGGCAGCCACGTTGGTGGTTGCAACACTGTCGGACCAGCCATCGACGTAACCGATGCTCAGCTCGGGTTTGGCGTCGGCATGGGCCAGCGTGGAACTGATGGCCAGTGCCAGCGCGGCACCGACACCCAGGATTTTTCGCATCGTCATTTTCACTTCCCCGGTAGTCCAGAACCCGACAGCGGTCGGGTATCGTTAACGTTCTTATAACGTCGCACTCGCGCCCTGGTTCGGGGCAAGCCACGCGTTTCACGCTTCCACCACGTGCCTGCGCAGACGCAATCGCTGCGTGGACGATTGATCATCGACCCCCACACACCTTGTGCCTTTCCTGCCAGCGACACCCAGCCACCCGGTAAACGACGTCACCGCGCCATCAACGACAGACAGGTCGTAAAGAGGCTAGCGGGTCGTCCGGAAATTGCATGGTTTACAAAAGCGCTGACAGGATGAGGTGTGTAGCCGCGTCATCTTGCTAATATGCCGCCCTTCGCCTCACTTCGGCCCCATCATGTCCGCACCGTCCCGCTCGCCTGTCGTCCTCCTTTATCTGTTCTCCTGTTTGATTGCGCTGCTTGGCCTGTGCGGCTACTGGTACTGGCTGGGCAAGCCGGTGATTCTGCCGGACGCCGCCACGCCGACCCACAAACTGCAATGCGCGTCCTACACGCCGTTCGACAAGGACCAGTCCCCGTTCGACCAGCCCTTCACCCTGCGCCCCGCGCGGATGGACGCTGACCTGGCGCTCCTCGCGACGCGCTTCGACTGTGTGCGCACCTATTCAATGACCGGCATGGAGGCGCTGCCCGACATCGCCCGCAAGTACGGCCTCAAGCTGATGCTCGGCGCCTGGGTCAACGGCAATCCGGTCGACACGGCCAAGGAAATCAAGGCGCTGGTGACGGCGGCAAACACCCACCCGGATGTGGTGACCGCGGTGATCGTCGGTAACGAGAGCCTGTTGCGCAAGGAAGTCACCGGCGCTCAACTGGCCACGCTGATTCGTCAGGTGAAAGCGCAGGTCAAGCAGCCGGTCACCTATGCAGATGTCTGGGAATACTGGCTGCAATACCCGGAAGTCGCGCCTGCCGTAGATTTCCTGACGATCCATCTGCTGCCGTACTGGGAGGATGATCCCACCGGCATCGACGAGGCCCTGGCCCACGTCGCGCAGATCCGTGAAGACTTCGGCAGGAAATTCGCGCCCAAGGACATTCTCATCGGCGAAACCGGCTGGCCCAGCGAAGGCCGCCAGCGTGAAACCGCGCTGCCAAGCCGGGTCAACGAGGCCAAATTCATTCGCAGTTTCGTCGCGATGGCCGAGCAACACGGCTGGCACTACAACCTGATCGAGGCGTTCGACCAGCCGTGGAAGCGCCAGTCCGAAGGCGCAGTGGGCGGTTACTGGGGCCTGTTCGATGCAGATCGCCAGGACAAAGGCGTGCTGGCCGGACCGGTGTCGAACCTGCCGTTGTGGCCATTCTGGCTGACGGTCAGTGGCGCGATTGCCTTGCTGGCCCTGGCGTGGGCTGGCCGGGTCAGTCATGCACGCAGCGCGCTGATGCTTCCGTTGCTGGCGGCGTTCGCCGGGTGCTGCATCGGCACCTGGGGTGAACTGGCCCGGGTGACCAGCCGCTTTGCCGGCGAATACCTGTGGGCGACGGCGCTGGTGGCGCTGAATCTGCTGGTGCTCGCCCATGCGGCGCTGGCGTTGTCGGCCCGCGCAGGGTGGCGCGAGCGTGCGTTTGCCTGGCTGGACGCTCGTGGCGGATGGTGGTTGTACGCCAGCGGGTTCGCGGCGGCGGTGATGATGCTGGCGATGGTGTTTGATCCGCGCTACCGCAGTTTCGCGACCGCGACGCTGTGGGTGCCCGCTCTGGTCTACCTGATCCGCCCGGTGGCGGCACCACGTCGGGAGATCGGCCTGCTGATGTTCATCGTCGGCGCGGGCATCGTGCCGCAACTGTTTCGCGAGGGCTTGAGCAATCCCCAGGCGTGGGCGTGGGCGGTGGTGAGTGTGTTGATGGCGCTGGCACTGTGGCGCAGCGTGCAGATCAGCGCTCGGGTGAAGGCAACGAGCAATGCGCAGGCGATGGCCGACGCTGTGTAACCGAGTGTGCAGGGCGACGGATACATTGTGTTACCGCCGAAGGACTGAAAAGCCCGCAGGCGGGTAACACGGAAACAGAATTCCGTTACACGGCAGGGATGCCAAACGATCGGATTTCGCAAACCATTGATTCACAAGGGTTTACAAAAGTTGGCACGCACCCTGCTATATCTCCTGCATAACAAGAACAAAATGTGAAAACCCAATAAAAATAAGATGAATCGGCTCTGACATAACAAGAACAACGGCACAGAGACGCAGCCAACAGATTTTTTTGGAGTAGAAACGCTTTACCGAGGCTTAGGCCTCGCAGCCCGACCGAGAATAATAAAACTACCCTCAGGTAGCGGCCAGAACGGGTTGGATCACCTCTCGCAGAAGAGGAATCAAAGCAGGTCAGCGCTCAAAAAAATACGTTTGCTCTTGTATCCCGTATGGGGATCACCGAAAGACGCTGTAGAGGGACCGGTTGCCAATAACAACAACAGACCGCCCTACAACAATAAGAAAGAGCACGTGCAACGATTTAAAGGGGAGCCTCGGCTCCCCTTTATGCTGTCTGGCGTTTGGCGTTTGAAGCCAAGCCCGTTGTGAAGTCAGGCCCGTTGATGACGCACCAGGCGCAACCCGGCGATCACCACCGCGAACACCGCCAGACTGGCCGTGTACAGCACCAGCGCCAATATCCCCAGCAGCAAGCCGGCCACTGCAAGCGCTCGACCAACCTGACGCGGAATAAAGAACGCGATCAGCGATGTGATCAAAGCGCCCCACCCGAACACGCCGAAATGAATCCACAGGCCCAGGTTCGAGCGCAACTGGCACTGCCATTTCGACGCCTCGTCCGCGCAGACTCCTACCCATCGCACGTCTTCCATCAGGCCGTAACGCAAGCCGTAACTGACGGCGAGCCACAGCGCCAGAACGAAAAACAGCACCACCAACGGCAGACGACGGGACACGACACACTCCAGAAAAGAACCAACGGCGCGCAGCATAGCCGCAGCCGCCCGGGCAAAACCATACGGCCGATAAAAAGCACGAGCAGACAGGCCAGAAGTGCCATAACCTGTATCGTCGCGGAGGGTCATGCGAGAGTCACTTGCCGTCACGGCACTTTGGCACTACACCCGTGTCATAGCCTGCGTATTTCAACAGCACATCATTCCCAAGGGATTCAGTCATGCTTCGTTTTCTGCGCCTCGCCGCCTTATCAGGCGGCCTGTTTTTGAGTGCGTCCGTGATGGCGGTCGATATCGATCCGTCCAGCTATGGCTTCCCCTTGACCAATCCGTTCGAAGCGACCATCGCCACGACCCCACCGGATTTGCGTGCCAAGGTGCCTGAAGACGCCGACATCGATCAGGACGATTACAGCCTCACGATGCGTCCGGAGCGTGAGTTCACACTGCCGGACAACTTCTGGGCCGTGAAAAAACTGCGTTACCGCCTCGCCAAACAAGACCACCCTGCGCCGTTGATCTTCCTGATCGCCGGCACCGGCGCGCCTTATAACAGCACCCTTAATGAATACCTGAAGAAGCTGTACTACGGCGCCGGTTACAACGTCGTGCAGCTTTCGTCGCCGACCAGCTACGACTTCATGAGCGCCGCTTCACGTTTCGCCACCCCGGGCGTGACCAAGGAAGACGCCGAAGACTTGTACCGCGTCATGCAGGCCGTTCGCGCCCAGCAGTCCAAGCTGCAGGTCACCGAGTATTACCTGACCGGTTACAGCCTAGGCGCACTGGATGCGGCGTTCGTCAGCAAACTCGACGAAACCCGTCGCAGCTTCAACTTCAAGAAAGTGCTGCTGATCAACCCGCCGGTGAACCTGTACACGTCGATCACCAACCTCGACAAGATGGTGCAGACCGACGTTAAAGGCATCACCAACAGCACCACCTTCTATGAGCTGGTGCTGCAGAAGCTGACCCGCTACTTCCGCGAAAAAGGCTACATCGACCTGAACGATGCGCTGCTGTATGACTTCCAGCAGTCCAAGCAGCACCTGTCCAATGAACAGATGGCCATGCTGATCGGCACCTCGTTCCGTTTCTCGGCTGCCGACATCGCCTTCACCTCCGACCTGATCAACCGTCGCGGCCTGATTACCCCGCCGAAGACCCCGATCAGCGAAGGCACCAGCCTGACGCCGTTCCTCAAGCGCGCGCTGCAGTGTGATTTCGATTGCTATGTGACCGAGCAGGTCATTCCGATGTGGCGTGCTCGTACCGACGGCGGCAGCCTGCTGCAACTGGTTGATCAGGTCAGCCTGTACGCGCTGAAGGATTATCTGGCGAGCAGCAAGAAGATCGCCGTGATGCACAACGCCGATGACGTGATCCTCGGCCCGGGCGACCTCGGTTTCCTGCGCAAGACTTTTGGCGATCGCTTGACCGTTTACCCTTACGGCGGTCACTGCGGCAACATGAACTATCGCGTCAACAGCGACGCCATGCTGGAGTTTTTCCGTGGCTAAACGTCTATTGCTTATCGCCGCCCTCCTCTGCGCTGGCGCCGTCCACGCGGCCGACGCGCCGATCGTTTCCCAGGCAGCCCCGGTCCAGCGGATCGACAACCCGGACGGGTTCACCGAGCCGTTGAAGTCGCTGAAATTCAACCCGGGTCTGGATGCTCAGGAGTTCGAGCGTTCGTCCCTCAACGCGCTGAATGTCTACGATCCTCTGGAATCCTGGAACCGCCGGGTTTACCACTTCAACTATCGCTTCGATGAGTGGGTGTTCCTGCCGGTGGTCAACGGCTACAAATACGTGACACCGAGCTTCGTGCGCACGGGCGTCAGCAACTTCTTCAGCAACCTGGGCGATGTGCCGAACCTGCTGAACAGCCTGCTGCAGTTCAAGGGCAAGCGTTCGATGGAAACCACCGGCCGCCTGATCGTCAACACCACCCTGGGCATTGCCGGGCTGTGGGATCCGGCGACCCTGATGGGCCTGAAGAAACAGAGCGAAGACTTCGGTCAGACCCTGGGTTTCTATGGCGTACCGGCCGGCCCGTACCTGGTGCTGCCGATCCTTGGCCCGTCGAACCTGCGTGACACCGGCGGTCTGGTCTTCGACTTCACCGCAGAGTCGCAGATCAACTTCCTCAACGTCGCTCAGGTCAGCGAAGACCATCCTGAGCTGTACCTGCTGCGCGCCATCGACCGTCGCTACACGACCAGCTTCCGCTACGGTCAGATGGACTCGCCGTTCGAGTACGAGAAAGTGCGTTACGTGTACACCGAGGCCCGCAAGCTGCAGGTGTCCGAGTAATCGCCTCATTGTAGGAGTGAGCTTGCTCGCGAAGACGTTATTACGGCCGCTGGAGATCTGGCGGCTATAAACCTATTCGCGAGCAAGCTCGCTCCCACACTTCGCCCAGACCCATCGCCAAACCTGATCATTCCCCCGCAAAAACGTCACCCATCCATCGCCCCAACAGGCCTACCATAGGCGCCATTCCCCTTCTGCCGGAGTGAGCCCCATGCCTCAATTTCGTAAAGTGCTGTCGATCCAGGCCGGCCAACCGACGTCCGACGGTGCTGGCGTCAAGCTGACCCGTGTGTTCGGCGGGCCAGGCATCGAAGCCTTCGACCCGTTCCTGATGCTCGACGAGTTCGGCTCCGAGAACCCCGACGAGTACATCGCCGGCTTTCCGCCCCACCCCCATCGCGGATTCGAGACCGTGACCTACATGCTCGAAGGCCGCATGCGCCATGAAGACCACATGGGCAACGTCGGCCTGCTGCAAGGCGGCGGTGTGCAATGGATGACCGCTGCGCGCGGGGTCATCCACAGCGAGATGCCCGAGCAGGAAGAAGGCGCCATGCGCGGCTTCCAGCTGTGGCTCAACCTGCCGGCCAAATCGAAGATGGGCGACGCCGGTTACGACGACATTCAACCCGAGCGCATTCCGCGCATCACCACGCAAAGCGGCGTCGACGTTGTGGTGATCGCAGGTCAGTTCGACGACGGCCAGGCGTCCCAGGCAGGCGCCGTGCAGCGTCCGGACACCGAGCCACAGTATTTCGATTTCCACATGCCCGCCGGCAGCCACACCAGCCCGCGCGTCGCCGAGGGCCATCGGGTGCTGCTGTACGTGTACGAAGGTGAAGTCGAGATGGCAGGGCAACCACAGAAACTGGGTACGAGCCGTCTCGCGCGATTGTCGGAAAGCGGTGAGATTCAGCTGAGCACTCAGACGGGTGCCCGCGTGCTGCTGATCGCTGGCAAGCCACTGGGCGAACCGATCGTGCAATACGGGCCATTCGTGATGAACAGCCGGGAAGAAATCGAACAGGCGCTGCGGGATTTTCGGGATGACAAGCTCACGGCTTGACCGCCCTGGACCCGGCATTCAGCAGGGCAACTACTCCGGACGCAGGAAGCGCATCAACTCATCCTTCTGGGCCATCGCGTCGCGGCGGCCCAGTTCGATGAGCTCACTGCAATAACCCGATTCGAACAACAGATAGCTGAGCACCCCTGCCCCGCTGGTCTTGGTCGCACCCGGGCCGCGCAGAAACGTGCGCAGCGCCGGGGGCAATTCGCGGCGATGACGGGCGGCGATTTCATCGATGGGCTGGCTGGGCGAAATCACCAGCACTTCGACCGGCGCCAGGGACTGAATGGGCGTCGAGTCTGACGACTGCGGCCTGGGCACGTCGGGCCCGGGCAGCATGCGGCTGACCAGATTCAGCCGTTCCAGCAATTCAATGTCGCTTTCGAGGCTGTCAATGAACGTGCTGTTGAGCATGTGCCCGCCGATCTGCGCAAGACTCGGTTGCACGCCACGGACCGCTCGCGGCACGGGCGGGTTCGCGCCGGGGCCACGGGGGTTGCCGCTGACGCCCACCACCAGCACGCGGTTGGCCCCCAGGTGCAGCGCCGGACTGATCGGCGCCGACTGCCGCACCGCGCCGTCACCAAAATATTCCTGCCCCAGTTTCACCGGCGCGAACAGCAACGGAATTGCGGAGCTGGCCAGCAGATGGTCAATGGTCAAGCGCGTCGGCAGGCCGATCCGGCGATGCCGCAGCCAGGATTCGATCGTGCCCTTGCCCTGATAAAACGTAACCGCCTGCCCCGACTCGTAACCGAATGCGGTGATCGCCACTGCGCGCAGATGCTTTGCTTCGATGGCTTCGTCAATGCCGTCGAGGTTGAGACGTGCGGTCAGCAGATCCTTCAGCGGTGAGCTGTTGAGCAGCGCCACCGGCACCTGTTGGCGACCGATGCCCAGCAGGCTGCGACCGAAGAACCGCGCCGCCTGCCGAACGACGCCGGCCCAGTCACTGCGCAACACTTGATGGCTGCGAAAGCCCTGCCAAAACTCAGTGAGTTCGTGAATTGCCGTACGAAATTGCGCGGCGCCGCTGGCCAGCTTCACCGCGTTGATCGCCCCGGCGGAGGTGCCGACGATCACCGGAAAAGGATTTTTGGCGCCGACCGGCAGCAGGTCGGCGATGCCCGCCAGCACGCCCACTTGATACGCCGCACGAGCGCCGCCGCCGGACAGGATCAGCCCGGTCACTGGCTCGACGCCGGGAGCCAAGGCTGAGGCGTTGCGCACCGCGTGTTGTTCTGTGGCGCTTGTCGTCATGGGGTCTCAGCTCTTGGTTTCAGCCACGCTTCTTGTACAGCTTCGGCTCGCCCGGCGGCCGACTCTTGAAACGCCGGTGCGCCCACAGATACTGCTCGGGGCATGCGGTGACGGCGCGCTCGACCCATTGATTGATGCGAATGCAGTCGGCCTCGTCGCTCTCCCCCGGAAAATCGCTCAGAGGCGGATGGATCACCAGCTTGTAGCCACTGCCATCGGCCAGACGCTCCTGAGTGAACGGCACGACCAGCGCGTGGCCGAGCTTGGCGAATTTGCTGGTGGCCGGCACGGTGGCGGCCTGAATGCCGAACAGCGGCACGAAGATGCTCTGCTTGGCGCCGTAGTCCTGATCCGGCGCATACCAGATCGCCCGGCCCTTGCGCAGTTGCTTGATCATGCCGCGCACGTCTTCGCGCTCGACGGCGATGGAATCCATGTTGTGGCGCTCGCGGCCGCGTCGCTGAATGTAATCAAAGAGCGCGTTCTTGTGCTCGCGGTACATGCCGTCGATGGTGTGCTGCTGGCCGAGCAAGGCCGCGCCGATTTCCAGGGTGGTGAAGTGCAGCGCCATGAGGATCACGCCATGGCCGTCCAGCTGCGCCTGCTTTAAATGATGTAGGCCGTCGATGTGCGCCAACCGCGCGAGACGGGGCTTGCTCCACCACCAGCTCATGGCCATTTCAAAAAACGCGATGCCGGTGGAGGCGAAGTTTTCTTTCAGCAGGCGTTTGCGCTCGGCCTTTGAATACTGGGGGAAACACAGCTCGAGGTTGCGCGCGGCAATCACCCGCCGATCGGTTGCCTGGTAATACATGACCCAGCCCAACGCACGGCCAATCACCAGCAACACGCGAAACGGCAACTGCACGATCAGCCAGAGCAAGCCCAGCCCCAGCCACAGCAGCCAGAAGCGGGGATGAAGAAAATGAGCTCGAAAACGCGGGCGATCCATTACAGCTTCCGTCAGGACAAAGGCGGGCATTCTACATCGGTTCGCGCGGATCGTGCCGCCGTCGGTTGCGCCTCCCTTGCGGCTGGCGGGCGTTATCGTTATAAGTCTCGGCACTTTTAGCGACAAGCCGCTGTATGCCGACATGAGCCAAATCGAATTGCAAGACAAGGACCCCGTGTTCCAGCTGAAGGGCAGCATGCTGGCCATCACTGTGCTGGAACTGGCCCGCAACAACCTCGAAGCGCTGGATCGTCAACTGGCGGCAAAAGTCGCCCAGGCGCCGAACTTCTTCAGCAATACACCGCTGGTGCTGGCCCTCCACAAACTGCCGCCGGATGAAGGCGCGATCGACCTGCCGGCGATGATGCGCATCTGCCGTCAGCACGGTCTGCGCACCCTGGCCATTCGGGCCAACCGGATTGAAGACATCGCCGCCGCCATTTCCATCGACCTGCCGGTGCTGCCGCCTTCGGGCGCGCGCGAGCGACCGCTTGATCCGACGGAAGGCGAAGTCAAAAAGAAGCCGGAAATCATTGAAAAGCCGCCCGAGCCGCTGATCAAACCGACCAAGATCATCACCGCCCCCGTGCGCGGCGGTCAGCAGATCTACGCCCAAGGCTCGGATCTGGTAGTGATTTCCTCGGTCAGCCCTGGCGCCGAACTGCTCGCCGACGGCAATATTCACGTGTACGGCCCGATGCGCGGCCGCGCGCTGGCGGGGATCAAAGGCGATACCAAGGCACGGATTTTCTGCCAGCAAATGGTCGCCGAACTGATCTCGATCGCCGGCCAGTACAAGGTGTCCGAAGACCTGCGCCGGGATCCGCTATGGGGTGCCGGTGTGCAGATCAGTCTGTCCGGCGACGTGTTGAACATCACCCGTCTTTAACGGATACTGCGCCATTTTTAAGCCACTCTGATTCGTCGCGAAAACGACGCGAAGGCACCGGGACGTTCGGGATATTTTTTTGTTCGCCCGAACAGGAATTCCTTCACGGGTTCCGATCACCGCCCTCGCCCGCTTTAGTTGCGCCGTCATGAGGGGCTCTTCAGGGACTCAACGTCCTTTTCCTCTAGGGGTGATACACCTTGGCCAAGATTCTCGTGGTTACATCCGGCAAGGGTGGTGTGGGCAAGACCACCACCAGCGCCGCCATCGGTACCGGTCTCGCACTGCGCGGCCACAAAACAGTTATCGTCGACTTCGACGTCGGCCTGCGTAACCTCGACCTGATCATGGGTTGCGAGCGTCGCGTCGTTTATGACTTCGTCAACGTAGTCAACGGCGAAGCCAACCTGCAGCAGGCGCTGATCAAGGACAAGAAGATCGAAGGTCTTTACGTCCTCGCTGCCAGCCAGACCCGTGACAAGGATGCGCTGACCAAAGAGGGCGTTGAAAAAGTCCTGATGGAACTCAAGGAAACCTTCGAGTACGTCGTCTGCGACTCCCCTGCCGGTATCGAGACGGGCGCTCACCTGGCGATGTATTTCGCCGACGAAGCCATCGTCGTGACCAACCCTGAAGTGTCTTCGGTCCGTGACTCGGACCGCATGCTGGGCCTGCTGGCCAGCAAGTCCCGCCGCGCCGAGCGTGGGGAAGACCCGATCAAGGAGCACCTGCTCCTGACCCGTTACAACCCTGAGCGCGTGAGCAAGGGCGAGATGCTGGGCGTCGAAGACGTCAAGGAAATCCTCGCGGTGACTCTGCTGGGCGTGATTCCGGAATCCCAGGCCGTACTCAAGGCGTCCAACCAGGGCGTGCCGGTCATCCTTGATGATCAGAGCGACGCTGGCCAGGCGTACAGCGATGCCGTTGACCGTCTGTTGGGCAAGGACCGTGAGCACCGCTTCCTGGACGTACAGAAAAAAGGATTTTTCGAACGCCTGTTCGGGGGTAACTGATGAGCATTTTTGACTTCTTTCGTGCCAACAAAAAGCCCAGCACCGCGTCGGTAGCGAAAGAGCGTCTACAGATCATCGTGGCGCATGAACGCGGCCAACGCAGCACCCCGGATTACCTGCCCGCCTTGCAGAAGGAGTTGGTCGAGGTGATCCGCAAGTACGTCAATATCGGCAACGATGACGTGCATGTCGCCCTTGAAAACGACGGCAGCTGCTCGATTCTGGAACTGAACATCACCCTGCCTGATCGTTGATCGAAACGGCAGTCGCCACGGCGGCCCGGTTGCCTGAATCCCTTTAAGGAGTCAGGCAAGCGCGCCGCCGTTGGCGTTATTGAAGATCTGTTTTCTGCGCCGCGATGGCTGCTGCGATCGCGGTGCACCTGTTTGAGTGATGAGGCGTTCAATGCCGCTGTCCAACGTTCATATCCTCCACCAGGACGACGCTGTCCTGGTGGTGAACAAGCCCACCCTGCTGCTTTCGGTCCCTGGTCGCGCTGACGATAACAAGGACTGTCTGATTACCCGCCTGCAGGAAAACGGCTACCCCGAGGCGCGAATTGTCCATCGGCTGGATTGGGAAACCTCCGGGATCATTTTGCTGGCCCGTGACGCGGACACCCACCGTGAGTTGTCCCGGCAGTTTCATGACCGCGAGACGGAGAAGGCTTACACGGCGTTGGCGTGGGGCCAGCCAGACCTGGACAGCGGCAGTATTGATCTGCCATTGCGTTACGACCCGCCAACCAAGCCGCGTCATGTGGTGGATCATGAGTTGGGCAAGCATGCGTTGACGTTCTGGAAGGTGCTGGAGCGGTATGACACCCATTGTCGGGTCGAGCTGACGCCGATTACCGGGCGGTCGCATCAGTTGCGGGTGCATATGTTGTCGATCGGGCATCCGTTGCTGGGCGATGGTTTGTATGCGCATCCGGAGGCGCTGGCGGCCTATCCGCGGTTGTGTCTGCATGCGAGCATGCTGGCGTTTACCCATCCGGGGACGGGCGAGCGGGTTCGGTTCGAGTGCCCGGCGCCGTTTTGATTTCGTTAGTCAGGACAGACTGAAGATCAAGAACATCTGCCTAACGGCAGATCATTTCGCCTTCGGCGAGTTACTTGGAAAAGCCCCCCAAGTAACCAAGGGTGCCTGCTCTCGGTTGGGCCCGACTTCGTCGGGTTCCTTCACTCCGGTCTCGCTCCGTGGGCCCGCCGCCATCCGCCATCCATGGCGGGGGGCGGCTCTCGCGGCATCCATGCCGCTCGGCCCACTCCGCGAAACCTCCGTTCAGCCTGCACCAAAGTCGCGTTTTGCGGTGTCTGGACTTTTTGTGTAGGAAGATCAAAAGCACAGCAACAGCAACAGCAACAGCAACAGCATTCGCGAGCAAGCTCGCTCCCACAGGGAAGGGGGCCGGTCTGCAAAACTGCCAGCGCACATACTGGCCTCTTCCCGGCTAAAGCCGGTCCCACTAAACAACCGCGTGCAGTCAGTGGGACCGGCGGCTCCCCCGCAGGACCGGCTTCAGCCGGGAAGCTTTTAATCTTGATCTTCAAACACAAGAATCCCAGACGACATCAATCGCGACTTGGGTGCAGGCTGAACGCAGGTGTCGCGCAGTGGGCCGAGCCGCATGGATGCGGCGAGAGCGCCGTCAGGACATGGATGTCCGTTCGGCGCGGGCCTACGGAGCGGGACCGGAGTGAAGGAACCCGACGAAGTCGGGCCCAACCAGGAGCAAGCACCCTTGGTTACTTGGGGTGCTTTTCCAAGTAACTCGCCGAAGGCGAAACAGTCTGTCCCCAGACAGACGCTCTTGATCTTAAGGATCTTGATATTGATCTTGATCTTGATCTCGATCAAAACACCTTTTGGCCTGTAAACTCCCGCCCATTGCTGCCTGGAGTAACCTATGCGCGAAGAGTTGAATCAGGGCCTTATCGATTTCCTGAAGGCCTCCCCCACCCCCTTTCATGCCACCGCCAGCCTGGTCCAACGCCTGGAAGGCGCCGGCTACCAGCGGCTCGACGAACGCGAGCCCTGGTACACCGAAGCCGGCGGCCGCTACTACGTCACCCGCAACGACTCCTCCATCGTCGCCTTCAAACTCGGTCGCCTGCCGCCCCTCACAAGCGGCATCCGCCTCGTGGGCGCCCACACCGACAGCCCGTGCCTGCGCGTCAAACCGCAACCCGAACTGCAACGCCAGGGCTTCTGGCAACTGGGCGTCGAAGTCTACGGCGGCGCCCTCCTTGCGCCGTGGTTCGACCGCGACCTCTCCCTCGCCGGCCGCGTCACCTTCCGCCGCGACGGCAAAGTCGAAAGCCAGTTGATCGACTTCAAACTGCCCATCGCCATCATCCCCAACCTCGCGATCCACCTCAATCGCACCGCCAACGAAGGCTGGGCGATCAACCCGCAAACTGAACTGCCGCCGATCCTGGCCCAGGTCGCCGGTGATGAACGCCCCGACTTCCGCGCCCTGCTCACCGACCAACTGGCCCGGGAGCATGGCCTGAACGCCGACGTCGTCCTCGATTACGAACTCAGCTTCTACGACACCCAAAGCGCCGCCGTCATCGGCCTGAACGGTGACTTCATCGCCGGCGCGCGGCTCGACAACCTGCTGTCCTGCTTCGCCGGGCTGCAAGCGTTGCTCAATGCCGATGGTGACGAGACCTGCCTGCTGATCTGCACCGACCACGAAGAGGTCGGCTCGACGTCTGCATGCGGCGCCGACGGCCCGATGCTGGAACAAGTGCTGCAACGCCTGCTGCCCGAAGGCGACGATTACGTGCGCACCATTCAGAAATCCCTGCTGATCTCCGCCGACAACGCCCACGGCGTGCACCCGAATTACGCCGAAAAGCACGACGCCAACCACGGCCCGAAACTCAATGCCGGCCCGGTGATCAAGGTCAACAGCAACCAGCGCTACGCCACCAACAGCGAAACCGCCGGGTTCTTCCGCCACTTGTGCATGGCCGAAGAAGTGCCGGTGCAGAGCTTCGTTGTGCGCAGCGACATGGCCTGCGGCTCGACGATCGGCCCGATCACGGCCGGTCATCTGGGCGTGCGCACCGTTGACATCGGCCTGCCGACCTTCGCCATGCACTCGATCCGTGAATTGGCGGGCAGCCAGGACCTGGCGCATCTGGTGAAAGTGCTATCAGCGTTTTATGCGAGCGCCGAGTTGCCCTGAACGACGCTTGGTAAGAGCGCGCTAGTCCGCGGTTAGCATTGGCGCCAGTCATTTCCCCAATCCGACCTAACTTGACAGCACTGCTTCTCAAAAGAGCATGCTGTCATGGATGACTACCTTATCCTTCTCATCCTCGTCGTGATGAGATTGCTTTTGCTGTGTGTCGGTTTCAGCTAACGCGATTACAGCAGCGGCATTGCATCTATCACATTTGGCATGCTGATGATGCTGTACGGAAGTTGTCAAGATTCTCCCAAGAGTCGCATGAGCGATGCCCTCTCAGTACAGGGTCACACATAACTAATAGCCAACAGCAATAGAGGCAATCGCAAAAACGTCTAGATGTTCGGCTCGCAATTACTTGACCCTCTGTCCTCCACTGCCAATACTTTGCTTGCAATCTAATCACGCAAAAGGAAATGCGTAATGAGCATAAAAAGCTTGGCCCCGCCCATCGTTAAAAAACTCCAATTCAATGGACAACAGTACACAACTGCAGAAGGATTCAGTTTTGGCGTTTTTGTAGACGGCGATACAATTAAGGCTGGCGATGAAATCACTGTTTATATCGCTGAAGTAACACGGGTCGATGGAGGTCCTCCCCCGCCTGGGCCATTCCCTTCATCCAAACCGCTCCCCGTCGGCGCATCTGATATATCCAAGGTGTTGACGATTGAGCTGACCGGTCCGCAGCTATACGGTTTATTTCAGCACCCCGCAGGCAGCCAGGTGACGGTTAAGTACTCAGTAAAAGATAGCAGTGATCAACGTGCCTACTCAGAAGTATTCGAGTTCATTGTTACAGATACAACCAGAGAAGAATAAATACATCAGAGCAATAGTGGTGCTCGACTGAGCTGGCTACTTGGTCAACTGTTGTAGTCGCCAGGCGGCCTCGGGTTTTCTATCAAAACTCTGGCCGCTTGACGATGTTGATAAATAACTAAGCCAAAATCCACTCGCCACACCCCTCATCCCCTCGTAAACTCATCCGCCTCTGCTTGACCCGGCACGGTTCCCCACACGCCCCCCAAGCGCCTGTCTATCCGAGGTTTGTTTCCAGGTGATCGCTCCCACCCGCCTTTCCGTTCTGCCCCGCCTGTTCCTGCTTTGTCTGCTGGCGCTGTTCCCGTTTGCGTTGACCCACGCCGCTGGCCTGCCAAGTCTGCTCAGTGGCGGTGACAAGACGCAGCCCCAGGCCCAGGAGCCGTTGGGGCAGTCCTTGGACGAGGTGATCACGTCGCTGGAAAACGATCAGCAGCGCAGCAAGTTGCTTGATGACCTGAAGAAGTTGCGGGACGCCACCAAGAAGGCGCAGCCGACCGTGGAGCAAGGCGTGCTGGGCCTGATCGGCAGTTCGTTCGCCGAGCTGGAGAAACAGTTCACCGGCGCGGACAGCCCGCTCAGCCGCTGGGGGGACGAAGCGGCGCTGGCGCAGGACGAACTGATAGCGCTGATGCTGCCGGCCAACCAGTGGTGGCCGATCATCTGGGGCTTTGCCGTGGTGCTGGCGATCTGGGGTTTGCTGGCGGCGGCGTTGATCTGGCTGGGCCACAAGGTGCGCCTGCGCTTCGGCCTTTCTGCCGAGCTTCCGCAGCACCCACGCCTGTCGGACATGCTGCGCTTCGCCCTACGCAAGCTGGGCCCGTGGCTGGTGGCGCTGGTGATCACGATCTACCTGAGTTACTCGCTGCCACCCTCGCTGGGTAGGGATCTGGCAATGGTGCTCGCCTACGCGCTGGTGGTCGGCACGCTGTTCTCGGCGGTGTGCGTCATCGCGTTTTCCCTGCTGGACGGGCCGCACCGCCACCAGGCGCTGTACATCCTGCGCCATCAGGCGTTTCGCCCGTTGTGGTGGATCGGCAGTTTTGCCGCGTTCGGCGAGGCGTTGAGCGACCCGCGTCTGGTCGCCAGCCTTGGGGTGCACCTGGCGCACACCGCCGCGACCCTGGCCAATGTCATGGCTGCGCTGTCCACGGGATTGTTCATCATCCGCTTCCGTCGCCCGATCGCGCATCTGATCCGCAACCAGGCGCTGTCGCGTCGTCTCAAACGTCGCGCCCTGAGCGACAGCATCGAGGTCCTCGGCACGTTCTGGTACTTGCCGGCGCTGGTGCTGGTGGGCGTTTCCCTGTTCGCCACCTTCTTTTCGGCGGGCGACACCAGCACCGCCTTGCGTCAGGCCCTGATCTGCACCGTGCTGCTGGTGTTGTGCATGGTCATCAACGGCTTGGTGAAACGCCATTCGCTCAAGCCTGGCCATGCCCACAAGCGTCACGCGCTGTATTCGGACCGCCTGAAGAACTTCTTTTACACGGTCGCGCACCTGCTCATCTGGCTGGTGTTCATCGAACTGGGCCTTCGGGTCTGGGGCCTGTCGCTGATCCGCTTCGCCGAGGGCGACGGCCGCGACATCAGTCTCCGGCTGATCGGGCTGGCGGCGACCCTTATGTTTGCCTGGCTGATCTGGATTCTCGCGGACACAGCGATTCACCACGCCCTGACCCGCTCGCGCAAAGGCTTGGCCAATACCCGCGCGCAGACCATGATGCCGCTGATCCGCAACGTGCTGTTCGTGACCATTTTCATCATCGCGTCGATTGTCGCGTTGGCGAACATGGGCATGAACGTGACGCCGCTGTTGGCCGGTGCCGGTGTGATCGGCCTGGCCATCGGTTTCGGCGCGCAGTCGCTGGTGGCGGATTTGATCACCGGGCTGTTCATCATCATCGAAGATTCCCTGGCCATCGACGATTACGTGGACGTCGGCGGTCACCTGGGCACGGTGGAAGGCCTGACCATCCGCACCGTGCGCCTGCGTGACATCGACGGCATCGTCCACACCATCCCGTTCAGCGAGATCAAGAGCATCCAGAACTACTCGCGGGAGTTCGGTTACGCGATCTTCCGCATCGCGATTCCGGCGAACATGAACATCGACGACGCGCTGAAGATGGTCCGGGATGTCGGCCAGAAAATGCGTACCGATCCGCTGCAACGGCGCAACATCTGGTCGCCGCTGGAGATTCAGGGGGTGGAGAGTTTCGACTCGGGCAACGCCATCCTCCGCGCCCGCTTCAAGACCGCGCCGATCAAGCAATGGGAAGTGTCGCGGGCGTTCAACCTGTCGCTCAAGCGCTATCTGGATGAAGCCGGCATGGACCTGGCGACGCCGCGCCTGAACGTGCAGGTCAGCACCAGTGGCGGGCGTGTGAACAAGGTGCGCGAGAAAAAGGACGACGCGTCGGTGTAAGCCGGGCTAGATATCCGCGACCACCGCGCTCACGTGAATCGCGTCGTGGCGCCAGTACTCCAGATCGCAATCGATCAGCCGCCCGCGCTGATCGTGGTTGACCCGGGCGATCCGCAGGCCCGGGCTGCCGATGGAGACTTTCAACGCCGCCGCCGCTTCCACGGGCAACGCCGTGGGCACCATCTCGAAACGCACCTGGCCGTAGCGAATGTCGTAGTGGCTGGCGTAGAGCTCAGTCAGCGACTGGTTCAGGTCCTTATCGAGAATATGCGGGAAGTAATCGGGGTTGAGGTAGTGCTCGACGTAAAGCACCAGCCGCTCATCAATCCGGCGGGCGCGGCAGATCTGGATCACGCTGGACAGCGCCGGCAGTTGCAGCAGCCCGCAAATCACCGCCGATGCAGGTTGCAGCCGCGCGGAAATCACTTGGGTGGCAGGCACTCGGCCCTGGGCCTGAACCATCGCGTGAAAGTGGCTGCGGCGCATCAAGTCATAGGCCAGTCGCGGCGGTGAAATGAACCAGCCTCGGCGCTCCTCGCGGTAGATCAAACCTTGGGCTTCGAGCTGCACCAGCGCTTCGCGTAAGGTAATGCGCGTCGTGTCGAAGACCTCACTCAATTTGCGTTCAGCGGGCAACTTGCTGCCCGGCGGCAACAGGCCGTGTTCGATCTGCTCTTGCAGCGCGTTGCAGATGGTCGTCACCGCTCGGGGCATTTCTTCGCGCATTACGTTACCTATCTGGACTAGACCAGCGCTATTTAAGGGCAGTGTCGCTCGCCGAATGGCCCGTTTCGGTGCTCCAGAGCCTAGGCGGCCTAGATGACCGTTGCGTGACATTCCAGCCAGGAGCGGCAGCAAGACTAGCGCTCAGGAAATCATCCGGGCCTTTTAGATCAGGCGGTTGAGCATGGTCTACGCTCATTTCACAGCGATCGCCCGGGCTGTTGCTGGTCATAGCAAGAGTCGGTCCAGACACGAAAGCGTCATGTAACTGGCCTAACTTGGCTCAGGTATTGCTGACCTAGACCAACCATCCGCAACGAACACTTCTATGAGTCCGTCGAGAAGTGCACAAAGGAGCTTCGAATGAAACACCTTTTGCTGGCATCACTCCTGGGTTCGGCCATCGCGCTGAGCACTTCGGCCATGGCCGCCGACACCGACCTGAAAACACTCGAAGCCGCCGCCAAGGCTGAAGGCGCGGTCAACAGCGTGGGCATGCCCGATGACTGGGCGAACTGGAAAGGCACCTGGACCGACCTGACCGCCAAGTACGGTCTGGTGCACATGGACACCGACATGAGCTCGGCTCAGGAAGTGGCCAAGTTCGATGCGGAAAAAGACAACGCCAGCGCCGACATTGGCGACGTGGGTGCCGCATTCGGCCCGATCGCTGTGGCGAAGGGCGTGACCCAACCCTACAAGCCGAGCACCTGGGCGCAAGTGCCGGAGTGGGCCAAGGACAAAGACGGTCACTGGGCGCTGGCCTACACCGGCACCATCGCTTTCATCGTCAACAAAAAGCTGCTGCACGGCTCGGACGTACCGACCAAATGGGCTGACCTGAAGAATGGTAAATACAAAGTCACCATCGGTGATGTCAGCACTGCGGCCCAGGCTGCAAACGGCGTATTGGCCGCTGCGATCTCCATGAAAGGCGATGAAACCAACCTCGCGCCGGGCCTGCAGTTGTTCACCGAACTGGCCAAACAAAAGCGCCTGGGCATCAACAACCCGTCGATTCAGTCGATGGAAAAAGGCGAAGTGGAAGTGGGCGTGGTCTGGGACTTCAACGGCCTGAGCTACAAGGCCAAGATGTCCAATCCTGACGACTACGTTGTGCTGATCCCGTCCGACGGTTCGGTGATCTCGGGCTACACCACGATCATCAACAAATACGCCAAGCACCCGAACGCTGCCAAGCTGGCCCGTGAGTACATCTTCAGCGACGCCGGCCAAATCAACCTGGCCAAAGGCAACGCGCGCCCGATCCGCGCCGAACACCTGACCCTGCCGCCAGACGTGCAAGCCAAGCTGCTGCCTAACGAGCAGTACAAGAACGTGACGCCGATCAAAGACGCGGCAGCTTGGGAAAAAACCTCGAAAGCCCTGCCACAACTGTGGAACGAGCAAGTCATCGTCGAGATGCAGTGATCCTTTACTGCTGATGCAGGCCCCTTGTAGGAGTGAGCTTGCTCGCGATTTCGGTGTGTCAGTCAAGCTGTCTGTCGCAGGCATACCGCGATCGCGGGCAAGCTCACTCCTACAGCAATGTTTGGGGATCCCCCCTCCGGAGACGCCATGAAACACAACGTCATCCTCATCCTGCTGGACGGCCTGAGTTACAGCGTGGCGCACCATGCGATGGGGCATTTGCTGGCCTACCGAAATGCAGGCCGCGCGGCGTTGTACAAACTCGAATGCGAACTGCCGTCGCTGTCACGCCCGCTGTATGAATGCATTCTGACCGGCGTTGCGCCCATCGACAGCGGTATCGTGCACAACCAGGTGTCCCGGCTTTCCACCCAGGTCAGCGTGTTCCATTACGCCACCGATGCCGGGCTGACCACCGCCGCTGCCGCGTACCACTGGGTCAGCGAGTTATACAACCGCAGCCCCTTCATTGCCGCACGCGACCGTCACACCGACGACGTCGACCTGCCGATTCAACACGGGCATTTCTACTACGTCGATCACTACCCCGATTCACACCTGTTCGACGATGCCGAGCATCTGCGAGCCGCCCACGCACCGCACTTCCTGTTCGTCCACCCGATGAACATCGACGACGCCGGCCACAAGCACGGCCTCGACACCCCGCAGTACCGCAACAGCGCGCGTACCGCCGACATCATTCTCGCCGAGTACCTGCAGCGCTGGCTGGATGCGGGCTATCAAGTGCTGGTGACCGCCGACCACGGCATGAACAACGACCGCTCCCACAACGGCGTGCTGCCGGAAGAACGCGAGGTCCCGTTGTTCGTGCTTGGTGACGCCTTCAGCCTCGACCCCGATGCGCAACCGAAGCAAACCGAGATCTGCGGCACCGTCTGCGAACTGCTCGGTGTGCCCCACGACAAACCTGTGTGCAGAGAGGTGCTCAAGTGAATTCACAAAGCCGCGGCAAATGGCTGGGGCTGTTGTGCCTCGTGCCGTTTGCGGTTTTCTTCATTGCGTTTCAGATCGCGCCGCTGGCCTGGGTGGCGATCAACAGCCTGCAATCGGACGCCGGCTGGGGCATCGACAACTTCATCAAGGCCTTCAATTCACGCTTCTACCGCCAGGCCATGCAGTACAGCCTGGAGATCAGCTTCTGGTCGAGCCTGATCGGCATCGTCATCGCGATTCTCGGCAGTTATTCCCTGCGCAAAGTGCCGTCGCGGCTGCGGGATTTCGTCAGCGCCTTCGCCAACATGACCAGTAACTTTTCCGGCGTCCCGCTGGCGTTTGCCTTCATCATCCTGCTCGGTTTCAACGGCGCGCTGACGCTGATTCTCAAACAGGCCGGGATCATCGATGACTTCAACCTGTACTCGAAAACCGGCCTGATCATTCTCTACACCTACTTCCAGATCCCCTTGGGCGTGCTGCTGCTCTACCCGGCCTTCGATGCGCTGCGCGAAGACTGGCGCGAGTCGGCGTCACTGCTGGGGGCCAGCGGCTGGGATTTCTGGCGGCACATCGGGATTCCGGTGCTGACGCCTGCGCTGCTCGGCACCTTCGTGATCCTGCTGGCCAATGCACTGGGCGCCTACGCCACGGTGTATGCGCTGACCACCGGCAATTTCAACGTGCTGCCAATCCGCATCGCGGCGATGGTCGCCGGCGACATCACGCTGGACCCGAACATGGCCAGCGCCCTGGCGATGATTCTGGTGGGGATGATGACGCTGGTGACCGTCGTGCATCAGTGGCTGTTGAAGAGGAGCTACCATGTCTCGCGCTGAACGCCGCCCGCCGGGGCTCTACCACCGCGTCGTGGTGTACTTGCTGTTTCTGATTCTGCTGGCGCCGCTGCTGGGCACCTTTGTGTATTCCATCGCCACCAGTTGGTCAGCGACGATTCTGCCCGACGGCCTGACCTACCAATGGTACGTCGCGCTGTGGAGCGATCCGCGTTTTCTGCGCGCGTTCGGCCAGTCGTTGCTGGTGTGCGTCGGCGCGCTGGTGCTCTCGGTGGTGCTGATTCTGCCGCTGCTGTTCGTCGTGCATTACCACTTCCCCAAGCTCGACGCGCTGATGAACATCCTCATCCTGTTGCCCTTCGCGGTGCCGCCGGTGGTGTCGTCGGTGGGCCTGTTGCAGCTCTACGGCTCGGGGCCGCTGGCGATGGTCGGTACGCCGTGGATCCTGATCGGCTGCTACTTCACCTTGGCATTGCCGTTCATGTACCGGGCGATCACCAACAACCTGCAAGCGATCAACCTGGTCGATCTGATGGACGCCGCGCAACTGCTTGGCGCCAATACCTTTCAAGCCGCGTTTCAGGTGGTGCTGCCGAACCTGCGCAAGGGCCTGATGATCGCCCTGCTGCTGTCGTTCTCGTTCCTGTTCGGCGAGTTCGTCTTCGCCAATCTGCTGGTCGGCACCCGCTACGAAACCCTGCAGGTGTACCTCAACAACATGCGCAACAGCAGCGGCCACTTCAACAGCGCGCTGGTGATTTCCTACTTCCTTTTCGTACTGCTGCTGACGTGGGCGGCCAACCGACTGAACAAGGACAAAGACTGATATGAGCTTCGTCAGTGTCGAAAACCTGCAGAAAAATTACGGCAGTACGGCGGTCTTCAGCGACATCAATTGCGAAATCCAGAAAGGCGAGTTCGTCACCCTGCTCGGCCCGTCCGGCTGCGGCAAATCCACCCTGCTGCGCTGCATCGCCGGGCTGACGTCGGTGACCAGCGGCAGCATCTTCCTGGATGGCAAGGACCTGGTGCCGGTGTCGCCGCAGAAGCGCGGCATCGGCATGGTGTTCCAGAGCTATGCGCTGTTTCCCAACATGAACGTGGAACAGAACGTCGCCTTCGGCCTGCGCATGCAGAAAGTCAGCACCGATGAAATGAAGCAGCGCGTGGCCGAGGTGCTCAAGTTGGTGGAGCTGAACGAGTTCGCCACGCGCTATCCCCATCAGCTGTCGGGGGGGCAGTGTCAGCGCGTCGCGTTGGCGCGTTCCCTGGTGACCCGCCCTCGCCTGCTGCTGCTTGATGAACCGCTGTCGGCCCTCGATGCCCGCATCCGCAAGCACCTGCGCGAGCAGATCCGTGCGATTCAGCAGGAGCTGGGCCTGACGACGATTTTCGTGACCCACGATCAGGAAGAAGCGCTGACCATGTCCGACCGGATTTTCCTGATGAATCAGGGCCGAATCGTCCAGAGCGGCGACGCCGAAACCCTGTACACCGCGCCGGTCGATGCGTTCGCCGCCGGCTTCATCGGCAACTACAACCTGTTGGAGGCCGACGCCGCCAGCCGCCTGATGCAACGCCCGATCAACAGCCGCGTGGCGATCCGCCCGGAAGCGATTCAATTGAGCCTGACCGGCTCGCTGGAAGGCGAAGTGCGCAGCCACAGCCTGCTGGGCAACGTGATCCGCTATCGCGTCGAGGCCCGGGGCGTGGAACTGGTGGTCGACGTGCTCAATCGCTCGGCCAGCGACTTGCACCCGAACGGCCAGCGCGTCACCCTGCACATCGAAGCGTCGGCGTTGTGTGCCGTTTGAAGCGGCAAGCTTCAAGCGACAAGCTGCAAGAAAAAGCTGGATCACCGCCGCTCCCTCTTGCAGCTTGCCGCTTGACACTTGTAGCTGCGCGCCAGACGCCGACCGAACCCACACTGACCAATGGAGCGCGCGCGTGCCTTTAGCAATTTTCGATCTGGACGAAACCCTGATCCACGGTGACTGTTCCAGCCTCTGGAGCGAACAGATGGGGCGGCTGGGCTGGGTCGATCCCGAGTGGTTCATGAAGAAGGACCATGAGCTGATGGCCGCCTACGGCAGGGGCGAACTCGCCATGGAAGATTACATGGCGTTCAGCCTGGACCCGATGGTCGGGCGCACGCCGGAGGAAGTGGATTTTCTGGTGGGGCCCTGGGTCGAGGACTACATCGAGCCGATCATTTTCAGCGATGCCACCAAAGCCATTGCCGAGCACCGCGCTGCGGGCGATCGCATTCTGATCATCTCGGCGTCGGGCGTGCATCTGGTCAAGCCCATTGCCGAGCGCATCGGCGTTGATGAAGTGCTGGCCATCGACCTGGAAGTCGCCCACGGCGTTTACACCGGCAAGACCAGCGGCGTGCTCACCTACCGCGAAGGCAAGATCACCCGCTTGATGGCATGGCTGGATCAGGAAGGCGAAAACCTGGAGGGCGCGAGTTTCTATTCCGATTCGCGCAACGACCTGCCACTGCTGGAGAAGGTAGATTTTCCTCACACAGTGAACCCGGACCCCGTGCTGCGCGAGAGGGCTGAACAAGCGGGCTGGCCCATTCACAGCTGGAAATAACCCTCCACGCAACGGCCGGACACACCTCTGAACTTGTCATCTGCCCAACAATGACAGGCAGTGCTGCACGCCGTTAAAGCCGACCAAAGGCAGCAAAACCTGTCACTTCTGACAGTAGTCAGTTCCTTCAATCCGGCGCCCAATGACTCCTGGAAATTTCCCGACAGGAGTCAACCGCCATGACCTCAGCGCCGCGCAATTCGTCTCGCCCTTCCAGTGAAACCAAAGCCCTCGACAAGCTGGAAATTCCCGGTGGAGTAGGCCCTCTCCCCGAGCCACCCGCTGCGCCCAGCCAGACGCTATGGGGCATCAACCACGGCGCCTTGCTGGATAACTTTCCGCAAAACGGCTTGCAGCTCTATATTCCGGCGTGGTCGACCATGGGTACCGGCGACAGCGTGTCGGTGTCGCTCCTCTCTGACCCTGAGCATAATCCAGGCCAGCCCGTGGAGGTCACCTCGGAGTCCATCACGGCGGAGGAGGTCAACCAGCGGGTGACTGCCTTTATTCAGGCCAGGCACCTCAATTCCGGCATTTACACCCTGTGGTACAACGTGAAGCGGCTGGGCCAGGAAGTTGAGCGGTCCGACCCCACCGACATAATGGTCAAAATCGAGCGCCCCGGTGGCAAAGATCAGGACGGGGATACCCCCGGGCATTCGGCACTAAGACTGTCAATGCCGCCGGAGATCGTTGAATTTGGCGTAGATGATGAGGATGCCAAGGCGGGCGTGCCGGTCACGATTGCGCCATACCCTGAAATGGCTGAATGGAACGTCATCAAGCTTTCCTGGGGCGGGAAGTTTGTGTACCACCAGGTCACTGCAGAGGAAGTGAATCAACCGATCGTGATCACCGTTGACGAGGCAGTCATTCTTGAGGCTGGAGACTCAGACAATGAAGGCCTGGCCGTGACCTATGAAGTCTCCGACATCGTCGATAACCGCTCGGAGGACTGGGCCGCCGAGATCCGTATCACCGTCAGGACCGATACCTCCCGGCTGTCCTCGCCGATTGTCCGTGAAGCAACCAGTAACGTGCTGGACCTGGACACATTGGGGAGCAGCCCGGTAACGGTGGTGGTCTGGGCGTCCAATAATCGCAAGATGACGAAGCAACTCTACAAATCATTAACGCCGCAACAGGCCGCGCAGTTGCGCGCGTCGATGGGCAAACAGGCACTCTCGCGTTTCGGGGAGGTCAAGGATGGCTTCCTCCTGGGCGACAAGATCGTGGTGAAGTTGACGGGCACCACTGCCGAGGGCCAGCAGGTCACCCATGAGGCGCCGGAAGTCATTATCGACGACTTGCCGGATATGTACGAGATACAGATTCCCAACGCCGTGGTCCGACAGCTGGCTCAAACCCAGGCGGCTTTCTCTTATTATTTGCTGCATCAGGACAGTACCAGGTCGGAGTCCAACGGGGCGTTCATCAGTGTCATTGGCGAGGCCGTGCGCATGGCCGCGCCGGTTGCCCTTGATGCCGCGCAGGGCGCGATCAATCCGAACCTCCCCATCACGACCGTGCAGATCCCGTGGGATGACAGCATGGCGGCCGGCAATCAGCTCGTCCTGAAATGGATCGGCACCCGACCTGACTTGAGCATTTACGACCCGCTGTTGAGCCCGCATAACATCACCAACGGCGAAGCGACCAACAAGGCTCCGATCAATATCACCGTACCGGGCACGCACCTCAAAGCGATCGAGGGCGGCACCCTCGGGTTGTATTTCATCCTCGTCAAAGATGTGGAAGGCACGCCCGTCAACCGCGAATCCGCCCGCGCCACAACGCTGAACATCGGCCAGCCGCTTGCCGAGTTACTGGCGCCAGCAGTTGCAGGGATCGATGCCTATGGAGTGATGGATCCCCAGTTACCCGGAACAAAGCTGACCGTTACGGCCTACCGGGAAATGGCCATGGGCGATGAAGTGCATTACCTGTGGCATGGCATCGCTTTCGACGTGGAAGACTGGATCACGATCACATCACTCACCCTGAACAAAGACATAGTGTTCGAGATTTCTCAAGCAGCTATTTCAGGCAACAAGGGCGGCACTGTCGAGGCCTCGTACTGGGTGAAGCGTGCGGATCGCCGCAGCGATTCCGAAAAGCTGGTGTTCAGCATCGGTCAGCCGGTGGTGCTCGACCCTCCCGTGATCAGCAGCATCACGGACTCCAACGAGCAGGAAATCCCCGACAACGGTTCGACAAACGACACCAGCGTGACCCTGCGTGGCACCGCGGCACCCAACCTTGGCCTGGAAGTATTTGACGGCACTACCTCCCAGGGCAAACCGGCTGCAGACGCGGACGGCCAGTGGATGTTCGGGATCAGTGGTCTGGCTGTTACATCCCACGCCATAAAGGCCAAAGGGCTGTATGGCGATCAAGCGGAGTCGGCGGTGCGCACCTTCAGCGTCAACGCCATGCCTGCCAATCCGGTCATTACCAGCATCAAGGACTCAAGCGGCGACGAAATACCGGACCACGGCACGACTTCCGACCGAAGACTGACATTTGCTGGTACGTCCTATCCAAACCTGGAAGTGAAGCTCCTGGACGCCCCGAGCGAACAAGGAGGAGGCGCGCAGCTCGGTACTGTGATGGCCAGCGCCAACGGCCAGTGGACATTAGAGGTCGCCGTTCTTGAACACCCTTCCCATCGTGTCTGGATTCTGGGTAACGGGGCGCCCTCCCGCCTTCGGTATTTCACGTTGGTATGAAAAGCGAGTGCGGCGGGGACATGGGGTTCACGCCGCGATGAATGTTCAGCTCGACAGTGCTTATCAACCTGGGGCGCGACACCTGTAAGGCCAGTCCAGGGCCGGCCGGTGGATGGCGCTCCCGATCAAATCTCCGCTGGGGAGTCGACGGCAGCTTATGCAGACGTTTTGCTGCCAATCCCCGGTCAGCGTCCCCCCCTGAACAAGGAAGCTCACCATGAAACGAGACTCAGGCACCCTCCTCCCACCCTCGGACGGCGACTACTCGATACTCGCGTTGCGTCCGGTGCTGATCACTGGTCTGGTCACCCCCGTCGAGGGCGGTGACGGCGGGATCAATATCGAACTGGTAGAAGACCCGGACGGTATATTAGTTTCCGTCGACCCCTGGCTGCGCATGCAGGAGGGCGACCTTGTCGAGTTTTACTGGGACGACACTCGGGTGGACAGTCACACGGTGGTCGCCGACGATATCGACAAGCGCATTGGTTTCACGCTGCACACCGTCTGGGACATGCCTGACTGGGCTGAAAGGGTGTTCTACAGACTGACCCGCACCGGCACAAACACGCCCGAAGACTCAGTGCCGTTGCGCCTGCGGGTCAAACTCGATCGGCCGGGAGGCGTGGACCAGGATCCGCATAAACCCGGGCACTCCGAACTCAAGGCGCCAGAGCTGCCGGAGGACATTGTCAATAACGGCGTTGATAAAAATTCGGCAGCTGCTGGCATCCCCGTGACCATCCGCAATTACCCCGGACGTAAGGCTCGCGACACTGTCGAGTTGCAGTGGGGCACTGTGTCTCTCCGTCGGCAGATCACTGAAACCGAGGCCGGGGGCGAAGAGCCTATCGTCATCACCGTCGATCAGGACGCCATACTCGCAGCTGGCAATGACTCAGCGCTGCTCGTCCACTATCAGGTCTACGACGAGGTGTGGAACTTCTCCGAGGACTGGTCGCTTCCGACCCGCGTAAAGGTGGACGCCGGCGCCTGGACGCTGCCCGCACCGATCATCGAAGAAGCCTTCAACGGGGTGATCGACCTCGGCGATCTGGGCAGCGCCGACGTCACGGTGGTTATCAACATTACCGTGGGTCCTTTCCATATTGGCGACACCGTGACCATGACCTGGCTCGGTACCCCAATCACAGGTGCGCCGGTGACGCATAGCCAGACCGTGACGGTGAGCAACATCCCGTCGATCTATTACACCACTGTCCCCAACGCACTTGTGCGCGACTTGCTCGGCGGCGCCGCTAAAGCGTCCTACGTCCTGAACAAAGCCAGCGGTGAAATGCCGCAGTCATCGAAAGTGGCAATCGCCCGAATCACCGGCGTGGCCCCCCTGAAAATCCCGCGCATTCTGGAGCTGATCGGTGATGTGCTCGACCCGTACGAAGAGCGCGTCCACGTGGAGATTCCGGTCTACGTCGGCATGGCCAATGGCGATCTGATTGAACTGATCTGGCTCGGCACCCGCGTTAATGGCACGCCCTATCTATATGAAACCCAACACTTCGTGACCGCCAACGACGTAGGCAACGTCGTTTATATCCCTGTGATGGGCGAACACATCGCCTTGCTTGAGAACGGCACGCTGGACGTCAGCTACCGGGTATTCAACGATGTATCCACGGTGCGGGTCTCGGAGCATCTGCTCGTCAAGGTCGGACAACACCTGGCCGAACTGCCTGCGCCGAGCATCCTCGAAGCGCCGGGCGGCGAGCTCGACCCCGAGCTGAATCCCGGTGCCGACGTCACGTTACAGGTCAGTTATAACGGCACGGTCGCCGGAGACACGCTCACCTGGTACTGGCTTGGTCATCCGCTGGAGGGCAGCGGCAGCGACTGGCTCCCCATCACCACTGCCATTGCCGGCAAGCCGGTCGATTTCAAGGTTCGGCGGCCCCTGGTCGATGCCAACATCAATAATGTGGTGAGGGTGCTGTACACACTCAAACGCGGCGCCACCGGCCATTTTCAGTACTCGAAAACACTGGATCTGGTAATCGGCAAACCCATTGGCGAACTGCCCGCCCCCACCGTACTGGAAGCCAGCAACGGGGTGCTTGACCCCATCAAGGCGCAGGCCGGTGTGACCGTGCAGGTGTTTTACAAGAGCATGCAGCCGAAGGATACCGTCACCATGATGTGGCTGGGCAGTCCGGGGGCCGGTTCACCTGCCGACCAGGAACAGACGGTCAGCGAGAATGGGCCAGTCAACTTCATCGTGCCCGCTACCGTGGTCGGCGCGAACATTGGGCGCGGTGTCAGCGTGTCCTACCGCGTCAAACGTTACATGGCAGAGCAACAGTCCATCGCCTTGATGCTCTCTGTACTGCCCTTTGGCGACCCTGACAAGGACTTGCCGCATCCGGCCATCACCCAGGCCGACGGTCAGACGCTGAACCTGGCAACCTTCACCGGCAACGCGACGACGACCGTGGGCAAGTGGCCTTTTGCTGCGGCGGAGCAACGCGTGTGGCTGCGTCTTGAAGGGGAAACCGGCAGCGGCGGCGTCTACAGCATCACGCTGCTGGATGGCGCGGTGCTGACCAGTGCCCAGGCCACGAATGGTCTGTCCGAGAGCGTCCCGCGCACCGAGCTCGAAAAACTCGGGCAGGACACCCGCCTTGAGGTGATCTGCAATGTTGCCTTCGACCGCACCGCCAGCGAGAGCACTGCCGTGCAGTTTCCGCGAACGGCGTACACCTTCAAGCTGCACCATGACTGGGTCAACCCGCAGATCGTCAGCGTCAGCGACAGCAAGGGCGAAGTGGTTGACGGAGGGACGACGTTCGATACCACAGTGAGCATCAGCGGCACTTCCACCGTCGAAACCGAGCTGGAAATTCTCGACGGTGGCACGCGTCTGTCCACCGTGACTGCCAACAGCAGCGGCGTCTGGAGCGGATCTCTGCCGGGATTGACCGTGAAAACCTACAGCCTGAAGGCCAGCGCGCTGGATGGAAGCGGAATGGTTTCGCCTCCCCGTCGGTTTGATGTGGTGGCCAACCTGACGCCGACCATCACTCAGGTGCTCGATTCAAACGGGCCAATCAGCAACGGCGGATCGACCGTCGAGACCAGCGTCACAGTGTCCGGCCAGGGCAGTCCCGATCAACAGATCGAGCTGTTTGACGGCAACACCTCCAAAGGTACGGCGCGTACAAACAATGCCGGTACCTGGTCGTTGACCGTTCCGGGGCTGACGGTAGCCTCGCATCCCTTCAAGGCCAAAGCGTTATATGGCACGGAGCCCGAATCAACGGTCTGGACAGTGATCGTCGCGGTCGCCGTTACCCCAACGATTACCAGCATCAAGGACTCGAAAAACGTCGAGATTCCGCCCGACGGATTTACAGTGGATACCGATGTCGTGGTGACGGGGAGCGCCAGTGCGAACCTGCAGGTCGAGGTTTTTGACGGTGCGGCGACGCTCGGCAAAGTCAGCGCCAATGCGGCTGGACAATGGACACTGCCTCTGACCGGCCTGAACGTCGCCGTCCATAGGATCAAAGCCAAAGGCGACTACGCAAGCTACCCGGAATCTCCGGTGCGAAGCTTCACGATCACAGCCTTGGTGACCCCGACCATCACCCAGGTCGTAGAACCCGATGGAACGCCGGTGAGCAATGGCGGTTCAACCTACGCAAACACGGTCACCGCGTCGGGCAAGGCGTCGATCGGTCAGTCCGTGGAGGTGTTCGACGGCGCGTCTTCCAAAGGCACTGCCAGCGTGAACACCAGCGGCGACTGGTCGCGGTCAGTCAGCGGCCTGTCGGTCGGCGCCCATAGCCTGACTGCCAAAGCGTTGTACGCGAGTCATCCGGTGTCCCCACCGTGGACGTTCAATGTTCAGGCGGCAACGGCGCCAACCCTGAGCGTGCGCGACTCAAAAGGCGAGATCAATCAGGGAGGCACCACCACGGAGACCACCGTGACGGCATCGGGCACGGCTGCGCCGAACGAACAAGTGGAAGTTTTCGACGAGAACACTTCCAAAGGGAAGACCGCAGTGGGGGGCAACGGTAACTGGAGCCTGTCGGTGGGTGTGGCGCTGGGTTCTCACCGTCTCAAGGTCGTGGGGCAATACGCTGAAAATCCTGCATCGGGCGTGCGTCAGTTTTCGGTTATTCCTCCGATACCGCCATTTGTCCTGGATCCGTCGTCCGTTTCGCTGAATGGTGGGCTATGGGGGTTGGCAGGTTACCCAGGCTATGAACCTTTGAACTGGCCAGCAGGCACGACTTACCGAAGGACTCCAACCAGCGGGGTGGCACCTTACACGTACACATCCAGCGATGACTCAAAAGTGCAAGTCGACAGCAGCGGCCTCATCAAGTCGGTATCGAACGGCACGGCGACAATTACCGTTCAGGACCAACAAGGACGTCGAGGCAGTTACGCTGTAACGGTCTCCAATGTGGTCCTGGTGTACGGACTGGGAAACCGCAGCTGGCCAGATGCATCTCGAACAGCCGCAGGGCGCGGTTTGAGAATGATGAGCATGGACGAGCTTCGGCAAATCTATAGTCAGTATGGCAATAGATTCCCAATGGGTGATGCATCTTATTGGTCAACAGATGCCGCTGGGCTAATAAGCAATAAGACGAAAAATATGGTGAACGGAACTGAAGGTACGGGATATACGACAGTCCCCGGCGGGTGGTGCAACGTTATCGCTAGGTGAAAAGGATCAGGAGAGCCCTATAGGGCTCTCCTGATACCGGGATCACCAGCTATACCGCAACCCCACATTCGCCCCAAACGGTTGCTCGATGTTCTCACCGTTGGAGTAATCGAAATCAGCATGCACCTGCAGGCTGTCTGAAAACGCCACGGCAACACCCGCCCCCAACTCACCTCGCGAGCCGGACAAGTCATTGTTGAACACGTTGTTGTTCACCTGGACTTCGTTGTTCTTCGCGAACTCGTGTACACCCGCCACCCGAACATACGGCTGCAACACTTTGCCGTCACTCATCTCGAAGTTGCGACCTGCGGTCATGCCTACCTTGCCCAGCAGCGAACGAGTGCGATCGCCTTCCGCACGCATGTCGTTGTTCAACTCGTAATCCTTGCCCTGGATCACCACGGCGGACAACTGGCTGTAGGGTTCGATGAAATAGCCGTCGTTCAACTTGATATGGCGACCAAACTCCACCGAGCCGCCTGCGCCCGAGTTGTCGTAATCACCCTTGGCGCGCGTGCCATCGCTGATACTGACCTTAGAGTCGTTGCGGAAGCGGTTGAACTTCAACACACCGTCGAAATAGTAGCCGCTGGCCTGGTCCATCCAGGTCGTGTAAATGCCGGCGTAATAACTGTTCACCGTGCCCGACGTACCGCGACTGAGATCAAGATCGGATTTGCTGTGCCCGGCCAGTGCACCCACCAGCCACTGCCCGTCGCCGACGGGCAACGGCGCATCAGCGCCGAGCGACAAGCCCTGCTGCGTCTGCTGATAACCCACACCCGACGCTTCATCGACGTTGTATTTGTTGCCGTAGGTGCGCACCCAACCGCCCGCCTTGCCGCCGTTGAAGCGCAACTCGCCCATGCGGCTGCGCAGCGACGTCAGCTCGCCGTACCAGACCGTCGGCGCGGTATTGAACAGCGCCAGCACCGAGCGCGTGCCGGGGCTGATGGTCGCGGTGTTCGGGTCCAGAAACCAGTCGGTTCCGCCAGCGCTGTTGCTGGCCGACGCCAGTTGATAGGAATAGGTCCCCACGTCCACCGCACGATCGCCCGCCAAGGTAAAGGTCGCGTTACCGCCCCCGGTCTGCACGACAGTCAAGGGCTGTGGTGACGTCGGGTCGGCGCCCGAACCTGCGATCAGCAAGGTATGGCTGCCCGTCGCAGAACCGGTGACGTTGAGCAGGTCGTGCTCGTTGGTGAGGTAGTCCGCGTCCATGACGAAGGTGCCGTTGCCGGACAGGGTGCCGACGTTGAGCTGGTAGAACGCGTTGGTTGCGCCAAACCTCACCGTGCTGTCATTCATTGCGAGTGAGTTGAGGGTATTGGTACCCGCCATATCCCAAGTGGATGACCCTGCGAGGGTGGCGCTGTCGACATTGATCAAGTTGCCGGTGAACACCGAGTTGTTGGCCAGCGAAACAACGCCGCCACCGGAGGTGATATCACCGGACATCGAACTGGCATCCAGGCTGACATTACTGCTGCTGACATCGCCTTTCAGCGTTGAGCCGCCCAGCAACTTCAGCAAACCTGCCCCGCCGATCGACGTGACATTGCCGACTATCGAACTGGCATCAAGGCTAACGTCGTTGCTGCTGACATTGCCTTCCACCAGGGAGCCTGCCGCCAGCGACACAACGCCCGCGGTGCCGGTCGAGGTGACATTGCCGGCTATCGAACTGGCATCGAGACTGACGTTGTTGCTGTTCACGTTGCCTCTTACCAAAGAGCGGCGAACCAGCTTGACGGCACCTGCTCCGCTGGCCGACGTGACATCGCCGGTAATCGAGCTGGCGTCAAGACTGACGTTGTCGCTGATGACCTGACCTTCTACGGTTGAACCGCCGACAAGCGATACAACACCGGCGTTGCTGGTCGACGTGATATCACCCTTCATTGAACTGGCGTTCAGACTGACGTTATCGCTGCTGACGTTACCTTGCAGCGTCGAATCCTCCACCAGCGATACCACGCCGGCACTGCTCATCGACGTGATATCGCCGATCATCTGACTGCCGTTCAGGCTGACGTTGTCGCTGTTGACGTTGCCTTCCAGCACTGACCCGTTAGCCAGCGAAACCACACCGGCGCTGCTGGCCGAGGTCACGTTTCCGGTAATGGAACTCGCATTCAGATTGACCGCATCAATACCGGTGACATCGCCCGTGAGCGCAGAGCCATTGTTCAGCGCCAGGGTGCCGCTGCTGGTGGCATCCGCCGAAACGTTACCGATCAACCGGCCCTGATCGAAGGTCAGGTTGGCAATGCTGCCGTTGGAGATAGCGAAGTTACCGGTCACTTCACTGCTCTGCAGCAGCACGTTCGCCGTCGCCGTGTTGGAAACTTCCAGCGCATTGCCGTTGCCGCCCGTCAAGGTGGTGCCGTTGAGCAGGTTGAGGTTGGCAACCATCCCGCCGCCCTGACCATTGAGCAGGATCGCAGCGCCGTTGGTGCCTTCTATGTGGGAGCCTTCGATATTGATCGTTCCCTGTCGCACGTTGGAAACGTCCACGCGGTAGGCAAGACCATTCAGCCCCCCCGTCACGGTGCTGTCGCGCAGGGAAATGTCCGAGCCAAAACCTCGAACCCCATAACTGTTCCCGGAAGTGCCGGTGATCACCGCCCCGGTGGCGTCCAGACTGCTGCCAAAGGAAAGCGACGCGCCGCCAGTGGAACCGGTAATGGTGCCGCCGTTAATCAGGAACGAACTCCCCGGTCCGGTGGCGACTTGCGTGCCGAACAGACCCAGACCGTTTGTACTGACAACGGTGGCATTGTTCAGTATCGCCGAGCTGTCGGTGAGCACCAGCGCGTTGGCACTGCCGCTTGCGATAACGCTGGCACCCGAGATGTTGGCCACAGCACCTGGAGCACTCAGGTTGACGCTGCCTGCCGAACTGCCTGTATTGAGATTGACGACGCTGCCTGCACCTCCACCGTTGATCGACAGCGTTTGTGCGCCGTTGTTAACGGTGAGGGTAGAACCGGTGGCCAGGGTCCAGGACTCGGGCGAGTCGCCCTGATTGACCTCGGTAGACTCGCCAGGTGACAACGCGCGCCCCTGGGCCACGGCACTGATGCACAGGGCCAGAGAAATGAAGGTTGAGGGTTTGAAATATCGAGAGGGGATAAAACGCGATTCAGCCATGACCAGCTCCTTGGGAATAAACGCCACTCCCGCGGAACCAGCTATTAAGCGCCGCAGGATAAGGGCGCGAAGACTACATTCTTCAAATCCATATCTGTTGTAGGACGTTTCCTAACCTTTTGAGCGCAGCTTCCTACAATGCACTTCGCCTGCCGTTTACCGCCCGATTTGGAAACCTGACGGATTAAACACCAAGGCCGCGTGACGCAGCCCTGGTGGTATCAAACGACTCAGCAAGATGCAAATTTCAGGTTGACCCGAACTTAACAGCCGCACCCTTTCGAGGTTGCACGACGACGCGGATTGGGAGGACAAAACCCGGCCGAATTCGTCGCTGATGCCCTGATCAGCATTTCGCCTTTCATGGGCGGCTGGGTATCGGATTCATAGGTCAGCTTGATCGAACCATTGGTTCCGACCGGCTTGATGTGAGTCTCGAAGGGCCCGAATACCAGACTAAAGCCATTGATAGCTTCGGCCTCGGTGATATCTCTATCGGTTACCAGTGCCGTGCCCACCGGGACGTTACCGACTTTGTCGGTGTAGCACTGCCAGGTGAAAGTGAGCGTTTCACCGCCCTTCAACCGCGGAGTATTCGACGGGATCTCGACGGCAACGTTTTGATCCGGACCGATGAATGAATTGCAGTTAAGAATGGGAACCCCGCCTGCAGCGGATCCGGCATCAGGAAACTCCGGATCAGCAAGCTTGATCGGCAAGGCCGCACTGACATCAACCAGGGTAGGAACGCACAGCTCAATGTTGCCAGTGTCATTCATACGTCCGACAGTGTAGAAGACCGGCACATTGGTCCCGCTTGGCAGATCCTTGATGGCGTCCCATTCGACAGTGAACGTGTACGGGTTGGTCGCGTCGACGACCGGAGCGAATTCGGCTACCGGGTTGTCTAGCGAATACCAGTACAACACCATCCTCTCCTGTGGGCCGATAGGTTGGTACAGAGCCACGGTAACTTCTACCGGCTTACCTGCGTCGTCCTCGTTAAGCACGTTATCTTCGGGCGACGCGCCGGTACCCCGCACCGTTACTTTGGGAAGGTTCGGATTTTCAGGGTTCGGGCGGTCAGGGTTTACCGGCCCGGGCACAAAAAAGTCGACATCAATGATCGCTTCGGGTGAATCGAACGTCCTGTTCCCGCGTTTGACGACATACTTGACGGAAGTAGGCAGCACGGTGGTGGCGCCGCCGTAGGCCGGCTCAAGTATCGAGTCATACGGTACGCTCAGCACTATCTTGGCCGCCGGCTGGGTGACTTCGTGGAAAATCTTGATTGCAGCAGTCCCCCAGGTCGCCTCGACCACATCGCCTTCCAAAGCGTTGGGGATATGCTCGATCTCAACGAGGGTTTCCGTACCCGAAGCAATGTCAGCCAGATTCAGAATCTTGTCATCCGAGATCCTTGGCACCGTGGGAAGGGGCAGGGGAGCCTCGGGCAGTGGATTTCTGAACAGGCCGGTGATTGTGTCATCGGCGCGCGGCCCGTGATTCCCCACTTTGTCGAGCAGCCGGTAGGACACATAGATGAACCCATCCAGCAAACCATCAAACCTATCAGCTGGAATTTTGATTTGACGGTTCTGGTCCATTGGAGCGCGATACGTTGGCTCGGTGGGACTGGTGGCAGGCATATAGACATATAGATCCACGTTATCCCCGGGTTGCTCGTCCTGATAACCCGGGATCACTACCACCACACCACCATTCGTGTTCAGATACTCTCCAGTAATACCCTCGTCTGTCACTGTCTGGTCAACGAAAGTGAGTTTGGCCGGCGATTGATTATTAGCCGGCGGCGTTTTATCGATGATGATCTGAGTAAGGTCCGACGGCGTAAGGACGCCGTTTTCACCTGTAACGGTATAACGAAGGTCGTACGTGCCCTGGATTTTGAAATTCTCCTTGGCCAACTTCAACACGATAGGAAAACTGTCCGGATCCAGAGGCCCCGGGAGCTCAATCGCGGCCTGAGCCGGTTGCCAGTCGGAGGAGTTTTGCAACTTCCATTCAAATTGCAAGAAATCAGTTTGGTCATCTTGCGCAGGGTTTGGCCAAATACCGATCGAGATGTCCATGTCCTCTTCTTGCTTATCCGCAGGAACCAAACCGGCGAACTCCGGCTCCCCCGGCCACCAGTCGGGCAACACCGGCGCGACGAGCGTGGCACGAGGCTGGCCTGCTCTCTTCTGGGTTTTCAGTTTATTGACACTGCGTTCGAGCGCATTCGCGAGAACGATGGATCGTTTGGTTGGTTTGATGCTCATGTCGTTTCTCCTTGAGTTGACTCGCGCCCACCCAGCCCGGCGCGTCCTTTGTTTCCGCGTTACTTCCCTCTACCGCCGCGCCCGATTGCCTGAAACACGCGGGCGATAAAACCCCTGACCTTGCGGCAGGCACTGCATCCGTCAGCCAACGTCGCGTCAGACTGCATGGCCAACGTCGTCGGCCCGCAGATCTCGCCGCTGGGCAACTTGCGATTGATCTTCACTAGCCCCTCGTAGGACGCGCCCGACTGCCCGCCGACTTTCGTCAACCGGTAAGTGGCCAGCGCCGATCCTTCAAGGATGGGTTCGATGTGGGGAATGAAAGGCTCGACCAGAATGTCCAGATAACCGTCGGTCACGTTCTTCACGCTGACCGTTCTGGCAAATACGCCCTCGGTGCCCGCGATCGGATCGTGGCCGTTCAACGTGTGATAGCCCTGCCAATACAGTGTGATCTGGTCCTGGTACTCGAACAGGTTACGAACGAAGGTGACCCGTACCGTAATGCCATTCCAGGGCTCGTTATTGCAGTTGATATAGCCGTAGATATCCGCTTCCGGAAAATCGGGCTCGGGGAGATCGCCCCCCGGCAGCGGCTTCAGCGCAACGGCAGCGGGCGTTTCACGGGAGAACGAGTCGGTCTCGTTGCCGGCACGGTCTCGTACTTTGTAAGTGGCGTAGAAATTGCCATCCCGGTCCGGTGCGCGCACGGCGTCGCCGGGCAGGCTGATGCGGATATCGTCTGCCTCGATCTGCGCCTGGGTCACCGTCACGCTGGCCACAACCGATGTCGTTGGCGGGTTGTCCTGTGACCAGTAAAGGTCAACGACATCGCCTTCTTTCGCGTCGAGGTACACAGGGCTCGGCAGGCGCAGCTCTACCTGATCGCCATGGCTTGCCAGGTACGCTTCGTTGATCACCCCGTCTACCAGATCATTGGGTAACAACAAGGCCAGCAACTGCTTATCGTAGCTGGGCGGGCGGGTGTCGATGGTGACGGTGCGCCGATCGGAAGGTGCAACCGCAGCAGCGTCGTTGGTGACCGTGTACCAGAGTTGGTATTGGCCATCCGGCTGCAAGTGTTTCTTGTCTAACGTGAGTAAAAAAGGGAACAGGGAAGGATCGACGGGGCCTTGAAAACTGGCGCTTGCCACCGGCAGGTTATCGGGCTCGCCGCTCCAGAAGAGTTCCAGCAGGTCGGTCTCGCCATCCGACGCCGGCAGCGCCCACAGCGGCACCAGCACTTCTAGATCATTGGACTGTGTTCCCGTCGCAACGAGGCCGAGCGGATCATTCGGATCAATAATCGCCGGCACCTGGGGCGCCGCCAGATTGATCTTCGAAACGTTCCCTGTTCGCCGCATGAGCGGCTGTTTATTCCTGTCCCTGGCCATCCTGTCCTCACCTCGTCCGATGAAGCGTTCTCAGCCGGCACTCGCCGACCAGGCAACGCAACAAGGCTTTATTGAGAACCGAATGGGCCAGGCTGACTACTGTCAGAAATGACAGTTCGGGCCACCGCCGGTCGGCTGACGAGGCACGGCTATACCGAACAGCAAAAGGGCAAAAGCAGGGTCACACCAGACTGTCGTCGATCACCAGCACGACCTTGCCCGACACCTGATTGGTGGCCAGCTCCGCGTAGGCCGCTTCGGCTTCGCTGATCGGAAAGCTGCGCGCCAGTTGTGGCTTGAGCCGGCCTTCGGTGAACAGCGGCATGACGTGCTGCCCCAGATCGCTGAGCAGGTCGGCCTTGAACTGGTCGTCGCGGCTGCGCAGGGTCGAACCCAGAATATGGATGCGCTTGCCCAGCACCTGAGCGAAGTCCAGCTCGGACTTGCGCCCTCCCATCAGCCCGATTAGCACCAGACGACCGTCAACGCCGAGCACCTTCAGATTCAGCGCCGCGTAGTTGGCGCCCACCGGGTCAAGGATGACGTTGAACGGCGCGAAGTCGTTCAGCGCATCCAGGTTCTCGTTGCGCAGCACTCCGCCCTGGGCGCCGAGGGATTCGCAATACGCCAGCCGCTCCGCCGAGCCCACGGTGACCCAGACCGGGTTGCCGAACGCCTTGCACAGCTGAATGGCAGCTGAACCAACGCCACTTGCTCCGGCGTGCAGCAACACTTTTTCGCCAGGCTGGAGGCCGGCCAGCTGGAACAGATTCAGCCAGGCCGTGGCGTACACTTCAGGAATCGCCGCCGCTTCGTGCAGCGAAATCCCCTCGGGCACCGGCAGCACATGCCGCGCATCAACCACCACTTCTTCGGCCATCGCCCCGCCCGCAACCAGCGCGCACACGCGGTCGCCGACTTCCCAGGCGCAGCCCGAGCCGACCTCGGCAATCACCCCGGAACATTCCATCCCGAGGATTTCCGTGACACCCGGCGGTGGCGGGTAATGCCCAGAGCGTTGCAGCAAATCGGCACGATTGAGTCCGGCGGCTGCGACCTTGATGCGGACTTGTCCTACATCCAGCGTCGGCGATGGCTCTTCAACCCATTCCACACGACCTTCAACGCCTTGCAATGCTTTCACGGTGCCTCCATAGTGAGTCTTGACTGAGCCCGATGTGCCTCACGGCCACTGGGCTTTTTGCATTATGCGACCGTGTTCTGACCGAACCGGCGACCTCCAAAGACGGCCTAATATGCGTTATCAATTGTCCCCGCGTCGAATCAGCATGAAGCATTTCTTACCCAGCACCACCCTTGCATTACTCATTGGCCTGACTGTCCTGCCAATGTCGGCCAGTTCGTTCGCCGCCAACAGCTGGGATAATCTTCAACCTGATCGCGATGAAGTCATCGCCAGTCTGAATGTCGTGGAGCTGCTCAAGCGCCACCACTACAGCAAGCCGCCGCTGGACGACAAGCGTTCGGAAATCATCTATCAGAGCTACCTGAAACTCCTCGATCCTGCGCGCAGCTACTTCCTCGCCAGCGACATCGCCGAGTTCGACAAGTGGCGTTTCCAGTTCGACGACTTCCTTAAAAGTGGCGACCTGGCCCCGGGCTTTACCATCTACAAACGTTATCTGGACCGCATCAAGTCGCGTCTGGATTTCGCCCTGGCGCAGCTGAGTAAGGGCGTCGACAAGATCGACCTGAACACCCAGGAAACCTTGCTGGTTGATCGCAAGGACGCACCTTGGGCCAAGAACGAAGCCGAACTCGACGACCTCTGGCGCAAGCGCGTCAAGGATGAGGTTCTGCGCCTGAAGATCGCCGGCAAAGACCCGGCGAAGATTCAGGAAACCCTGACCAAGCGCTACAAGAACCAACTCGCGCGTCTGGGCCAGACCCGCAGCGAGGACGTGTTCCAGGCGTACCTGAACACCTTCGCGATGTCCTACGATCCGCACACCAACTATCTGTCACCTGACAGCGCGGAAAACTTCGACATCAACATGAGCCTTTCCCTGGAAGGCATCGGTGCTGTCCTGCAGAGCGACAACGACAACGTCAAGATCGTCCGCCTGGTGCCGGCCGGCCCCGCCGCCAAGACCAAGCAAGTGGCGACCGCCGACAAGATTATCGGCGTCGCCCAGGGCGACAAAGAAATGGTCGACGTGATCGGCTGGCGTCTGGATGAAGTGGTCAAATTGATTCGCGGTCCGAAAGGCTCGGTCGTGCGTCTGGAAATCGTCCCGGCCAGCAATGCGCCGAGCGACCAGACCACCAAAATCGTGTCGATCACCCGCGAAGCCGTGAAGCTCGAAGAGCAGGCGGCGAAGAAGTCGATCCTGCACCTGAACCAGGACGGCAAGGACTACAAGCTGGGCGTCATAGAGATCCCTGCTTTCTACCTGGACTTCAAGGCCTACCGCGCCGGCGATCCCGAGTACAAGAGCACGACCCGCGACGTCAAGAAGCTGCTGACCGAATTGCAGTCGGAGAAAGTCGACGGCGTGGTCATCGACCTGCGTAACAACGGCGGTGGTTCGCTGCAGGAAGCCACCGAGCTGACCAGTCTGTTCATCGACAAAGGCCCGACCGTTCTGGTTCGTAACGCCGACGGCAAGGTCGATGTGCTGGAAGACGAAAACAGCGGTGCGTTCTACAAAGGCCCGATGGCGTTGCTGGTCAACCGCCTCTCTGCCTCGGCTTCGGAGATTTTCGCCGGCGCCATGCAGGATTATCACCGCGCGCTGATCATCGGTGGCCAGACCTTCGGCAAAGGCACCGTGCAAACCATTCAGCCGCTGAACCATGGCGAACTGAAACTGACGCTGGCGAAGTTCTACCGGGTCTCCGGCCAGAGCACCCAGCACCAGGGCGTACTGCCTGACATCGCCTACCCGTCGATCATCGACACCAAGGAAATCGGCGAAAGCGCACTGCCTGAAGCGATGACCTACGACACCATCAAGCCGGCGATCAAGCCTGCGGTGGACCCGTTCAAACCGTTCCTTGCTCAGCTGCAATCGCGCCACGACGTGCGTTCGGCCAAAGACGCCGAGTTTGTCTTCATCGAAGAGAAACTCGCGCTGGCGAAGAAGTTGATGAGCGAAAAAACCGTCAGCCTCAATGAAGCCGAACGCCGCAAGCAACACGCCGACATCGAGAGCCAGCAGCTGGCGATGGAGAACGTGCGTCGCAAGGCCAAAGGCGAAGAACCGCTGAAGGAGCTGAAGAAAGAAGACGAAGACGCGCTGCCTTCGGATGACGACAAGACCAAACCCGAGGATGACGCCTATCTGGCTGAAACCGGGCGCATCTTGCTCGATTATCTGGGCTTGAGCGGCTCGGTGGCGAAAAAGTAAAACAGCATGAAACGTGACGAAATGATGGCAAATCGTCATCAAACAGTCATGAAGCTGTCGTGAAATAGCAGGGCTCGACGCCACAAGCGTCCAGCCCCTTTTTCTTGCCCCGAGATTGCCATGACCGTGACTGAACAGCTGAGCGCTCTGAGTTCGATCCTGACTCACGGCGACTTGCACAGCCTGTTCCAACCGATTGTGTCGCTATCGGATCGGCGCATTCTCGGCTACGAAGCCCTGACTCGCGGCCCTTCCAACAGCGCGCTGCATTCCCCTCTCAGTCTGTTTGCCGTGGCCCGCCAGGCCGGGCGCCTGAGTGAGCTGGAACTGGCCTGCCGCGAGTCGGCCTGTCGGCGCTTCAGCCAGCAGCAACTGGAGGGCAAGCTGTTTCTGAATATCTCGCCGGAGTCCCTGCTGGAAGCGTCGCACCCGCCGGGGCGCACCTTGCAGCTGTTGCAGCGCTACGGAATCCCGCCGAGCCGCGTGGTCATCGAGCTGACCGAGCAGACGCCGACGGATGACTTCGGCCTGTTGTACAACGCGCTCTATCACTACCGCGACATGGGTTTTTCCATAGCGCTCGATGACCTGGGCGCAGGGTATTCAAGCCTGCGGCTGTGGTCCGAGTTGCGCCCGGATTACGTGAAAATCGACCGGCATTTCATCGACGGTATTCATCAGGACGCGGTCAAGCGCGAATTCGTCGGCTCGATGCTGCAGATGGCCAAGGCGTCGCGGGCGCTGGTGATCGCTGAAGGCATCGAGTTGCAGGAGGAGCTGGCGGTCTTGATCGACATGGGCGTCGAGCTGGTTCAGGGCTATTTGCTGTGCCGGCCACAGGAGTTTCCGCCCCGTGACGCCCGTGCGCTGCTGCCGAAAATCGACCCTGCCGCCGCTACTTTTGTTGAGGAAACCAGCGACCTCAGCGCCCTGCTCAACGAGCAGCCGGCAGTGGTGCAGACCACGCCCACGGCGACCGTGCTCGAAGCATTCCGCAAGCAGGCCAATCTCAACTCGCTGGCAGTGCTGGATGAGCAGCATCAGCCGATCGGCATCGTCCACCGTCACTCGCTGTCGGACGTGCTGCTCAAGCCCTTCGCCACCGAACTGTATGCGCGTAAGCCCATTAGTCGTCTGATGAGCGACGACTTTCTGGCCGTCGAGCTGAGCCAGTCGCTGCAGCAGGTGAGCCGACTCATCACCAGCCGCGCGCGGCAACGCATCGAAGAAGATTTCATCATCATGCAGAACGGCGCCTACCTTGGGCTGGGCCGGGTTATCGATGTACTGAAACTGATTACGGAACTGAAGATCCAGCAGGCGCGCTACGCGAATCCGCTGACCCTGCTGCCAGGCAATGTACCGATCCAGCAGTGCCTGACACGGCTGTTGCAGCAGGGTCGCGAGTCGATGATCTGCTACGTGGACATCGACAGCTTCAAACCCTTCAACGACATCTATGGCTACGGGCGCGGCGACGAGGTTCTGCTGTGTCTGGCGCAATGCCTCAACGACCGGATTGACCCGAGTCGCGACTTCGTCGGCCACATCGGCGGCGATGATTTCCTGATGGTGCTGGGCTCGGACGACTGGCGCAAACGCCTGAACATGCTGCTGGAGGATTTCCAGAACCAGTGCCGACGCTTCTACCGTGCCGAGCACCTGGAGGCGGGCTGCTTCGTGGCGCTCAACCGGCAAGGCCACCGTCAGGAATTTCCGCTGCTGTCGCTGTCCATCGGCGTTGTGCATCTGCATCCGGAAGTCTGCACCACGCTGGACGCCAGCCAGCTTGCTGAACTGGCTTCCCAGGCCAAACACCACGCCAAAGACGTAATCGGCGCGAGTGTGCATGTGATCGATACGCTGGAGGCGGAGGTGATGGCGACGTTGAATCAGGCGGTATTGGGGTGAGATGCCGGCATTACAGGAGGGGTTTGGGGGCAATCTCGAATCCCGGGTTCGACACTGATCCTGTGGGAGCGAGCTTGCTCGCGAAGACTGCATTTCAGCCGCTGAATATTCGGTGGATGTCCCGGCCTCTTCGTGAGCAAGCTCACTCCCACAGGCCCGCGTTCAGCCCGGAAACCCGAGGGTGGGCGGATCATTCCCACAGGTCCGAGATCAGTCTGAAATACCAAGTGCGACACAGATCCTGTGGGAGCGAGCTTGCTCGCGAAGGCGATAGCCCGGCGAACCGGGAATCAGACGCCTGCTCTACTCCGGTTTCACCGGCTGCGGGTACTCGAACTCAAACACTCGGGCCACTTCCGAGGCGTGCCAGGAGGCAGCGGCGACGCCGTCCGAAGGGCCTGAGAATCGGCCCAAACGCTCGACGCATTCAAAGAACCCGGTGCGGGGCAGTCGGCTGGCGCCCTGACTGATCACCAACGAACTGCGCAACGGCTGCTCGGCGCGGGCGTCGAGGGCGGCGAGGTGTTCGAGGGCAGCGGTCAGGGTTTGCATGGCGGGTGTAGGTAACTGCAAGCGCTCCAGCAACGCGCGATAGGTCACCAGATGACGCTGGCGACGGGCAAGGTCCAGTTCGGCGAGCAATCCGTCCCAATGCTGGCGACTGATGCGCACGCTCATGCCTCACCTCGCCAGCCCGCAACACCCAGCTCCCACGCCAGACTCCGGCGAATGGCCGCGTCCGGCTCACGGGCGCCGCTTTCAATCAGGTCCAGGTAAGAGGGGCTGATGCCGACCGTGCGCGCCAGTTGCGCCACTTCCAGGCCCTTCGCTTGGCGTAATGCACCTAGCTGATCGAATGAAGGAAGATCAGTTGCGCTGGAGGGCTGGCCGCCAGAGGCCTCAGTATGAGCCGCCGCCGCGGACGCAGGCATGGATACAACACCCGCGGCCCGCAACAGGGCCTGATACTGCGCCCATGGCAGCACCGCATATTCCGGCTCTCCATCGCGCGAGATAACCTGAAGATCCATACCACCCCCCCTCTGTAGGACAAACCACGCCTTTACGTAGTCTTTTTCTAAGTATGGCGGCATCTTACCAGCGGTGGGAGACGACTGGCGTATGCGGAGTCAACGGATCGCGGACGGCGACAGTAATCACCCACATAAACCCGCTGTCAGATCTTCTTCTCGTGCTCAAGCAACACAGGCGTCGCCGGCAGACGCTCAACCACCGCGAGCTTTTCGGGGTTCTGCAATTCGCGCCAGGCACGGAACGCGCTGAGCTCGGCCTCGAGGTGTTTCATTACCCACGCCAGCACGGCGATGTCGTCCAGCATCCCCAGACCCGGAATCCAGTCAGGAATCGCATCCAGAGGGCTGAGGAAATACATCAGGCCGGCCACGATCGAAAGAATCGCCTTACCGCTGATGGCGCGATATTCCCCGCGCCAGTAGGCCAGGCACAACGCCTGAAGCAGTTTCAAATCGTCCTTGATCTTGCCCAGCCGACCGCCCTCACTGGCCGTTTTGCCGGCAACGGCAAACAGCAATGCAGGCAGGCGACCTGCCGCCATCAAGCGCTTGGCCATGGGCAGATAACGAATGAGATTCCAGGGTGCTTTCATATCTACTCCACGATTACCGATAAAAATCGACTTGCTGGCTTACTGCGTGTGTCGCGGCAGCCTACCGACGCGTACGCCGATTCCGCACCTGAAGGTTATCCACACAAATTGTGGATAACCTTGTGAACAGACCCGTTTTTCGGGGCCGGAACGCCCGTTCTAATGGGTCCGCAGTTAAATCGCGCGTTTTTTACACACATAAAAACCCGCAAAAAACCGTTGACTCTCCGGGCCTGCGGCGCTAGCCAAAGCCCAACGAACAACGCGCAGCCTCCGACAAATCCCGGCTTAACGCCCGTTGACTGACCGACATGGGACTCTGCCCGCTCAAGCCGGTTCGATCAAATCGGCCCGGAAATGAAAATGCCCCGTCGAGACGGGGCATTTCTTTCAAGCGGTAATCGGTCTTTCGAACGATTACTTCTTGGCGGCTGGCTTGGCCGGTTCAGCGGCCGGGGCAGCCTCTTCTTCTTCATCAGCGCCGGCAGCAGCATCATTGGCGCCTGCAGCTGCAGGGTCCTTGATGCCCAGCAGTTCCAGGTCGAAGACCAGAACCGAGTTTGCCGGGATGGTTGGGCTAGGGCTTTGTGCGCCGTAGGCCAATTCGCTAGGGATGTAGAGTTTGACCTTCTCGCCAACGTGCATCAGCTGCAGACCTTCGACCCAACCCGGGATCACGCCGCTCACCGGCAGATCGATCGGGCTGCCGCGTTCAACGGAGCTGTCGAACACTTTGCCGTCAGTCAGCTTGCCTTCGTAGTGAACGGTCACGACATCAGTCGGCTTCGGTACTGGACCGTCGGCTTTCTTGATGATTTCGTACTGCAGGCCGGAAGCAGTGGTGGTGACTTCCTTGCGCTTGCCGTTTTCTTCGAGGAACTTCTTGCCGGCGGCTGCCGACTCTTCGCTCATCTTGGCCATGCGCTCTTCAGCGCGCTTTTGCAGGTCGCCAAACGCTGCAACCAACTCTTCGTCTTTGAGCTTCTGCTCTTTCTTGCCAACGGCGTCTTCGATACCCAGCGCAACCGCTTTGGAATCCAGATCGTCCATGCCTTCCTGAGCCAGGCTTTTGCCCATGTTCAGGCCGATACCGTAAGAGGCTTTCTGGGCCGGGGTTTTCAGCTCAACGGTGCTGGCTTGCTTGTCACAGCCCGCGAGTACCAGACCGACCAGGGCAATCGCCGCTGCCAACCGATGCTGTTTCATTCTGTTTCCTTGTTCATGCGCCAATAGGGCAAACGAGTAAAGCCGCGAGCTTATCAGGCTGCCGCGATCAATGGCTACCGGCATGAGAGGGAGAAAAGGCAGATAAGTTCAGGTATCCAAAGGTTTTCTTGTTTGATCGAGAAATCCGTTCAGTTGGGGTTCAGCGGCCAGCCACAGGGTGAGCGAACGCGGCTAATACACGTCCCGCACGTAGCGCTTTTGCTCAGTCAGACAGCGCAACTGTTCGGCGGCTTTTTCCAGGCTCATGCCGCCTTTCTCGCTGATCACACGACGCAGCGCCTGATCGACATCCCGCGCCATCCGCGAGGCATCGCCGCAGATATACAGGTGCGCGCCCTCCTCCAGCCAGCGCCAGAGTTCGGCGCCCTGTTCCTGTATGCGCTGCTGGACGTAGATCTTCTCTGCCTGATCCCGGGAAAACGCCAGGCTCAGCCGGGTCAGCAGGCCGTCCTGCCGCATGCCTTGCAGCTCATCGCGGTAGTAAAAGTCGGTGGCCTGATGCTGCTCGCCGAAGAACAGCCAGTTACGGCCCCGATCGCCCCGGGCGCGCCGCTCCTGCAGAAACGCCCGAAACGGCGCCACCCCGGTGCCCGGGCCGATCATGATCATCGGCACATCGCCATCGAGGGGCGGGCGAAAATGCCGCGTGGGTTGCAGGAAAATGGGCACCTCGCACTCCCCCGCCCGATCGGCCAGGAAGGTCGATGAAACGCCTTTGCGCGGGCCGTAGCGCACGGCGGAAACCGTCAGGTGAACTTCATCGGGATGCGCCTTGGCGCTCGACGCGATGGAATAAAGCCGTGGCTGCAGCGGTTTGAGGTGGTCAAGCCACTCCTCCGCAGAGCAGGCAATCGGGAACTCGCGCAACACGTCGGCCAACTGCCGGCCCCACAGCCAGTCCTTCAGCTCGCTCTTGAACGGCTCGGTCAGGAGTGTTTTCAGGTCATTGCTGCCGTTGCGCTCGGCGATGAATGCCAGGGTGTCCGCGCTCGGTCGTGCTATCTCGAATTGCTCGGCCAGCGCCTGACGCAGCGGCACGTCGGTCGTCTTCACGCCACGCACCGATTGCTCGGCGTTCAGTCCCGTGAGCTTGATCAATTCATCGACTAGCTCGGGGCAATTGCGCGGCCAGACCCCCAAGGCGTCGCCGGCTTCATAGGTCATGCCCGAGCCTTCCAGGGTCAGCGCCAGTTGCCGCGTGTCCTTCGCGGCACCGTCTGCGTTCAGACGCCGGTTGAGGGACAAACGCGCGTGATGGGGCTGCGTCCGTGACGGTTGATTCCCAAAAACCGGTGCGTTGTCGACGATTGAAGGAATAGGAAGATTCAGCGACAGGGCCTGCTGCAACCCTGTGAACCAAGTGTCTGCTTGGGCCTGGTATTCGCCGTCGCACTCGACTCTGGCGATCAGCGGTGAAGCGCCTAAGTGTTGCAGGCGCTGGTCGAGGTTCTTGCCGTGCTGGCAAAAGCGGTCGTAACTTGAATCACCGAGCGCCAGCACGGCGTAGCGCAGCGACGCCAGAGGCGCTTTCCGGGCAGCCAGTGACTGCCAGAATTGTTGCCCGTTGTCGGGGGATTCGCCGTCGCCGAAGGTGCTGCTGATCAGTGCGACGTGCTGCAGCTGGTCAAGACGCTCCGAGGGAAAACTGTCCATCGCTGCGACCTGAACCGCCACGCCGGCGGTTTTCAAATGGTCACCGAACTGCCGGGCCAACGCTTCGGCATTCCCGGTTTGGGATGCCCAGAGCAGCGTCAACAGCGGCGCTTGGTCGGACGCTGTTTGCGTCACAGTCTCGGCTTGGGGCAAATCGAGGAAGCGATGCCCGATCAGCTCGACTTTGCGCAAAGCGACCGCACAGCACTTGAATTCGGGCTGTCGGGAAATGGGGTCGACGGCGTCATTGGTTACTGCGTTGATCGCCAGTTTGTCGCCGTACACGTCGTTCCAGTGAAAGGGCGCGAAGCAGTTGCCCTGCAGCACACGGTCGCTGATCAGCGCAGGCAACACCGCCAGCCCTCGCGCGGAACGGATCTCGACGCCATCGCCTTCGCGGATGCCCAGCCCAAGGGCATCGTCGGGGTGCAGCTCGACGAACGGCCGCGCGTTCAGCGCGTTCAGTGTCGGCACTTTCCCGGTCTTGGTGAGCGTGTGCCATTGGTGTTGCAGGCGGCCGGTGTTGAGCACCATGGGAAATGCGTCGTTGGGCAGTTCAGCCGGCGCCATGTGCGGGCGTGGGAAAAATACCGCCTTGCCGTTTGCGGTGGGAAAAAGGATCGCAGGACGTGTCGCTGCCTCAACGGGTTGTGCGTCGGTATCGCTCAGGTAACGGATCGGGTTGCGTGTGTGCTCGTCGGCTGGGGCGCACGGCCACTGCACCGGTTGATCCCTCAGCCGCCCATAACTCGCGCCGCGAATGTCGTAGCCCGTGGCGGGGTTCCACGCCTGCTTGATTTCCTCGAACACCTCCTCCGCAGAGGCGTAACTGAAGGCGTCGGCGAAGCCCATTTCACAGGCGACCCTGGCGATGATCTGCCAGTCCGGCAACGCTTGCCCCGGCGCATCGACGGCTTGTTGCGTCAGGTTGAGGGTGCGTTCGGAGTTGATCATCACCCCTTCCGCCTCGGCCCAGAGCGCGCCCGGCAACAGGATGTCGGCGTAGCGATTGGTTTCGGTGTCGAGGAAGGCGTCCTGGGTGATGACCAGTTCGGCAGTCTTCAGGGCGTCGATGACCGAAGTGCGGTTGGCGACACTGGCCACCGGGTTGGTGCAGATGATCCAGCAGGCCTTGATCACGCCGTCGCGCATCTGCTCGAAAAGGTCGATGGTGCCGCCGCCGGGCTGGTGCGGGATGCTGCCGTGCGGGATGTTCCAGAGGTCTTCGATGAAGCGGCGGTCGGCGTCCACTAACACCGAGCGCTGTCCGGGAAGTCCGGGGCCCATGTAGCCCATTTCCCTTCCGCCCATGGCATTCGGCTGGCCTGTCAGGGAAAACGGACCGCTGCCGGGCCGACAAATTGCCCCGGTCGCCAGATGCAGGTTGCACAGCGCGTTGGTGTTCCAGGTGCCGTGGGTGCTCTGGTTCAGGCCCATGGTCCAGCAACTCATCCACTCCTGCGCCGCGCCGATCATCCGCGCCGCCTGACGAATGTCGGCTTCGGCCAGGCCGGTGACCTGCGCGACGTAAGCCGGCGTGTACTCGGCGAGGAACTCGGGCATGACGTCCCAGCCCTGGGTGAACGAGGCGATGAAATCGGCGTCGGTGTCGCCGTTCTCCACCAGCAAGTGCAACAGGCCATTGAGCAGCGCGAGGTCAGTACCCGGTTTGATTTGCAGGAACAGCCCGGCCTTGTCGGCGGTGGCGCTGCGCCGGGGATCGACAACGATCAGCTTCGCCCCGGCCTTGACCCGGTCCATCATGCGCAGGAACAGGATCGGGTGACAGTCAGCCATGTTGGCGCCAATCACGAAAAACAGGTCGGCTTTGTCAAAGTCATCGTAAGAGCCCGGCGGCCCGTCCGCGCCCAATGAAAGCTTGTAGCCGCTGCCCGCGCTCGCCATGCACAGCCGCGAGTTGGACTCGATATTGGGCGTGCCCACGAAGCCTTTGGCGAGTTTGTTGGCCAGGTATTGCGCCTCCAGGGACATCTGCCCCGAGACGTAAAACGCCAGTGCGGCGGGGCCGTCGCGGTCCAGAATCCCACGCAAGCGCCGGGCGGTTTCGCTGATCGCGGCGTCCATTTCCGCGCGCACCGGCTCGTGGCTGCGCTGATGGCGGATGTACGCCGACTCCATCCGCCCGGACTCGGCAATCGCCTGGCCACAGGTGGTGCCTTTGGTGCACAGGCGGCCGAAATTGCTCGGGTGGGTCTTGTCGCCAACCACCTTGATGACCCGGTTGTCCTCGACCTGCATGACGATGCCGCAGCCAACGCCGCAATAAGGACACACGCTCTTTACGCTGTTGCTCGCCATATTCCGTTTCCTGAAAGCAAAAAAAGACGCCCTGTTCTCAGCCGTTGAAAAACGGAGAGCACACGGCGCCTTTGTCGTGAATATGGCAATCGGCGTTGATTGCCTGCGGGCACGGTGTTGCAAACGGCAGGCCAGCGTGGCCGAGGGACGTGCAGCGGAGGTATTCAGTGGATTTTGCTAATGTGATGAATGGACGCTGAGCTTCACCGTGGGGCGCACCAGGGTAAATCGCACCCTTTTCGAGCCGGAACCGTCTGCTCTCGAGGGTGATGAGATCGGCTTACGATCACGCTTCTACCCGTAAAACGTACGCGTCTGGCCGGAACGAAACGGGGCCAATGCCTTGATATTGCCCGCTGGCACAGCCATTGCTACGTCCCTTATCAAGTCCAGCCTGAACACGCGGTTGGCAGCCCTGGCCGGTCAACGCGGACCGCCAGCCGTCCACGGCATCGGGCTCACCAGATTGACGTCGACACTGTGGTCGCGCGGCAACCCATAAAGAACAGGCAAAGGCGCCTGGAACCGAGAGGTTCCGGGCGCCTTTTTTTTGCTTTCAAAAAACCTGATTGGCCTTGGCCGGGACTCGATATGACCACCACAGTCGCCCCACTCAACGACGTCCAAACCCTGATCGTCATCGGCAACGGCATGGTGGGTCACCACTGCGTCGAGCAGTTGATCGCCGCCGGAGCCCTTGAGCGCTACCGCATTCATGTGTTCGGTGAGGAAGGCCAGCGCGCATACGACCGCGTGCACCTGTCCGAATACTTTGGCGGTCGCGACGCCGAGTCACTGGCGATGAGCGCAGCTTCTTTATATGAGCAGACCGGGCTTGCGCTGCACCTGGGCGTGCCGGTGCTGGAAATCGACCGGGCGCGGCGCGAAGTGATCACCGCCAAGGGCAGCTTTGGTTACGACAAGCTGGTGCTGGCGACGGGTTCGTATCCTTTCGTTCCGCCCATCGAAGGTGCTGAAGGCAACTCGCGACTGGTCTACCGCACGCTGGACGACCTCGACACCATCCGCGCCGCGGCGAGTCAGGCGAAACGCGGTGTGGTGGTCGGCGGTGGGCTGTTGGGACTGGAAGCGGCCAACGCGCTGAAGTCGCTGGGTCTGGAAGCCCACGTGGTTGAATTTGCGCCACGCTTGATGCCGGTGCAGCTGGATGACCACGGCGGCGCCGCCCTGAAGGCGCGCATCGAAGCGCTGGGCGTTGGCGTGCATCTGTCTCGCGCGACGCAATCCATCAGCGCGGGTGAGGAATACCGCTACCGGATGAATTTCGCCGGCGATGAATTCCTCGAAACCGACCTGATCGTCTTCTCCGCCGGCATACGCCCCCAAGACGCCCTCGCCCGCCAGTGTGAGCTGGCGCTGGGCCCGCGCGGCGGCATCGCCATCGACGAACATTGCCGCACCAGCGACGCCGACATTTTCGCCATCGGTGAGTGTGCGGCCTGGAACGGCAGCGTTTTTGGCCTCGTCGCGCCGGGTTATCAAATGGCGCGCAATGTCGCCGCGCAATTGTGCGGCCAGGTCGCCGAGCCTTTTTTCGGCGCCGACATGTCGACCAAACTCAAACTGCTCGGCGTCGATGTCGGCTCCATCGGCGATGCCCATGGTGCGTTGGCGGGTGCGCGCAGTTACCGGTTTATCGACGAGGCCAGCGGCAGTTATCGCCGTCTGGTGGTGTCGGCCGATGGCAAAAAAGTCCTCGGCGCCGTGCTGGTGGGTGACAACAGCTATTACGACACCCTGCTGCAATACGCGCAGAACGGCATCAAGCTGCCCGCCGATCCATCGAGCCTGATCCTGCCCCACAGCGACGGCGCGCCGACGTTGGGTGCCGATGCCCTGCCCGCCACGGCGACTATTTGTTCGTGCCACAACGTCAGCAAAGCCTCAATTTGCTCGGCCATCGATGGTGGCTGCACCGATCTTGCCGGGCTCAAGGCCTGCACCAAAGCAGCCACCGGTTGTGGCGGCTGTACGGCGCTGCTGAAAAGCGTGTTCGAGCACGAACTCATTGCCCGCGGCGTGGCCGTCGATAAAAGTCTGTGCGAGCACTTCGCCTTTACCCGGCAGGAGCTGTACGCCTTCGCCCGCGTGGAAAACATCGAAAGCTTCGACGAGATGCTTGCCCGCCACGGCAAAGGCCATCTGGGTTGCGACATCTGCAAACCCACCGTCGGCTCGATTCTCGCCTCGTGCTGGAACCGGCCGATCATGGACCCGTCGCTGGTGCCGCTGCAGGACACCAACGACACCTTCATGGCCAACATGCAGAAGAACGGCACGTATTCGGTTGTGCCGCGCATCCCGGCGGGCGAGATCACTGCGGACGGCCTGATCGCGATCGGCGCGGTCGCGAAGAAATACGACCTGTACACCAAGATCACCGGCGGCCAGCGCATCGACCTGTTCGGCGCGCAGCTGCATGAGCTGCCGGACATCTGGGCCGAGCTGATCGCTGCCGGATTCGAGACCGGCCATGCCTACGGCAAGTCGACACGGACGGTGAAATCCTGCGTCGGCAGCACCTGGTGCCGTTACGGCGTTCAGGACAGCGTGCAAATGGCGCTCAACATCGAGGACCGCTACAAAGGCCTTCGCTCGCCGCACAAGCTGAAATTCGCGGTGTCCGGCTGCACCCGTGAATGCGCCGAAGCACAGAGCAAGGACATTGGCGTGATCGCCACGGAGAACGGCTGGAACCTGTACGTGTGCGGCAATGGCGGCATGCGCCCGCGCCACGCCGAGCTGTTCGCCACCGATCTGGACGACGAGACACTGATTCGTTACATCGACCGCGTGCTGATGTTTTACATCCGCACCGCTGACAAGTTGCAGCGGACCTCGGTCTGGCGCGAGTCCCTGGAAGGCGGGCTGGATTTTCTGAAAGCGGTGGTGATCGACGACAGCCTGGGGCTCGCCGCCGAGCTGGAGGCGCAGATGCAGTTGGTGGTCGACCGTTACGAGTGTGAATGGGCGAACGCGCTGAAGAGCCCGGAGAAACTCAAGCGCTTCCGCACGTTCGTCAATGACAAAGGCGCCGACCCGGACATTCATTTCGTCAAGGAGCGCAGCCAGCGTCGTCCGGCGCGCGCTGAAGAGTTGAATCTGATTGCCGCAGTGGAGGTTGCACGATGAGCCAGGCCAATGCAGCAGTGATGGAGTTGCCGAAAACTCAGATGTGGCGCGCGGTCTGTACGCGTGAGGATCTGGTGCTGAATTCCGGTGTGGTGGCGCTGGTGGGCACTGCGCAGGTGGCGCTGTTTTATGTGGCGTCTCTCGGCGGCGCGCCGCAGTTGTTCGCGGTGGACAATCGCGATCCGGTCACGGGGGTGAATGTGATTGGTCGGGGGTTGATTGGCAGTTTGGGCGGGGATCTTGTGATCGCTTCGCCTTTATATAAGCAGCATTACCGACTCAAGGACGGTACGTGTCTGGAGGATGCGGCGTTGCGATTGCGGACCTGGCCAGTGCGGCTGGTGGGGGATGTGGTGGAGATAGATGTGGGGTGAGGCGTTCAGGGGACTGATTTATTTACAGCGCTTCATCGTAAATTAATCTGTCCCCGGATCTACGGCGTTGCTTAGTCCGCGAAGATCAAAAGCGTCTGCCTAGGGGCAGACTGTTTCGCCTTCGGCGAGTTACTTGATAAAGCCCCAAGTAACCAAGGGCTTGTGCTCCTGGTTGGGCCCCTCCTGCGTCGGGGTTCCTTCACTCCGGTCTCGCTCCGTGGGCCCGCGCC